>NZ_CP067101.1:5090909-5727272 GCF_016616425.1 Bradyrhizobium diazoefficiens
AGGAAGGCGCCAAGTCGGTCGCCGCCGGCATGAACCCGATGGACCTCAAGCGCGGTATCGATCTCGCGGTCGAAGCCGTGGTCGCGGACCTGCAGAAGAACTCCAAGAAGGTCACGTCGAACGACGAGATCGCTCAGGTCGGCACCATCTCGGCCAACGGCGATGCCGAAATCGGCAAGTTCCTCTCCGACGCCATGAAGAAGGTCGGCAACGAGGGTGTCATCACCGTCGAGGAAGCCAAGTCGCTCGAGACCGAGCTCGACGTCGTCGAGGGCATGCAGTTCGACCGCGGCTACATCTCGCCCTACTTCGTCACCAACGCCGACAAGATGCGCGTTGAGATGGACGATGCCTACATCCTCATCAACGAGAAGAAGCTCTCCTCGCTGAACGAGCTGCTCCCGCTGCTCGAGGCCGTGGTGCAGACCGGCAAGCCGCTGGTCATCGTCGCCGAGGACGTCGAAGGCGAGGCGCTCGCGACCCTGGTCGTGAACCGTCTGCGCGGCGGCCTCAAGGTCGCGGCTGTCAAGGCTCCGGGCTTCGGCGATCGCCGCAAGGCCATGCTGCAGGACATCGCGATCCTGACCGGCGGCCAGGCGATCTCGGAAGATCTCGGCATCAAGCTCGAGAACGTCACGCTCAACATGCTCGGTCGCGCCAAGAAGGTGATGATCGACAAGGAGAACACCACGATCGTCAACGGCGCCGGCAAGAAGGCCGACATCGAGGCGCGCGTGGCCCAGATCAAGGCGCAGATCGAGGAGACCACCTCGGACTACGACCGTGAGAAGCTCCAGGAGCGTCTCGCCAAGCTCGCGGGCGGCGTCGCGGTGATCCGCGTCGGCGGCGCGACCGAGGTCGAGGTGAAGGAGCGCAAGGATCGCGTTGATGACGCGATGCATGCGACCCGCGCGGCTGTCGAGGAAGGCATCGTCCCGGGCGGCGGCGTCGCCCTGCTCCGTGCCTCCGAGCAGCTCAAGGGCCTGCGCACCAAGAACGACGACCAGAAGACCGGCGTCGAGATCGTGCGCAAGGCGCTGTCGGCTCCCGCTCGCCAGATCGCGATCAACGCCGGCGAAGACGGCTCGGTGATCGTCGGCAAGATCCTGGAGAACAAGGCCTACGCTTACGGCTTCGACTCCCAGACCGGCGAATATGCCGACCTCGTCAAGAAGGGCATCATCGACCCGACCAAGGTGGTCCGCACCGCGATCCAGAACGCAGCCTCGGTGGCCGCGCTCCTGATCACCACGGAAGCCATGGTCGCCGAGCTGCCCAAGAAGGGCGGCGCCGGACCGGCCATGCCCCCCGGCGGCGGCATGGGCGGCATGGACTTCTAAGGTCCAACGACCTCAAGGACGACGAAACCCCGGCAGCGATGCCGGGGTTTTTGTTTTGGGGGCAAACTCTCTCCAGCCGTCATTCCGGGGCGCGCCCTCTTGGGGCGCGAGCCCGGAATCCATAACCACGAACGTTTAGTTCGCTAGCCCGGAATAGAGACTGGTCGCACATCGCGCAGACGGCGTTCAATGCAGCTCTGATCGCCGGCGGTCAGCCGTGCGACAAATCCTGGAAACAGGCCCTCACCCAGTCGATCGTGAGCCGCATCGCCGGATCGCGCTTCAGATGGTTCTGCACCAGCAGCCAGACATCGCGGCGCCTCGGCAGCAGCGTGGCGCGCAGGCTGCGGTCGGCGAGCAACGGCCCGCAACTGTGTTCGGGCAACACGCCGACGGCCTGATGCGACTGGATCATGGTGCGGATGATGCGGACATTGTCGGTGACGCAGCGCACGTTCTTCAGCCGCTTCGCGCGCAGGAACTGCGCTTCGGGAATGGCATCGAGCTCGTCCGGATAGACGCAGGCGATCGGCTCGCCACCGGTGCGGTCAGTTGGCTCGAAGAAATACAGCCTGGCATCGCCGAGCTTGGAGATCGTGAAGTCGCCCTTCTCCGGCTTGCGCAGGCGAATGGCGAGGTCGGCCTGCCAGCGCGAGAACTTGACGTTGCTGCTGGAGGTGAGGAATTGAAGGGTCAGGCCGGGATGATCGCGCAGGAACCTGCTTGCCCGCGGCGCCAGCAGCTCTTCGGCGACCGCATTGGTCGAGGCGATGCGCAGGCGCCCGACCGGGCCCACCTGGCTTTCCTTGATGCGGTCGATCGCCGCGACATGGGCCGCCATCGCGCCGACATGCTCGAGCACCGCCTCACAATGGCGTGTCGGCCGCCGCAGCCCGTCCACGGCATCGAACAGCGGCACGCCGAGGTCGCGCTGGATTCGCGCGAGCCGGCGGCCGACCGTGGTCTCGTCGATGCGCAGCCGCGCGCTGGCGCCGGCATAGGTGCCCTCGTCCCGGACCGCGGCAATGATGCGCAGATCGTCCCAGTTCATCCGGACGAAGTTAGCAGGCGATGCCGTCTCCTGCAAATCTGCAGCCATAAGCTGCAATAGTCCTGCATAACAGCAGGCCACCGCTGCGTTAACGTCGCGCCATCCGAGATCCCTGGAAGGCACGATCAGCATGACCGCTCCCAAGACCCTGCTCGAACTCGCCGGCGCCGATCTCAATCCGCCGAGGCTCAATGAAGCCTGTCTCGTGCTGATCGACATCCAGAACGAATATTGTGCCGGCCCGCTGGCCCTGCCCGATGCGCAAGCGGCGATCGCCGCCGCAGCGCGCCTGCTGGCGCGGGCACGGGAAAGCGGCGCTGCGATCTTCCATGTCGCGCACAAGGGCCGCGCCGGCGGCCTGTTCGACCGCGAGGCCGCCCGCGGCGCGATCGTCGAGCGCCTGGCGCCGCTCGCAAGCGAGCCCGTGATCGAGAAGGCGCTGCCGAACGCGTTCGCCGGCACCGACCTGCAAGCGCGTCTTGCCGCCACCGCACACAAGAACATCGTGCTGGCCGGCTTCATGACCCATATGTGCGTCTCCTCGACCGCCCGTGCCGCGCTCGACCTCGGCCTGCGGACGACGATTGCGGCCGATGCCTGCGCGACGCGCGACCTGCCCGATGGCCGCGGCGGCATCTGGGACGCCCGGACAATTCACGAGGTCGCGCTGGCGGAGCTCTCGGACCGCTTCGCGATCATCGCGCGCAGCGATGCGCTGATTTGACGGAGCGTATCATGCTGCAACTCTATTTCTTTCCGATGGCCTGCTCGCTCTCGAGCCGCATTGCGCTGATGGAGGCCGATATCGAGGCGCAGTATCACCTCGCCCATATCTGGACCAAGAGGATCCTGGACGACGGCAGCGATTTCCGCGGCGTGTCGCCGAAGGGCGCGGTGCCGGTTCTGGTGCTGGAGAACGGCGAACGGCTGACCGAGAGCGCGGCAGTGCTGCAGTACATTGCAGATTCGAAGCCGAAGGCAGGCCTTGCGCCTGAGTTCGGCGATCCCGATCGCTATCGTCTCCAGGAATGGCTGAGCTTCATCGGTGCCGAGATCCACAAGGCGTTCCTGTTTCCAGCCTTCTGGTACAAGGACGACGACTCGCTCGCCAAGCCGCGCGCGAGGATCGCACAGACATTGTCGGTGCCATCGGCGCATCTGGCGGAGCGCGAATTCCTCGTCGGCAACAGCTTCACCGTCGCGGATGCGCACCTCACCTGGGCGCTGCTGCTGCTGCGCCCTGCGGGCGTCGACATCGCGCAATGGCCGTCCCTGTCGGGCTATCTCGGCCGCATGCAGGCTCGCCCCGCAGTGCGGGATGCGATCGCAACGGAGATGGCGCTGCGCAAGGCGATGGCGGCGTGAGCGCGCCTCACTCCACCCGCGCCAGCACCGCGAGCTTGCGGATGCCCTTGTTGCGGTAGGCGTCGAGGAACGCGTAATAATCCTTGAACGACACGCAGCCGTTGGAATCGCCGTTCGGTCCGAGCATGTAAGTGTGCGCGAGCAGGCCATCGCGGCCGTAGATCGCATTCTCGCCGCCGATCGGGGTCAGGCGCAGCGCGGGCACGCCGTGAAACAGCGCTTCGCGCGGCTTCAGGGTGTAGATGTGCGGCGGCGTCACGCCGCGCATGCGCGTGCGCTGGGAGCGCGGATCGTCGAGGTTGGAGCCGAGGCCGGAATGCGCTTCGAGCTTGGTGCCGTCGGGCAGGTACACCGTCTTGGCCGTGATGTCGTAGACCGCGGTGTCACGCTCATAGGGCGGCGCACCGCCGAACATCGGGTTCTGTTCCTTCGGCGCGATGGACGCGGTCACGCTGGCATCGGCCGAGGCATAGGCGAGCAGCCCGCCGGACGGCTCGCGCTTGCCCCAGAGCTTTTCGACCATCGACTGTCGCGGACCGGTGATCGACATCACCGCCGCCTTGGCGCGATCGACGAAGGATTTTGGTTTTGCCTCGGGCGCCGGCACGATCTGGGCCGGATCGGCCGAAGCCAGCTTGACCTGCGCATCCGTCGCACGTTTGGACTTGTCGGCGGTCTTGTCAGCAGTCTTGTCACCAGTCTTGGCCGGAGCCGGCTTCAGCGCTTCCGCGACCTTCGCGATCACGCTCTGCTTCGGGGCCTCCTTCGACGTTTCCTTGGCCACCGCAACCTGGGTTGCGGGCGCTGCGCTCGCTGCATTCGACGGCACGCCTTGGGTCGCAGCCGCGGCAAAGCGCTCGTTGAACATCTCGCGCGAGATCGGAGCGGCGACCTGGAGGCGGTCGGGCAGCAGCGCGAAGGTTTCCTTGATGGCCTCGCCCGCCTCGCGCAGCGCGACCTTGGGGGCGCGCTTGATCACGGGCTCGTCGTAGCCAATGCTGCCGACGGTCGGATAGACGCTGGCGCCGAGGATGTTGCTGTAGATGGTCCAGCCGGCGCCCATCACGACGCAGCCGATAGCTGCGGCGCCAAGCCAATTGGTCGTGGTCATTTTCCGGGAAGGCTTCCGAAGAGACTTCTTGGACTTCCGTGCCGCGTTACTCTGCGCAGCGATACTCGTACTCATTCGCCTTGCGTCCAGGACGGTGTCACTCAGTCCCCCTTCAAAGTGCCGCTGGTCACGATCCCGGAACAGCATCTCGCAGAGGGTCCGAGCGTCATTAAGGCGACTTTTAGTTAAATGCGGATTAAGTTCGGGCGGATGTGGGGCAGCTCGTTAACGTCGTCCCATTTCGGGAAAGACTCCGCAGAACTACGGACTTAGGCGAAACTGTTAACCATCATCTCGGCCGGATCGGTGCGGCCTGCGGGCGCGTCCGGCCATATCTCCAAGGCCATCCAACCAAGTCGTTTTCGTGGTCTGCAATGCCCGCAGGACAACGGGGAAGCATTGCACCGGGCCGGTGGGCGCCGCTCTCTATCGACGCTTCGCCTCTCCGCTTGCGCGCCGAGGCGATCGACTGAGGCCGCTATCTTGCTTCCGGCGGCGGCGACCGGTCCAGCACGTCACCCTTGGCGCCCTCCAGCAGATCGACACCGTACGTCTCGACCACGAGCGGCCCGCGCTTGCGTTGCAATTGCGCGACCTGCGTGACCTTCGCAAAGAGATCGCTGAGGACGGGATGACCGTTCGGGCGCAGCTCGTCGACATAGAGCAGCTTGCCGGCAAGCAGCTTTGGATCGGGCTCGTCCATGTTGACCCAGCGGATGCGCTGGTTCTGCTGCACCACGCAGGTGCCGCGCGGCAGGTAAAAGGCGAGCCAGCCCGTGGTGCCGTAGTCCTGCGCCAGCACGCAGGTCGCGCCATAGCGGGTGCGCACCGCTTCGATTCCCGCGGCGAGCTCGCGCCAGCCGACGCCGACGCTGCGAACGGTGGCATCGCGGCGATAACCGGACAGCCAGCCGGTGTTGGCCTGCACGATCAGCGCGGCAAACATCACGATGCCGACAGGCGCGGCCCAGCGCAGGCAGAACTCCGCCAGGCGCCGCGCACGCGGCTTCCACTGCACGAGGTTGGCGGCGGCGGCCGCAGCGACGACGAAGGGCGGATAGACCGGCGCGAACCAGTTGGCTTCGACGCGGGCGTGCAGCGAATGCCAGACGAAATAGGCGACGATGGTCCACAACATCGTCTCGATCAGCACGCGCGAGGCCAGCGCGCCGGCGCGCTGCCAGGTCAGCGCATGCAGGCCCATCGCGCCAAGGATGAAGACCAGCGGCGTTGCAAACGCAATCTGGGTCGGGATCAGCTCGGCGATGAAGACCGGACGGAAGCCTTCGATCTTTGCGCGGCCGAGCTGCTTTGCGAACGAGACCCATTGATGGTCCGCATTCCAGAGGATTACCGGCGCGAACAGCGCGAGCGCGACCAGGCCCCCGAGATAGGGCCATGGCGAGAGAAACCAGCGCCTGAGTTTCGGCACGGAAGCGAGCCAGATCAGGATCGCAGCACCAAAGAACATGGCGGTGTATTTCGACAGCAGTGCCGCACCGACAGCAGCGCCAACCGCGAGCCACCAGACGCCGCGTCCGGTCTCCAGCACCTTGGCGAGGAAGAACAGCACGAAGCTGGAGGCGACCAGCAGCGGCGCGTCGGGCGTCACGATCAGCGTGCCGACAGAGGCCATCATGGTCACGTTGAGCAGGATGGCGCTGGTCGCAGCCACGCGCGCGCCCCCGAACAGGATCGCGGCAGAGCGATAGATGGCATAGCTCATCGGCAGCGCGAGCAGGATCGAGACCAGGCGGACACCGAGCTCGGTATCGCCGGCGATCATGGTGCCGGCGCGGATCACATAAGCCACCATCGGCGGGTGGTCGTAGTAACCGCCCGCCAGATGCTTCGACCACATCCAGTAATAGGCTTCGTCGAAGGTGATCGGCGTGAACGCGGCCGCGACCAGCCGCAGGGCCACCAGCGCAAAAATCGCCAGCGCGGTGTTGCGGACGATCCGCGCGTCAGCTCCGCCCATGTCGCGCTATTTCTTGCGCCAGACGAACAGGCCTGACATCGCGTAGTTCCACACCACGCCCATCAGCGCCCCGGCCATGCCGGCGAGCCACCAGATCGGCTCCTGGTCGTACACCGAGAAGGCGACGCCGACATTGGCGAGCAGGCCGACGCTGCACACGATGTAGAAGGCAATCAGGCCGCGCAGCAGCGCAAAGCCCTTCAGCCGCTGGTCGCGATAGGTGAGGAAGTTGTTGAGGATGAAATTGCTGGTCATGGCGACGATGGCGCCGGCAGCCTGCGCCTCCGCGAAGGGAGCCTTGAACAGCTGAAGGGCAATGAACAACGTGGTCAGATGCACCACGAGGCCGATGCCGCCGACCATCGCGAACAGGATGAAGCGCAGCGAGACGATGTCGTTGCTCAGCTTGGCCAGCACGAGACCGAGAAAGTCGAGCGCGACCATGGAATCGAGCTTGCTCTCGCCGTGCTGGCGGGCGCCGAAGGTGTAGGGAATCTCGACGGCGCGCAAGCCGCCATGCGCGGTCGCAACGAGGTCGAGCAGGATCTTGAAACCGTGCACCGACAGTTTCGGCGCGAGCTGTTCGAACCGATCGCGGCGGACCATGAAGAAGCCGCTCATGGGATCGGCGATCTCGACCCGCAGCATCTTCCTTGCGACCTCGGTCGCCAGCGCGCTGGCGCCGGCGCGCTGCTTGTCGAAGCCTTCGCTCTTGTAGCCTTCGATGTAGCGGCTGCCGACCACGAGCTCGGCCTGGTCGCTCGCAAGCAGCAACAGCATCTTCGGCAGCTGCGTCTCGTCGTGCTGGAGGTCGGCATCGATCACGGCCACATAAGGCGCACTGGACGCCAGGATGCCCTCGATGCAGGCGCCCGACAGGCCGCGGCGGCCGATGCGGCGGATACAGCGCACGCGGTTGTCGCGCTGCCCCAGCGCGCGCACGACGTCCCACGTGCCGTCGGGCGAATTGTCGTCGACGAACACGACTTCCCAGGCGACGTTGGCGAGCGTTGCTTCCAGGCGCCGGTACAGCACCATGACATTGTCGCGCTCGTTGAATGTCGGGACGATGACCGACAGTTCCGGCCCCTCTTGAGCCTGCGGCAGATTATCGGGGCCTGGTCTGATCGCTTCATTCATGACGGCAGCGTATATCCGCCGCGTCCTGCGCTGCCAAGCCGGGGAGTCTGTGGGAAACGATCCAAAAGGGCCCTAAAATGCCAACGACCCCGGAACGGCAGACCGCGCGTACATCCGGCGCAAGCCCAAGCTATTCCAAGGTCGTCCCGGCGCCGGAGTTTTTCGCTCGACGTCGCCGTTAAAATCTAGATAGGTACGACAAGACCGCCTCGCAAGGGGTGAAAACCACGATGATCGTGCCCTATTGGTTGGGCACTTCCCGGATGATCGGGCCGCGGGGCGCCGGCGTGGCGGGAGCTGCGGGTGCCGCAGCCGGGGCCGGCTCGACTTTCGCCGGTTTGGGCGGCTTGCCGTATTGTCCGATCGGCCCGAACATGACGGCGACCGCAAGCACGATCGCGGCGACGATCGCGCCCAAAATGCCCCCCACCGACTCAGACGCCATGGAAATCCATCCCTGTTCCAGATGCGCCCCGTGATACCACGGATGCGCGCGGAGCCGAAAGGCCCCGAGGGGAATAGCGAATGGCGGGTAGCGAATGAGGAAAGCCCGCTTGCTCGCCCGATTCGCTGTTGGCCATTCCTACTCGCCTCACTTTGCCGGCGGCATGTGCTTGACGAAGGCCGTCACGATATCCTTCTGCGCAGACTCCACCGCCCTGTTCGCGGTCGCGAGATGGGCGCCGGCATCGATGTTCGGATATTGCGTGGTGAGATAGTCAAGCAGCGCCACCCGGTAATATTGCCGCTCTGACCGACAGGCGGCCGCAACCGAGCGGCCAAAATCCTGCTCCGTCATTCCCTGATTGCTGTCGCGCGAATATTCCCGCGCCAGGCAATGCCAGTAATCGTCGCGGCCCTGTTTGGCGAGCTTCTGCGCGCCTTTCGCATCGTCGTCATCCGCCATGACTGAAGATATCATGGCAGCAGATGTCATCATGACGAGCGCCGCTCCCACCATCAGCATCCGCATCTTATTCTCCTTTCTTGCAGATCGCGCCGCAGAGCTTAGGCGCGACGCGAGAACTGGCCAATCACATCTCGTTTGACTAGGATAATGCCCTCCTTCCCCCGTCGATGCGAGATCCTCCTGTGGCCAAAGCAAAAACCGCGTCAAAAAAATCCGGCAACATCTTCATCGGTATCGGTGGCTGGACCTTCGAGCCCTGGCGCGGTGTGTTCTATCCGGAGAAGCTCACACAGGCGAAGGAGCTGTCTTACGCGGCCTCGAAGCTGACCTCGATCGAGATCAACGGCACCTATTACGGCTCGCAGAAGCCGGAGAGCTTTCGCAAATGGGCGAGCGAGGTCCCCGACGGCTTCGTGTTCTCGGTGAAGGGACCGCGCTTCGCCACCAACCGCCGCGTCCTCGCCGAAGCCGGCGACTCCATCAAGCGATTCTATGATTCCGGCGTGCTGGAACTCGGCGACCGTCTCGGGCCGGTGCTGTGGCAATTCGCGCCGACCAAGAAATTCGACGGCGCCGATTTCGGAAAGTTCCTCGAGCTGTTGCCCCGCAAGCTCGAGGGCCGCGCGCTGCGCCATGTCGTGGAGATTCGCCACGACAGCTTTTGCACGCCGGACTTCGTGGCGCTGATCCGCGAGTTCGAGACGCCTGTGGTGTTCGCCGAACACGGCAAATATCCTGCCATCGCCGATGTCGCCGGCGATTTCGTGTATGCCCGGCTGCAGAAAGGCAATGACGAGATCAAGACCTGCTATCCGCCGAAGCAGCTCGACGCATGGGCCGAGCGCTTTCAGGCCTGGGCTTCGGGCGATGAACCGGACGACCTGCCGAAAGTCGACAAGGCCAAGCCGAAGAAGGAGCCGCGCGACGTGTTTGCCTATGTCATCCACGAGGGCAAGGTGCGCGCACCGGCCGGCGCCATGGAACTGATCGCGCGGGTGAGCTGAGGTGACCCATGGCAAAAGCGAAAAAGCTGTTCACCATCGGCTATGAGCAGACGCCGCCCAAGGCGGTGCTGGACGAGCTGGAAGAGGCCGGCGTCAAGCTCGTGGTCGACGTGCGCGCGGTGACGTCGTCGCGCCGGCCGGGCTTTTCCAAGAAGCAGTTGTCCGCAGGACTCGACGAGCGCGGCATCGCCTATGTCCATCTCGCCGCGCTGGGCACACCGAAGGAAGGCCGGCTCGCCGCGCGCAGCGGGCAGTACGACGTGCTGGAGACGATTTTCTCAAAACACCTGAAGACGCCCGAGGCGAAGGAAGCGATGGACGAGCTCTCGGCGCTGGTGAAGAAGGCCGGCCCGGTATGCCTGCTCTGCTACGAGCGTGATCATACCCATTGCCACCGCCAGATGATCGCTGAGATCATCGAGGAGCGCGATGGGGTGGCGGTGACGAATTTGGCGGGGCAGCAGGTGTAACCGTCGTTGCGTCCGCTTTAGCCGTAGCCGTCATCCTGAGGTGGCCGCTTCTTCAGCGGCCCTCGAAGGACGACGGCGTGCCCTGAGGCTGCACCTCGGCCGTGCATCCTTCGAGGCTCGCAAGAGCTCGCACCTCAGGATGACGGATGAACGAGCTTCAGCCCTCCCCCGCCAGCCGGAACGCGCCTTCCATCATCTGCACACAGCTGCCACCGACATGGGCCGAGACGATCTTGCCGTCCTGCTTGCGCACGCGAGTCAGGAGGATGCTCGGCCGGCCCATGTCAAAGCCCTGGCCGACCGTGAGCTTGAGCTCGCCGTCGCGCGCAGGATCGAGATCGGCGAACAGCGCGGCGGCGGCCACCGTGGCGCTGCCGGTGGCGGGGTCCTCGACGAGACCGCTGGCGCCGCGCATGAACATCCGCGCCTGCCGCTGGCAAGGCACCTCCGCCGCGGCCACGTCGCGCGTGTAGAACCAAACCGAGCGGGCGCCGTCGCGCGGCAACACCTTGCCGTAGGCTGCAGGATCCGGTCGAGCGCGCTTCAGCGCCTCGCGCGAATGCAGCTCCATCACCAGAAACGCATTTCCGACGGTGACGATCTGCGGCTCGTGATTGTCTATCTTGATGTCGTCCGCAACGAGCGAGACGCAGCTCGCGGCTTCGGCAGCTGACAGCCGTGAGAGCCGCTCCAGCGGCTGCGGCGCGGTGAGCTCGGCCCGGATCACCCGGCCCTGCTCTCTCGCGATATCGACCGGCACGAGCCCGGCCTTCTCCTCGAACAGCAGACGCGGCTTCGGCTCCTTCGCCATCGAGGCAAGCACGAAGGCGGTGCCGACATTGGGATGGCCCGCAAAGGCGATCTCCTGCACCGGCGTGAAGATGCGCACCTCGGCATCATTGGCCTTGTCCCGCGGCGGCAGCACGAAGGTGGTCTCGGAATAGTTGAACTCGGTCGCGATCGACTGCATCTGCGCGGCCGACAGGCCGCCGGCGTCGAGCACCACGGCGAGCTGGTTGCCGCCGAAGGCGCGGTCGGTGAACACGTCGACGGTGACGTAGCGGCGCTGCATCTTCGATCCCTCATGCAAGTCGCGGCCGCAGCCGGCCGCATCGCCGGCAGTCTACAGGCCGGCGATATCGCGCGTCATGCCCCAAAATTCGGAGCAATCGGAGCAATCGGTTTGAGAAGCGGAAGAGCGGATGCTGGCAGTATGTGACGCGCCCTACCCCAGTTGAAACACAGCGACCGGCCGCTCATAGCCGCGCACGGCGACCTCGCCGAGCGCGACGACGTCACTGCCGTCATCGCCCAATGCTTCGCGCACCGAGGCGGAAATCAGAAGCTGCGAGCCGAACTCCTTGTTCAGCGCTTCCAGCCGCGAGGCGAAGTTCACGGTGTCGCCGATCACCGTGTACTCCTTGCGCCGGGGCGAGCCGATATTGCCGGCGACGACCTCGCCGAAATGAATGCCGATGCCGATCCGAAGCGGCCAGCTCGTCTGCGCGTTGATGCGGTCCATCGCGCTCAGCATCTCGCGGCCTGCGGCAACCGCACGCTGCGCGGCGTCGGAGGCCTCCAGCGGCGCGCCGAACAAGGCGAGAAAACCATCGCCCAGGAACTTGTTTACGATGCCGCCCTGACGATCAAGGATGTCCACCAGCACCGCAAAGGCGCCGTCGAGCCGCTCGACCACCTCCTGCGGGGAGCGCGACTGCGCGCCGGCGGTAAAGCCGCGGAAATCGACGAACATCACCGCGATGCGACGAAGATCACCGCTTGCGCTCGTTCCCTGCGCCATCAGCCGCTCCACTACCTGCGGAGAGACATGCTGGCCGAACAGGTTCGTCACCCGGTCGCGCGCGGTCGCCGCCGCAATGCTCGCGGCAAACTGGCGGCGGAGCTGCGCGCCGACGGCGCCCGCCAGCACGCCACAGATCAGGATGATGGTGCTGCGCACGGCGTGGAAATAGATCAGCGGTTCGTCGGCCTCGCCGGTCGAGTTGTAGTACAGCGCAATGCTCAGAAGCTCCGCCGCGGCCACGAACCCTGTGAATGCAGAGAGCCAGAAGTCGAGCCGCAGGGTCGAGAGGATGACGAAGATGAAGTACATCAGGGGCACGGCGAAACCGAGCGCCTGGGCCGCGCCCATGGTCTGGATTTGCAGGATCAGGATGACGGTAGGCAGTGACGTCTCGATCAGCGAGCCGACATAGCGCCTGATCACCGGCAAGTCGCGATCGAGGCGGAGATTCTTCCTGATCTGGGTGTGGACCCAGACTTCGAACAGGATGAAGCCGATCAGGAGGCCATAGACCTCGATCAGCCCTTCCGTCCCCCGCCAAACGCGGTTCACGACGGAAGGATCGATCAGGTAAATCGCGGTGAGGAACAGCATCATGACGCAGCCCGTCGTGATCAGCGCCCGCACCCGCAACAGCTCGGTGCGGAGCACTTCCCGCGTCAGCTCACGCTCGAAATCCTCCGATAGCACGGCGTGGTGCCGTGTCCTCCTGCTCGCAAATCTGACCATTCCGCCCCTCGATTCCGGGTGGCATTGTGCCTCAATCCAGCGTGCGGCGGAAGCGCGTCACGGCGATGGTCATCGCAAGCAGCATCAGGGCCGCCAACGCCAGCGTGTCGAAGCGCAAATTCTGCATGGTCGCGCCCTTCAGCATGATGGCGCGGACGATGCGCAGGTAATGGGTCAGCGGCAGGCATTCGCCGACATATTGCGCCCAGGCCGGCATGCCCGCGAACGGGAACATGAAGCCGGACAGCAGAATGCTCGGCAAAAAGAACATCATCGACATCTGCATGGCCTGGAGCTGGTTCTGCACCACTGTCGAGATCGTGTAGCCGATCGACAGGTTCGTGGTGATGAACAGCGTCGAGAGCAGCGCCAGCAGGAACAGGTTGCCGAGCACGGGGACGCCGAACAGCCCGACGCCGATGCCGATGATGAGGAACGCCTGCACGAATCCGACCAGCACGTAAGGCACGATCTTGCCGAACATCACCTCGACCGGCTTGATTGGCATCGACAGCAGGCTCTCCATGGTGCCGCGCTCGACCTCGCGCGTGACCGAGAGCGCGGTGAAGATCAGCATGGTCATGGTGAGGATGGTGCCGACCAGGCCCGGCACGATATTGAGGCTGGAGGCGGCGGCCGGATTGTAGCGGGCATGCGCGCGGATCTCGAACGGCATCTCCGGGGGATCGCCGATATAGAGGTCGTGCTTGAGCGCGGTCTGCACGATCATGCCGAGCGAGCCGATGGCCGCGCTCGCCGCCACCGGATCGGTCGCATCGGCCGCAACCAGCAGCGCCGGCCTGTCGCCGCGCCGCACCGCGCGCTCGAAACCGCGCGGGATCTCGACGCCGAACAGCACCTTGCCGGATTTCAGGAGGTTGTCGAAATCGTCGACGTCGTGCACTTCATAGAGGAAGCGGAAATAGGCCGTATTCTCCAGCGCCTTCAGGATCGAGCGGGCGAGATCGCTATCCTCCTGGAGCAGCACCGCGCTCGGCAGATGGTGCGGTGTGGTGTTGATGGCATAGCCGAACAGCATGAGCTGCATCACCGGCAGCATCACGATCATCGCGAAAGACACGCGATCTCGCTTGAGCTGGATGAACTCCTTGACCAGCATCGCATAGCAGCGCCGCAGGAAGCCGAAGCGCTCGCGGATTTCGCGCCGTGGTGCGGGATGGTCAACTGCGCTCATTGGAAATTGTCCGTAGAGCGCCCCATCAGCTCGATGAACACGTCTTCCAGCGAGGGCGACGATTTGTGCCAGTGCAAATCACTTCTGTCCCGCCACGGCGCGATGCTGGCTTCGAGCGCCGCGACGTCGCGTCCCGAAACATGCAGCGAGGTGCCGAACGGCGCCACCATGTCGATCCCGGACTTTCCGGTGAGCTCGGCCGCAAGGCCGTTGAGATCCTCGCCCGTCACGGTGTAGGTCGTCAGCGCGGATTTCGCGATCACCTCCTCCACCGTGCCGTGCGTCAGCAGATGGCCGTAGGCGATGTAGGCGATCTCGTGGCAGCGCTCGGCTTCGTCCATGTAGTGGGTCGAGACCAGTACGGTGAGGCCCTCGGCGGCAAGCGCGTGGATCTCGTTCCAGAAGTCGCGCCGCGCCTTGGGATCGACGCCGGCCGTGGGCTCATCGAGCAGCAGCAATTGCGGATTGGGCAGCGTGCAGGCCCCCAGCGCCAGCCGCTGCTTCCAGCCGCCGGAGAGCTCGCCGGCGAGTTGCTCCCCGCGCCCAGAGAGCCCGAGCCGCTTGATCATGTCGCGCGCCGCGCCTCGCGCGTCGGCCAGGCCATAGAGCCGCGCGACGAATTCGAGGTTCTCGCGCACGGAGAGATCCTGGTACAGGCTGAAGCGCTGGGTCATATAGCCGACCTGGCGCTTGATCTTCTCGGCATCGCGCCGGATGTCGTAGCCGAGGCAGGTGCCCTCGCCGCTATCAGGCGTGAGCAGCCCGCAGAGAATGCGGATGGTGGTGGTCTTGCCGGAACCGTTGGGCCCGAGGAAGCCGTAGATCGAGCCGCGCCGCACCTGCATCGACAGATCGTGCACGACCTCGCGGCCGCCGAACGATTTGCTCAGGCCCTTGACGTCGATCGCGATCCCGTTGCCGCCGTTCATCGCTTGTCCGCCACCGGGGTTTTTGGATTGAGATAGACGTCGATCGGCTGTCCGACCCGCAAGGCGTCGGGCCGCGCCGGCCGCGCCTGGATCAGATAGACCAGCTTGTTGCGCTCATCGAGGCTGTAGATGACAGGCGGGGTGTATTCGGCCGAGGTCGCGATGAAATAGATCTTTGCCGTGAGATCGGCCGCGCAATTATCGCAGGAGACACGTACCGTATCGCCGATCGCGAGCTTCGGCAGCGCGGTCTCCGGCACGAAGAACCGCAGCTTCATGTTGCCGGGCGGCATGATCGACAGCACCGGCCGCTGCGCCGCCACCATCTCGCCCTCCCGGAAATAGATCTGCTGGATGGTGCCGGCAACGGGCGCCACGCCCTTGCGCCGCGCCAGCCGTGTCTCCGACGTCGCAACCTTCGCTTCGGCAACGCGCAGAGCGGACACGGCGGAATCGAGATTGGCCTGCGTGCCGGAGCCGGTCTTGCTCAGTGAGGCCGCGCGATCATAGGTCTGTTGCGCATTCGCCAGCGTCGCCTTGTTCTGGTTGAGATCGGCGAGCTGAAGATCGTCATCGACGGAATAGAGGGCATCGCCGACCTTGACCTCATCGCCCTCGCGGACATTGAGCTTCGTCACCCGTCCGGCTTCGTCCGGGCTGACGAAGATCATGTCGGCCTCGACCCAGCCCTGGAAGCCGGGATTGCGCTTCTCGTTGCACCCGGCCAGCGAGGTTGCGAGCGCGATGGCCAATGCAATACTGAAAATTGCTTGCGACGACCTCATGTCGTCCTCCGTTCGCCAAAAATCAAATCGAGATGGACGTGCAGCATCTCCTGCGCATCCAGCGGCGCATGCCGCGCAAACAGGCTCTGCCAGATCACCGCGATCATCGCGGGTGCGACCAGGATTTGCGGATAGCGCGCGAGATTCTTCTCCCGGATCTCGCCGCGGGCGATGCCAAGCTCGATCAGCGCACGCATGGCGGCGATGCCGCGCGAGACGACCTCGCGGTAGTAGAAGTCGGCGACGGCTGGAAAGCGCGGCCCCTCCGCCACGATCAGGCGTACCAGGTCACCGCGCCTGGTGCCGATGACCTCTTTCAGGAAGCTGCTGGCGAACGCCTCGATGAGGTCGCGCACCGAGCCCGTCGGCGGCGGCAATGCAGTGAGCCGCTCCACCACCGGCACGATCACGACACGCACCAGCTCCTCGAACATCGATTCCTTGTCCCTGAAGTGCAGGTAGATCGTGCCCTTGGCGACACCGGCGCGCTTGGCGATGTCGTCGAGCCGCGTCGCCGCAAATCCGCGCGAGATGAATTCCTCCATCGCCGCCTCCACAATGGCGGCGCGGCGCTCCGCCGCGCGCGTGGCGCGGCTGGAGGCGGGCGTGGTCGCCGCCTCGGCGACTCCGGCCGTGTGCCGCCCGGATCGGGTCGTGGATCCCGCCGTGGCTTTACGTGGCTTCTCTACCATCTTTTAATTATGACTGACTGGTCAGTCATGTCAAGAACAGGAATAGTTGAGCGAATAGCAAATTAGTACTTGCTAATGAATTAGTATCTGCTAATGTATTCTCATGATCGAAGCCCCTCCGAATTCCATCACCACCGTCATCCGCGCCCTCGCCGATCCAACCCGTCGCGCCGTGTTCGAGCGCGTGTTCGAGAGCAAGGAAATCAGCGTTACCGAGCTGACGCGCGGCAGCGGCGTCACCCAGGGCGCGATCTCGCAGCACCTGAAATCCCTCAGGCAGGCGGGCCTCGTTGCCGAGCGCGCCGAGGGCCGCAACGTCTATTACCGCGCCGCGCCGCAAGGACTCGAGCCACTGGTCAGCTGGATGGACCATTACGGCGTGTTCTGGCGCGAGCGTTTCCAGAACCTGCGTGACCTGTTGAAGGAGATCGATCCATGAGTGCTGCTTCCAATGCTCAAGTCCAACACCAAACCAAAGACATCGTCATCGACGAGGTCTTCCCTCACGGCGTCGCGACGATCTGGAAGGCGCTGACCAGCGCCCAGCTCATTGCGCGCTGGCTGATGCCGCCGACCGGCTTTGAGGCCGTCGAAGGCAACACCTTCACGTTCAAGACCAATCCGGCCGGCGCGTGGGATGGCACGATCCATTGCCGCGTGCTGGAGGTCGTCCCGAACCGACGCTTCGCCTACGCCTGGCAGGGCGGCGACGAGGGCAATAGCGGCTACGGGTCGGCGCTCGACACCGTCGTCACCTGGTCCCTCACGCCGGTCGAAGCAGGAACGCGCGTGCGCGTGGTGCATTCGGGCTTCGCAATGCCGAAGAACGACACCGCTTATCGCAACATGAGCGACGGCTGGGTCAAGGTGCTGCAGCGGCTCGACGTCATCTCCGGCGAAGACCAATAAGAAAGCATCGCGATGAACAAGTCCTATACCGGCGGCTGCGCATGCGGCGCGATCCGCTATTCGATTGCCGGCGAGCCGCTGTTCAGCAATCACTGCCAGTGCCGGGACTGTCAGCGGGAGAGCGGCAGCGGCCATGGCTCCTACGCAACTTTCGCGCGCGCCGGCGTCACGGTAACCGGCGAGGCGAAGCATTGGGACATGGTTGCTGACAGCGGCAACGTGAAGACGCGTAGTTTCTGCCCGCAATGCGGCGTAGCCGTATACATGACCTTCGCGGCACAGCCCGACGTCTTCACGATCCGAGCCGCAAGCCTCGACGAGCCCGCCCGCTACAAGCCGCACGCAGTCACTTTCGCCGCGCGCGGACATGGCTGGGACCCTCTCGACCCCGGCCTGACGATGTTCGCAGGCATGCCGCCGGGGTAGCCACGCTCTCCGTCATTGCGAGAAGCAAAAGCGACGTAGCAATTGCCGCGGTGGAAAGACCCTGGATTGCTTCGCTTCGCTCGCAACGACGACGGGAGCTGTCGAGCAGCGGCCGCTAGCTATGAAACTTCAGGCCGTCAACGATCTTGTCGATCAGCTTGCGCTCGGCCCGCATGGCGATGCCAACGAGATTGAGATCCGTTCGCGCGACTGCCCTTACTGCCTCGCGGTTGGCGGCATCATGCGTAGTGCTGAACATGTCCTCGGTATAGACCGCCGGCTTGACGTTACGCGCGAGCGCACGGTCCAGCGCGCGCGACAACGCCGGACCGTCGGCGCCATAGATCAGGATCGGCTGGCCGATCAGCGCGTGATATGTCGTGCCCGAGGCGTCTTCATAGGCTTCGCCGATGCATTCGGGAAAGGCCGCGGCGATGCCGCTGGTGAGGAAGGACGCAACGTTGAGCTTCTGCCAAGCCTGAAGATCGGTGCGGATCACGATCGCGATCTTGGTATCGAACTGCATGTATTCCCTCGATTGTCATTCCGGGACGATGCGCAGCATCGTACCCGGAATCTCGAGATTTCCGGGTTCGCGCCGCCGCGCGCCCCGGAATGACCATACAAGAATCAACCCTTGGCGTCGCACGTCCAGGCGCGGATCACGCATTCCTTGCCGCCGTATTTGTAGCATTCGCGCGTGGCGGCATTGAGAGAGGCGGAAATCTTCGGCTTGACGGCATAGCCATAGGCGCCGCAGGGATTGGCAAGATCGACCGACATAGCGGCACAGGCGCGCTTCATCGTCACGGTGGTGCAATCGCCCTTGCACTGCTTCTGCGCCGCGGCACGGGCCTCGTCCTCGCGGCCGTAGTCAAAGGCCTGGCCGTAGGCGCCGCATTTGCCGACTGCAAATGCGCCAGCGGCATGGGCCTCGGTGACGTCGCGAGCGCCCGTGACGGCAACTGACAAGACAAAGCAAAACATCGCGCAACGGCGCGCGACGACGGTCGAAGACATGGAAAATCCCTCCCCCCAGGCAGGTGAAAGAGACTCTAAGCGCCGGTCGTTTCCAGATGATGAACGGGTGGTTGAAATCGAGCGGTCGGGCGCCGGTCGCACCGAGGCATCACCCCCGCCGTGCGGCTTCCAGCGCCTGCGGCGTGTCGATGTCGAGGAAGGCGCTCTCGCCGTCGACGGGCACTTCGGCGACCGCCTCCGTGTGCTTGGCGATCAGATGGCGCGCGCCGACATCGCCGTCGAGTGTCATCAATTCCTTGAAGAAGCGGCGCGACCATAGCACGGGGTTGCCGCGGCGGCCTTCGCTGACGGGCACGACGATGAGGTTGCCGCGGTCCGGCGCAAAGCCGTCGATGAGACGGTCGATCAAGCCGGCATCGATCAGCGGCATGTCGCCGAGACAGACCACGGCGCCATCACAACTTTCCGGCACGGCAGCGATGCCCACCTTGACCGAGCTTGCGATGCCACCGGCGAAATCCGGATTCTTGACGAACTTCACCGTCAGGCCTTGCAGCGCCTGCTCAACCAGCTCGGCCTGATGGCCGATGACGACGATCACCTCGGATGCCTTGGAAGCGAGCGCCTGCTCGGTCGCGATTCGCACCAGCTTCTTGCCGTCGAGCTCGGCGAGCAGCTTGTTCGGTCCGCCCATCCGGGTGGAGCGGCCCGCCGCGAGCACGATGGCGGCGACCTGGCTGTTGCCCTCGGTCTCGGGCTTGGCGCGCGGCTGCGGGCGCGTGACGATCTCCATCAGGAGGCCGCCGACGCCCATGCCCATCAGCTCGGACCGCGTCACCTCGATGCCGGCGAGGAGCCGCATCAAGACCCAGTCAAAACCATTCTCGACCGGCGAGCGCGCACAGCCCGGTGCGCCCAGCACCGGCACGCCGCCGGCCCGCGCGATGAGCAAAAGATTGCCGGGATCGACCGGCATGCCGAAATGCTCGATCTCGCCGCCAATGCCGGTAACGGCCGCCGGAATCACGTCGCGGCGATCGGCGATCGCGGAGGCGCCGAAGACGATGACGAGCTCAGCTCCCAGCGCGAGCAATTCCTCGATCGCCCCCGACAGTGCCGCTTCATCGTGCTGGACCCGCCGCTCGGCGATGATGCTGGCGCCGGCGGGCGCAAGACGCTCGGCGGTGACGCGCAGCGTCTTGTCGATCACCTTGGAGGAGAGGCCCGGCAGCAGCGTCGAGACCACGCCGACGCGCTGGATGACGTAAGGCGCGATCTTCAGGACGTCCCTGCCCGCCGCCTTCACCGCTGCATCGCGCAAGGCGCCTTCGACGCCGAACGGGATGATCTTGACGGTGCCGAGCATCTCGCCCTCGACCACTGGCTTGTAGGCGGGAAGCGTCGCAAAGGTGATGGCCTCGTCGATGCTGTTGATGCGGTCGACCGCGGCGCGGTCGATCACCAGCACGCCCGGGCGCGCGGCGAACAGGTTGGCGCGGCCGGTAAAAGCGCGCTCGACATGGATGCCCTCGCCGCCGACGGCGAGCGCGATGCCTGCGGCCGCAATGTCCTCGGAGACGTCGCCCGCCTCCATGCGCACCACGACGATGTCCTTGATGCCGGCACGCTCCAGCGCCTCGACCTCGGCAGAGCCGATCGTCGTGCCCTTCTTCAGCACCAGCGGCCCCTGGCGCAGGGTGTGGACGGTCACTCCGCCGATTGCATCCCTGGGGCTCGCCGGACCGAACTTCATGCCGCTTCTTCTTTTTCCTTGGGCGGCAGGCGCAGCACCACCGTGATCTCGGCCATGATCGCGACCGCGATCTCGGCCGGCGAGACCGCGCCGATCGCAAGACCGATCGGCGCGTGGATGCGCGCGATGTCGCTCTCCTTCGCACCCTGCGCCCGCAGTCGGTCGCCGCGTTTGGCGTGCGTCTTCCGCGAGCCGAGCGCGCCGATATAGAAGCAGTTGCGCTCGAACGCGTGCAGCAGCGCGGGATCGTCGATCTTGGGATCGTGGGTCACAGCGACGAAAGCCGTATAGGCATCGACATTGAGCGGCGGCAGCGCCGCATCCGGCCATTCCGCAACGAGCGGAATGTCTGGAAAGCGCTCGGGACTCGCAAATGCCGTGCGCGGGTCGACAACGGTAACGTCATAACCAAGCGAGCGCGCCAGCGGCGCCAAGGCCTGGCTGATATGAACCGCGCCGACGATGACGAGCTTTGCGGTCGGCGCGTAGACGTTGAGGAACAGTTTTTTGCCGCCGGCTTCGATATTGCCGCTCTTGCCCATGCGGAGCTGCTTCTCCAACTCGGCGCGCAAAGGATCTGTGACGAAATCCTTCGCCTTCACCAGACGCTGCTCGCCGCTCTCGGTGTCGGTCACCAGGATCGCCGGCCGCCGTGCGGCGCGCTCGGCATTGAGTTCGTGCAGGATCTCGAGCTTCACGGCTAGCCGACCTTCTCAACGAAAACGCGGATGGTGCCGCCGCAGGACAGCCCGACATTCCAGGCGGTCTCGTCGGCGACGCCAAACTCCAGCATCCTCGGTTTGCCGCTCTGGATCACATCCATGGCCTCGGTGACCACGGCGCCCTCGACGCAGCCGCCGGAGACCGAGCCCAGGAACGTGCCCTCGTCGTTGATGACGAGGCTCGAGCCCGCCGGACGCGGCGCCGAGCCCCAGGTCTCCACCACGGTGGCCAGCGCGACGCCATGGCCGGCTTTCTGCCAGTCCTCCGCCGCCTTCAGGATATCCTCGTCGCGATCGAGCATGGGTGGCCTCTCAGGCTGCGGAACGGATCAGGCTGCGGTGATGCGGCGGCAGCGGTCGGGAGAGCGTCGTGATCAGCTCCTGGATCGAACTCAAATTATGCACGGGGCGGAATTCGTCAACGTGGGGCAGCATCATTTTGATGCCCTGCGCCTTGGCCTCGAAGCCGCCGAAGCGAAGCAGAGGGTTGAGCCAGATCAGCCGGCGGCAGGAGCGGTGCAGCCGGTCCATCTCGAAGGCGAGCTTGGAATCGGCCTCTCGCTCCAGCCCGTCGGAGATCAGCAGCACGATGGCGCCCTGGCTCAGCACGCGGCGCGCCCACAATTTGTTGAAATTGTGCAGCGAGGCCGAGATTCGCGTACCGCCGGCCCAGTCCTCGACTGAGGCCGAGCAGCTCGCCAGCGCCTCGTCCGGATCGCGCTGGCGCAGCGCACGAGTGACGTTGGTGAGCCGCGTGCCGAACAGGAACACCGAGACGCGCTTTCGCGCGTCACCGATGGCATGGAGGAAATGCAGGAACAGGCGGGTGTACTCGCTCATCGAACCGGAGATATCGAGCAGTGCGACGATCGGCGCCGGCTTCTCGATCGGCCCCAGGCGATGGATGTCG
Source organism: Bradyrhizobium diazoefficiens (assembly GCF_016616425.1). Lineage (NCBI taxonomy): Bacteria > Pseudomonadati > Pseudomonadota > Alphaproteobacteria > Hyphomicrobiales > Nitrobacteraceae > Bradyrhizobium > Bradyrhizobium diazoefficiens. Next base: position 5,113,117 of record NZ_CP067101.1, read on the forward strand.
ATGATGTCGCCACCGGTGCGCAACGATGCGCGCAGCGTGCGGCGCAGATCGAGACGAAGCCCGCGCGGATCGGGCCGGTGCCGGCGCGTCAAAAGCTCGGCCTGCGGCAGCCGCATCCGCTCGATGGCACGGAGCGCCTCAGCGAGCTCCGCCGCGCTCATCTGCGCAAAATCCTTCTTCTGCAGGATCTCCCTGTCGGAGACCGACAGGCGCAGATCCTGCTCCTGGTGCTGCGGCGTCTCCGTCATGCGCGGCTGCGACATGGCCTCCTGCACGCGGCGCGAGCCGGCCTGCGGCTTCTTCCTGGCCTCGTCCGGCAGCGGCACCGAATCCAGCATGTGCTTCCATTCTTCCGAGGCACGGAAGAACAGGTTGAACGCCTGCTTGAAGATCTGCGCATGCTCGTGGCGCTTGACGAAGATCGCCTCCAGCGTGGTGAAGACGTCGGCGCGGTTGCCGATGTCGATCACCTCAAGCGCGCTCATGGCATCAATGACGGCCCCCGGCCCGACCGGCATGCCGGCTGCACGCAGCGCCCGGGCAAAGCCGACGATGTTGTCGGCGAACTGCTCGGTCTGCTCCGGGGCAAGGTGGTTGATGGCCATGGTGCAACACTTTCAACCGTCATTCCGGGGCGCGCCCTCTTAGCGCGAACCCGGAATCCATTCATCCACTAACTCTGCGGCCCGATGGATTCCGGGCTCGCGACTTCGTCGCGCCCCGGAATGACAGCTAGTCGCTCGTCGCTTCCTTGAGCACCTTCTGCAGGGTGTCGCCCTGCATGCGGGTGATGTCGTCCTGGTACTTGAGCAGCGCGCCCAGCGTGTCGCCGACCACTTGCGGGGTCAGCGAGCGGGCGTCGAGCTCGGACAGCGCGGTGGCCCAGTCGATCGTCTCGGCGACCCCCGGAGACTTGTAGAAATCCTGGTTGCGCAAAGCCTGCACGAAGCGCACGACCTGCTGCGATAGCTTTGCCGAGATGCCGGGCACGCGCGTCTTGACGATCGCGAGCTCGCGCTCGGCGGCGGGATAATCGACCCAGTGATAGAGGCAGCGCCGCTTCAGCGCGTCGTGGATCTCGCGGGTACGGTTGGAGGTGATGATCACGATCGGCGGGTGCGGCGCCTTGACGGTGCCGAATTCGGGGATCGTCACCTGGAAGTCGCTGAGGATTTCAAGCAGGTAAGCCTCGAACGCCTCGTCGGCACGATCGAGCTCGTCGATCAGCAGCACCGGCGGGCCGGCCACATCAGGCTCCAGCGCCTGGAGCAGCGGCCGCTTGATCATGTAGCGGTCGGCGAAGATGTCGCTGGAGAGCTGATCGCGATCGGTGTCGCCTGCGGCTTCCGCCATCCGGATCGCGATCATCTGTGCGGCGCTATTCCACTCGTAGACCGCGGAGGAGACGTCGAGGCCTTCGTAGCACTGCAGGCGGATCAGCTTCCGTCCCAGCGCCGCCGACAGCACTTTTGCGATCTCGGTCTTGCCGACGCCGGCCTCACCTTCCAGGAACAGCGGCCGGCCCATGCGCAGCGAGAGGTAGGTCACCGTCGCCAGCGACCGCTCCGCGAGGTAGCCGCGCGATGTCAGGAGTTCGAGCATCGCATCGACCGATGCCGGCAAGGCCCCGGAGGTATTGGCCGCTGAAGTCATGAAAAAGCCAGTCTCGCTACGCCCTCACCGGGGACAAGTTGGGCCAAGGCGTGAGGTCACCTCACTCCTTGGCGTTGGCGGCATCGACGGCGCGACGCGTCAGCACCCCGATGAGATGCGCGCGGTATTCGGCGCTGCCGTGGATATCGCTGTTGAGGCCTTCGGCCGGCACCTCGATGCCGTCAAGTGCCTTCGCCGCGAAGCGCTTCTTGAGGGCCTCCTCGAATGCGCTGACGCGGAACACGCCTTCAGAGCCGGCCCCGGTCACAGCAACCCGCACGTCGGACGGACGCCGCGCCACGAACACGCCGACCAGCGCATAGCGCGAGGCCTGGTTGCGGAACTTGACGTAGGCCGCCTTCTTTGGCAGCGGAAATATCACCTTGGTGATGATTTCGTCGGCTTCCAGCGCAGTCGAGAACAGGCCCTGGAAATACTCTTCGGCCTTGAGGCGCCGCTTGTTGGTGACGATGGTCGCGCCCAGCGCGAGCACCGCAGCCGGATAGTCCGCGGTCGGATCGTTGTTGGCAAGCGAGCCGCCGATGGTGCCCTTGTGACGCACGGCGGGATCGCCGATTCCGCCGGCAAGATTCGCCAGCGCCGGGATCGCTTCGCCGACGATGGCGGAGCTGGCGACCTCGGCGTGCTTGGCGGTGGCGCCGATCACCAGCGAGCGGCCCTTCATCTCGATCGTGTTGAGCCCCTCGATGTGGGAGAGATCGACCAGATGCGGGGGGCTGGCGAGGCGCTGCTTCATCACGGGAATCAGCGTGTGGCCGCCGGCGATCACCTTGGCATCTTCGTTCTTCACCAGGAGGTTGGCAGCCTGCCGAACGGTCCCGGGGCGATGATATTTGAATTCGTACATCTGAATGTCCTGATCGCGGGATGCGCGTTACGCGAGGTCGGATTTCGCCATTGCCTTGGCGCCGGCGGAGATCGAGGCGACGATGTTCTGGTAGCCGGTGCAGCGGCAGAGATTGCCTTCTAGTTCTTCCCGGATCGTATGGTCGTCGAGCTCGTGGCCCTTGCGATGCACGATGTCGATCGCGGTCATGATCATGCCCGGCGTGCAGAAGCCGCATTGCAAGCCATGGTGCTCGCGGAAAGCCTCCTGCATCGGATGCAGCGGCGCACCGTCGGCTGCCAGCCCCTCGATCGTCTTGACCTCATGGCCATCGGCCATCACCGCAAGCGTGGTGCAGGACTTCACGGCCTTGCCGTCGAGATGCACGACGCAGGCGCCGCACTGCGAGGTATCGCAGCCGACATGGGTGCCGGTCAGGCGCAGATTCTCGCGCAAGAACTGCACCAGCAAGGTGCGGGGATCGACGTTGGCCGTGACAGGATTGCCGTTCACAATGAGGGAGATTTTTGCCATAAGCACTCTCTATCAGCGCCCCGACGGGTCCCGTCGAAGCGGTTCTTATAATTATTCCAACCCATCATATGGGCCATTATGCTCCGGGGCAACATCGCCCGGGACGCAAGGCGCCATGCCAAAGGCGATGACCTTCAGCTCTGTACTGCCTTGGCGAAGTTCGCGAAAAACTCGTCGGCGAGCTTCTTCGCGGCGCCATTGATGAGGCGCTGGCCGAGCTGCGCCAACTTGCCGCCGATCTGCGCCTCGACGTCATAAGAGAGCAGCGTGCCGCCGTCCTTCTCCGCGAGCTTGACCACCGCGCCACCCTTGGCGAAGCCGGCGACCCCGCCCTCGCCTTCGCCAGAGATCTTGTAACCGTTCGGCGGGTCGAGATCGCTCAGCGTCACCTTGCCCTTGAAACGGGCCGACACCGGACCGACCTTCATTTTCGCCGTGGCGCGAAAGCCGCCGTCGTCGGTCTTCTCGAGCTCCTCGCAGCCGGGGATGCAGGCCTTCAGCACCTCGGGATCGTTGAGCTTGGCCCACACGGCCTCGCGCGGCGCCGCAAGCTGGACTTCGCCGTTCATCGTCATGGCCATGAGGAGCCTCCCGCATCGCGTAACTTATAATGTTGATCAAGTAACGCAGGGACGCGGCAAAGGAAAGGGCGGTGCACGGTCAATAGCAATGCATATTCGCAACTGCAAAAAGACGTGTGCGGGCGGTGGGGGATTGGCACAGCCGGGCCATGATGATTAGGTCGCGCGCAATATGAGCACATCCCTCTCTTCCCTGCTAGCACCGATGCTGTCGAGCGCCGCCATGCGCGCGGTCTGCGACGACCGCTCGACCCTGCAGAACATGCTCGATTTCGAGGCAGCCTTGGCACGCGCCGAAGCCGCCACGGATGTGATTCCGGCATCCGCCGCGGGCCCGATCGAGGCCGCGTGCAAGGCCGATTCCTTTGACATGGCCGCGCTGGCAGAGGCCGCGACGCGATCGGGCAATCTCGCGATTCCCCTGGTCAAGATGCTGACCGCCAATGTCGGCAAGGCCGACACGGAGGCCGCGCGCTATGTGCATTGGGGTGCAACCAGCCAGGATGTCATCGACACCGCGACCATGCTCACGCTTCGCGCCGGCATCGATGCGCTGGACGCCGACCTCAGCCGCGCCATCAAGGGCTTTGCCGCGCTGGCGCGCAACCATCGCAACACCGCGATGGTGGCACGGACCTGGCTCCAGCACGCGCTGCCGATGCCGTTCGGCCTGAAAGCCGCCGAATATGCGTCAAGCCTCGCCCGCGCCCGCTGCCGCCTGCGGCGGCTGCGCCGCGAGGGCCTCGCGCTGCAATTCGGCGGCGCCGCCGGCACGCTTGCGGCCCTCGGCGACAAGGGGCTTGTCGTGGCGGAACGTCTCGCGCAGGAGCTCGACCTGCCGCTGCCGGAAGCGCCCTGGCATACCCATCGCGACCGGATCGCGGAGGCCGCTTCGTGTTTCGCTATTCTGGCTGGAAGCTGCGGCAAGATCGCGCGCGACGTCTCGCTGATGATGCAGACCGACGTCGCCGAAGCGTTCGAACCGGCCGGCGAAGGCCGCGGCGGCTCCTCGACCATGCCGCACAAGCGCAACCCTGTGGCGGCAGCGAGCGCGCTGGGCGCCGCCATTATGGCCCCGCAGCTCGCCGCGACGATCTTCGCAGCTCAAGTGCAGGACCACGAACGCAGCGCCGGCCCTTGGCACGCGGAATGGCCGACGCTGCCGCAATTGATGCTGGTCGCCTCCGGCGCGCTGGCCGCCATCGTCGACATCGCGGAGGGCCTGGACGTCGACGCCGCACGCATGCGCAGCAATCTCGATGCGACGCATGGCCTGATCATGGCGGAGGCGATCACCTTTGCGCTGGCCGAAAAGATCGGCAAGAGCGATGCGCATCATCTCGTCGAGGTCGCCAGCAGGCGCGCGGTCGCGGAGAAGAAGCATCTGCGCGAGGTGCTGTCGGCCGATTCGCAGGTCACTGCGCACCTTTCGCCGGAAAAAATTGCGGCATTGTTCGAGCCAATGGCCTATCAAGGGGTTTCCCAAGCCCTGATCGACCGGCTGCTGGATTCATTGGATCTTTCCTGATGCCATTGCCGGGCTTGACCCGGCAATCCATCATCTTGGATAAATTCACTTTCTAGATGGATGCGCGGGCAAAGCCCGCGCATGACGAGGAGCATGCCATGCCCATGATCGATGCCGACGGTTGCCTGATCAACGTCTCCGTCGAGGGCCGCGACGGTGGGCCGACCTTGATGCTCTCCAACTCGCTCGGCTGCACACTTCAGATGTGGGAGCCGCAGATGAAGGCGCTGACGCAGGTGTTCCGCGTCATCCGCTACGACCGGCGCGGCCACGGCAAGTCCAACGTTCCGCCCGGCCCCTATACGATGGAGCGCTTCGGCCGCGACGTGCTTGCGATCCTTGACGACCTCAATATCGAGAAGGTGCATTGGTGCGGCCTGTCGATGGGCGGCATGGTCGGGCAATGGCTGGGCGCCAACGCACCGGAACGCTTCGGCAAGCTCATTCTCGCCAACACCTCTTGCTACTATGCCGAGCCGACGAAATGGCTGGAGCGCATCGACGCGGTGAAGAAGGGCGGCATCGCCGCGGTCGCCGATGCCGTGATCGCAGGCTGGCTGACGCAGGATTTTCGCGAGCGCGAGCCTGAGATCACCGCCAAGATGAAATCGATGCTGCTCGCCTCGCCCGTCGAAGGTTACCTCGCCTGCTGCGAGGCGCTATCGACGCTGGACCAGCGCGAGCTGCTTTCGAAGATCAAGAGTCCGACGCTGGTGATCGCCGGCCGCCACGACATGGCGACGCCGATCTCGGCGGGCGAGTTGATCCGCTCGAGGATTCCCGGCGCCAGCATGACCATCATCGACGCCGCGCACATTTCCAATGTCGAGCAGCCACACGCATTCACCGACGCCGTGGTCGGCTTCCTGACCCAGCGCTAACCACAACATCATTGCAGAGGAGCGTATCGGCGAAACAATCCAGGCCGTCTCCGCGGATACATTCCTGGATTGCTTCGCTTCGCTCGCAAGGACGAAGGAGGAAATCACAATGGACGACCAGAAGCGCCGCGATGCCGGCATGAACGTGCGCCGAAAGGTGCTGGGCAATGCCTGGGTCGACAAGTCGATCGCGGGCCGCAACGCGTTCAACACCGACTTCCAGGACCTGATCACGCGCTACGCCTGGGGCGAAATCTGGACGCGGCCGCATTTCGACGAACGCACGCGGCGCGTGCTCGTCATCGGCACCATGGTCGCCCTCGGCCAATGGGACGAATTCCGCCTGCACGTGCGCGCGGCGCTCGCCGAGGGCGGCTTCACCCCCGACGACATCAAGGAAATCCTGCTGCAGCAGGCGATCTATTGCGGCGTGCCGGCCGCGAACCACGCCGTGAAGGAAGCCTCAGCCATTGTGCAGGAGCTCGGCCTGCTCAAGACCTAGCGGCGCTGGGACATCGATAGGCGTCTCGACAATCTTCGGCGCTGCCGCCGGCCATTCGATGATCACCACGATGGCGGCGCCGAGCAGCAGCAACAGCTCGGTGGCATGCAGCCGGAGCGCGGCCATCTCGCCGACCTTCGAAGCCATGACCATGCTGGCAAACGAGATCAGGCTGCCGATCGCCAGCGCCATGCCGAGCGCCTCGTCGCTGCCGCCAGACTTGCGGACACGGGGAATGCAGAGCAGAGCGAGATAGATCGCGAAGAACGCCACCACGGTCAGCCGGCCCAGCGCAAGCAGCCAGGCGGCGCGCACCGTGCTCATCCCCGCCATCTGGAGATGGTCGCTCAGGTACAGCGCAACCGCGACGCTCGGCCGCTCGTAAAGACCATGCACCGGGGCGACAATGATATTGAAGGCGACCAGGGCCCAGGCCGGAATGAAATAGGCCGCCAGCAGCGCGCCATTGACCGAGCCGATCCGCCAATTCCTGAACATGCCGCTTCCCGCTTCGCTGCCATTCGCCTTCGATCGAAGGCTTTGCGGGGAGCTAACTCGCATCGGACTGTGGCGGCAATTTAAACTCTTTGTTTACCTTAACTGCCCTGATGGACCGGACACCCGAAAGAGAAGAGGCCCCGCCCTCGGCGACGCCTCTGTTTACTCCCTGGCCCCCAAACCCGCTATTCCTGGCCGCGCTGGCCACCCTGTTGCTGGCCGGGACGGTCGCCCTGGCGCATCGGGTCCTGCTGCTGCTGTCCGGGTTTCTGGCCACCACCCTGCTGCTGTTGCGGGTTACGTTGGCCGGGATTCTGACTCTGCTGACCCGGATTCTGGTTCTGCTGCTTCGTCATTCGGGAAAACTCCCTTGTTGGACGTCGGAGGAAAGACAACGGCCGGCATTTGCTTTGGTTGCTCCGGAACCCGATTCCTCGCAGTTGCGGAACCCGGACGCCAAATGAACCACTGTACAAGACCCTTAGCCGTAGTGTGAGCTGTTGCAGCCGCCGGTTCCCTCCTGTTACAAAACTGGAAATGCTTTGGGGCTGCCGGGGCCCAAGAAACCCACTCTCCTAAGAGCTCCCTTTGAGCCCGCGTCAGGTTTGGTACGGCAGCCCATGGATTATTTCACCCAGCAGCTCATCAACGGTCTCGTCCTGGGCTCGATCTATGGCCTGATCGCCATCGGTTACACGATGGTCTACGGCATCGTCGGCATGATCAATTTCGCCCATGGCGACATCTTCATGATCGGCGGCTTCATCGCCCTGATCACCTTCCTCATCCTGATCTCGCTCGGACTGACCGCGATCCCAGTGATCCTGCTCGTCGTGCTGCTGGTCTCGATGGCGATCACGGCGCTCTATGGCTGGACCATCGAGCGCATCGCCTACCGGCCACTTCGCCATTCCTTTCGCCTCGCCCCGATGCTGTCGGCGATCGGCATGTCGTTCGTGCTGACGAACTACTCGCAGGTGGCACAGGGCGCGCGCGTCAAGCCGATCCCGCCCCTCATCACCGGCGGCTACACGCTGCATGAAAGCCCCGACGGCTTCGTGATCCAGCTCTCCAACATCCAGATCGTGGTCGTCATCACCACGATCGTGCTGCTGCTAATCTTCAACTGGCTCGTCCTGCGCACGCGGCTCGGGCGCGACATGCGCGCGTGCGAGCAGGACCAGACCATGGCGGCGCTGCTCGGCGTCGACGTCGATCGTACCATCTCCATGACCTTCGTGATCGGCGCGGCGCTCGCCGCCGTCGCGGGCCTGATGTACCTGCTCTATTACGGCCAGGTCGATTTCAACATGGGCTTCGTCGCCGGCATCAAGGCCTTTACGGCCGCGGTCCTCGGCGGCATCGGCTCACTGCCCGGCGCGATGCTCGGCGGGCTCGCTATCGGCCTGATCGAGACGCTGTGGTCGGCCTATTTCTCGGTCGAGTACAAGGACGTCGCCGCGTTCTCGATCCTGATCATCGTTCTGATCTTCATGCCGACCGGCCTGCTCGGCCGTCCCGAAGTCGAAAAAGTCTGACGAGCCGCGCGTGACAGTCCTCTCGCACGAAACCACCAAAGCCAATCGCACCGCCGGCATCCCCGTCACCTTATTAAAAAGGGCCTTCTTCAACGCTCTCGTCGCGCTGGTGCTGTTCTCGCTGATGGTCGGCATCCGCACCGAGGCCGGTCCTACGGGGCAGCTGACTTATTGGGGGCGCTTCGGCGAGCTCGCCTCCCTCGTCGCCATCGTATTCGGCGGCTCCATCTTCATCGAATTGCTGCGGCAATGGCTCGGGCCGGTGGGGACCGAGAAGCTGGTGCCGCCGGCTGTGCAGCGCGGCCTCGCGTTCACGGGCCGTTTGGTGGCGCCGGCGCTGCTCATCTTCACGCTGCTGGTGCCGGTTATCTTCTACAACCAGCGCTACATTCTCGACCTCGCAATCCTCGTGCTCACCTATGTGATGCTGGGCTGGGGCCTGAACGTCGTGGTCGGGCTCGCGGGCCTGCTCGATCTCGGCTATGTCGCTTTCTACGCGGTCGGCGCTTATTCCTACGCGCTGCTCGCCACCAATTTCGGCTGGTCGTTCTGGATCTGCCTGCCGCTCGCCGGCATCCTCGCCGCCCTCTGGGGCGTGATGCTCGGCTTCCCCGTGCTACGGCTGCGCGGCGACTATCTCGCGATCGTCACGCTTGCCTTCGGCGAGATCATCCGACTCGTCATCATCAACTGGCAGAGCCTGACCGGCGGGCCGAACGGAGTCTCCGGCATTCCGCGCCCGACCCTGTTCGGCATCCCGCTCGACAACACTGATGATGGGCTTGCCGCAAAGCTCGGTATCGAGTTCTCGCCGACCCACCGCATCGTCTTCCTGTTCTACCTGATCTTGGCGCTGGCGCTGCTCACCAACTGGGTGACGATCCGGCTACGCCGGCTGCCGATCGGCCGCGCCTGGGAGGCGCTCCGCGAGGACGAGGTCGCCTGCCGTGCGCTCGGCATCAACACCACGACGACCAAGCTCACGGCATTTGCGACCGGCGCGATGTTCGGCGGCTTTGCCGGCGCGTTCTTCGCCACGCGGCAGGGCTTCATCAGCCCGGAATCTTTCACCTTCCAGGAATCGGCACTGGTGCTCGCCATCGTCGTGCTCGGCGGCATGGGCTCGCAGCTCGGCGTCGCGCTCGCTGCGCTCTCCATGATCGGCGGCTTCGAGCTGTTCCGCGGGCTGGAAGGCTACCGCATGCTGGTGTTCGGCTGGGCCATGGTGCTGATCATGATCTGGCGGCCGCGCGGCCTGATCGGCCATCGCGCGCCGACGGTCTATCTGACCAAGGTGCAGGCGATCTCCTCCGACCTCGTCAAGGAAGGGCACGGATGAGCGGCGACAAGATTCTCGGCGTCGACCGGCTCACCATGCGCTTCGGCGGTATCGTCGCCGTGCAGGAGCTGTCCTTCGCAGCGGCGCGGCGCAACATCACGGCGCTGATCGGGCCGAACGGCGCCGGCAAGACCACCGTGTTCAACTGCATCACCGGCTTCTACAGGCCGACCGGCGGCACCATCCGCCTCGGCCACGAGGACGGAAAGACCATCGCGCTCGAACGGCTGAACGACTTCCGCATCGCCAAGCAGGCCAAGGTCGCGCGTACCTTCCAGAACATCCGCCTGTTCCCCGGCATGACGGCGCTGGAGAACCTGATGGTGGCGCAGCACAACGCACTGATGCTCGCCTCTGGCCTCACTTTCCTGGGCCTGATCGGCGTACCCTCCTACCGCACCGCCGAGAAGCGTGCGATCGATCTCGCCACCGCCTGGTTGAGACGGGTCGGCCTCTTGGACCGCGCCGACGACGCGGCTGGCAACCTCGCTTATGGCGACCAGCGCCGGCTCGAGATCGCGCGCGCGATGTGTACCGAGCCCGCCCTGCTGTGCCTGGACGAACCCGCCGCCGGCCTCAACGCGCGCGAGAGCGCCGCATTGAGCGAACTGCTGCTCTCGATTCGCAACGAACAAGGCACCTCGATCCTCCTGATCGAGCACGATATGTCGGTGGTGATGGAGATCTCCGACCATATCGTGGTGATGGACCACGGCGTGAAGATCGCGGAAGGAACGCCGCGCGAGGTCCGCGACGATCCCAAGGTGATCGCCGCCTATCTCGGCGCCGACGAAGAGGAAGCCATGGCCGTCATGGAGGGCGGGTCGTGACGGCGGTATCCCCTCTGCTCACGATCCGGGGCCTGCGCGCAGCCTATGGCAAGATCGAAGCCCTGAAGGGCGTCGACATCGAGATCAATTCCGGCGAGATCGTCGCGCTGATCGGCGCCAACGGCGCCGGCAAGTCGACGCTGATGATGACGATCTTCGGCAAGCCGCGCGCCCGCGCCGGCCAGATCCTGTACGAGGGCAAGGACATCAGCGCGATCCCCACCCACGCGATTGCCCATTTGCGCATCGCGCAATCGCCGGAGGGACGCCGCATCTTCCCGCGGATGAGCGTCGCCGAGAATCTTCAGATGGGTGCCGACGCCACCGACTGCACCGAGGCGGAACGGGAGACCACGCTCGAACGCATATTCGCGCTGTTTCCCCGGCTGAAGGAACGCATGGCGCAGCGCGGCGGAACTCTGTCCGGCGGCGAACAGCAGATGCTGGCGATCGGGCGCGCCCTGATGAGCCGACCGCGCCTGCTGTTGCTCGACGAGCCCTCGCTCGGACTGGCACCCCTGATCGCGCGGCAGATTTTCGACGCCATCCGTACGCTGAACCGGCAGGACGGCCTGACCGTGCTGATCGTCGAGCAGAACGCCAACCACGCACTCAAACTCGCCCACCGCGGCTATGTCATGGTCAACGGGCTGATTACGCTCGCCGGCAGCGGCGCCGAGTTGCTGCAACGCCCCGAGATTCGCGCAGCCTACCTCGAAGGCGGCCGGAAGGTCTGAAACCCGCCGCCGCCCACAGCGGCACGTTGCGAGATATCTTTGCAATTGACCGTATTTTGCCGGTGACTTCTCCTCGAATTCATTCAAGAATGGCGCCGGTTTGAACTGGGCATGCCCGGCAACTTCCACAGGCGACCACCCGCGAGGTATCTCATGAAGTCACTGAAACTCATCGGTCTGGCATTCGGCGCTTCGATCGCGCTGTCGAGTGCGGCATTCGCGCAGGATCTCACCATCGCAGTCGCAGGCCCGATGACCGGCACCGAGTCCGCCTTCGGCCGCCAGATGAAGAATGGCGCCGATCTGGCCGTTGCCGACATCAATGCTGCCGGCGGCGTTGCCGGCAAGAAGCTCGCGCTCGACGTAGAGGACGACGCCTGCGATCCCAAGCAAGCGCGCTCCGTGGCGGAAAAGATCGCCGGCGCCAAGATCCCGTTCGTCGCCGGCCATTTTTGCTCTTCGTCGTCGATCCCGGCCTCGGAGGCCTATGCCGACGGTAATGTCCTCCAGATCACACCAGCCTCCACCAACCCGCTCTTCACCGAGCGCAAGCTGTGGAACGTGGCGCGCGTTTGCGGCCGTGACGATCAGCAGGGCCTGATCGCGGCGCAGTACATCGCGAAGAACTACAAGGGCAAGAACATCGCGATCCTCAACGACAAGACCACCTACGGCAAGGGGCTTGCGGACGAGACCAAAAAGGCGCTCAACAAGGCCGGCATCACCGAGAAGCTCTATGAGGCCTACAACAAGGGCGACAAGGATTTCAACGCGATCGTCTCGCGCCTGAAGAAAGACAATATCGATCTCGTCTACGTCGGCGGCTACCATCAGGAAGCGGGCCTTATCCTGCGCCAGATGCGCGACCAAGGCCTGAAGACCGTGCTGATGTCGGGCGACGCGCTCGCCGACAAGGAGTACGCCTCCATCACCGGCCCCGCCGGCGAAGGCACGCTGTTCACCTTCGGACCCGATCCGCGCAACAAGCCGAGCGCCAAGGCGATCGTCGAGCGCTTCAAGGCCAAGGGCATCGATCCCGAGGGTTACACCCTCTACACCTACGCGGCGATGCAGGTCTGGTCGCAGGCGGTGAAGAAAGCGGGCACCACCGATCCCAAGAAGGTCATGGCGGCGATCAAGGCCGGCAAGTGGGACACCGTGCTCGGCCCGATCGAGTATGATGCCAAGGGCGACATCAAGCAGATCGACTACGTGGTCTACAAGTGGGATGCCAAGGGCAACTACGCCGAAATCGCCGGCCAAGGCACCTAGAGTGCCGGACCTTTCTTTGGCACCGTGCAATTGCGACCACGCCCCGGGCTTGCCCGGGGCGTTTCTTTTTGCGGCGCGGTCAGACGGCTGCGGGCAGCTCGCCGCCGGCTGCGGTCTGGGCTTTCCGAAGCGCCTGGAGAAGATCGTTCGGCCGAAACGGCTTTTGCAGGCAAATCACATTGGCGAGGTGGGGCGACTGCTCCATGAAATCCAGCGCCGTTATTCCGGACACCGCAATGACGGGGAGTCCCGGCACTCGTTCGCGCAGGGCCGCGATGACGTCGACACCGCTGATGTCGCCAAGGAAAATATCGACGATCGCCGCGTCAAAGGGGCTTTCCGCGAAGGTTTTCAGCCCGGCCGCACCGCTATCGGCCTCGGCAACCTCGTAATGGTTGACCCGAAGCACGATCGCGACCATCGCGCGAACCTCCTTCTGGTCGTCGATGATGAGAATGCGAGGCATGGGAACAACTCCCGCAGATTGATCAAATCAGGTGATTCAAACGTGGAACCCGCCGCGGCGGAAGGGCATTATGACACCGGCCGGTAAAGCGCCTCTTACCCGGTCCCTATTCCCCATCCCCACCAAAATTAAGTAAGCTGTAACCTTCGGTTGAGTCGTCGCTGCAACAATTTCACGACACGCGCCCGGAACGGGCTACCGTGGAGGTCAGGGAGGTCAAGACTGCCGGATCTTGGAAATGCGGAGATACTCGAAACGGGTCAGCAAGAGATGAACGCGCCTGCGATTGACCGAAGCACGTTTCTTTCAACTCTGCCGGCCACATCGGCCGACCGAACCGCGGCGTTGTGGATCGTTGGCGTCTCCTCGTTCCTGTTCGCACTGGCCGTTCCGTTCGCAGGTATTCCGCTGCCGCCGGCGCCGGCCTTCGTCGCGAGCTATCAATCAGCTCTGGCCGTGAGCGACATCATCACGGCAGTACTGCTGCTGTCGCAGTTTTCCGTTTTGCGGACTCGCGCGCTGCTGTCGCTGTCGATCGGCTATCTGTTCACCGCCGCGGCAGCGCTGGTCCATGCCCTCACCTTCCCCGGCCTGTTCGCGCCGACCGGACTGTTTGGCGCCGGCACCCAGACCACGGTCTGGCTCTACATGATCTGGCACGGCATCTTCCCGCTGTTCGTGCTGGGCTATGCCTGGCTGAAGGAAAAGGACGGCGGCGACAGTATCCGGGGCGCGACAAGCAACGCGATCTACGCCGTCGTGCTCGGCGTCGTCGCGACCATGGGTGCCTTCGCCTGGATCGTCACCGCCCAGCACGATCTGTTGCCGGTCCTGCTCCGCGACGGCCGTTACACGCCGACCATGATCGGGGTCGTGTCGTTCGTGTGGTCACTGAGCTTCGCCGCGCTCGTTTCGCTGTGGTTCCGGCGCCCGCATTCGGTGATCGACATCTGGCTCATGGTGGTCATGTGCGCATGGCTATTCGACATCGCGCTGTCTGCGATCGTCAACGTCGCGCGCTTCGACCTCGGCTTCTATGCTGGCCGTCTCTATGGCCTCTGCGCCGCGAGCTTCGTGCTCGCGGTATTGTTGATTGAGAATGTCCGCCTGCAGGCGAACACGGTCGGCCTCGTCGGCCGGCTGCGCGAGCAGTCCGCCTCGGAGCGCGACTTCTACGCCAAGCGTCTGGCGCTCTACGGCGCCGTCGTGGAATCCTCCAACGATGCCATCATCACCCAAACGCTCAACGGCGTCATCACCGGCTGGAACCGCGCCGCCGAGCACCTGTTCGGCTATTCCGCTGCCGAGGCTATCGGCAAGTCGATCGAAATCATCGTACCAAATGATCGCAAGCCGGAAGTCAGGAGCATTCTCAACCGCATCAGCAGCAATGAGTCGATCGCCCAGCACGAGACGGTCCGTATCAAGAAGGATGGCCGCGAGATCCATGTCGTGCTCAACGTTTCGCCGCTGAGGACGGGGAGCGGGCAAATCATCGGGGCCTCCAAGATCGCCCATGACATCACCGAGGAGAAGCAGGCACGGGAGAAGCTTCGCCGCGAGATCGAGGAGCGCCAGCGCATCTTCGAGACCTCGCAGGACCTGATCCTGGTCACCGACGGTTACGGCAATTTCATCCAGGTCAGCCCGAGCGTGAAAGACATCCTCGGCTTCAGCCCGGAAGACCTCATCGGGCACAGCGCCACCGAGTTCATCCACCCTGACGACCTCGAGAGGACGCGGGACGAGATGCGCGCGGCGCGGCGCGGTGCGGTCAAGCGCAGCTTCGAGGCGCGCTATTATCACTATGACGGTCACGAGGTTACGCTGAACTGGATGGGCACGTGGTCCGAGCCCGTGAAGCGCCACTTCTTCATCGGCCGGGATCTCACGGAGAAGCAGGCCGCCGAAGCCCAGTTCCGGCAGGTCCAGAAGATGGATTCCATCGGCCAGTTGACCGGTGGCGTCGCTCACGACTTCAACAACGTGCTGACCGTCATCACCGGCACGATCGGCATCCTGGCCGACGCGGTGGCCGACCGTCCCGAGCTCGCCGCCATCACCAAGCTGATCGACGATGCCGCCGAGCGCGGCGCGCAGCTGACCAAGCATCTACTTGCCTTCGCCCGCAAGCAGCCGCTCCAGCCCCGCGAGATCGACGTCAATGCGCTGGTGCTCGAAGCCGCAAAGCTGCTGCATCCCACCCTGGGCGAGCAGATCACCATCATGCCGCAGCTCACCGAGGAGGCCTGGCCGGCGTTAGTCGACCCCGGCCAGCTTTCCACGGCGATCCTCAATCTCGCGCTGAACGCGCGTGACGCCATGCCCGAGGGCGGCACCCTGGTGCTGGAGACCCGCAACATATTCCTCGACGACGGCTATGCCAGCATGAACCCGGACGTCACGGCCGGCAATTACGTGATGATCGCCGTCAGCGACACCGGCTCCGGAATCCCGCCGGAGCTGATCGACCGCGTGTTCGACCCCTTCTTCACCACCAAGGAGGTCGGCAAGGGCACCGGCCTCGGGCTCAGCATGGTGTTCGGCTTCGTCAAGCAGTCCGGCGGCCACATCAAGATCTACAGCGAGGAAGGCCACGGCACGAGCGTGAAGATCTACCTGCCGCGCTCGAGCGGCGTGCAGGAGACCGCGTTCGAGGCGCTGCAGAACGCGCCCGTCACCGGCGGCGACGAGAAGATCCTGATCGTCGAGGACGATGCGCTGGTGCGGCAATACGTGGTGACCCAGATCAAGAGCCTCGGCTATGCTGCGCTTGAAGCCGCCAACGCGGCCGAAGCCCTCGCCATCATCGACGCCGACAAGAGCATCGACCTGCTCTTCACCGACGTCATCATGCCGGGCGCGATGAACGGCCGCCAGCTCGCCGACGAGGCCACTCGTCGCCGTCCCGACCTGAAGACGCTGTTCACCTCGGGCTACACCGAAAATGCCATCGTTCATCACGGCCGGCTGGATTCCGGCGTGCTGCTGCTGGCAAAGCCCTATCGCAAGTCCGAACTCGCCAAGATGCTCAGGACGGCACTGGCGAGTTGAGCTTACGGCATCCCTGCGCTATCGCTGAAGCGGACTGCCTTCAGCCGACGGAGCCGTTTTGAAGAACCTCCTCACCGATATCGCCGGCGTCCGCGTCGGCCATGCCGAGGATGCCAAAATCGCCTCCGGCACGACCGCGATCATCTTCGATTCCCCAGCCGTCGCAGCCATTGATGTTCGCGGCGGCGGCCCAGGCACGCGCGAGGATGCGCTGCTTGATCTTGCCAACACGGTCGAGCGCGTCGACGCGATCGCCCTATCGGGCGGCTCCGCCTTTGGCCTCGAAACCGGCGGCGGCGTGCAGGCATGGCTCGCCGAGCAGGGGCGCGGCTACCAGGTTCGCGAAGCGCTGATCCCGATCGTGCCGGGCGCGATCCTGTTCGACCTCCTCAACGGCGGCGACAAGGCCTGGGGACGCTTCTCGCCCTATCGCGACCTCGGCTACGCCGCGGCGGCCGCCGCCGGCACAGACTTTGCGCTCGGCAGCGTCGGCGCCGGCCTTGGTGCCACCACCGCAACGTTCAAGGGCGGACTCGGCTCAGCCTCGGCCGTGACACCTGATGGCGTGAAGGTCGCGGCGATCGTCGCTGTCAACGCGGTGGGCAGTGTCACCGTCGGCGACGGGCCGTGGTTCTGGGCGGCACCATTCGAGCTGGGCGGCGAATTCGGCGCACGGGGCCTGCCTGACAAGTTCATCGACGACATGCTCCGCATGCGTATCAAGGGCGGTCCCGCGGCGAGCGCGCGCGAAAACACCACGATCGGCGCCGTCGTCACCGACGCAGTGCTGACCAAATCCCAGGCCAAGCGGCTGGCGATGATCGCGCATACCGGCTTCGCCCGCGCCATCTATCCGGTGCACGCACCACTCGACGGCGACGTGCTGTTTGCGGCTGCGACCTGCGAGAAGCCGATCGAGCCGCTGGTCGGCCTCACCGAGCTCGGCATGGTCGCCGCCAACGTGGTCGCGCGCGCGATCGCAAGGGGCGTGTATAACGCGACCGCGCTGCCGTTCCCCGGCGCGCTGCCGGCATGGAAGGACAGGTTCGGTTAGAAACGAAACGGCGGATACGGCGTTATCCGGCGGCCCAAGGTGTACCGCCATGCCGTCTTCCGTGATCCGCTTCTTCCGTTACGCACCCGACACTCGCGAGCTGAAGGTGACTTTCGTCAGCGGCCGCCTCTATGTCTACGAGAACGTTCCGCCCGAGGTCGCCGCCGCGTTCAGGGAAGCGCGGTCAAAGGGGACGTTCTTCAACCGCGAAATCCGTGACCGATATGTCTATCGTGACATTACGCACGCGTATGCCGGCTGATCCCGGATGCCGCTCACACGCTCATCGACATTGATGAGGACGCGGTCGCGGAGGCGGCCTGGGTCTGGCGCTGCATCATCTGGCCGAACCAGTCATAGGGCGAATTGCCGCCGCCGTTCGCATTTGAGGAGCTGGACGCGCCTGGCACCGTCGTCGACATCTTGAAGCCGTCGCCATAGGTGACGGTGGTGGTGGTCGAGCCGTCGGCGCTGGTCGTCGTGGTTGAGGTCGATCCGCCACTCGAGGAATTCGAGCCGCTGCCAGAGGCATCGCCCGTGCCGCCTGCGCCGTGGGCATGGTGGCCGTGGTGGCCGCTCTTCAGCGCCTTCGACATTTCGTCCAGGCTCACGGTGCCGTCCGAATTCGAATCCAGCTTCGAGAACACGTCGTCGGCCTGCGCAAGGTTGGTGCCGCCGGCGCCCAGCGCGTCCTCGAATTCGGACTTGGTGATGCTGCCGTCGCCATCCGCATCGATCTGCGAGAACAGATCCTTGAGCGCTGCATCCCGGCCCGTTGGCGTCGAGGCGGTCGAGCTCGATGAGCCTGAGGCCGTCGTGCTGCCGGTGCCGTCCGACGCCTGGCTCTGCGCAGCGATCAGCGCACTCATCGTTTCCGGCGAGATCTGAGCGCAATTGCCCGAGTTGACCGACGAACTCGCACCGCTGGTCGTGCTGTTGCTGCGGCTGTCGATCGCGAACGGGTTGGCCGCGCCCTGCGCAGCCCCCATCTTGTGCGTCGACGCGGACGATTTCGAGCTTGTCAGCGACTGGATCGCGTCGAGCGCGCTCGAGACGGCACCAAGGGCAAACAACATTGCACAACTCCAACCGGTGCGGCACGCCGCGGCCAATGTTCTGCAGGTGATGTCAGCAAGCGTCGTGCCAGCGCAAAAAGTTCAATGAAATCCGCCGCCGCCGCGCCTTGGACGGCCCGGGAACACCGGCAATTCGTGCCGGTTGCGGCAGAAATTTCCGCCCACAGGAAGCGCGCCTCCCCTGCATTGCCCGGCATGGAGGCCCATGTTAGGCGAGGCCCATCTTTCACGGCTGCCACGGGAAACCGCGCCATGACCCAAGCCTTCGCCCCCCGCCCCCTGACAATCGCGCCCTCGATCCTGGCCTCGGATTTCTCCAGGCTCGGCGAGGAGGTGCGCAACGTCGACGCCGCCGGCGCCGACTGGATCCATCTCGACGTGATGGACGGTCACTTCGTTCCCAACATTTCCTACGGCCCCGACGTCATCAAGGCGATGCGCCCGCACACAAAGAAGGTGTTCGACGCACATCTGATGATCTCACCTTGTGACCCCTATCTCGAGGCCTTTGCGAAAGCCGGCTGCGACCACATCACCGTGCATGCGGAGGCCGGTCCCCATTTGCACCGCTCGCTTCAGGCGATCCGCGCGCTCGGCAAGAAGGCTGGTGTCTCGCTCAACCCGGGCACGCCAATCAGCACGCTCGAATACGTCCTCGACCTCGTCGATCTCGTGCTGGTGATGTCGGTCAACCCCGGCTTCGGCGGCCAGGCTTTCATCCCCTCCGCGATCGACAAGATCCGCGACATCCGCGCGATGACGGCGGGACGCCCGATCGACATCGAGGTTGACGGCGGCGTCGGCCCCGATGTTGCGGGCGCGCTCGCCGCGGCCGGCGCCAACGCCTTCGTGGCCGGCACATCCGTGTTCAGGGGCGGCACGCAGGAAGCCTACAAGACCAACATCGCCGCGATCCGCAACGCTGCGCTGGGAGCCCGCGGCGAGGCAATTTGAGCTGGATCAAGCGGCGCAAGGGGACGGCAGGAAATTTTGCGGGTGCTGCAACGCGCAACGCCCAAATTGCAGCCCTGATCCGTACTCATCCGGACTTCACTGATTCGCGCAAATCACCGCAAGTGACTCCTGCCTGCTTTTGACGGGAGCACATCATGACGACGACCCTGGTTTGGACTGGCGTAGCGTTGTGGTTCGGATTGAACGCCGCGATTTCGGCTCGCAGCCTCTACGTGGCGCGATCCGTGAAGGCCGCTACTGCTGGCCGCATCGTCCACCTTCATCGTCGCCGGAGCTGAGCGCCATGCAGATCGCACTCGTGAAGCGGCAGCCGAAGCGCAGGTGCCGGATCCCGCGCCGGCCGCATCCAAATCTCGATTACTTCTTCGGCCGCCTCGAGCGCGCCGACGGCACGCTGGACGACGACGTCGCGCCCGACACGACCGACCTCGACCATTCGTTCTCCACGCAGCGCCCACACTGAGACCCCCTTTTCCGGACCGCCCATGAAACCGCATTGCCCGACCTGCCTGAAGGAAATGACCAGGGCATCCGCGTCGCGTAACCTGTTCAATTGCGAGCCCTGC
This sequence comes from Bradyrhizobium diazoefficiens, assembly GCF_016616425.1. Lineage (NCBI taxonomy): Bacteria > Pseudomonadati > Pseudomonadota > Alphaproteobacteria > Hyphomicrobiales > Nitrobacteraceae > Bradyrhizobium > Bradyrhizobium diazoefficiens. Next base: position 5,133,048 of record NZ_CP067101.1, read on the forward strand.
CGCGAGATCATCCAGTATTTTGGCGGCAGCGCGGATCACGGCGAGCCTGGCCCGCAATTTTCCTGGCCGATCCGGCGCAGGCGCGTCGCCCACACCGGCCACGCGGCCTGATCCAACCGCAAGACGCCCGTCGGCCTATCCTGCCGCTTCGCCCGCATCAGTCTCGCCGACATCCCCAGCTATCCGCGGCGGCCGCACCACCGTGACGGTGCAGGCCGCTTCCGCCGCCACTTTGGCCGAGACGCTGCCGAGCAGCGTGCGGCGGAACGAGCCCTGCCGCGCGCCGATGATGACGTGGTCGACCTGGTTGGCTTCGGCGAATTCCAGGATCGCGGCGGCAGGATCGACCGCCTCCAGCACGTGAGCCGACAGCCGGCTCTCATCCAACTTGAGCGGCATCGCCCAATGCCTGAGCGCGACCAGGCGGTCGATATGCTTGTTGGATCCCTGCTCGTCCAGCGTCCGGTCGATCGCGATCCGGTTCAGCTTGAGCACGTTGACGCAGGCAAGCCGTGCCGACGGCAAGGTGGCGAGGATGCGCTCGGTGGTCACCCGTAGCGCCTCGTTCAGCTCCGGTGTGCCTTCCACCGTGTCGAGCGCGACGGCGAGGATCGGGCTGGATGCGATTTGGGCGGCGACATCCGATTTCGCGCGCGGCGCCATAACGCCCTGGTTGAAGCGGCGCCGCCAGACGACGCCGAAGGAATCGCGCTTGATCCGCTCCGCGCGTGTGGTGAGCTTGACCTGGTCCGGATGGGCGAGATCGAAGGCGAGCTGCGACGCCGTCGGATAGCGCCGCACCGGCTCGATCTCGAGACACCGCAACACCACCTCCTGAAGCCAGGGCGGATAGTCGGCACGCAGCGTGCGCGGCGGATACGGATCGCGCCACAGCCGGCGCCGCATCGCGCGCAGGGTCTCGCCCTCGCCGAACGGCCGCTCGCCTGTGGTGAAGAAATAGAGCAGCACGCCGAGCGAAAACAGATCGCTGCGTTGATCATCGCGCACCCCCGACAGCCGCTCGGGTGCCATGTAGGGCGCAGTGCCGTAAGGCAGGCGGAACTCCTCCTGCAAGAGATCCGGCAGGTGGTTGTGATGCGACAGGCCGTAGTCGATCAGCACCGCCTCGCCGCTGTCGCGGAACATGATGCTGCTCGGCTTGATGTCGTGATGGATCACGTTCTGCCGGTGGAGATCAGCAAGCGCGGTTGCGATCCTGGCGACGAGCTGCCGCGCCTCGTCATAAGGCAGCGGCAGGTCAGGCAGCCGCTTGTAGAGCGTGATGCCGCCGATGCGCTCGATCACGACATAGGCCTGGTGCGCGAAATCGCCGGTGCCGAAACAGGTCGGGACGTGCGGACCCGCGAGCCGCGGCAGGATCATCATCTCCATCTCGAAGGAGACGATTGCGGCGGGGTCCTCGCCCTCCGACACCCGCGGGATCTTCATCAGCAACGGCACGTCGATGCCGGGATGGGTGACCGTCCACAGCGTCGCCATGCCGCCGGCATGAACGCATTCACCGATGGTGTAACCGTCGATCTTCGCGCCGGATTTGACCAGGGGTTTCGGCATCGGCCTCTAGCGCCCCTGCGACAGCCGGTCGGCGAGCCAGTTCGGCAGGCCGTTGTCGCGGGTCCTGCCCGCCGCCGTTGCGATGTCGTAAGGCGCGCGGCAATAGGTGATCTGGCAGGACTCGGTGTCGAACAATACGAAGGCTGCCGACGGATCGCCGTCGCGAGGCTGGCCGACCGAGCCGAGCACGGCGAGCCATTGCCGTCCGCGCAGAAGCTGCACCGGGACGTCGGTCTTCGGCACGAAGCTCGTCATCTTCGCCGTTACCGACATCGAATAGAGCGCAGGACGGTGGATATGGCCGCAGAACGTGACATGGGCGGGCGTCGCAATCAGGCTCTTGGCGGCGTCCACCGTCGAGCGGACATAGTGCCAGCGCTGGGGGTGAGAGGCTTCAGAATGCACGAAGAGACGATCACTGTCCTCTACCAGCATCGGCAATTCGGCCAGGAATCGTCGCTGCCCGGAGTCAAGCCGGCCGCGGGTCCATTCGATCGCGACTTGCGCCTCGGCGTTCATGGTCTCTGCCGAGGAATTGACCGCCTGGTCGTGATTGCCGCGCACGGCGATAGCGCCCTGGGCAACGAGCTTCATCGCGGTATCCACCACCCATTCCGGATCGGCGCCATAACCGACCAAATCGCCGAGCAGGACGAACCGCTCCGCGCCCTTCGCACGGGCCAGCTTCAGGCAGGCCTCGAAGGCCTGCCGGTTGCCGTGGATATCCGAGAAGACAGCGAGAAGCACGCACCCTCCACCCTCAAATTCTTATTGAAGTCCGATAAGGCCAAATTGAGGGAGGTCAACAAGATGCGCCAGCGCCGCACCGTTGACCAGCGCGCCGCTGTCACGATGGTGAAGAGCCTATTGCTCGTCTTTCGGCGGCATCCGGGGCGGTGGCAGCGGGGTGAACAGCGCACCTTGCGCGCCGGCCGGCGGGGCGATGAACTCGCCGGTCGAGGAATCGCCGCCGCTCGTCTCCATGATGGTCTTGGGCGTCACATATTCGCGGACCATGTCGATGAGGCTGCCCTCGCCACCGCCGAAATCGGCGGCACGGCCGCCTTGCGGATGTCCCAGGGCGATCTCGTTCTCCGCGGCATGAGTTTTGTCGGCGAGACTGTCATTGTAGGGCACGCGGAAGGCCCGCGGGATGCCGCTCGGGCGATTGTCCTCATCGAGCTGCTCGACCCACAGATAGATCGAGCCGGGATCGCCCTGAAGCGAATGCGGCTCGACGATGCGGGCCTTCAGCAGCTTGAAGGTCGCCGGCAGCCGGTCGGAACTGGCCCAGCCAAGCAGCCCCCGCATCTCGGTGAAACTGACGACATAGAATGCGCTGGTCACGATCACCGCGACAGCCTTGAATGACCAGTGCAGCCGCACATAGACCAGCACGACCAGCAGCAGCGCACCGATCACGGCGTAGGCGACCGACAGCGTCAGGATGACCGTCTGCAGGTTACTCACGGCGGATCCTCACAGTGTTCTTGCTCACACCGGTCCTCGGGTCGAGATCGGCGCCGTTGCGCCAGCCGCTGCGGAACGTCTCCAGCAGCGATTTCGGCCGCTGGTCCACGTTGATCACCTTGCCCTCGGCGTCGAGCCGGAATCGCACAGCGGTCTTCTCGTCGCCGGTGTGGTCGAGCGTGAACTTGTTGTCGAACACCACCTGTGCCGTCGGATTGAGCTTCTGCACCTTCACGTTGGCCGTGACAGGCTCGCCCGTCGTCGTCACGAAATGCGAAACGTTGACGGTGTACTCGCCGGCCAGGATACCTCGCAACGTGACGATCTCCTCGCGGATGGGCGAGGCGATCTTCTTGCCGTTGATCATGATGAAGTCGTTGGCCCCGCCGCGGTCGTCGCGGTCGAGGGTGAGAAAGCCGGCCTCGCGGTGGCGATACCAGGCGATGTTGCCGGCGGGATCCTGCACGAACAGGTCGAGATCGTCGGGATGATTGTCCGGCCAGTCCAGCGTGATCATGAACTCGGCCTTGGAATCGATCTTGCCTTCCTTGGCGTCCGGGGAGACTGCGAGCAGCGCCAGAAAGAACAGGAACGCGACCACCTGGAGCGCCTTGAACAGCATCACGCCCAGTGGATCGAACGGCTCGTCGCGTGGATAGAGACCGAAATCATCCATCATGACGAGGTTCCGGCACCTTGCTTCCAGAGCCCTTGCGCTCCAGGACCGGCGTCACATACGTCTCGGTCAGCACCACCGCATCCGAGAACACCCGCTGGGTCGCGGCATCCAGCATGTAGTACTGGATGCGCACCAGGATCGAGCCAACGAGGCCGGCGAGCGTCGTGTACATCGCGACCGCCATGCCGTCGCTCATCAGCCCCATCGAGGAGCGCATCGCGACCTTGTCGGCGGCGTCCAGCCCGGCGATCGGCGCCAGCATGATGATGAAGCCGACGATGGTGCCGAGCAGCCCGAGCTTCATCAGTGTGTCCGAGACGAAGGCGCCGAACCCGTTGGAGCCGCGCAGGCGATCGGCAAGCGTTCGCAGCAGCAGCGTCTGGTCGACCGGGCGATAGTCCTGCGCAGCGGCTTTCGTCAGCAGGCTCTGGATGTGGTCGCGCATCAGCCCGCGCGGCAGCACCGCCCCGCCCGCATCGAGCGCCTTACCGCCATCAGGCGCCGCGAGCACCGTGCGGCAGCGCCGCGCCGCCGCGCCTTCCCGCGCAATCGCCCGCGTGCGCAGGAAGCAGTGACCGCATGTCACGACATACAGCACCGCGATGACGCTCGAAATGTAGGTCCGGTCCGAAGTCAGCATCAGATGGATCAGGCCGAACCGCCACAGCAGCACGACCGCGAAGATCGAGAGCCCGGTGAAGATCATCCAGAACAGCAGCGCGCTGCGCTCGGATGGGTCGGTCGCGGGCGGCGCGATCGGTCCAATCGTCATCGAACTCATGCTGCACTGCTCCTCGCTCGCAACGATTCCCGCCCCGATTAGATCAAAACCGCCGCGTCCGGTCCAAAGACCCATGCCCAATCCGGCTTGGGAAATTTGCCCGAGCTGCAATCCTGCCCTGCCCCGCAATTGGCAAGGCGCGGCGGCGTTGCTAGGCTGACCTTATCAAACATCGGGGGTGATCGCATGCGCCTCGTGCTTCAGCTTGTCGCCCGTCTGCTGCTCATCGTGGCACTGTGCCTGGGAGCTGCGACCGTATGGGCCACGTTCGACGCCTATCGCAGCGTCGATAGGGCGACTGCGGCCTCCGCGCAGCGTGTCGCGCAGGCCCTTCAGGCATTGTACTGGCATGAGTTCTTGCTGCGCAGCAGCAGAACGCGCGAGCAGCTCTTGCCAGTTCCGGAATGGCGGACGCTGGAGACGATGAAGCTGATTTCGCCAGGCGTCTGCGTCGAGTTCCAGCCCGCCATCGCTTTTGAAAAGCCGCTCTGCGGCCAGAGCGAAGGGCTGGGCAAGACCCCGCCGCGCTGGTTCGCATCGATCGTGCCGATCTTCCTCGGCAGCCACGCCGAAGTGGTGCGGCCGGTCAGCCCCCGCGCCGCCTCGGCAGGAACGGTGGTTGCAACGCCGGACGCCGCAGCCGCCATCTCGCTCGCGTGGGAGTACGTCCTCAACGTGATCGACGTCGCGCTGTTGATGGCCGCGGCGATCGCGCTGCTGGCTTCGCTGGCGATCGCGCACGCGCTGGCACCGGCACGCGCGATCGTGACCGCCCTGCAGCGCATGGCGCGCGGACAGTATCGCACCAGATTACCGCGCTTCCGCTCCATGGAGCTGGCGATGATCGGCAGCGCTGTCGGCGAGCTCGGCGGCCGGCTGGAGGAAGCCACCGAGCAGCGCGCCGCGCTGACGCGGCGCCTGATCGAGATCCGCGGCGACGAGCGCCGCGCCCTCGCCCGCGAGCTGCACGACGAGTTCGGACAGAATCTCTCCGCCATCCTTGCCTTCGCCGACACGATCGAAACGGCGAGCGCGAGGGAAAATAGGGACGACGGCATCGCGCAGGATGCGCGCATGATCTCGCAGGCCACTCATCACCTGATGGCCTCGCTTCGCGATGCGCTGAAGCGTCTACGCAATCCCCTGCCCGAGGAGCTCGGGCTCGAGGCGAGCCTCGTCAATCTGGTCGACAGCTGGCGCTCGCAGAGCGCGGCGCGGCCGACGATCCAGCTCGATCTCAGGGGCGATCTCACCGATATCAGCGGGCCGGCGGCCACCACCGCCTACCGCGTGGCGCAGGAATGCCTGACCAACGCGTTGCGTCATGGCACGGCACGCGAGATCAGTTTGCACATCGAACGCCGGGCCGGCGAGGACAACGCGCTGCTGATCCGCGTCGAGGACGACGGCGGCGGCGATGCGGAGCGCGTCGCGCGGTCGGCCGGCTTCGGCCTTACCGGCATCCGTGAGCGCGTCACGGCGGCTGGCGGGTCGCTGTCGATCCTGCCTGCCCGCGGCGGCCTCAGTGTCGCAGCCACAATCCCGCTCGCTGCGTGAGGCCGGAATGAGTGAGGTTGCAGCAATAGGCATCTCCGTGCTGCTCGTCGACGACCACCCAATCGTTCGGCAAGGCTATCGGCGCGTGTTGGAAAGCCAGGACGATCTGCATGTCGTTGCGGAAGCCGACAACGCTGCGGACGCCTACGGCGCGTTCAAGGCGCATGACCCCGATGTCGTCGTGCTCGACATCTCGATGCCGGGCGCGAGTGGGCTGGAGGCGATCCGCAACATTCGCGCGCGCAGCCCGCGGGCGCGAATCCTCGTCTTCACCATGCACAATGAAGCCGTGCTGGTGAAAGCCGCCTTCGGCGCCGGCGCCAGCGGCTTCGTCACCAAGAGCAGCGAGCCGTCCGCGGTCGTGACCGCGATCCGCAGCGTCGCCCGCGGCGAACGCGCCATGAGCGACGACATCGCGCACATCCTGGCCGAGGACAGCCTGTCGGCGGGTTCTGCGCTGGACCAGCTGGGCGAACGCGAGATCGAGATTTTGCGCCAGTTCGCCGGCGGCGCCACCACCGAGCAGATCGCGGCGCATCTCAATCTCAGCGTCAAGACGGTGCAGAACTATCACTACCTCATCAAGACCAAGACCGGCGCGCGCACGGATGCGCAGTTGGTGCGCCTCGCTGCAACGTGCGGGCTGACGAGGATCTAGCAGCAGAGCTGCCGCACTCTCTTGGTTCCTTGAAGTTTCTCGATCTGCTGAACGAAATTGGAACGCAGCCTATCCGGCACCGGTTAGTGCGGCAGTGAAGGAGTCAAAAATCATGAGTAAGGGTCATCACAACGCCGTCGACCATCCCCCGATCATCACGGTAGGCGAGCTCATCGACGAACTCTGCCGTCTGCCGGACACCGCCGTCGTCCACTTCCGGTGCTCCACGCTCGATCAGGAGCTCACCTTCTACCGCCTGCGCAAGCGGTCAAAGGACGTCGTTGAAATCGCGGTCGATGCATACCCCGCAAGTCCCCCGGTCGTGCCGTCGTCCGAGCCGAACTTCCATGCGCGGAGACGCTCGATGTCCTCGCCACCGGCTCATAACGGGGCCCTTCTTCACAAGGCGCGAGGTTAATTGGTCCGCGGTGAACAGGTGCGGCGGTCTATCCCGGCTTCAGCCCGCGCAGCAACAGCGCCAGCGTCGCATCGACGCGCGCGGAGAGATCGGCGTCCTTCCACTCGTCGGCATGAGCCGGGTGGTGGAAGCGGACGGTGGCATCGAAGATGGCGCGCGCGGTGGTCTTGACGTCGCCTGTGGCGAACACGCCCTGCTTGACGCCGTCGGTCAGGATCGCCGCGATCTGGTCGATCATGGTGTCCTTGTGACACTTGACGGCTGCGCAGGCCTCACGCGCCAGCGTCAGATAGGTCTCGAACATCTCGGGATCATCGAGCACGCGCGAACGTTTGGCGGCGAACAGTGTGCGCAGCCAGCGCTCGAGCCGGCCCGGCGCCGGGCCCTGCTCCTGGGCGATCGCCAGCAATGGCGCGTCGATGCGGTCGAGCCAGCGTTTCGCGACGGCCTCGCGCAGCGAGGCCTTGCTCGGGAAATGGCGATAGACGCTGCCGTGGCTCACATCGAGCGCACGAGCCACGTCGACCACGGTGGCCTTGGCAAGCCCAAAACGCCTGAGCACGTCCTCGGTGACTTCGAGGATCCGCTCCGGCGTCAAGACAACAGCTTCATTCATGCCAGCACCATGTTCCCGTTCGGGGCTCAGTTACCCGGCAGTAGGGCCGCTTCCGAAGCGCCCTGGCCGGTCGTTTCGGAAAGCCTATGCCTTAATGAGGCAGTTTTGCAGCCTGCGCCGCGATCTGGCGCGCCACCAGCAGATTGAGCCAATGCCCAATCACGCCGGTGAAGTTGAGGATTTCGGTCGTCATTGTCTTAAGTCTCCATTCATCCGCGGTCCCCGTTCTTCAATCCGCCCTCCGATCCAAACTGCTTCGGATGTCAGGCTCCCCGGGGCTTGTCGCGGGACACCCAATCGGAGCGTCCGGGAAGGGATATACATGTCTCGCTGACAGATTTCAATATCTGTTATTCAATGATCCGTGACTGACAGCCCTTTTTTTGCTCCCACGGCCAGCCGGTCTCGGCTTCCACCGGTGGATTAGCCGCTCCCCGCCCCCACTCCGTAGGCGGACCGTTTGTTTCGCCCTGCCTGCTCTGCTAAATCACGGCGTAAAAAGCATTTTGGCCGGAGCCGCCCCCACTGGATCATTCCCTGGGTCGCCCCGCCCACCTTCCTGGAGTCGCCCGATGATCCCCCGCTATACCCGTCCCGAAATGGCCTCGATCTGGGAGCCGCAGACCCGGTTCAAGATCTGGTTCGAGATCGAGGCGCACGCGGCGGACGCCCTCGCCGAGCTTGGAACCATCCCCAAGGAGGCTGCCAGGACGGTCTGGGCCAAGGCCAGGAACGCCACCTTCGACGTTGCCCGCATCGACGAGATCGAGCGCGAGACCAAGCACGACGTCATCGCCTTTCTCACTCACCTCGCCGAGATCGTCGGCCCCGAGGCGCGCTTCGTCCATCAGGGCATGACCTCCTCCGATGTGCTCGACACCTGCCTCAACGTCCAGCTCACCCGTGCCGCGGACCTGCTGCTCGCCGACCTCGACAAGGTGCTGGCCGCGCTGAAGAAGCGCGCCTTCGAGCACAAGATGACGCCGACCATCGGCCGCAGCCACGGCATCCATGCCGAGCCCGTCACCTTCGGCCTCAAGCTCGCCTATGCCTACGCCGAATTCTCGCGCGCCAAGGAGCGCCTGATCGCGGCGCGGGAAGAAGTCGCAACCTGCGCCATCTCCGGCGCCGTCGGCACGTTCGCGCAGATCGATCCCCGCGTCGAAGAGCATGTCGCGAAAGCCATGGGCCTCATCCCCGAACCGATCTCGACGCAGGTCATCCCGCGCGACCGCCACGCGATGTACTTCTCGACCCTTGGTGTGATCGCTTCCTCGGTCGAGCGCATCGCCGTGGAGATCCGCCACATGCAGCGCACCGAAGTGCTGGAGGCTGAAGAGTTCTTCTCGGAGGGACAGAAGGGCTCCTCCGCGATGCCGCACAAGCGCAATCCGGTGCTGTCGGAGAACCTCACCGGCCTTTCCCGCATGGTGCGGGCCTACGTGACGCCGGCGCTGGAGAACGTCGTGCTGTGGCACGAGCGCGACATCTCGCACTCCTCCGCCGAGCGCATGATGGGCCCGGATGCCACCGTGACGCTCGACTTCGCGCTGGTGCGCCTCGCGGGCCTGATCGACAAGCTCTTGGTGTATCCCGCCAACATGCAGAAGAACCTCGACCGCCTCGGCGGCCTCGTGCACTCCCAGCGCGTGCTGCTGGCGCTGACGCAGAAGGGCGCGAGCCGCGAGGACTCCTACAAGCTCGTGCAGCGCAACGCCATGCCGGTCTGGCGTGGCGAAGGCGACTTCTTGCAGCTCCTGAAGAAGGACACAGAGGTGAAGAAATATCTCACCGACGCCGAGATCGAGGAGCAGTTCGACCTCGGCTATCACCTCAAGCACGTCGACACGATCTTCAAGCGCGTGTTCGGCGAGAGTTGATCTTCCAGTCATTCCGGGGCACGCGAAGCGTGAACCCGGAATCTCGCGCTACGCAAATGCGCACCATAGTCCGATGCTGCGCATCGTCCCGGATTGACTAGAGACCCCACAGAAACGGATCCCCCATGCCCATCGTCAACCGCATCGCCGCCCTCTCCGACGAAATGGCCGCCTGGCGCCATGACTTCCACGAAAATCCCGAATTGCTCTACGAAGTCCACCGCACCGCCGGCATCGTCGCCGACAAGTTGCGCGCGTTCGGCTGCGACGAGGTGGTGACGGGGATCGGCCGCACCGGCGTGGTTGGCGTGATCCGCGGCCGCAAGTCCGCCTCCGGCAAGGCCATCGGCCTGCGCGCCGACATGGACGCGCTGCCGATCATGGAGACCTCGGGTGTGCCTTATGCGTCAAAAGTCCCGGGCAAGATGCACGCCTGCGGCCATGACGGCCACACCGCGATGCTGCTGGGTGCTGCCAAATATCTCGCCGAGACGCGCAATTTCGACGGCACCGCGGTTCTGATCTTCCAGCCCGCCGAAGAAGGCGGCGGCGGCGGCAAGGCCATGGTCGAGGACGGGCTGATGACGCGCTGGAACATCCAGGAGGTCTACGGCATGCACAACATGCCCGGCTTGCCCGAAGGCCATTTCGCCACCACGCCCGGCGCGATGCTCGCCTCTTCCGACAACATCCAGATCACGGTCCACGGCAAGGGCGGCCATGCCGGCGCAGGTCCGCACAAATCCGTCGACAGCGTGCTGATCGGCTCGCAGATCGTCAATGCGCTGCAATCGATCGTCGCGCGCAACGTCGATCCGCTCAAATCGGCCGTCATCTCGATCACGCAATTCCACTCCGGCACGGCCTTCAACATCATCCCGGAGGTCGCCGAGCTCGGTGGCACCGTGCGCACACTCGATCCTGACGTGCGCGATCTGGTCGAGCGCCGTATCGGCGAAGTCGCCGAAAGCGTCGCCCGCGCCTATGGCGGCTCGGCCGAGACGAAATACACGCGGATGTATCCGGTGACCGTGAACCATACGCGCGAGGCTGGCCTTGCCGCCGACATTGCCCGCGACATCGTCGGCGCCGATCGCGTCAACGACAAGTTCATCCCGATGATGGGCGCCGAGGATTTCTCCTTCATGCTGGAAGCACGCCCCGGCGCAATGGTGCTGGTTGGCATGGGCGACGGCAACGAGTGCCATCACCCGGCCTATGTCTTCAACGATAACATTCTCGGCCACGGCGCCTCGTTCTGGGCGCGACTGGTCGAAACGCGGATGGCGGCGGGCTAGAAGCTGCATTCGTCGCGCTTTTCAACGCAGGGCACCTACACCTGCACCACCTCATGCCGCATCACGAACGGCGCGAGCAGCGCGTGCACCTCGCTCGCAACCGCCTCGCGCTGGTCCGGCGGCAGGCCGGCAAGCGTGACGGTCGCGATCGATCCGTGACTGCCATGGGCTCCCACTTTGACCTTGCAATCGATGCCGCGCTCGGCGAGGGGCGCCAGCACCTTGGTGAACACCCGCTGCGCCGCGTCCCAGCGCAGCTGCGGCTTGAATACCTTGCCGACGCCCGTCACCGGCATCGGATCGATCGGGATGACCTGCACCGGTACAGCGGCACGCTCCGGCGTGCGCTCGCGCACCCACGCCTCGAGCTCTCCTGGCTCGACGCTCGCACCGGGCTTCAACTGCACGTATCCCACCGGCAGCTCGCCGGCATAGGCGTCGGGCTGGCCGACCACGGCGGCGAAGCCGACCGCGGGATGGCGGAACATGATCTCCTCGATCGGCGCCGGATCGATGTTGTGGCCGCCGCGGATCACGAGGTCCTTGGCGCGGCCGGTGATCCAGAGATAGCCGTCGGCATCGAGCCGGCCAAGGTCGCCGGAATTGACCCAGCCCTCGTCGACGAAGGCACCCCTGTTGTGCTCGTCGTCGAGATAGCCGCCGAACACGCCGGGCCCAGCCATGATGACGACGCCGATCTCATCCGGCTTGCAATCGCGAACCAGACGGCCGTCGGCGTCGAGCTGCACGATGCGCACGCGCGCATAGGGCATCGGCAAGCCGACCGAGCCGAGCCGGATCGGCCGTGACGGATAGGCAAGCGTGTGCACGCTCGAGGTCTCGGTCATACCGTAGACCTCGACCACGGGCAGCTTCAGCTTGTCCTGGATCGCCGAGCCGACGGCGACGGGGATCGCCGAGCCGCCGCCGGCGGCGTATTTCAGGCTGGAGATGTCGGCGTTATCGGTCGGCACCGCGAGCGTCGCGGCCAGCACCGTCGGCACGCTCGACAGCGCCTCGGGCCTGAAGCGCTCGACCAGTCCCCAGATATTCTTCACCGCATTCGGATTACGCCAGCCGCTCGGGGACAGCACGACCAGCGAGCCGCCGCTCGACAGCGTCGTCAGCACCTGCGTCAGCGATCCGCCGACGTGAAACAGCGGCATGCCGAACAGCAAATTGGCGCCCGGCTTCGCCTTCAACAGCAGATTGAGCGCCCAGGCCTGATAGACTTGGTTGGCATGGGTATGCCGCACCAGCTTGGGCGTGCCGGTGGTGCCGCCGGTGTGGAAATAGGCGGCGATATCGGCACCCGAAATCTTGCGCCCGCTGGCAAGCCGGTCCGAGGGCTGCTGCCTGATCAGATCGTTGAAAGCGAAGATGCCCTTATCCGGATCGCCGCCGCCGAACACCTGCACGATTGCCTTGAGGTGCTTGAGCTGCGGGCGAATCTGCTCGACCTTCTGCCAGATGTCGGTGCCCGGCATCGGCCCGAGCGCCACCAGGATTTTCGTGTTCGCCGCCTCCAGGATTTCCGCGATCTGGTGCGGCTCCAGCAGCGGATTGACGGGATTGGCGATGCCGGCAGCTTCGGCACCGAACAGCGTCACGAAAGCATCGGGCACCAGCGGCAGCATGAAGCTGATGACGTCGCCCTTCTCCGCACCGAGCGCGTGAAACATGTTGGCGGCCTGCGTGACGCGCGCGACGAAGTCGCGGTAACTGACGACCTGCGGCGTGTCGGCGGGATCGGCGTTTTGCAGAAACTGGATCGCCGCCCCGTAGGGGTTACGTGCCGCACCTAATTTGATGGCGTCATAGGTACTCTCGGCCGCGACGCGATCGGCATAAGGAACTTGCTCGAAGGCCCGGATATCCGCGTCCGTCAGAAACTCCGGATAGTCGTTGCCGATCAGCCGATCGAGCGCGTGGATACCCGCCATGGAATTCCGTCCTCCCTCTGTTCATTGCCCGCCTCCTGTCTTTTGACATTTTGGTTCGGCGAGGCCTCGACCGATGGCGGCCGAGCGGAAAAACAGAATGATGGATGATTTGGCGTTCGTCCATTGCCTAACGGCTGCGGCGATCGCGCTCGGCTTGGACGGCCGTTGAACCTCCGCACCCAAACCGGGGACCAAGAACAAGCATTGGATGTGTCTGGCAGCGTCCTGCCGCAAGAGGCAATTTCACCATGGAGGAGGCGAGCGGCGTCGCCATGTTGCTGCGCGCCGGCTCGCTGCCGGGGCATCTTGACCTGGTCGAGCAGCAGGTCGTGCAGCGCGCCGCCAAGCCTTAAGGCGGAAGATCGTCCCTCTTCGTCGGGGCGCGACGTGCATCCACGACGCCGAAGCCCAGTCCGGGAGCCCGAATCACGGGCGCGCCCCGCGTCCATACGCACAACCAACGGGCAATTGCCGAAACGCCCGATCAGGCTAAAATTTGCCTCTTGCGGCGTGACGGCCGGAGACTTCATTTCAAGCGGTCGTCATTCGATTTCGGCTATACGAAGGCCGACCAGGACTGAAGGCCTTACGCGGGGTTAGTACCATGCCGTCCGGCAAAACAGACATTTCCTCGATCCTCGACCGCATTCTCGATGCGGCAACGAACAACCTCAGGATCGCGAACGTCCTGGTCCAGATGGGGCTCGATCCCAACAACGTCACCTATGACGCGATCTTCAACCGATTGCTGGAGATCTTTGTCCACAACATCACGCTCGCCAATCTGTTCGCCGCGGTCGGTGCGGGCTTCTTCGTCGCCACCCTCTTGATGCGGACGATGGTGCCGCTGCGCGTTGCGAACATGATCGGCTGCGCGTTGTTCGCCGTCTTCGGCGCGCTCTCCGCCAACGTCTCGACGTTCCTCCTCTATCTGCTGCTGCTTCCGATCAACGCCCTGCGCCTGCGGCAGATGCTCAAGCTGGTCAAGAAGGCACGCCATGCGGCCGAAGGCGACATGTCGATCGAATGGCTCAAGCCGTTCATGACCGAACGCAAATATCGCCGCGGCGACACGCTCTTCAAGCTGGGCGATTCAGCCAATGAGATGCTCCTCACCGTCACGGGCAAGTTCCTCGTCAAGGAGATCAACGTCGAGATCGGGCCGGGAGCGCTGATGGGAGAGCTCGGCTTCCTGACGCCCGACAACCGGCGAACCGGGACGATCGAATGCGTCGAAGACGGCCAGGTGCTGACGATCACCTATGACCGGCTGCTCGAGATCTACTTCCAGGATCCGCAGTTCGGCTATTACTTCCTGGTGCTGACCAGCCAGCGCCTGCTGCAGAACATCGATCGCTTGCAGAAGCAGCTGGCCACGGAGCGGGCCGCCGCGACGAACAGGATCGCGTGACCGTTGCGCCGTGGCTGGGCCTATCCGTCTGAACCATCGGCTTCCCCGGGATTTTGCGGACGTCTCGCCGCAAAACCGCCCCAAAAACCGAATGGTAACCATGGCGCCTTAAGGTGACCACGTGACCAATTCTCCCACGATCCTGGTGTTCGATTCCGGCCTTGGCGGGCTGACGGTGCTCCGCGAGGTCGTGGCCGCGCGCCCGGACGCGCACTTTGTCTACGTCGCCGACGACGCCTTCTTCCCCTACGGCCACCACGGCGAGGACGAGATCATCGCCCGCGTCGTGCCGCTGATGGGAGAGCTGATCGGCACGCATGATCCCGACCTCGTCGTCATCGCCTGCAACACGGCATCCACCCTGGTCCTATCTCACTTGCGCGCCGCTTATTCCGTGCCCTTCGTCGGCACCGTGCCGGCGATCAAGCCGGCCTGCGCGCAGTCGAGGACCCGCCGCGTCTCGGTGCTCGGCACCAAGGGCACGGTGAGGCGGGAATACACCAAGGCCCTGATCCGCGATTTCGCGCAAGGCTGCGAGGTGACGCTGGTCGGCTCGCCCGAGCTCGCCTCGCTCGCCGAGGCCGCGCTTGGCGGCAACCGGATCAGCGACGGCGATATCCTCGCCGAGCTCGCCCCCTGCTTCGTCGGCGATGCCGAGGACGCCGGCGCGCGCACCGACACCGTCGTGCTTGCCTGCACCCATTATCCGCTGCTGCTCGACCGGCTGATGCGGCTGGCACCCTGGCCGGTCGACTGGATCGATCCGGCGCCGGCGATCGCCCGCCGCGTCTCGGATCTGCTCGGCCCGCCTACCTGCGGCATCGCACAGTCCGGCGCCGAGATGATCTTCACCTCGAACCGCGTGCACGGCCTTTCGGCCACGCTGACGCCGTTCTTCGGCGGCCGCGCGCTGGCCTGACTTTGCGCCCCGGCGCCGCGCTGCTAGGTTTCGCCGTCGTCACTCGCCCGCAGGCCTTTCGATGTCGGTCCCGTCCCCGCCACTCAACCGTCTCCGCCAGCTCTGGCATGAGGGACGCCCCGCCTTCGGCGCCATTGCGACGATTCCGAGCGTACAGGCCGTGCAGATCATGGCGCGGTCGCTCGACTGGATCATCGTCGATCTCGAGCACGGGCCGATCGGGCTCACCGAAGCCCATGCGATGATCGCGGCGACGACCGGCACGCCGTGCACGCCCCTGGTGCGGATCGCAGCGAACGAGCCGTGGCTTGCGAAGGCGCCGATGGACATCGGTGCCTTCGGCATCAACTTTCCGATGATCACGAACCGCACCGATGCCGAGAAGGCCGTGCGCAGCGTGCGCTACCCGCCGGGCGGCGATCGGCTCTGGGGCCCGTTCCATGCCCCGTTCCGCTGGGGCCAGTCGATGCCGGACTACATGGCCTCTGCCGACGAAGAGATGATCTGCATGATCACCATCGAGCATGTTGATGCCGTCAACCGCATCGACGAGATCATGGCGACACCGGGCATCGATGTCGCGGTGATCGGCCCCGGCGATCTCGCCACCTCCATCAACAAGCGCGGCCAGATGGACGACCCGGAATTGCTTGAGCTGATCGCGCGCGCCGAGGCCGGCATCCTCAGAAGCGGCGTGCCGATCGGCGGCGTGGCCCGCACCGCCGACCAGGCCAATGCCCTTATCGACCGCGGCTACCGCGCGATTGCGCTCGGCTTTGACTGGTCGCTATTCCAGCGCGGCATCATGGCGGCGTTCGAGGGCATCAAGCGCTGAAAAATCAGCACCAAGTCATTGAAAACAATCAGTATTTACATTTTCGACCGGTGCAAGCCGCTGTCTTGCCGTGCGTCGAACGGACTGGCCTCAAACGGGTTGGTTCGTGCTAGAGCAGGCAGCGAGCGGGAGATCCGTTCGCTGCACATATTTTAATCCGCGGGAACCGAAAGAGCCGATGCGCGGGAAATCCAAAAACATTTCGCTGCCGCGCCGCCTGATTTGCGACCTCATGCACGCCTCGATGGACGTGCCCTTCGTTTCACTGTCCCGCTCGCTCAATATCCGCCCCCTGCTGGAGGCCCGTGCCGGGGCGATGGCACCCGCCGGCTGGGCGGCCCTGTTCGTCAAGGCCTTCGCCCTCGTTGCCAGGGACGAGCCGATCCTGCGCACGGTCTACGCCAAATGGCCCCGGCCGATGCTCTACGAGCTGCCGACGAGCGTGGCGCTGGTGGCCGTCGCCCGGATCGAGGATGGCGAGGAATGCGTGATGCCGCAGCGAATCGCGGCTCCCGAAGCCATGGCGCTGGACGCGGTCGATGCCGAGATCCGACGCGCCAAAACGGCGCCGATCGAGGATGTCCCGATGTTCCGCAAGATCATGCGGGCGACCCGCTTGCCGCTGCCGCTGCGCCGCCTGTCCTGGGCGATTGGCCTTAATTTCGGCCGGCAGCGGGGCAATTGGTTCGGCAGCTT
Organism: Bradyrhizobium diazoefficiens; assembly: GCF_016616425.1. Lineage (NCBI taxonomy): Bacteria > Pseudomonadati > Pseudomonadota > Alphaproteobacteria > Hyphomicrobiales > Nitrobacteraceae > Bradyrhizobium > Bradyrhizobium diazoefficiens. The sequence continues at coordinate 5,149,784 of NZ_CP067101.1, forward strand.
TGCGGTGAGCTCGGTGGCCGCCTATGGCGGGGGCGAGCTCCACCCCATCACACCCGGTCCCTTCATCGTGAGCTATGGGCTGGTCGAGCCCGATCACACCATCCATGTCGTGATCCGCTGGGATCACCGGGTCACCGACGCCGCCCCGATCGCGCGGGTTCTGACCCGGCTGGAACAGGTCCTGAACACTGAAGTCGCTGCCGAACTGCGGGCGGCCGGGTCAAAGCCCGTCCGGGCGGTCGGGACCTGATTCCGGGCCATTCGCATTGACAGCGAACCCCGAACTCCCCTAAAAGCCGCCTGCTCGCGGGCCGATTTCGGCCCGCGAAGCGTTTCGCGACCCGTGGTTCTCTCCCTTAAGCTTTGGGGATCGGACCTGTCGGTGTTGGGCCCTGGCCCGGCACACAGGAGGGCGCGTTTCCTCAAACCCTGTACCTGAAGAGGACGCGATGACTAAGCGCAGTGAGGCGAAGTACAAGATCGATCGCCGTATGGGCCAGAACATCTGGGGCCGCCCGAAGAGCCCCGTGAACCGCCGCGAGTACGGCCCCGGCCAGCACGGCCAGCGCCGCAAGGGCAAGCTCTCCGATTTCGGCGTGCAGTTGCGCGCCAAGCAGAAGCTGAAGGGCTACTACGCCAACATCAGCGAGCGTCAGTTCCACGGCATCTACGTCGAGGCCAGCCGCCTCAAGGGTGACACCGGTGAGAACCTGATCGGGCTTCTGGAGCGTCGTCTCGACGCGGTCGTGTACCGCGCCAAGTTCGTCTCCACGATCTTCGCCGCGCGCCAGTTCATCAACCACGGCCACATCAAGGTGAATGGCCGCAAGGTCAACATCTCGAGCTACCAGCTCAAGGTCGGCGACGTGATCGAGGTCAAGGAAGCCTCCAAGCAGCTCGCCCACGTCCTCGAAGCCAGCCAGCTCCCCGAGCGCGACACGCCCGACTATCTCGAAGTCGATCACGGCAAGATGACTGCCAAGTACATTCGCATTCCCGGCCTCTCCGATGTGCCGTTCCCGGTGCAGATGGAGCCCCATCTGGTCGTCGAATTCTATTCGCGCTGATACTTTCAGCAAAACGACATTCAAAGGCCCCGGTTTCCGGGGCCTTTTTCTTGTGCTAACCTGCGATCGATGTCCCAGACGACTGACCAGCTCGCCAACGTCACCCCATCGGCAACGCCTACCGAGGCCGAACTTGAAGCCTGGGCGAAGCTGCCCCGCGACGAGCAGGTCCGCCGATATCAGGCCCTGTTCGCTCGGCCCGATTGCAACAATTTCACCTCGGATACGCCGGACGACATCCTTGACGCCGCGCGCCGACGCGTTGCTCAACGTCGCCATGGCTGAGTACCGGCTATCGGAGCGCACCCGAGCCGACCTGATCGACATCTACGACTTCACCGAGAGCCGGTTCGGCAAATATCAGGCTGAAGCTTATTACGCAGGCCTGATCCGCTCCTTCGGACTTCTCGCCGACTTCCCTCTGATCGGCCAGCAAGTAGATGAGCTCGCGGCCGGCTATCGTCGTTTCCGCTTCCAATCCCATCTGATTTTCTACACGGTGCAATCGGATCACGTAGAAATCCGTGCCATTCTTCACGGCGCGCAGGACATCAGGCCGCAACTGTTCGACTAGATCACGAGACCAACCATGCTCTACACCCCTCCCCCCATCGATCCCAAGGCGCCGCCGGTGCGCATCAATCTCCTCTCGGACACCCAGACCAAACCGACGGCAGGGATGCGCGAGGCGATGGCGCGGGCGGAGGTCGGCGACGAGCAGGTCGGCGACGATCCGACCGTCAACGCGCTGTGCGAGCGCGTCGCGGATCTGCTCGGCAAGGAAGCTGCGGTCTACATGCCCTCCGGCACGATGTGCAACGTCACCGCGACGCTGGTGCATTGCCGCCCCGGTGACGAGATCCTTGCGCATGAGACTGCGCATATCATCGCCCGCGAAGGCGGCGCGCATGCCGCGATCGGCGGCTTCCAGGTGACGCAGCTCAAGGGCCCCGACGGCCAGTTCACGCCGGAGACATTCCGCAGGGCGCTGCATCCGCGCACGCGCTACCAGCCGCCGCAGACCGTCGTCAGCGTCGAGCAGACCGCCAATATCGGCGGCGGCACGATCTGGAAGAAGGCCGCGCTCGACGAGATCGTCGCGATCGCCAGGCAGCACGGTCTCGTCACTCACATGGACGGCGCGCGCCTGCTCAACGCCACCGTCGCCAGCGGCATCTCCCCACGCGACATGACCGCCGGCTGGGACTCGGCCTGGATCGACTTCTCGAAGGGCTTGGGCGCACCGATCGGCGGCGTGCTTGCGGGCTCGCGCGCCTTCATCGACGCGGTCTGGCAATGGAAGCAGCGTCTCGGCGGCTCGATGCGGCAAGCCGGAATCTGCGCCGCCGCCTGCATCTACGCGCTCGACCACCACGTCGAGCGTCTTGCCGACGACCACGCCAATGCGCGCGCGCTCGCCCGCGGGCTGTCGCAAATCTCAGGCGTCGAGGTGCAGGAGCCCGAGACCAATCTCGTGTTCTTCAAGCCCGACGGTGCCGGCATTACCGGCGACAAGATGGTCGCGGCATTGCGCCAGCGCGGCGTGACGCTGGCGATGATGGATGGCCGCATCCGCGCCTGCACCCATCTCGACGTTGATGCGGGCCAGATCGAGGAGACGATCGGATACGTCCGCGAGATCGTGCGGGGGGCGTAATCAGAGCGTTTTCGAGCGAAGTGGGCACCGGTTCGCGTAAAGAAAACGCGGCAAAACGAGAGTCTACCGCCCCATCGCCTGGTAGATCAGCGTCTTCAGCGCAAGCTGAATCCGGCCGCGCTGCGACGGCGTCTGCACCATGAAGATCCCCAACAGATCGTCTTCGGGATCGATGAAGAAGAACGTGCCGCCGACGCCGTCCCAGCGATACTCGCCTAGCGGCCATGACGTACCCGGTGGCACCGAGGTGCGTACCGCAAAGCCGAGACCGAAGCCGGAGCTCGCGCCCGGATAATAGTTCTGGTCGCGCGCGATCCCGGTCTCAGGGCCGATGTGGTCCGACGCCATCAGCTGGATGGTCTCGGGCCTGAGATAGCGCCGGCCGTCGAAGGTCCCGCCATTCAGCAGCATCTGCGCGAAACGGGCGTAGTCGCCGACCGTGCCGACCATGCCGGCGCCGCCCGATTCCCACGTCACGGGCCGCCTGATGTCGCGGATCTCAGTCATCGGGCTGATATTGCGGTCCGCCGGCATCGGCTCGGCGATGCGCGGGAATTTGACGGGATCGGCGACATAGAAAGCGGTCTCGGTCATGCCGAGCGGATCGAGCAACCGCTCCTTCTCGAACTGGAATAGCGTCTTGCCCGAGATCACTTCCACGACGCGGCCGAGCACGTCGGTGGAGAAGCCGTAGTCCCACAGCGTGCCCGGCTGCTCGGCGAGCGGCAGCGTGGTGAGCTTCGCGACGAAATCGGCATTGGAAAGATCGCTGTTGAAGAGGTTGGCCGCGGCGTAGCGCTCGCGCACCGCGCTGCCGCCATAAAAGCCGTAAGGCAGGCCCGCAGTATGACGCAGCAGGTCCTTGATCGTGACCGGACGCTGCTGCGGCTCCAGCGTCAGCGCAACCTTGTTCTCTTTGCCCCTCCTCTCGACGCCGACCTTCATATCCGCAAAGGCGGGAATGTACTTTGCGACGGGATCGTCGAGCGCGAGCCTGCCCTCCTCGACCAACATCATCGCCACGACCGACGTGATCGGCTTTGACATCGAATAGAGACGGAAGATCGTGTCCGCGCTCATCGACAGCTCGGTGGCGACGTCGCGAACGCCGAAATTCTCGTAATAGACCGCCTTGCCGTGCTGCTGGAGCAGCAGAATGGCGCCCGGGATGTTGCCGGTCGCGACCTCGTTCTTGATGTAGTCGGAGACCTTCGCCAATCCTTCCGGCGAGAGATTTCGGGCGGCACGTCCGTCGGAGCCTGCCTTGGCACCGATGACGCCGGACAGAAGGACGAGCGCCGCGATGAATGCGCGGCGCCCGAACACGTCACTTCTCCATGGCTTCATAGACCAGTTGCTTCAAGGTCCGCTGCACGCGCTGGCGCTCGGTCGGGGTCTGCTCCAGCAGCACGAAGAACATGTCCTGCTTGGGGTCGATCACGAAATAGCAGCCGGAGGCACCGTCCCACTTCAGTTCACCGAGATCGCCGGGCGGCGGCGGCTTGGCGTTGCCGGGATCGGTGCGGACCGCGAGGCCAAGACCGAAGCCGAAACCGTCGCCGGGGAAGTAGAAATAGTCGCGATCGACGCCGGACTTCGGGCCGATCTGATCGGTCGTCATCAGCTTGAACGTCGCAGGCTTGAGAATCGTCTTGCCATCGAGGCTGCCGCCATTGAGCAGCATCTGCGCAAAGCGCTGGTAATCCGCCATGGTCGTCACCATGCCGCCGCTTGCGAATTGGATCTTCTTGACCACCGTCGGATCGTTGATCCGACCGACGCGGAAATCGCTGTCGTTCGGCACCGGCTGCGCCAGAAGCTTCTGCTTCTCGGGGGCTGTGACGAAAAAGCCGGTATCGACCATGCCGAGCGGATCGAGCAGCTTCTCGCGCATGATGTCGATCAGCGGCTTGCCGGCCGCGATCTCCATGACGCGCGCCAGGACGTCGGTGGAATGACCGTATTGCCAGAGCGCGCCCGGCTGGTTGTGCAGCGGAAGTTTCGCGATGCGCTCGGCGAACTCGGCGAGGTCGAAATCGCCGGCGTAGATATTGGCGTCGCGATAGGCCCTGCGGACCAAGCTGTCGCCATAGAAGCCATAGGTGATGCCGGAGGTGTGCGTCATCAAATCGTGCACCGTCATCGGTCGATTCGGTGGCACCAGTTCGAGCGACCTGGTGCCGTCCTCGGCTTTTTTCTCGACGCCGACCTTCACGTTGGCAAAGGACGGAATGTACTTCGAGACGGGATCGTCGAGCTTGATCTTGCCGTCCTCGATCAATCGCATCGCGACCACCGAAGTGATCGCCTTCGACATCGAGAACAGGCGGAAGATGGTCTTGTCGGTGATCGGCGCCTTGCTGACCACGTCCTGCACGCCGAAAGCCTCGTGGTAGACCGGCTTGCCGTGCTGCTTGATCAGCACGGTCGCGCCGGCAATCTTGCCGGTCGCGACCTCGTTCCTAAAGAAGTCGCTGACTTTGGCGAGCTTCTCCTGATTGAAATGGGCGCCGGCCGGAATTTCATAGGTGCCCTCCGCCCGCGCCAGCGACATCGCGCTGAGCGACACCAGTGCGCCGCAGACGAGCGCACGCAGTCCAGACTGTGAAATCATATCCCCTCCCCGGAACATGTCCGGCAGAGTGTACCGACGGCGTCATCAGGCACAAGGGCTGCCGTACCGCGCCAAAGCATCCGCGTGCAGAGCGGCACTTGTCTCCGAGAAACAACAAAATATGACTTGGGCGACCAGCGGCGCTGCCGGCAGGCCTTCAATGGTCGCGCAAATGGCAATCTTTGCGGCCTGGTCGGTCGGAAAGCGATACACACCTGTGGAGATCGCGGAGAAGGCCAGCGAGGTCAGCCCATTGGCCTGGGAGAGCTCTAGCGCGCGCCGGTAACAGGAGCGCAGCGCCTCCGTCTCGCCGCGGGTGCCGCCGTGCCAGACAGGACCGACCGCGTGGATCACATGGCGCGCAGGCAGACGGTAGCCCTTGGTGATCCTGGCATCGCCGGTCGGGCATCCGCCGAGCGTCCGGCACTCTGCGAGCAGCTCGGGACCGGCCGCCCGATGGATTGCGCCATCCACGCCGCCCCCACCGAGGAGCGACGTATTGGCGGCGTTGACGATGGCGTCAACGCCGAGGGTCGTGATGTCAGCGACAATGACCTCAAGCTCCGCCCCGCCGATCCGGCGCGTCAGCACGGCCATTTATCAGGCCGCGACTATCAGGCTGCGACGACGACGCCCTTTTCGGTGAAGAGCTGTTGCAATTCGCCGGCCTGGAACATCTCGCGGACGATGTCGCAGCCGCCGACGAACTCGCCCTTCACATAGAGCTGCGGAATGGTCGGCCAGTTGGAGAAGGTCTTGATGCCATCACGCAGTTCGGCGGATTCGAGGACGTTGAGCCCCTTATAGCCGACGCCAATGTGGTCGAGGATCTGGACGACCTGGCCGGAGAAACCGCACTGCGGAAATTGCGGCGTGCCCTTCATGAACAGAACCACGTCATTCGACTTCACTTCGTTGGCGATGAATTCCTCAATGCTCATATCCATGTCCTTCCGGGGCCGAGCCCTCACCGATCACTTCGGGCCAGTTCAGCCGATCTAACCCGATATCTGCCCATATATGTAGCCCAAACCGTTGTGCATCCAAAGTAAAATGGCGGCGACAGGTCCGCGTGGCCGGTTCGGCACCAGCGGGTCCATAGGCTGATGACAACAATATCATCGCTGAAGAGGACTTTCATACCGCAACGGAGCCCCTATCTAGGACGAACCTCGGTTTGGGAACCGGGCAACGCCAACGACGTTCTCTTGCCTGTCTGGAGAAAAACGTGACGAAACCAGCCTCCGCCACGGCCACCGCCCCGCTTTCGTCACCGTCCGGTCAGGGCGGCCTCGCCCGGAGGCTGGAAGAGGCGTTTATCGCCGTCCGCAACGAGACCGAACGCCGGGCGGCGCCGCTGTCGCCGGAGGACCAGCAGATCCAGTCCATGCCGGATGCGAGCCCGACAAAATGGCATCGGGCCCATACCACCTGGTTCTGGGAGCAATTCCTGCTCTGCGAGCACGCTGCGGGATATCGGCCCTTCCACCCCGATTTCGCGTTCCTGTTCAATTCCTATTACGTCAGCGCCGGCCCGCGTCATGCGCGCAATCATCGCGGCGACATCACCCGTCCGAGCGCCGACCAGGTCGGCGCCTATCGCAGATATGTCGATGCCGCGGTCACCAAATTCTTCCGCGAGGCCGATGCGAACAAGCTTGGCGAGATTGCGCCGCTGGTCGAGGTCGGGCTGAACCATGAGCAGCAGCATCAGGAATTGATGCTCACCGATATCCTGCATGCTTTTGCGCAGAACCCCGTCTATCCGGCCTACGACCCGGACTGGCGCTTTCCCACCGCGACGCGCACCGGCGATGACTGGCTGCAACTCAACGAGGGCATCCACACCGTCGGCCATGTCGACGACAGTTTCCATTTCGACAATGAGAAGCCCGCGCATCGCGCCCTGGTCGGCCCGGTCAACGTGGCGCGCAATCTCGTCACCAACAGCGAATGGCTCGCCTTTATGCGCGACGGCGGCTACCGGACCGCAACGCTGTGGCTGATGGACGGCTTCGCCACGGTCGGCAAGGAGGGTTGGGACGCGCCAGGGCACTGGTGCGAGATCGACGGTCAGTGGCACGTGATGACGCTGGCCGGCCTCAAGCCGGTCGATCCGAACGCGCCGGTCTGCCACATCAGCTATTACGAGGCCGACGCCTTCGCGCGCTGGGCCGGAAAACATCTGCCGACCGAGATGGAATGGGAGGTTGCGGCCCGTGCAGGCCAGCTCAACGACGCCTTCGGCATCGTCTGGCAATGGACCCGCAGCTCCTACGCACCCTATCCCGGCTATCGCGCCGTCGAAGGCGCGCTCGGCGAGTACAATGGCAAGTTCATGGTCAACCAGCTGGTGCTGCGCGGCTCCTCGCTTGCAACTCCGCAAGACCACAGCCGTATCACCTATCGGAACTTCTTCTATCCGCACCATCGCTGGCAGTTCACCGGGCTGCGGCTCGCCGATTACGACTAAGAATTCCGACGACAAATGCGCGCCGGACAGCGCGTTCAGGAGAGTATCATGAATGTGCACGCCAGCGCTTTGGCCGAAGCCCATCTCCCCGACGAGCAGACCACCGCTTTCGCCCGCGAGGCCATCGAGGACCTATCGCAGCAGCCGAAGAAACTGTCGCCGAAATATTTCTATGATGCGGCAGGTTCAGAGCTGTTCGAGGCGATCACGCGCCTGCCGGAATATTATCCGACGCGCACCGAGCTTGCGATCCTGAAAGAGCGCGGCAACGAGATCGCAAGAATCATTCCGGAGCACGCGGCGCTGGTCGAGTTTGGCGCCGGCGCGACCACGAAAGTCCGCCTGCTGCTGGGCCACTGCAAGTTCGCGGCCTATGTGCCCGTGGACATCTCCGGCGACTTCCTGAAGGCGCAGGCGAATGGCCTGAAGCGGGATTTCCCGTCGCTCGGCATCCATCCGGTGGCTGCCGACTTCACGACACCGTTCGAGCTGCCCAAGCAGGTCGCATCCATGCCCAAGGTCGGCTTCTTCCCCGGCTCGACCATCGGCAATTTCGAGCCGCAGGAAGCGCAAGCCTTCCTGCGGAGCGCGCGCGAGATCCTGGGCCGGGGCGCACAGATGATCATCGGCGCCGACCTCGAAAAGGAAGAGCGCGTCCTGCATGACGCCTATAACGATGCCGCCGGCGTCACCGCGCGCTTCAACCTCAATGTTCTCGTGCGGATCAACCGTGAGCTCGGTGGCAATTTCGACCTGTCCGCCTTCATCCATCGCGCGATCTACAACCGCGAGCGGCACCGGATCGAGATGCATCTGATCAGCAAGAAGAGCCAGACCGTGCGCCTGCTCGGTACCAGCTTCTCGTTCCGCCCCGGCGAGAGCATCCACACCGAGAACAGCTACAAATACAGCATCGAGCGTTTTTCTGCGCTGGCGCAGGGCGCAGGCTGGCGGGTGCGAGAAAGTTGGACGGATGCGGCGAAGATGTTTTCGGTGCATGCGCTGGAGGTTACGGAGTAAACGCTCCGTGCCGCGCCGCGCGCTGTTCAATGCTCTCCGGCCTCTTCCGGAGTCAACCGCAGCGACACCGACTCCCACACCGCGACCACGATCATGATCACGCTCGACGCAGCCGAGAGCCCGAGCGGCGGAAGATCGGCGGCGAACCACCACAGCACCAGCAGCAGGATGATGCCGATGCCGTGGGAAAGCTGAAGGAAGCCGCGGATCGCGTGCTTGAACAGGATGGTGCCGATCAAAAACACCAGCGGTCCGCCGAGCGTGCTCACGATAATCCTGATATCGAAATGGCCGGTCGGGTGCTTCAGCACCAGTTCGTCCGAGACTGCGGTCAGGATGATGCCCGCGATGATCGGCATGTGCAAATAGGTGTAGGCGAGCCGCGCCAGGCGGCCGGATTCGGCGGACTTCGAGATGCGCTCGGAACCGGCCTCCGCGCCCTTGTGGAAATAGACCCACCACATCGCGATGCTGCCGACCAGCGCGGAGACGAAGGCCAGGATATTGTCCGCGGTCCACTCCAACTCGGCAAAGGTCGCGCCGTTGACGACGACGGCTTCGCCGAGCGCAATGATGACGAACAGCGCGCAACGCTCGGCCATGTGGCTGCCTTCGACGGCCCAGGCCTCGACCGACGAGAAGCCGAGCTTGGGGACCCAGAAGCGAACCGCAGGCGAGACGTACTCCCAGGTGACGGCGGCAATCCACAGCCATAGCCGCGTCTCGCCCTCGGACAGGCCGCCTGCGATCCATAGAACGGCGGAGATCGAGAGCCACGTCAGGATGCGGATCGCATTGTGCCGCACCGCCGTCCGATGCCGCGGCGTTGCAAACATCCAGAACGCGGTGCGTCCGACCTGCATCGTCGCGTAGGCGATCGCAAACCACAGGCCGCGCCCTTCGAAGGCGGTCGGGATCGTCGTCGACAGCACGAGGCCACCGAGCATCATCAGGAAGAGCAGGATGCGGACTGGCGTCAGTTCGGGATCGAGCCAGTTGGTGACCCAGGCGGTATAGACCCACACCCACCACACGGCGAGAAACAGCACTGTGACGTGCACCGCGCCGAGCTCCGTGAAGTGGTGCAGCAGCGTGTGCGACACCTGCGTGACGGCAAAGACGAAGACGAGATCGAAGAACAGCTCCGCATTGGTGACGCGGCTGTGCTGGTTCGGCACGATGACGCGAAACATCGCGCCGCGAGGATTGTCCGGAGCCATCGCCGCCCCCGTTGCGATCAGATCAGGTACCGGTCAGATCAAGTGCCCGGCACCCCAGGTCCGCCAGGTACCCCGGTCTGCAGTGCCAGCGCATGCAGGACGCCGCCCATCTGGCCGCGCAGGGATTGATAGACGATCTGATGCTGCTGGACGCGGGACTTGCCGCGGAAGGATTCCGAGATCACGGTCGCGGCGTAGTGGTCGCCGTCGCCGGCGAGGTCACGGATGGTCACCTCGGCATCGGGGATCGCTGCCTTGATCATCGCCTCGATATCGTGGGCGTCCATGGGCATTCGGGTCGTACTCCTTATCTTTGTCTCGGCTGCAAGATCTCGGCTGCAAGGCAGCCCCGTCGTCGAATCGCTGCCGGAGGTCCCCTCGCCGGCAGGCTCAAACTTAGCGTGAACGGCCTTCTGCGTCACGCTTTCCGGCACTATATCCGTGATCCCAACAGGATAAAGGCACGACAGAGTGCCGCGCGCGGCAGATTGATCGAAAAGGCGTGAAATCATGAAGCTCCCAGGGCCCGACCACCCCATCACCATCACCCCAAATCCCCGGCGCGTCCGCGTAACCGCGGGCAACATCGTGATCGCCGAGACCAGCAAGGCGCTGACGTTGAAGGAGGCCAAATATCCGGCGGTGCAATATGTGCCGCGGGAGGACGCCAACATGGCCCTGCTCGCGCGCACCGACCGCGTCACCCATTGCCCGTACAAGGGCGATGCGAGCTATTACAGCGTCAAGGCCGACGGCAAGACGCTGGACAACGCGGTCTGGACCTATGAAACGCCCTTCCCTGCGATGACCGAGATTTCCGGCCATCTCGCCTTCTATCCGGACAAGGTGAAGATCGAGGAAGTGGGATAGGCGCGCCGCGCCCGACACCGTCCTGGCCGGGCCTCGTCCCGGCCATCCACGCCTTGGCCGCAATCGATAAGGAAACGTGGGTGCCCGGGCCAAGCCCAGGGATGGCGACTGAGCGTGCCGATGCGGCTCCGACTACGCCCTGAAGATCGTGAGCCCGAGTATCAACAGCACCAGGAAGATCACGATGAAGACGTAGAACAGGAAGCGGGCGACCTCGGCGGAGGCGGCCGAAATGCCGGTGAAGCCGAGCACGCCGGCCACGATGGAGATCAAGAGAAAGATCAGCGCCCATTTCAGGATCGTCATCGCCAGCTCCGAATTGGTGTTGCCCCTTGCGGCCAAGCCCTTTTCGCGAACCCCAACTGCGTGACGCGGAACTGGTTCCTAAGGGGTCCGGGACTGAAGAGCGACCCCGAACGGCCCCTTGCTGAATCAGGTTCCCGGCGGCACAGTCCAGCGGGGCGGGAGCGCGGGGCAAATCATGATCGCGATGTCACATTCGGCGACGATCGGCGAACAGGCACACGCCGCACCCAAGGCCAAGACGCGCAATTTATCGCTGGATCGCACCCGCACCTTTCTGACACTGGTCGTGCTGCTGCATCACGCGGTGATCCCCTATACTTATTTCGGTCATACCGATCCGAAGTACTTCTTCGGCTTCGACATGATCGTGCTCGCCACCGACAGTTTCTTCATGGCGATGTTCTTCTTCCTGTCGGGACTGTTCGCCTGGTCTGGTATCGCCCGGAAGGGAGCGCGGAGCTATTTGGCAGATCGCCTGCTTCGGCTTGGCTTACCCTTCGCGATCTGCGCCCTTACGATCATTCCGCTCGCCTACTACGCGATCTCCCTGCGGCACCATCCCGAGATCGGCTTTTCGGAATTCTGGTGGAATATGGTCACGAATGGCCCATGGCCGAGCGGGCCGATTTGGTTCCTTTGGGTCTTGTTCGCCTTCGACCTGGTTGCCTGTCTGCTGCACCGGCTGTCGCCCAATCTGCTCGATCCGATTAATCGCCTCTCGCTACACGGTCGCCGTCGGCCCGCCGTGTTCTTCGCGGTCATGGTTGCCGTCACCGCGGCGTTCTACATTCCCGGGCGGGTTCACTTCGGACCAAGCAGCTGGTTCGAGTTCGGGCCGTTCTCGGTCCAGCACGGGCGCGTGATGCTCTACGCGACCTACTTCTTTTTCGGTGCCGGCATCGGCGTTGCGCAAATGGATCGCGGGCTTCTCGCTGTCGACAGCCGGATGGCGAAGGTCAGCTGGGACTGGATGGTGCTGGCGATCGTTCCGTATTGCCTCTTGTGGGTGCTGATCTTCATCAAGCGCGAAATACTGGGCAATCCGTCGCCGTTGCCGGACTGGTATGAAGCGCTCTATGCCATCTGCTTCACTGTCTTCAGCGTGGCCATCATGTTTCTGATCCTGGCTTTTTTCCAGAGGTTCAGGCAATCCGGCTCAGCCAAGCTGCTCGATCCAATGCAGAGCGACGCGTACGGCATGTTCCTGGTGCACTATCCGATCGCACTGTGGCTGCAATACTGGCTGTTCGACTATGACCTGCCGGCGATCGTCAAGGCCACGATCGGATTTGTAGTGACAGTCTCGGCGAGTTGGGCGCTGACGCGAGCATTGCGACAGATCCCGGGCGCGTCACACGTGTTGTAGAGGCCAAGCTCTTTCCATTCGTCATTGCAAGCGCAGCGAAGCAATCCGGACTGCCGCCGCGGAAAGATTCTGGATTGCTTCGCTTCGCTCGCAATGACGGAGTATGTGGCGTCGCTACGCCGCCTTCCCGCCCATATATTCCGGCAGCCAGCGCTCGAACGATTTGCGCAGCGTGTCGATCGCCACGGGCGCTTCGCCCGCGATCGCGATCGCATCGCCACCGGTGGTGCCGATGCGCACACAGGGCACCTCGCAGCCGCGCATCTTGGCGAGCACGCGCCCGGCTTCCGTTTCCGGCACGGTGACGAGATAGCGCGCCTGGTCCTCGCCGAACCAATAGGCCTGCGGCACGAGCGCAGTCGGCGCGGCGAGCAGTCTTGCGCCGATGCCGCTCGCCATCGCCATCTCGGCGAGCGCGATCAGGAGGCCGCCATCCGAGAGGTCGTGCACCGCGGTCGCGGTACCGCCATGGATCATGCCGCGCACGCAATCGCCATTGCGCTTTTCGGCAGCGAGATCGACCGGCGGCGGCGCACCTTCCTCGCGACCGCAGATGTCGCGCAGGTAGACGGACTGGCCGAGCCAGCCGTGGGTCTCGCCGATCAGGAGGATCGCCTCGCCCTCGGCCTTGAAGGCGAGCGATGCGGACTTTGTGAAATCGTCGAGCAGGCCGACGCCGCCGATCGAGGGCGTCGGGAGGATCGCGCGACCGTTGGTCTCGTTGTAGAGCGAGACGTTGCCGGAAACGACCGGGAAATCCAGCGTGCGGCAGGCTTCCGAGATACCCTTCAGGCAGCCGACGAACTGGCCCATGATCTCGGGCCGCTCAGGGTTGCCGAAGTTGAGATTGTCGGTGATCGCGAGCGGTTTGCCGCCGACTGCGGTGATGTTGCGCCACGCCTCCGCCACCGCCTGCTTGCCGCCCTCGAACGGGTCGGCTTCGCAATAACGCGGCGTCACGTCGACGGTCAGCGCAAGTCCCTTCGGCCCGTCCTCGACGCGGACGACCGCGGCATCGCCGCCGGGACGCTGCATGGTGTTGCCGAGGATGAGGTGGTCGTACTGTTCCCAAACCCAGCGCTTGCTGCACATGTCGGGCGTGCCGATCAGCTTTTCCAGCGCAGCTCCGAGGCTCATCGGCGCCGGCACATCGCGCGCGTGCACGACCGGCAGTGCGGCGGAGGGGACATGCGGGCGGTCGTAAAGCGGCGCTTCGTCGCCGAGCTCCTTGATCGGCAGATCGGCCATGACGTCGCCGCCATGCTTGACCACGAAACGCTTGCTCGGCGTGGTGTAGCCGACGACGGCGAAATCGAGGCCCCACTTCCTGAAGATCGCCTCGGCCTCTTTTTCCTTCTCCGGCTTGAGCACCATGAGCATGCGCTCCTGGCTCTCCGAGAGCATCATCTCGTAGGCGCTCATGCCGGTCTCGCGGGTCGGCACCGCGTCGAGATCGAGATCGACGCCGAGGTCGCCCTTGGCGCCCATCTCCACCGCCGAGCAGGTCAGGCCCGCCGCGCCCATGTCCTGGATCGCGATGACGCAGCCCTTCTCCATGATCTCGAGGCAGGCCTCGAGCAGCAGCTTCTCGGCGAAGGGATCGCCGACCTGCACGGTCGGGCGCTTCTCCTCGGACTTGTCGTCGAACTCGGCCGACGCCATCGAGGCGCCGTGGATGCCGTCGCGGCCGGTCTTGGAGCCCAAATACACGATCGGCATGTTCACGCCGGAGGCGGCCGCATAGAAGATCTTGTCGGCATCGGCGAGGCCGACCGCCATCGCGTTGACGAGGATATTGCCGTCGTAACGGGTGTGGAACCGCACCTGACCGCCGACCGTCGGCACGCCGAAGGAGTTGCCATAGCCGCCGACGCCGGCAACGACGCCGGAGACGAGATGCCGGGTCCTGGCATGCTCGGGCGCGCCGAAGCTCAGCGCATTCAGGCAGGCGATCGGGCGCGCGCCCATGGTGAAGACGTCGCGCAAGATGCCGCCGACGCCGGTGGTTGCGCCCTGGTAGGGCTCGATATAGCTCGGATGGTTGTGGCTCTCCATCTTGAAGACCACGGCCTGGCCATCGCCGATGTCGATCACGCCGGCATTCTCGCCGGGACCCTGGATCACCCAGGGCGCTTTCGTCGGCAGCCCCTTCAGATGGATGCGCGAGGACTTGTACGAGCAGTGCTCGTTCCACATCGCCGAGAAGATGCCGAGCTCGGTGATGGTCGGCTCCCGCCCGATCAGCTTCAGGATGCGCTCGTACTCGTCGGGCTTGAGCCCGTGGGCGGCAACCAGTTCGGGGGTGATCTTGGGTTCGTTCTTCATGGATTCGGGGCTTTCGGCGGCGGTTGGCCGTTCTTAGGAACATCGGGCGGCTTGGAAAAGCCCTTTATGGTGCATTTTCCCGCTGTCCCATGGTTTGCGGCAGGGGGCTGCAGGAACAGGAATTGCACGACGCGGACGGATCGGATTTAAGGGCTGAAGACCCGCAATTGAAGGCCCATTTCCTTGCACGAATTGACCAAAGCGCCACCGCCCCGCCGCCCGGACCTCCACGTCGCCACCGAGGGGGAATTTCAGGGCTGGCGGACCTGGATTCGCGACAGTTTTGAGTCCCATGTCGGTCCCTTCTGGCACCGGATCGAGCCGGACGGCAGCGTCCGCAGCGCCTTCCGGGTTGAGAAAAAGCACCTCAATGGCTCCGGCAACGTCCATGGCGGCTGCTTCATGGCGTTTGCCGACTATTGCCTGTTTGCAATTGCCACCCACGAGCTGGATGGGCCCGCGGTGACGACCAATTTCGCTTGCGATTTTCTCGACGCTGCCCGCGAGGGCGAGCTGGTCGAATGTGTCGGCGAAGTGTCTCGCGCTGGCGGCTCGCTGATCTTCCTGCGTGGCAGGCTGACGTCCGGCGAACGGCCGCTGTTCACCTTTTCCGGCACGATCAAGCGGATGAAGCGGAAACCGCAGCCTCAGCCAAACGCATAGCTCGACGGCTTCCCTTTTTGGATCCCCTCGCCCACAGTCGGGCGAGCGCTTGTGCGCCTGGGAGCAAGAACAAGGTGCCGCAGAGCACATCGGAGGCGGGGCGCCCAGCGGCCTCCGTGTCATCGCCGTTGCCGTCCATGGCCGCCACCGGCGCGCGCAACTGGCGCGACTATGCGCTGCTGCTGGCGCTCGCCTGTTGCTGGAGCTCGACCTATCCGCTGGCCAAGCTTGCGCTCGACACGATCCCGCCGGTCACTTTCATCTCGGCGCGCTCGCTGATCGCAGCCGCCTTCCTGTTCGCGATCCTGTGGATGCGCGGCGTCAAGGTCCCGACCGACGCCAAGGCCTGGAAGCTGTTCGCGACCCAGCAATTGATCAACTCGACCTTTCCGTTCCTGGTCATCACCTGGTCGCAGCAATATGTGCCGGCGTCCAATACGGTGGTGCTGGCCTCGACCACGCCGATCTTCGCCTTCCTGATCACCTCGCTGATCACGCGGCACGAGCCGGCGACGCTGCTCAAGCTCGCCGGCGCGATCCTCGGCCTTGCCGGCACGATCCTCATCGTCGGCCTCGATGCGCTGCGCGGCCTCGGTAGCGAGATCATTGCCGAAATCGCAATCCTGCTCGCCACCATCTCCTTTGCCTGCGCCACGATCTTCGGCCTCAGGCTGTCCGAATACGACCCGATGGTGGTGGCGGCCGGCTCGCTGCTGTTCGGCGGATTCGTGCTGCTGCCGCCCGCGCTGCTCATCGACCAGCCCTGGACGCTGCAGCCGACGCCGACCGCGATCGTCGCCACCATCGCCATGGGCATCGTCTCGAGCGCACTGGGCCTGATGCTGTTCTACCTCTGCCTCGGCCGGCTCGGCACGCTGACGACCAACGCGCAAGGCTATTTGCGCATCCCGATCGGCGTCGGCCTTTCCGTGCTGCTGCTCGGCGAGAGCGTGCCGTCAAACCTGGCACTCGGCCTGCTGCTGGTCATGGCCGGCGTCGCCGCAATGACGGTGCCGGCGGAGCGGCTGAAACTGCGGCAACGAAAGACGGCAACTACTTGACGGCCCTCGCGAGTGACGGTGCCGCGAGCGCGGCCCATGGCCGCTTCAGCAGCAACGAAATCACGCGGCTCTTTCCAGGTGCTGGACCAGGCCGGCGAACAGGCCGCGGCCGTCGGTGCAGCCCATGATGTCTTCGACGTGGTTTTCCGGATGCGGCATCATCCCGAGCACGTTGCCCTTGTCGTTGACGATGCCGGCAATGGACTGCGCGGCGCCGTTGATGTTGCTGATGTCATCGACGGAGCCGTCGGGCGCGCAGTAGCGATAGAGCACTCGGCCCTCGCCTTCGAGCCGCTTGATGGTCTCGGCATCCGCGGCATAGTTACCCTCGCCGTGGGCGACCGGTACGCGGATCACCTGCCCGGCATTGTAGCCGCGGGTGAACGGCGTGTCCGAACGCTCGACGCGCAGATGCACGTCATGGCAGATGAATTTCAGCCGCGCGTTGCGCATCAACACGCCCGGCAGGAGACCGGATTCGCAGAGGATCTGAAAACCGTTGCAGACGCCGAGCACGAGGCCCCCCTTGGCCGCGTAGTCGCGCACCGCGTCCATCACCGGCGCGCGCGCCGCGATGGCGCCACAACGCAAATAGTCGCCGTAGGAGAAGCCGCCCGGCACCACCACGAGATCGGTGCCTTGAGGCAGCGCCGTCTCGGCATGCCAGACCATCGCCGGCTCGCTGCCCGAGATCAGCCTCAGCGCACGCGCCATGTCGCGCTCGCGGTTGATTCCGGGAAAGACGAGGATGGCGGCTTTCATGGCAGAGGTTCCGACGCTGGCGGGGAATCGGGGCTGGCCAAAGGGCCAATTCGTGAAGAGACATAACCATTTGACGGGGATTTTACCAGTGCTAGCCTCGATGGAGAGCCTTGTACACAGGCCATGGCCGCGCGCATCTGGCCGAATGATTTGCCCGGGATTGTGCCCATGAATGTCCCGTCGCTGCCCACATCCCCCTCCAAGCCGGTGTCCACCGAAGGCGTCGTCGCGGCCGGCGCCTATGTCGACGGCCGGCGCGTCGCCAATATCGCCATCAGCGAGGCCTCGAGCTGGCGAACCAAGCCCGGCCACGTGGTCTGGATCGGCCTGCACGAGCCCGACATGGCACTGCTCGGCGCCGTGCAGAAGC
Source organism: Bradyrhizobium diazoefficiens (assembly GCF_016616425.1). NCBI lineage: Bacteria > Pseudomonadati > Pseudomonadota > Alphaproteobacteria > Hyphomicrobiales > Nitrobacteraceae > Bradyrhizobium > Bradyrhizobium diazoefficiens. The sequence goes on from NZ_CP067101.1 coordinate 5,167,558, forward strand.
AGTTCGACCTGCACGAGCTCGCGATCGAGGACGCCAACAACGCCCATCAGCGTCCCAAGATCGAGCAATATGGCGAGGCCCTGTTCATCGTGGCGCGCACCGCGCAACTGGTCGAGGGCCGCATCGCGTTCGGCGAAACGCACATTTTCGTCGGCGAAGGCTATCTGGTCTCGGTGCGCCACGGCGCTTCGACGTCCTACAAGCCGGTCCGTGAGCGTTGCGAGAGCTGTCCGCGGGCGCTCGCGCGCGGCGAGGACTACATCCTCTATGCCATCCTCGATTTCATCGTCGACAATTACTCGCCCGTGCTGGAGAGCATTCACGAAGAGATCGAGGACATCGAGGACGACGTACTCGCGCACGCGATCACCAAGGCGCAGATCGAGCGGCTCTACATGCTGCGCCGTGACCTGTTAAGGCTCCGCAACGCGATCGGGCCGCTGGTGGAGGTCTGCCGCCGCCTCGAACACGACGAGTTGTCGATGGTGCGCGCGACGATGCAGCCCCTGTTCCGCGACGTCACCGACCACGTCCGCAACATCCAGGAGCGCATCGATTCCATGCGCGAGGTGCTGGCCTTCGCCTTCGAGGCCAGTCTCCTGGTCGGACAGGCGCAGGAGACGGCAGTGTCCAAGAAGCTCGCTTCGTGGCTTGCGATCATCGCGATCCCGACCGCGCTCGCCGGCATCTACGGCATGAACTTCAAGCACATGCCGGAGCTGGAATGGGAGTACGGCTACTACATGCTGCTCGGCGTGATGCTGACGGCGTGCGGCGCGCTGTACTGGCGTTTTCGGCGTGCAGGGTGGTTGTAAGCCGGAAACTATGTCAGAGGACGGCTGCCTGCCCAAATGTCCCGCGCCGGCTGACAGTCGTGCAGCATCAGAAGCTGCTCGTCTCGACAGGCGCTCAGCTCGGAGATGATTTGATCGATCTTGTATTCCACACGACCGAGCGTTTGCTCGATTTGCTTCAACAACTCGAAAATCAGCTCTTTGCTGATATCCGTTACTCCACTCAGGCCTTCATCTCGATAGCATAATTCTCGATCACGGTATTCGCCAACAGCTTGTCGGCGGCGTCCTTCAGCGCGGCTTCCGCCTTGGCCTTGTCGGCGCCGGCGAGCTCGATGTCGAACACCTTGCCCTGGCGGACGCTGGCGATGCCGTCGACGCCGAGCGATTTCAGCGCGCCTTCGATGGCCTTGCCTTGCGGATCGAGGATGCCCGTCTTCAAGGTAACGGTAACGCGTGCCTTCACGTCAGATCCTCTTCAGCTCTTCACCAGCACCGGGCCGGAGCCCTGCGGACGCTCGTTCTCCATGAGGATGCCGAGGCGCTTTGCAACTTCGGTATAGGCCTCGAGCAGGCCGCCGAGGTCCCTGCGGAAACGATCCTTGTCGAGCTTCTCGTTCGACTTGATGTCCCATAGGCGGCAGCTATCCGGCGAGATCTCGTCGGCAACGATGATGCGCATCATCTCGTTCTCGAACAGGCGCCCGCACTCCATCTTGAAATCGACGAGGCGAATGCCGATGCCGAGGAAAAGGCCGGTGAGGAAGTCGTTGACGCGGATGGCGAGCGCCATGATGTCGTCGATCTCCTGCGGCGTCGCCCAGCCGAAGGCGGTGATGTGCTCTTCCGACACCATGGGGTCGTTGAGCTGGTCGTTCTTGTAGTAGAATTCGATGATCGAACGGGGCAGCTGGGTGCCCTCCTCGATGCCGAGACGCTGCGACAGCGAGCCGGCGGCGACGTTCCGCACCACCACCTCGAGCGGCACGATCTCGACCTCGCGAATCAACTGCTCGCGCATGTTGAGACGGCGGATGAAGTGGGTCGGCACTCCGATGTCATTGAGGTGCTGAAACAGGTACTCCGAGATCCGGTTGTTGAGGACGCCCTTGCCCTCGATCACCTGATGCTTTTTCGCATTGAACGCGGTGGCATCGTCCTTGAAGTGCTGGATCAAGGTACCGGGCTCCGGGCCTTCATAGAGAACCTTTGCCTTGCCTTCATAAATGCGACGCCGACGGCTCATTGGGATGTACCGTGTTTTGTTGAAATCCATGAATTTGGTGTGCTCCGGTTGACTAGGATTAGGACCCACAGCGGAGCTGCCGTGAACGGCTGGGAACCCATCTCGAATCCTTGGAAACAGAACGGGAACCAAGCCTTCAGGCAACCTATCCGATTGGCTGTCCGAGCACAATCGATCCGGCCGTCCGGCACCAACTTATACCGTCCTGCCTGCGGCTTAACGGCCCGTTGTTTTGCCGACATGTGCTGTCTATGTAGGCATGCAGCCGGGGCGCCGCAACGGAAGGGCTCCCGCGCCATTCAGCAGGGGATTTGGAACAGGGTATGAGCGAGTTCGACAAGCGGGAGGAAGGTTTCGAGAAGAAGTTCGCCCTCGACGAGGAGCAGAAATTCAAGGCGGAAGCCCGCCGCAACCGGCTGCTCGGGCTGTGGGCGGCCGAAAAGCTCGGCATCACCGGTGACGCCGCCACCGCCTATGCCAAGGAGGTGGTCGCGGCCGATTTCGAGGAGGCCGGCGATGCCGACGTGCTGCGCAAGATCACGGCCGATTTCGCCGCCAAGAACGTCGCCGTCACCGAGCAGGCGATCCGCGCCAAAATGAGCGAACTGCTCGCGGTCGCGGCCGCCGAGGTGAAGGCGGGGAAATAATCCATTCAGGCGGGACGCCGGCGCGCAACACCCTTGCGCGCCGGCGCACGTGATGGGTTTTGCCGACCCGACGCTGACAGCCGCGCAATTGTCCGCAGCCGGCGTCAAGCGGATCAGCGTCGGCGGAGCCATGTCGCGCTACGCGCTCGCCGCGTTCCTGAACTGCGCGCGCGAGATGAAGGACAAGGGATCCTTCACCTACATTCGCGAGATGGCACAGGTCGGCGAACTGCGCGCCGCCTTCGCCGCTGTCACTCCTCCCTGAAGCCGTATTCCGGCACGTTGCCGCTGGCACCGTAATATTTGTACGGCAGGAATTTGCCGCTCATGGTGAGCTTGACGCGGTCGCCCTTGGGGTTGGGCTGGCGCTCCATCACCATGTCGAAATCGATCGCCGACATGATGCCGTCGCCGTACTCCTCCTCGATCAAGGCCTTCCAGGCCGGGCCGTTCACCATCACCAATTCGTAGAAGCGATAGATCAGGGGATCGGTCGGCGGCATCGGCATGCCGCGCATCGGTGTCTCGTTCAGCATGGCGACTTCGGACTTCGACAGGCCGAACAACTCGCCGGCATTGGCGGCCTGCGGCTTGGTCAACTTCATCTGGCCGAGAATCGCGCCTGTTATCAGCACTTCGGAAGAGCCGCCGATCTTCTCGCAGATGTGTTTCCAGCTCCAGCCCTTCTCGCGCTTGATGTCGAGCAGCTTTTCGGTGAGGTCTTCGCGTTTCATGTCAGGGTCTCCCTTCGCCAGGCATCGTGTCAGCCTGCCGCTTTGAGAGGCACGAAACGTGCCAATAAATGAGGCTGGAGCTTCACGCCGGCGCGCCGTTCTCGTGGCAACGTGCAGCTTGGACGTCCTTCGTAGAGGCGGCAAGGCGCATCGCGCTGAGTCCACCATTCCTGTCCCAGACTGTCCATTAACCGTGGGCGCACTCCGCTTTGCCCACTATGGGAGACTGCGAGGCCATGTCCGCTTATGCGTTCGACGGACATCGGCGTTGACCCGACCGACGTCAGCTTATGATCCGGAGCAGAAGTCTGGTCTTTGCTCGCCACGCCGCGACCAAGCTGCAAATATTGCATTCCGACCGCCTCAGTGTCTTGACAACGATTGATTTTATCATCCTATTCTCGCAACCTAACGGGGCTAAGCTTCGGTGGAGCGGTGCCGCTTTGCATTCGATCACGTTGCCAAGCATACAGAGCCTCACGTCCTGACCGGAATGGCGAGACTTCTATCGCTTGGGGAGAGATTCATGACCGATAGGGTATTCACGGTCGGCGTGGCACTTCTGATAGCCTCTGGGCTTTGTAGCAGCCCCCTAACTGCCCAGGAGACGAAAGTTCAAGCGCCACCTGAGTGCGCCTCTCCCCTAGACCTCCATGACGGTTGGTCGATCGACACGCCGGAGGCTCTAGGATTTGATCGCCCGCAATTGTGCGGCCTGGTCGACAGGCTGCGGGAGGCGGACGACGTACATAGCGTCGTAGTCGCGCGACATGGCCGGCTGGTATTTGAGCGATATTTCTCCGGCTACGACGAACCATGGGGGCACGACGACAAACGCTACGAGTTTGACGCGAAGATGAAACACGACATGCGCTCGGTCTCCAAAAGCATTATTTCTTTGCTGACAGGAATTGCAATCGATCGCCGGTTGATCGATGGGGTAGATGCGCCAGTGCTTCAGTACTTTCCGGAGATGGCCTCCGTCGCAACCAAAGGATGGGCGGATATCAAGCTGAGCGACTTACTCACGATGTCTTCGGGCATCGCGTGGGACGAGAATTTGGCTTGGACCGATCCAAAGAACGATGAACCGCATCTCCTTTCAGAGACCGATCCCATACGTTATGTTTTGTCGAAGCCAATCGCTGATGCCCCCGGCACGCGGTGGAATTACACCGGCGGCGGTGTGGAGCTGCTCGGAGCAATAATCGCGCGTCGGTCCGGGCAATCTCTCGATAAATTCGCGCGCGAGGCGCTATTCGGACCGCTCGATATCACGGACTTTGAATGGCAGACTTATCCGAACGGCAAGCTGTCCGCAGCGTCAGGCCTCCGGCTTCGTCCGCGCGATGCAACGAAGATCGGTCAGCTCATGTTGAATAGGGGAGTGTGGTAAGGCGTTCAGATCGTGTCTAAGGACTGGATTGAGCAATCGGTCGTACCGCACTTTCAAGCCATTGGTTATTTCGGCGGTCTGTTCTTTTATGGCAGATTGTGGTGGCTGGGCCGCACTCTGTCAGGTGGGCAGGAAGTGCAATGGATTTCGGCGATGGGCCTGGGCGGACAGCGCATCTTCATCGTGCCTAGTCTCGATCTTGTGGTCACGTCGACATCGGGACTTTATACCGAGGCACGCCAAGGCGTCGCAGCGCTGAACATGCTTAGGATCGTCATCGCTGCGGTGCGGGAATAGTTCAGCTCGGCCGCCGTGCTTTATCTCGATGCCCGCATTTGGCCCATCGCCGACATCAGCGCCACTTTGTGTAACGTCGGCAAGTGCCTCACAGCCGACTTCGTGCGGACAGAAGCGGTCCATCTCGATTGGCGGCAAGACTTCAAGTGCCGGCTTGATGGAGGCGCCGCAGGCTCTTTGCAAACGTCTCAACGAGTGACCGTCGAACGCGGGACATTCCGTCTCCGCTCTTCGAGCTACGGCGCACAAGTCGCTTGCCTCTCTATGAGACCTACGCGCCCACCTCGATCATCCCCTGCAGCCGCGCCAGCTCCGCCTCGAGATCGCGCTCCACATCCGCCGCCCGGATCTCCAACACCCGATAGTCGCGCGCCCCCAGCCACGCCCGCCGCGCCGCCCGATCCGCGGCGATGGTCTCACCCTCGCCCGGATTCACCAGCTCGATTGCGATCCGGTGCGGGAAAGAGACGAAATCCGGGATGTGCCGGCCCACGGGGGTCTGCCGCTTGAACTGGCCGGCGAAGCGGCGGTCGCGGGTCAGGGCCTGCCAGAGCAGGCGCTCGGCGTCGGTCGGGTTGCGGCGGAGCAGGCGGGCGAGGCCGCGCACGGTCGCGCCGCTGTCGGGAACGCCGCCGCCCTGCCCGTGCTCGGCCAGCAGCGCACGCAGGCGCGTCGCCTGCTCGCCGTCGAGCACGCCGCCTTTGGCCGGGCCCTTGCGGCCTTCCGCGATCGCCATCACCACGCCGTGCAGGGTGTGCATGTCCTGCTTGGTCGGCTCCATCCGGGTGAAGATGTTGCGCAAGTTCACCAGCATGGTGTCGCGCTTCTCGGCGGGGCGCAAAAATTCCACCTTGTCGAGCTCGCGCACGAGATTGTCGAAGAACGCCTGCATCTGGTGCTGTGAGGCCCGCTCGGAGCGTTCCGGCATGGCGTGCGGCAGCTCGCCTGAGGTCGCCCGCTTGAACCATTCATAGCCGACCAGCAGCACCGCCTGGGCGAGATTGAGCGAGGCAAAGCCCGGATTGACCGGGAAGGTGATGATGCGGTTGGAGAGCCCGACCTCCTCGTTGGTCAGCCCCCAGCGCTCCCGGCCGAACAGGATGCCGCACCTGCCCCCGGTCGCGACATGCCCGGAGATCTCGGCCGCGGCGGCTTCCGGCCCGACCACCGGCTTGGCCTGGTCGTGGGGGCGCGCGGTGGTGGCGAACAGCAGGTCGAGATCGGCGACGGCCTCTTCCACCGTGCCAAACAATTCGGCCTTTTCCAGAATGTGGTCGGCGCCGGCGGCGGCACGCTGGGCGGCGATGTTGGGCCAGCCGTCGCGGGGGTTGACGATACGCAGCGCACCAAGCGCGAAGTTGCCCATGGCACGCGCGGCCATGCCGATGTTCTCGCCGAGCTGCGGCTCGACCAGGATCACGATGGGACCGTCGAGGGAAAGCCCCGCCTTGCTCTTGTCAGTCCCCGACATCTCGCTTCGCTTTCACTCTTCGTCTCAAGGCCTTGCCAGGACGTTCTTAAGGATCGATTCAAGCCGGCGTTTCTAGCGCCTCGGACCGGCCGGCGCTGTCCCCCGTCGTTTGCCTGTCCTGACGAAATTCTCAAGGGAAATAACGGGTTGGATTCGACTTTTGAATCTCCTCTGAAGCCTCAGGCCCAACCCTGCCGGCGGGTCGCCGCCCGCCCCTCATCCGGACAAGCTGGATGGGCTAAAAGTGCATAATCCCTTGGCTTTCGCCCGCCGCGCGGCGGTGCTAAGAGGCGCCGGATATTCACGTTGGCGCCAGCGGCGCCGTTCCCAAGAGGCTTCCCCGATCATGGCAAAAATCAAGGTATCCAATCCCGTCGTCGAACTCGATGGCGACGAGATGACCCGGATCATCTGGCAGTACATCAAGGACAAGCTGATCAATCCGTTCCTGGATGTCGAGCTGCTCTATTTCGACCTGGGGATGGAATACCGCGACCACACCAACGATCAGGTCACCGTCGACGCCGCCGAGGCCATCAAGAAGGTCGGCGTCGGCGTCAAATGCGCCACCATCACCCCGGATGAAGCCCGGGTGAAGGAGTTCAACCTGAAGCAGATGTGGAAGTCGCCGAACGGCACCATCCGCAACATCCTCGGCGGCTGCATCTTCCGCGAGCCGATCATCTGCAAGAACGTGCCGCGCTTGGTTCCCGGCTGGAGCAAGCCGATCATCATCGGCCGCCATGCCTATGGCGATCAGTACCGCGCCACCGACATCAAATTCCCGGGCAAGGGCACCCTGTCGATGAAGTTCGTCGGCGAGGACGGCACCGTGATCGAGAAGGAAGTGTTCAAGGCCCCCGGCGCCGGCGTCGCCATGGAGATGTACAATCTCGACGATTCCATCATCGACTTCGCCCGCGCCTCCTTCAATTACGGCCTGCTGCGCGGCTACCCGGTCTATCTGTCGACCAAGAACACAATTCTGAAGGTCTATGACGGCCGCTTCAAGGACATCTTCCAGGACATCTTCGACCGCGAGTTCAAGAAGGACTTCGACGCCAAGGGCCTGACCTACGAGCACCGCCTGATCGACGACATGGTGGCCTCGGCGCTGAAATGGTCCGGCGGCTATGTCTGGGCCTGCAAGAACTACGACGGCGACGTGCAGTCCGATACGGTCGCGCAGGGCTACGGCTCGCTCGGCCTGATGACCTCGGTCCTCCTCACCCCCGACGGCAAGACCGTGGAAGCGGAAGCTGCCCACGGCACGGTGACGCGCCACTACCGCGAGCACCAGAAGGGCAAGGAGACCTCGACCAACTCGATCGCCTCGATCTTCGCCTGGACGCGCGGCCTCGCCCACCGCGCCAAGCTCGACAACAATGCCGAGCTCGCCAAGTTCGCCAATACGCTGGAGAAAGTCTGTGTCGACACCGTCGAGGCCGGCTACATGACCAAGGACCTCGCGCTCCTGGTCGGCGCCGACCAGCGCTGGCTCTCGACCACTGGCTTCCTCGACAAGGTCGCGGAGAACCTGACCAAGGAGCTGGCGGCGTAAGCTGGCGGCAATTGCGCCCGGCTGTGGCAGACATCATCAAGGGCCGCGCCAAAGCGCGGCCCTTTTATTTTTTCGTCCTCGCGCGGAGGATGCGACCATGTGGATCACATTGAAGCCAATGATGACCTGAGGCGCGCTCGCGCTAATGCGGAATGGCTTTAGGTTGAATCGGTCGCGGCGGTCGTTTACCTCTCCCGCTTGCGGGAGAGGTCGGCGCTAAGCGCCGGGTGAGGGCTTTCTTTTCTTGGAGATTGTCCCATCGCGGAAACACCCTCTCCCCGTCCCGCTCCCGCAAGCGGGAGAGGGAGTGCACCTCCCTTATAGCAATCAAACCTGATCTCATCGCGCTTTAAGCGCCCGCCATCGCTTTTTCGATCGCGCTCAGCGCATCGGACGCCTTGGCCCCATCGGGGCCTCCGGCCTGGGCCATATCGGGCCGGCCGCCGCCGCCCTTGCCGCCGAGCGCTTCGGAGGCAATGCGCACCAGGTTCACCGCATTGAAGCGCGCGGTGAGGTCTTGCGTGACGCCGACCACGACACCGGCCTTGCCGTCCTCGGTGACGCCGACGATGGCGACGACGCCCGAGCCGATCTGCTTCTTGCCGTCGTCGGCAAGGCTCTTGAGATCCTTCATCTCGATGCCCTCGACCGCGCGCGCCATCAGCTTGACCTCGCCGACCTCGCGCACGCCCGAAGCTGCGCCGTTGCCGGCCGAGGCGCCGCCGCCCATCGCGAGCTTCTTGCGTGCGTCGGACAGCTCGCGCTCGAGCTTCTTGCGCTCCTCCATCAGGGCGGCGATGCGCGCCGGCACGTCGTCGAGCGAGGTGCGCAGCTCGTTCGCCGCCGTCTTCGCCAGCGCCATGGTCTCGTTGGCGTGCCTGCGCGCGTAATTGCCAGTCAGCGCCTCGATACGGCGCACGCCGGCGGCCACCGCGCTCTCGCTCGTGAGCGTGATCAGACCGATGTCGCCGGTGCGCTTGACGTGCGTGCCGCCGCAGAGCTCGACCGACCAGCCGAGCGCGTTGGCGCCGCGCTCGCGCGCGGTCCGGCCCATCGAGACGACGCGGACCTCGTCGCCATACTTTTCGCCGAACAGCGCACGCGCTCCGGCTTCGCGGGCCTCATCCACACCCATCACGCGCGTGGTGACCTCGTCGTTTTCCAGCACCACGTCGTTGGCGATGTCCTCGATGCGGGCGAGCTCCTCCGCCGTGATCGGCTTCGGATGCACGAAGTCGAACCTCAAACGATCCGGCGCGACCAGCGAGCCGCGCTGGGCGATATGGTCGCCGAGCACCTGGCGCAATGCCTCGTGGATCAGATGCGTCGCCGAGTGATGCGCGCGGATCGACGAACGGCGCGAATGATCGACCTCGAGCTGCAGCGCAGTGCCGAGCTTCAGCTCGCCGCTCTCGACGGTGCCGACGTGCACGAAGAGATCGCCGAGCTTCTTCTGCGTGTCGGTGACGCGGAACTTGATGCCGCCCTCCCCAAGCAGCACGCCGGTGTCGCCGACCTGGCCGCCTGATTCCGCGTAGAACGGCGTCTGGTTCAGCACGATCGCCCCTGGCTCGCCGGCCTTGAGGCTGGCGACCTCGGCACCGTCCTTCACCAGCGCGGACACCACGCCCTCGGCGCTCTCGGTCTCGTAGCCCAGGAATTCGGTCGCACCCAGCTTCTCGCGCAGCGGGAACCAGATCGCTTCGGAGGCCGCCTCGCCCGAGCCCTTCCAGGACTCGCGCGCCTTGGCCTTCTGGCGCTCCATCGCGTCGCTGAACGCAGCTTGATCCACACCGATGCCGCGCGACTTCAGCGCGTCCTGCGTCAGGTCGAGCGGGAAGCCGTAGGTGTCGTACAGCGTGAAGGCGACGTCGCCGTCGAACATGTCGCCCTTCTTCAGGCCCACGCTCTTCTCGTCGAGGATGGCAAGGCCGCGCACCAGCGTCTTGCGGAAGCGGGTCTCTTCCAGCCGCAGCGTTTCCTCGATCAGATTCTCCGCGCGCATCAGGTCGGGATAGGCCTGGCCCATCTCGCGTACCAGCGCCCAGACCAGGCGATGCATCAGCGGCTCCTTGGCACCGAGCAGCTGCGCATGGCGCATCGCGCGGCGCATGATCCGGCGCAGCACGTAGCCGCGGCCCTCGTTCGAGGGCAGCACGCCATCCGTGACCAGGAAGGCCGAGGAGCGCAAATGGTCGGCGATGACGCGGAACGAGGCGACGGTCTGCTGGGTCGGCCCGCTGCCGAGCGCGGACGCGGTCGCATCGATCAGATGGCGGAACAGATCGGTCTCGAACACGCTCTCGACGCCCTGCAGGATGCAGGCCATGCGCTCCAGGCCCATGCCGGTGTCGATCGAGGGACGCGGCAGCGGTACGCGCTCCTCCTTCGTCACCTGCTCGTATTGCATGAACACGAGATTCCAGAATTCGAGGAAGCGGTCGCCGTCCTCTTCCGGCGAGCCCGGAGGCCCGCCCCAGATGTGCTCGCCGCGGTCGATGAATATCTCCGAGCACGGGCCGCACGGACCGGTGTCGCCCATCGCCCAGAAATTGTCCGAGGTCGGGATGCGAATGATGCGGTCGTCGGAGAGGCCGGCGATCTTCTTCCACAGGCCGGCCGCCTCGTCATCGGTGTGATAGACCGTGACCAGCAGCTTGTCCTTCTTCAGCCCGAACTCCCTGGTGATCAGCGTCCAGGCGAGCTCGATCGCCCGCTCCTTGAAGTAATCGCCGAAGGAGAAGTTGCCGAGCATCTCGAAGAAGGTGAGATGGCGCGCGGTGTAGCCGACATTGTCGAGGTCGTTGTGCTTGCCGCCGGCGCGCACGCATTTCTGCGACGTGGTGGCGCGTTGATAGGGCCGCTTCTCGACGCCGGTGAAGACGTTCTTGAACTGCACCATGCCGGCATTGGTGAACATCAAGGTCGGGTCGTTGCGCGGCACGAGCGGCGAGGACGGCACGATCTCGTGGCCGTTCTCGGCAAAGAAGTTCAGAAAGGTCGACCTGATCTCGTTGACGCCGCTCATGTTCATCCAATCGGGTGTGCTTGGACCCGCGTTCTCGCCGTAAAGCCGGACATTAAGGCTGATATCTGCGGGCCAAAGCGCTTTTAGACAAGGCCAGCTTCGCTGTCCAGAAACTGTGCAAGGAGATCAGAGGGTTGCCGCGGGCGCGCAGGTCCCGTCGCAATCCCGGTTGATAGGGCGAGCGGATGCGTTGACAGGCTTGGCCGCCCTGTGGTCTGTACCCATCTGTATCGTACGGCCACGTCGGGAGAGACCGGCTTTAGCAGCCGGCGCCGAAGGAGCAACCGCCCCGGAAACTCTCAGGCAAAAGGACCGCGTGGCTTTGACGACATCTGGAAAGAGGCGCCGACGGGGTTAGACCCGGGTGGCACCCGCCGACGGGATAATACTCTCAGGCACAGCGACAGATGGGGCTTCGACTGGATCTCCCGGGGAATCGTCCCCGGGGAACCGCCGAGGGTCCCTCAAGATGCTTGCGCGCGACAACCAAAACTCCCTGAAACGCACGCCCCTTCATGGGCTTCACGTCGCCCTGGGCGGCAAGATGGTGCCGTTCGCGGGCTATGACATGCCCGTGCAATATCCGGCGGGCGTGCTGAAGGAGCACCTCCATACCCGCGCCGCCGCCGGCCTGTTCGACGTCTCGCATATGGGGCAGATCGCAGTTCGGCCGAAGTCCGGGAGGATCGAGGACGCTGCCCACGCGCTGGAACGCCTGGTGCCGCAGGACATCGTGGCGATTGCGCCGGGGCGGCAGCGCTACGCCCAGTTCACCAATTCCGATGGCGGCATTCTCGACGATCTCATGGTCGCCCATTTCGGCGATTACCTGTTCCTGGTCGTCAACGCCGCCTGCAAGGACGCGGACGAGGCGCATCTGCGCGCGAATCTTGCGGACGCTTGCATCATCGAGCCGCTCGCAGACCGCGCGCTGATCGCGCTGCAGGGACCGAAGGCGGAGGCGGTGCTGGCGAAATTCTGTGCAGAGGCACGGTCCATGACATTCATGGATGCCGGTCCGCATGAGGTCGCCGGCATCCAGTGCTTCGTCTCGCGCTCCGGCTACACCGGCGAGGACGGCTTCGAGGTCTCGGTTCCCGCTGGCGATGCCGAACGCCTCGCCAAAATGCTGCTGGACAATCCCGACGTGCTGCCGATCGGCCTCGGGGCCCGCGACAGCCTGCGGCTGGAAGCCGGGCTCTGTCTTTATGGCCACGATATCGACACCGCGACCACGCCGGTCGAAGCCGCGCTGGAATGGTCGGTGCACAAGAGCCGCCGCAGCGGCGGCGCTCGCGCCGGCGGCTTTCCCGGCGCCGAGAAAATCCTCGCCCATTTCGACCAGGGCGCATCCCGCCGCCGCGTCGGCCTGCGGCCTGAGGGCCGTGCGCCAGTGCGCGAGGGCGCGCTGCTGTTTGCAGATGGCGCCGCAGGCGAGCCGATTGGACAAGTCACTTCGGGCGGTTTCGGCCCGAGCCTGAATGCGCCGGTCGCGATGGGCTACGTGCCCACGAGCCGGAGCGCACTCGGCACGAAACTCTTCGCCGAAGTGCGCGGCCAGCGCCTGCCCTTGCAGGTTGCCGCCATGCCCTTCGTCAAAAACACCTACAAACGCTGAGGTATGACGAGATTGAGCACAGACAGCGGCTCCGATGTCACCTCTCCCCGACGGGGAGAGGTCGGATTGCGCCTGGCGATGCGAAGCATCGTTCAGCGCAATCCGGGTGAGGGGCCGCAACACGCAGTGGGACCAGATCCCCTCACCCGGATCGCATCTTGCGATGCGACAAAGCCGAAGCTTCGCTTCGGCGTCTTTTTCAAGAACGGCCGCCGAAGGCGGCCTGTGCCTCTCCCCACGGGAGAGGTGGACCGAGTCCGCGACTTACAACGCAACTTAACCGTTTCAGGGAATCGACAATGACCACGACGCTGTACACCTCGGACCATGAATGGCTGGCGATCGACGGCAATGTCGCTACCGTCGGCATCACCGATTACGCCCAGCAGCAGCTGGGCGACGTCGTGTTCGTCGAGCTGCCCAAGATCGGCCGCGTGCTGAAGAAGGCGGAAGCCGCCGCCGTGGTTGAATCCGTCAAGGCGGCCTCGGACGTGTACGCGCCGATCTCTGGCGAAGTGCTCGAGACCAATGCCGAGCTCGCTGCCGAGCCGGCGCTGGTGAACTCGGATGCGCAAGGCAGGGCCTGGTTCTTCAAGATCGAGATCGCCGACAAGAGTGAGCTCGGCGGCCTCATGGATGAAGCCGCCTACAAGGCGCATACGGCTTAGAGCGATGGAGCAAGCGATGACCGCGCACCGCAAATCCAACGGCGACACCGCCGCCAGCTTCGTTCGCCGCCACATCGGCCCCTCAGTGCGCGATGTCACCGCAATGCTCGAAGCCGTCGGCGCCAAAAGCGTCGACGCGCTGATGGCGGAGACGCTGCCGGCCTCAATCCGGCAGGCCACCCCGCTCGATCCCGGCAAGCCGCTCAGCGAGACCGAGGCGATCGCGCACATGGCCGAGCTCGGGCGTCAGAACCAGGTCTTCACCTCGCTGATCGGTCAAGGCTATTCCGGCACGGTTCTGCCCGCGGTGATCCAGCGCAACATTCTGGAGAACCCGGCCTGGTACACCGCCTACACGCCCTACCAGCCCGAGATCAGTCAGGGCCGGCTGGAGGCGCTGTTCAACTTCCAGACCATGATCTGCGACCTCACCGGGCTGGATGTGGCCAACGCTTCGCTGCTCGATGAGGCCACCGCGGCGGCCGAAGCCATGGCGCTGGCCGAGCGGCACTCGCAGGTCAAGGCAAAGGCCTTCTTCGTCGACAAGGACGTGCATCCGCAGACGTTAGCGGTGATGAGGACCCGCGCCGAACCGCTGGGCTGGACTCTGATCGTCGGCGATCCCCTCACCGATCTCGCCAAGGGTGACGTGCTTGGCGCGCTGCTGCAATATCCGGGCTCCTCGGGCGCCGTGCGCGACCTCAGGCCTGCGATCGCCGCGCTGAAGGCCAAGGGCGCGCTCGCGGTCGTCGCCGCCGATCTGCTGGCACTGACGCTGCTCGCCTCGCCCGGCGAGCTGGGTGCCGACATCGCCATCGGTTCGGCGCAGCGCTTTGGCGTGCCGATGGGCTATGGCGGTCCGCATGCGGCCTATATGGCGGTGCGCGACGCGCTGAAGCGCTCGCTGCCCGGCCGCATCGTCGGCCTCTCCGTGGATACGCGCGGGATGCCGGCCTATCGCCTCGCGCTGCAGACCCGCGAGCAGCACATCCGCCGCGAGAAGGCGACCTCCAACATCTGCACCGCGCAGGTGCTGCTCGCCGTGATCGCGTCGATGTACGCGGTCTATCACGGCCCCGAGGGCCTCGCGCAGATCGCGCGCCAAGTGCATCGCCGCGCCGCCGTGCTCGCGAGCGGCTTGCGCAAGCTCGGCTTTGCGCCGCAATCCGAAAGTTTCTTCGACACACTGAGCATCGATGCCGGCGCCAAGCGCGCCGAGATCGTCGCGCGCGCGATGGCCGAGAAGATCAATCTCGGTGTCAGTGCAACGAGCTTGCGCATCGCGCTCGACGAGACCACGACGGCCGCGACGGTGGAAGCGGTCTGGCGCGCCTTCGGCGGCCAGCTTGCCTATGCCGAGATCGACGCCGAGACGCGCGAGGCGCTGCCGGACGGCTTGAAGCGCACCACCGCGTTCCTCACCCATCCGGTGTTCCACGCGCATCGCTCGGAGACCGAGATGCTGCGCTACATGCGCAAGCTCAGTGATCGCGACCTCGCGCTCGACCGCGCCATGATTCCGCTCGGCTCCTGCACCATGAAACTGAATGCGACCACCGAGATGATGCCGCTGACCTGGCCGGAGTTCGGCAG
This sequence comes from Bradyrhizobium diazoefficiens, assembly GCF_016616425.1. Classification (NCBI taxonomy): domain Bacteria; kingdom Pseudomonadati; phylum Pseudomonadota; class Alphaproteobacteria; order Hyphomicrobiales; family Nitrobacteraceae; genus Bradyrhizobium; species Bradyrhizobium diazoefficiens. The sequence continues at coordinate 5,182,611 of NZ_CP067101.1, forward strand.
CTTGCATCCGTTCGTGCCGCGCGAGCAGGCCGAAGGCTATCACGCGCTGTTCGCACGGCTGGAGAAATGGCTGTGCGACATCACCGGCTATGATGCGATCTCGCTGCAGCCGAATTCGGGCGCGCAAGGCGAATATGCCGGACTTCTGGCCATTCGCGGCTACCATGCCGCGCGCGGAGAGACGCACCGGAAGATCTGCCTGATCCCCTCCTCCGCGCACGGCACCAACCCGGCCTCGGCCGCGATGGTCGGGATGGACGTGGTGGTGGTCGCCTGCGAGAAGAACGGCGACGTCGACGTCAATGATCTCCGCGCCAAGGCGGAGAAGCATTCGAGCGATCTTGCCGCCGTGATGATCACCTATCCCTCGACCCATGGCGTGTTCGAGGAGCACATCCGCGAGATCTGCGATATCGTGCACGGCCATGGCGGCCAGGTGTATCTGGACGGCGCCAACCTCAATGCGCAGGTCGGCCTGAGCAGGCCCGGCGATTACGGCGCCGATGTCAGCCATCTCAATTTGCACAAGACCTTCTGCATCCCGCATGGCGGCGGCGGACCCGGCATGGGCCCGATCGGCGTGAAAGCGCATCTCGCGCCGTTCCTGCCCGGTCATCCGGCAACGAAGGCTGAAGCTGCGGTCGGCCCGGTCTCGGCCGCGCCGTTCGGCTCGGCGTCGATCCTGACCATCTCCTATATCTACATCCTGATGATGGGCGGCGAAGGCTTGAAGCGCGCCACCGAGATCGCGATCCTCAACGCCAATTACATCGCGGCGCGGCTCGGTCCGCATTTCCCGGTGCTCTACAAGAATGCCAGGGGGCGCGTCGCACACGAGTGCATCGTCGACCCGCGTCCGCTGAAGACGACGTCCGGCGTCACCGTCGACGATATCGCAAAGCGCCTGATCGATTACGGCTTCCACGCCCCGACCATGAGCTTCCCGGTGCCGGGCACGCTGATGATCGAGCCGACCGAATCGGAATCGAAGGCCGAGCTCGACCGCTTCTGCGACGCCATGATCGCGATCCGGAAAGAGATCGCCGAGATCGAGGCCGGCCGCTTCAAGATCGAGGCCTCGCCGCTGCGTCAGGCCCCGCACACCGTGCACGACATCGCCGACGATGCGTGGAATCGCGCCTACAGCCGCGCTGAGGGCTGCTTCCCCGCGGGCACCTCGCGCACCGACAAATACTGGAGCCCGGTGGGGCGCGTCGACAACGTCTATGGCGACCGCAATCTGGTGTGCTCGTGCCCGCCGGTGAGCGATTACGCGGAAGCGGCGGAGTGAGACGCGACGGAGGTCTCGTACGGTGGGTAAGGCGTAAGCGTGCCCGCCACCTTTATCGCGCCGGAGGTGGACGAATCTGTTCTCACAATCAGCCGTGTCATGCCGGTCGCCTCAGGGCTTCACCAGAACGGAGCCGTAGCGCCACAGCCGATCGTTGGTCAGATGCGTGCCGCCCCACCAGCGATCGATCGGATTGTGGCGGCTGAAATCGTCCTGATGGGCCAGGACAGCCTTCCCGAACTCGGTCAGCGAAAGGCGGCTGCGGAGATAGACTTGGTGCCGAGCCCGCAAGTTCTTACGGTCGATCGTACGCAATTCGTCCCCTAAGCCGGCAACCGCAGGCCTGGGGCCGAGCGCAAGCCCCTCCAGCAGCCAACCCAACTGAGTCTCTCCGAATACGTATGTGCGCCGTTGCGAGGGCAGGTGAAACAACGCGTTCGTGTTCGCAAACCCTCTGGAAAGAAGCTCCAGAAATCGCATCTCGGTCGCACCAAGTCCTGTCGAGGGTGACGGCAGTTCTGGCAGCAGCTGCAGCAAAGCCGGCCTCAGCATCGGCAATGCACTGAGGTCCTTAAGCAGGAGGTTGGCGCAGCTTTGAGGCGTCGGCTCGCAATAGGCCCGCCACGCCATCTCGGCAGTCTTGAATTCCCGAGCAGTGACATTCACGACAGGAATATACGAAGCGGCCTCTTCCAACCCATCGCCTCTCATCACAATCAGATCGTCCGCCAGCAGCCGTAATTTGAGCTTTCGCTTCAGCCCGACATGACACCTGAGATGGGCAAGCAGCCAAATCAGCTGCAATTGATCTTCGGGATTCGGATCGAACCAGAGCTCGATCTCATCGTACGGTTCGCAGAAATCGACGAGAGATAAATCTTTGCGATGGCTGATCGCGCGAGGCCAACGAACGCCCCAGTCTGACCAGTGATCGCCCGGTGCAAGAGTGCCCGAACGCGCCGCAAAATAGGCTGCACGCATGGCAGGTGGAGGCACGGGTCCCCAGTGAAAACCAAAGGCGAACATCACGACGAACTCGGCCAGCCCCGATTTGGCGAGACCAAAGCCGGACGAACTGGTCAGGATCAGACGCTTCATGCCGCACCCGAACTACCGCCCTAAACGAAACGGGCACCGACGACGTCGGCAACTCAACGTCTTCAGTGCCCGCTCCTCGCGAAAACTCTTCGCGTTAAGGCTTACTCCTCCGCCGGCTCTTCGCCGTCGGCGTCGCGTTCCGGCGTGCCGGCCAGGATCTGCTCGGCGATCAGGCCGGAGTTCTGGCGGATCGAGGTCTCGATCTTGGCGGTGATATCAGGATTGGCCTTCAGGAACGCTTTCGAGTTCTCGCGGCCCTGGCCGAGGCGCTGGCTATCATAGGAGAACCAGGCGCCGGACTTCTCGACGATGCCGGCCTTGACGCCGAGATCGAGGATCTCGCCCATCTTGGAGACGCCCTCGCCGTACATGATGTCGAACTCGACCTGCTTGAAGGGCGGCGCCAGCTTGTTCTTCACCACCTTGACGCGCGTGGTGTTGCCGACCACCTCGTCGCGCTCCTTGATCGCGCCGATGCGGCGGATGTCGAGACGGACCGAGGCGTAGAACTTCAGCGCGTTGCCGCCGGTCGTGGTTTCAGGCGAGCCGTACATCACACCGATCTTCATGCGGATCTGGTTGATGAAGATCACCATGGTGTTGGACTTGTTGATCGAGGCCGTGAGCTTGCGCAGCGCCTGGCTCATCAGACGGGCCTGCAGACCCGGCAGCGCATCGCCCATCTCGCCCTCGAGCTCGGCCTTCGGCACCAGGGCCGCAACCGAATCGATCACCAGCACGTCCACCGCGCCCGAGCGCACCAGCGTGTCGCAGATCTCCAGCGCCTGCTCGCCGGTGTCGGGCTGCGAGATCAGGAGCTCGTCGATGTTGACGCCGAGCTTCCTCGCATAGACGGGATCGAGCGCGTGCTCGGCGTCGATGAAGGCGCAGATGCCGCCCTTCTTCTGCGCTTCCGCCACCGTGTGCAGCGCCAGCGTGGTCTTGCCCGAGGATTCCGGCCCGTAGATCTCGACGATGCGCCCCTTGGGCAGGCCGCCGATGCCGAGCGCGATGTCCAGCCCGAGCGAGCCCGAGGATACCGCCTCGATGTCCATGGAGCGGTCGTTCTTGCCGAGCTTCATCACCGAGCCCTTGCCGAACTGGCGCTCGATCTGGGAGAGCGCGGCGGCCAGAGCTTTACTCTTGTCCATGGAAGATCCTTCGACGATACGCAGGGCAGTGGCGGACATTGGGTCGTGCTCCTTATGGCGAGGATTCGCGTGAGGGACAAACGATTGGCGAGGCGGCGCGGCGATAAAAGCAACGTACCCCATTTGTTCTAGGTTCGCAATATGTTCTTTTGGGGATTTGGGCGCTGGTCCTGTTTCGACCTCGGTGGCCTAGTTTGAAAACCGCAGTGGCTCGATTTGCATTGGGGCGTTATGCTGCGGCCAATAAAGGAAAAGGCACATGGGCTACGTTGAAGACCAAATGAAGCAATGGGAAGCGAACGCTCGCGCAGCTGATAGAGCAATGCTTCCAACCGACCCGAAACTTATGGCGTTAGCGGAACAGCGCGCCGGGCACATCTCGCTCAAGGCCGTTGCCGAAGAATACGACCGGCTTGTCGAGGCAAAACTTAATCAGCCTCGCGGGCTTTTTGCGCGACTATTCAGGAAATAAGGCCGCCTCAGTTGGCGGCCTCTTTCTTTTGCTCTGGCGGGGGTAGCGACAAGCTAAATTGGACAACTTGGCGCCCGTAATGGCGAGCGATTTTGTCTCGAAGCTCTCGCATTCGTGGCATTCCTTGGCCATGCCGATCACTTCATAGCACCGTGAAACAAGCGCCCTCACGCCTATATTCTCAGGCAACTGGCGATGCCAGCGCACGCCGGGCGGCGGCTTGTTGTTTTTAGGTACTCCGCCACGTCAGGACGCCGCGCGGTAGGTCCTTCGCATGACGCAGAAGCGGTTTGCCCACTCACGAATGGCTTCTCAAAGAAGTTCACCAACCACGCTGCGGCGGTCAGCCTGTACGTTGCCCTACAATCTCTTCCGGGTCCATGAGTCGTTGCAGACCACGCCCGCGGTCGCGATCGGCGTTGCTGATCGCGTCTGGACGATTGGTCACTTGATTGATGTTGTGCTGGCGTTGGAGCCCAACAAGCCGGTTCGGGTAACGCGCAACTTCCGGTAATCGACGGAGGCAAAGCGCAGCGTGCAGGCACCTGCAAAATCAAAAACCCCGCCGAAGCGAGGTTTTTCTTTTATCCGTATTTGCGCGGCCGTTCGTCTACATGGTGACCATTATGGTCATCACCATCGTTGGTCGGAGTCACAGGTTTCCGGTGGAGGGCCTCGCGAACGGCCGGGTCGCGCATCCAACGCGAGGCATAGCTCCGCACCCGGTCTTCGCAATTCTGCAAAAACGCGATCTGAGCATTCCGGTCCATTTCAACCTCCTTGGCCCCCTTGGCCAACTCCCCCACCCCGAGCACGTTCCGCCCACCATGCATATCTCCCATGGTAGGCGTCCCCAACGTGTACTTCATATCCGCACATCTCAAAGGTACGAGCAAGCTGTAAATATTTCGACATTGCCTTACCCGGGAGATTTGGATCCCAGGTAAACCATGAGACGCGCTCAGGATTCACTTGATTCAACAGAGACTTAGTGGCGTAAAGTACAGCTTTCAAGACCGTGGAACGCTGAGACTTCGTAAATAGATGCTTGGTTTCCAAGCCACTATAAAGTGAAGTCTCAGTATTGTTCGTATTGTCTGCATCAACAATACTGAAGAAACATTCCATTCCACCAACTGGGGCAGGTTCCAACCCAACAGTTAAGGAATACGTATGATCTATTACTGTGTCGTACCCCACATTGACCACGATCAAATAAGCTCCGCCCCGCGCGAAAACCTCGGCGTGCCAATCTGACGCAAGAGTAAATTCGAAAGCCATCCCGTCCCACATACTGTGGGTTGCGGATTCGGTCTAGATAGGACGGCGCGCGAGTTGCAAGAATGCTCAGTTACCCAGCTTCATATTCTGATTATCAGAAGTTTGCGGCCACAGTAAGGCGAATGTCCTACTTCCTAGAAATCGCTGTCCTAACTAGGCCGGTACCGGGATTTGGGCGCTGGGCCTGTTTCGACCTCGGTGGCCTGGTCTGATATCGGGAGTGGCCTGTTTTGGCCTCCGCGGCGGGACTGGTCTGGCTGACTGCAACGCCTTGGCCCGATCTCGCGGTCGCCGTTCTCATCGCCGGACTGTTCCTGCATTCGGCAGTCGACATCATCCGCGACTCGCTGCGCGAGATGAATGCAGCCCAACCCGCCGCAGCGGAGTAAGGTCGCCGCAATTGTGCCCAAAATGGAACTGACGGCGGGCTGGCCGCATATTACGAAACGGCAAGTGTCACTTAACCCTGCGGTTTGGGACCCGGAGGTCAGTCATGCAGCGTCGCCGTTTCAAACAAACCAGCACCCTTGAAGAGCGCCTGGCCGCACAGGCAGAGCGTTTACGTGAGCAGGCCAGATTGCTGCCACCCGGCTCGGCCCGGGACGATCTGGTCCGCAAAGCCCGGCAAGCCGAAACCGGCGCTCACATGAGCGAATGGCTGCGGTCTCCCGGGCTGCAACCGCCCGAGTGATCATAGCGACAACGTGTTACTCTCCGTCCAGAGCTGACGGGCATCAAAGATGCAGCCGCCGGCCGCCGTCATAATTCCGCAATCCTGCGGCACCGAACCTTTTCGCGATCTCTGGCCTTCTCCAGGATGAGACCGCAAAATGGGGATCTCAGTCATGACGGAAAACGAGTACCGCGGAACGCCCAGGCGCAATCCCCTGCTGGAGGCGGCGCATGAGGAGATGATCAAGTTCGAGCGCAGGGAAAACGAGTTCCGCAAGAAGGACCGCGAAGAGCGCGCCAGCGAGCTCCATCTTCCCCTCAACGAGATCAAGATCCACTGAGGCCACCAGGAGCGGCCGCCCGCATCGCGATCGGCATCCGGGCAGCAATGCGCATGGCTGCCGAGGCGGCGCCAGCACGCTCCAGGTATCTAAATACTACCTCCAAACCATTGACCAGACACGTAAATTTCCGTGCGACCTACTGTGCATGGGGTTGTTTTCCAGTTTTGAAAATGGCGGCATGCCCGCCTCGATCATCGCAGGGCGCGGCTACCGTCGGGCGTCGGTCCTACAGCAATGCCAGCAGCACGAGGCCGATCACCAGCACGACGAAGCCAGCCGCTGTCGCGGCGGCGAATGACCGCTCTACGTTATCCATGATGCCACCCCGTTGCCCGCGCGCCACGTTTCCCCCATGGCTGCGCCGAACGGCATTGAATCTTGCCGACGGGTGTGTCCCCAATTGTGCGAACGGATGTCGAAATTGGGACGGGTGCGGGGCCAGTCTGCGGCCTCAGGGGCGGGCCCGGAAATCTGCCGCCTGTCAGGCTGCCGTAAGCGGCGTCGGCTAAATTGATGCGGCTATGGTGTTGCAGCCCAGCACCTCAGCCTCCAATAACTCTCTGCCCCCGCTTGGCTCTCGCCAAGTGGGGCTTTTTCAGGACACGGCTCAGGAACTCTGTTCATGGTCGGAGAACCACGGGATTGTCCGATGGTCTACCGACAGGTTTGCGCGCCTCTGGAATATTATCACGACCAACATGTTAGGGTGTCATAGACGTGAATCGTGGGAGGTCGCCATGAATCACAGAGGCATCGAGTTCACCGTCGCCAAGACGGCAATTCCCGGAATCTGGCAGTGGCAGTTCCGCATCGGCGACCAGATCAAGACCGGCAGGACCGAGACGAAAATTGACCTGTTGGCGATCCGGCGCGTCCAGCTGCGGATCGATCGCGAGCTGAAGCGATCGGCCAGACCGCCTGAGTCGGCCGGATGAAAATCGGCGGTCGCACCAAGCCTTCCGCACCAGGGCTGGCAGGGCCGTGCGGCGGCATCACCCGTAGCCGCCCGGAATTGATCTGACGCGGGTTTGGGATTGGAGTGCGCGCGCCATCGCCTTGGGGACGAGGCCATCACGCGCGATCGGTGCCAGCCATGCCGCTCTATTTCTTTCGAATCCGGAATGGCCGTTATTCCGGTTGCGCCGACCAGGCGACGGAATTTGCCGACCGCGATTCGGCCTGGAAAGAAATGACCAGTGTCTGCGCCGATATGACCGCCGGCATCGCCCGCAAGCTCCGGGAAAATTCCGAATGGCACATGGAGCTGCTGGACGAGGCCAAGGAGCCGGTGTTCCGGATCCGCATCGTTGCCGAAACCCTCGACTAGCAAGGCGTCCGGCTCATGCTCAAACAACAACCCAAAGCGCGATGACGATTCATCCTGACCGCATCGCGCTTTAGTCTGCGCTGGGCAGCCGCCGCATGGTGAACTCGATGTCGCCGCCGGGCAGTTCGCGCCAGGTCTCGACCGCGCTCATATAGCCGGCCTTGGGGTAGCGGGCAAAGAAGGCCTGCGCTCTTTCCCGCGCCGCCGCGCGCGGCAGCGTGAAGGTCTCGCGCAAATAGCCGTCGCCGATCTTCTGGTCCGGCTTGCCGGCCATCTTGCGCCGGCGCGCCATCCGCTCGGCAAGATCCCGCGGACGATCGGCCATGTCCTGTCCTCCTCTACGCAAAACTCTCCTGCGAGATGTAGGAGGCCGGCGATGCAAGGAGGAGTCCCGGCCGGAGGCGTCAACCGCCCCCGATCGGCGCAAGCTCAATTGGCGGCAGTACCGGATTTCTTCTTCGGCGCCGCAGACTGTTTCGGCGGATCGGAGCGCATTCCGCCCCAGGGATCATTGGACGCCTTGGAATCCGGAATCTTCTTCAGCGTTTCCTTGTAGGCCTTTTCACGCTCGGCTTCCGCGGCCCTCTCCTCGGGGGACTTGCTCGGGCTGTCCTGCAGCAAATTGATATTGGGCAGTTGCGCATAGGCAGGTCCCGCCAGCACGGCCAGCACCGCGGCCAAACGGAAAAGCTTCATCGTCTACTCCTTGATCATCCATGAGGCCCGGATCGCCCGCGCCTCGTCATCCTTGTCGCCGGCGGCCGCGGTCGCCGGGGCCGTCCGGGGCCGGCTAAAGCCGATCCGATCTGCACGATTTGGGCGCATGCAGCCAATCGTCCCAGATCGGACCGCATTTGGTGCACCCGCTCAGCGCGAGGCCGAGCGCGGCCATGGAAAGGACGAGGACATACCGACGCAACATCATCCACCCGCACCCCAAGCGAGGCATCATATCGGCCCAAGTCAGGCATTTTCAAGCCGACCGGATCCGCCCGAGACCGGGTGACTTTGCCGCGGCGATGCGCGCACAATGGAGCGCAACATCCGGCCATACAGGAGAGTGCGACCGCAATGCAGATGCAGCCAGAAGCCGAGTTCGGCCTCCCCGATGCCAGACGCCTCCTCGGCGAGGTCTTTGCGCCCTGGGTCCAGGATCTCAACCTCGCGGTCGAGCGCCTCGAGCACGTGCAGCCGGCGGATGCGCCGGACTGGCAGCCGGGCGCGCTCCTGCGCATGCCGTTTTCGGAGCGGTTGTGCCGGAATGGCGGCGTGGTCTGCGGCCAGGCCCTGATGGCGCTCGCCGACACCGCGATGGTGATCGCGAACTTCGCCGCCAATCGCGGCTACCGCCCCATGACCACGGTCGACCAGACCACGCATTTCATGCGCGCCATCTCCTCGTCGGACGTGCTGGCGGACGCGCGCGTGGTGCGGCTCGGGCGCACGATGAGCTTCGGCCGCGTCACGCTGCTCTCGGCCGCCGACGGCAAGCCGGCCGCGATGGTGTCCAGCGCGTTCGCGATGCTGCCGGGTTGATTGTCACTCGCAGCAAGCGGGTGCCGCGAGCGCTAGGCGCAGCGCTCGCGGGAGGGCAACAGGTCGAGCCGCCATCGAGTCGCGCTTCAACGTCGTAAACGAAGTCTGAAGCGCCGTGCAAGTAGCGCCAGTATTGAGTTTAGTTCGAGGTAATTTCTATACACTAACTTGCCATCATAACGATGGACTTGCCATCATAACGACGGATCGACGCCGATGATCGAGAAGCGTACAGCGCAGCGTTACCGCGTCTTCAAGGGTGGAACGATCACCTTCGACAGCAACGGCATCCCGTGCACGGTGCGAAACATGTCGGCAGGCGGCGCAGCGCTCGACCTCGACGCCCCCGCCAGATTGCCGCAGTCGATCACGCTCTCGATCGCATGCGATGATTTCGTGCGGAAGTGTCGCACGGTTTGGCGCAGTGACAAGCGCGTCGGCCTCGCCTTCGAGCAATAGCGCGCGCGATGTGAACGTAATCGATCGTGGGCTCATGGGTCCTGCCCATCGATGCTGGCCACCGCTGGGTCAGCATGGTGAATCGGAAACATACTGATTTGAAATCCCAAATCGGTTCAAGTTAACTCCCATCCCGTCTTAGACGGCAAACGAGGCCGGCGCTTCGCCGGCGCAATGCCGGCGCCACATTTCGTTGAAGGCCTTTTCGATGTGTCGCGTCATGCCGACAGTATCGAAGAGAGGCCAAGTGGTCCGATGCGCCGCGAGCTTGCGCCTGAGGGCGGCGCGAAGCCCGGAATCGTGTGTGATCCGAAGCGCCAAACCCTCATATTCGTCCAGCGACCGCGTCACCAACTCAGGAAGGCCGACGGCATTCAGGAGACTGGCTGCAACACGTCCCGGAAAGGCGGTGCCGAGGCAGGTCAGGACCGGCAGGCCAGCCCAAAGCGCGTCGCTGGTCGTGGTATGGGCGTTGTAGGGCAATGTGTCCAGGAACAGATCGGCGAGCTGGTAGCGCGCCAAGTGTTCGTCGGGAGGGACCTGTGGGGCGAACACGATCCGCTCGGCGGCGACACTGCGCGCAACGGCTTCACGCCTCAGGTTCTCCCTCGCGATCGGGTCCTCTCCAAGCAGCCAAAGAACGCTGCCGGCGGTCTTGGCAAGGAGCCTCATCCAGACGTCAAACAGCAGGGGCGTAAGCTTGGACGTTCTGTTGAACGCGCAGTAGACGAACGCATCCTCCGGCAGTCCGACCTCGCTACGGGTCGGTACATTTGGCAGGAGCAGGCGTTTCGAGTCGGTCGCCTGATAGCTGTCGGGAAGATAGACCAGCTTCTCAGTGTAATGCTGCTGCTCTCCTTCGGGGATGACGATCCGGTCGGCCATGAGGTAGTCGATATATGAGGCGCCCATCGTGCCGGGAAAGCCGAGATAGTTGACCTGGATGGGGGCCGGCCGGCGCGCAAGGATTTTCGGCCGGGCGCCGGCGGTGAAGCCTCCCAGATCAACCAGGACCTCTATGTCGAGCCGGCGTATCAGGTCGGCCACGTCCTCGTCGGCAAGATGGCTGACGTCTTCAAAGCGTTGGAATGCCGTCTTCAGGCGGTTGCGCATCTCGCTCCGGTCATCCGGTCCGTAGGAGATGGCGCTGATGTCGAAGCGCTCGCGGTCGTGCTCCTCGAAGACCCCAGCCATCAAATGCGCAGTCGCGTGACTGCGAAAATCGGCAGAGATGTACGCGATGCGCAGCCTGGAGACCGGAGACCGCGTTCTGGGTATCGCGCCACCCCGATCCGGGGCGACCTTGGCGACATATGCCTTCGCACAGGTCAATTGGTGTGCAGGAGATGACGAGGCATGAAAGAAGATGAAGGGATCGATCAGCACGCCCGATTCCACTGCCTCGTCCAGCGCGGCCTGTTCACGTTCGAAACTGCGCCAGTCGGCATGTTTCCGCCTGGAAGCAACGAGGTTGCTCAGCGCGAAAGGGAAGGCTCTGTCCAGTGCAACCGTTCTTTCGAGCGCTCCGATTGCTGCGTCGTCTCGACCCATCTGGGTCAGGACCTCGGATAACGCGAAATGATTCTGTGGATCCGACGATGCAAGCTCGACGGCGCTTTGGTAGCTGTCATGCGCTTTCTCGAGCTGACCAAGTTGCCGGAACGCACTGCCTCGGTTTGCGAACGCTGCGCTCGATGGCGCGATCGCAATGGCACGATCGAGTTCCGCGATGGCGCCGTGAGGCTCCTGCCGTGCAAGCAGGATCGCTCCGCGATTGAGATGCGCTTCGGCGAAGTTCGGAGACAAGGCAATCACCTTCGCAAGCCAAGCGAGTGCATCGTCCGTCTTGCCTAATGCGCGCAGCACGTTGGCATAGTTGAAAAGAACGTCGGGATTGCCGGAATCGACGCGGGCAGCCTTCTTTAGCAAGGGCTCGGCGTCCACGAAATTGCCGCGCTGGGCGTGCAACAGCCCCAGCATATGGAGCGCGACGGCATGTGTTCTGCTCCCCCTCAGAACGGTCCTGTAGGCCCGTTCCGCCTCCGGCAGCTTGCCCGAACGGTGCGCAGCAATCGCCTGGTCTAGAATAGCCGACGGAGGGAGTGAGGAGGAGGCCGAAGCTCCCCTGTTGCGGCTTTGCTGTGTCATGTGATTGGGTTTCTGGACCCCGACGACGGGGCCGTGCTTTGGCGAATGGGTGCAAAAACTCTAGCCGCCTTTGCTGGAGAGAACAACGACCCGGGCCGCTCGCGCTTCAAGCCATGAGATTACCGCAGTTGTGTCGAGATCGCCACCCACGTCATGTATTTGGTCGCGGAGTGATTTTGAGCACAAGAGCAAAGTCATTGATCATATTAGCGGCAATTTCGGAGACGAAAATGGCCCCAGCAAGGCTTACGGATTGCTGGGGTTTTGCCAACTTGGTTGCGGGAAGGCGCAACAGCCGCTCCTACAGACTTGCGCCGATAATGCGCGCATTTTTCAAAATCTCGCTTAGAGCTTGGCGTTGGGAAGCTGGACGGACGCCATGTAATCGTAGATCGCGCGATCGGGGATCGCTTTACGCGCAATCAAATGGTGAATGCAGTTCGCTGCAAGGTCAAACGAGCGATAGCAATGATGAGCGATCATTGCCAGATGCTTGAGTTGATCGACCGTCATGTCGGCTGGCCGCATGAAGTTTCGCACATAGACGATGTCCGCCTCCAGCAACTGGTTCATGGCCGCGTGGGGATTGGACGGGTCGCTCAACGGAGCGATCATGCGCTGCTTGACGGCCGTGAAGGCGTGGGGAACGAACCCATGCTTGCGCAATTCGCCATCGATGTCGCCAAATGTGGGCTGCTCCTTGTAGAGACAAAGAAACGAGACCTCCGTTTCGATGGCGACCGCCTGCTTCAGTTTTTGCCGCCCACTTCCGAAAACGGCTAGTTCCGAGCCCTGAACGTCGATTTTCAGGAAATCCAGATCCTGGATTTCGGCAATATCGTCGAGCCGGCGGGTCTGGACCGGATGTTCGCTGACCACGCTGCCCCATTCGGCAAACTTCGCGAAATGCGAGAGCACATTCTGGTCCGGGAGCAGCAGGCTTGTCATTCCCGGCATCCGGCAGAGACGTAGCCTTGCCTTGTGCCCGTTTCCAACGACATAGTGATAGTAGCTCTCCAGGTCGCTTTTGCGGGCATTGAGCTCCGCGAGCGCCGCGTCCTGCGGTTCAAAGCCAATGACGGTACAGAGTCTTCGTTGCAGCATCGCCTTGTAGGGCGGCTCACCATCGATCGGATTGGCCCCGACATCAACCACCGAGGTGAGCCGCGCCGGCTGGAGCAGGTTGTTCAGAAGGTCCGGTTCGTTGTTGCTCATATGCGGCGAAGCCCATGGAAGGAATTGCAGTCCGGCGTCAACCTATCACAACGAACGTTCGCATCGCATCCACATCACGATGATGATTGCCGCGACGCGACGAGAGCAGCGCCAGGCCTATTCTATTTCGGCTTCTTGGCGGGTTCGCTCGGGCGGGCCCCGCTCCACGGGTCGTACTTGTCCTTGGGCTCGGGAATGCGCTCGAGCGCGGCCTTGTAGGCTTTCTCGTCGACCTTGGGCTTGTTGTCCGCGGGCTTGGCCGCGTCATGGGGTTGCCGCCGGCCCTGCGCCTGCGCCGAGGCGGCCGTCAGTGCCAGCGCGGCGGCCGCGATGACCAAAATCCTCATTGGTGCAATCCCCATTGTCCGGGGTACAAACTAGCCTGCAATCGCGGGATAGCAAATGCCGCGATTGCCGAGGCTTCAGCAAAACTTGATCGGCAAGACCTTCGGCGGATCGCATTCGTGCCTATCTGTTTGCCCGCAGGGGACCTTCACGGATGTTGCGGACTATTGCTCATGCGGCGCTGCTCGCCGGCGCGCTTACGCTCGCTGCCTGCGGCTTTGCCGACAGCCACGCGCCGGTGCCTGAGTTCATGCGCATGAAGGAGGCCGAGCAGTCGCCGCCGGAAGCGCCTCCCGACGTCAGGCGCTTGGTACGAGAGCAGATCGACGTCGTCTTCCTCACCACTTCCAATCCGCGCGAAGTGCACGTCGCCCCGCCCCATCGTGAGGTGCGCGGACCGGGCTGGACCGCCTGCGTCCGCGCGCAGCTGACCTCCGCGACCGGCACCCCGCTCGGGGCCCAGACCTATATCGTGACGATATCAGGCGGAAAGGTCGTCGACCGCCGGCGCGCGGAAGCCGACGACATCTGCGGGACCGAGACTTACGAGCCGATCCAGTCATCCGTCGACGAATGAGGCCATCGGCTCGGGCATCAAGCCCGTTTGCTGGATCGCATCTTGCTTTGGTCGTTGTCAGACGAGGGAACATACCTTCCCGAAGGAGCCGATTCCGGGAAAAACCAGCATGCGACCGGAACGATCCCCGCCTCCCATTCTTGTTACCGCCGAGGGCAGTTTCGGTGGAGGACATGATGAGGACATTCACGATTGCGTTGTTGGCGGGCGTCGGGGCTTTGGCAGCCGCGTCGAGCGCGAAGGCTTCCGACATCTTCACGACCAGCGAGTACACCAATCCGGATCTCGTGCAGCAGGTGCGCCTCGTCTGCGACGATGCCGGCCGCTGCTACCGCACGCGCGGCCGTGCGCGTGTGATCGTGCGTGACTCCTACAACTACACGCCGCGCGAACGCTATTACGAGCGTCGGACGTATCGTCGCGACTGGGATGACGGCCCGCGCGCCGGCGTCGGCATTCGCGCGCCCGGCGTCAGCGTGGGCGTGGGCGTCGACCGCTGGTAACGTCATGCAATGCCGGACACCTCGCCCCGCTTAAGCCGGCGAGGTGTTTGTGCGTTAAGCACGATCCGGAATAGGGTGCAGCGAATTTCCAGATGAAGTCGATCAGCAAGATCGAGTTGCGCACTCGAGCATGATGTTCCTCAAGGCCGGCTGTGGTCAACGCGCGGTTAACGCTACCACTCGAATTGAAGCGGCGCCCCAACGGTATTTTCCATTCTTTGCGCTAAGGATGCCCGCGTAACACGGGCTCGGCCCGCGTGATTGGGGACGACGGGACGTGGTCGACATCGCGCAGCAGGCGGCGATCAATCCGGCATCGGCAAAGCATGCCGGAGCCGCGCGCACGCGCGTCCCGCTCACGATGATCGACCCCGGCCAATGGCGCGCACTCGCGCAGCGTGCGGTCGAGCCGAACGGATATTACCTGCCCGCCTGGGAGCTCGCCGTCAGCGCAACCGCGCGCGGCCGCACTAGAGCCTCGGCACTATCCGCATTCGACGGCTCTTCGACCCGCCTGATCGGGCTGATGCCGGTGATCTCGCTGTGGCGGGCGTGGAAGATTCCCCTGCCCGCACTGGTGAGCGCGCATCCCTACGGCACGCTGTGCAGTCCGCTGATCGACCGCGACGCCCCGATCGAGGCGGCCACGCAGCTGTTGCAGCAGGCGCGTGAGGCCGGGGCGCACGCGCTGGTGCTGAACGACATCGCGCTCGATGGTGCTGCGATGAATGCGCTCAAGCAGGTCCTGAACCGCGACGGCCTGAAGCCGCGCGTCCTTTCCTCCTACCTCCGCGCCAGCCTCGACGCGACGCAGGACGGCGAAACGCTGCTGCGCGACGCACTCGGCACCAAAAAGCTCAAGGAGTTGCGCCGCCAGCGCCATCGCCTCGAACAGCACGGCCCTGTTACGTTCGACGTCGCACGCCGGCCTGACGAGATCGGATCCGCACTCGAAACATTCTTGCAGCTCGAAGCCAGCGGCTGGAAGGGCAAGCGCGGCACCGCGCTGGTTCAGCATGCGGGCGATGCGGCCTTCATTCGCCGCGCCGTGCCGGCGCTGGCGGAGACCGCACAATGCGAGATCATCACGCTTCGCGTCGGGACGACAGCGGTGGCCGCCGGCGTCGTGTTGCGCCATCAGGACCGCGCCTTCTTCTTCAAGCTCGGCATCGACGAGCGCTTTGCAAGATATTCGCCGGGCGTGCAGCTCACCCTCGAACTCACCCGCCATCTCTGCGCCGATCCCGCCGTCGCCAGCGCGGACTCCACCGCAGGCGCCGATCACCCCATGATCAACCCGATCTGGCGGGGACGCTTTGCAATCGGCGACGTGCTCATTCCGCTGAAGCGGAACGATCCGGTCGTCGCGCTCATTCACGGGACGCTTGTCGGTCTCAACGCCGCGCACGAGACCGCGCGACGCGCGATTCGCCGGCTCCGCAAATCAGCGAAAGCTATTCCGCCGCCTGGGCGTTGATCTCCGCCGAGACCTGGCGGATGGCCCGCGCGAGCAGGTTCGGGTCCTGCGCGCCCGAGACGGCGTATTTCTGCGCGAATACGTAGGTCGGCACACCGGAGATGCCCTTCTCGGCGGCTTCCTGAGCGTCGGCCGAGACGCGCGCGACGTCCTCGTCGGTGGCAAGGCGCCGGCGCACGTCCTCGGCATCGAGGCCGACATCAGCGGCCGCCTGCACCAGCACGTTCACATCAGTGAGATCACCGCCGTCGCGGAAATACAGCTCCATCAGGCGCTGCTTCAACTCGGGTGCCTTGCCGATCGCCTCGGCCCACAGGATCAGGCGGTGGCAGTCGGTCGTGTTGGGCTGACGCGCGACCAGTTCGGGCTTGTAGACGAGGCCCTCTTCGCTTGCAGCTGCAACGACCCGTCCCGCAATGCCCTTATAGGCCTCGACCGAACCGAATTTCGTGGTGAGATAGTCCTCGCGGCTGATGCCCTCGCGCGGCACCCAGGGATTGAGGAAGAACGGGCGGAAATTGAGCTTGACCGGGACGTCAGGCACGAGCGCGAGCGCACTCTCGATCCGGTGCTTGCCGATATAGCACCAGGGACACACCACGTCGGAGACGACGTCGATCTGGAGCGGTTTCAGCGTGCTCATGTCAGGCGCCTCCTTCGGGCGTTACCGGTTCGTACGAAGATAAGCCGAACCCGCTCCGAGGCAAGGGCGCTAAGTCATGGCTGCTGAGATCTGCCTGAGCCGCGCGGCGGTGCGCTCGTCCGCCGGGAAGAAGGTTTCCAGCGCCAGCTCCGACAGGGTGATGTCGACGGGCGTGCCGAACACCATCGTCGTGGAGAAGAAACTCAGGATCTCGCCGCCGTGGCGCAGCTTGAACGGGATCGCGACGTTGTCGCTCGACAGCGGCCCCGCGCGCGCCGGAATGGGATAGCTCTTGAGGTCGTTGTAGAGCTTGATCAGTTCAGGATCGGCGGTCGCCTCACATTGCCGGTGCAGCCGCTCCAAAAGATGCCCGCACCATTCCGCGAGATTGACCGTGCGCGGCGCCAGCGCCTCGGGATGAAAGGCGAGCCGCAGCACGTTGAAGGGCTGGCCGAGCAGCCGCTGCGGAATGCCGTCGAGCAGCGGCGCCACCATGCGGTTGGCGGAGACCAGGTTCCAGTGCCTGTCCACCGCAAGCGCGGGATTGGGCTCGTGCGCTTTGAGCACGAGGTCGATCGCCTGGCGGGCTGATTTCAAGGCGGGATCCTCCAGCGGGCGCTGCTGGAATGCCGGCGCATAGCCGGCGGCGACCAGCAGCACGTTGCGTTCGCGCAAGGGCACGTCGAGACGCTCGGCGAGCCGCAGCACCATGTCGCGCGACGGCGCGGCGCGGCCGGTCTCGACGAAGCTCAAGTGACGCGCCGAGATCTCGGCTTCGCCCGCAAGATCAAGCTGGCTCATGCGGCGGCGCTGCCGCCATTCGCGCAGATGGTCGCCGATATGGATCGGCTGGCTGCGTTCGGTACGTGCCGTGGATGCATGTGCGTTCATGGTCGAAAACCTAGCATGCGGATTTCGGCCCTTCCATTACCCGCGAGGTAATCGAATTGGGGCGCGGGCGCGCGCATCTTCGGTCGCAACAGGAGATGACCATGATCGCGCTGCTGTTCTACCGGACCGTCGCGGACCACCTTGTTCCCTGGGCCATGGCATTCGCCACGCGGATGCTGGCGCGCAGCCTCAACATGCCGGAGCCGCTGGTGCATTCGACCGGCGATTATGTGCTCGCGCACGTCACAGTCTTCGAGCATGGCGTGGGCAGAAGCCTCTGTCCGTTCCGCCTCGCTCGCCTGCTCCGCGCCTGGTGGCGCGGATGGCACTGAGTTTCACCCCGAGCCCCCAAACCATGGAGACCTACGATGATCGACGCATCCACCTTCCTGCGCCGCGCGCTGCTTGCCGATGCCATCTTCAGCGGCATCGCCGCCCTCGGCTTCACCTTCGGCGCCGGCGCGTTCGCGACGCTGTTCAACCTGCCGGAAGCGCTGCTGCGTGAGACCGGCCTGTTCCTGATCGCCTACGCCGCGCTGGTTGGCTGGCTGGCCTCACGCACCTCGGTGGCGAAGTCGCTCGTGCTGCTGGTCGTGATCGGCAATGCGGCCTGGACGGTCGGCAGCATCGCGCTGCTGCTCTCCGGCGGGGTGTCGCCGAACCTTGCAGGTGAGGTGATGGTCGTGGCGCAGGCGATCGCCACCGGCGTGTTCGCCGAGTTGCAATATCTGGGATTGCGAAGGAGCGGGCGTGTGGCGGCGGCGTGAGGCCGCATCCGCTGCTGTCGTCGCCCGGTTTAGCCCTATTAGATTCACACATCTCAAAAACAGAATCATCTTCAATGGCTTAGCCGAATGCCTGCCTTCGGCAATCCAATGTCGTCACAGCCGAAGCAAGTGACTCTGACGACTCACGTTTTCGTCTCGCCCACCAAGAAGTTCGAATCAGAAGTGTGCATATCGTAGGGTTTAGCCGGGCGACCCAGTATTCCAGAGACGCTGCCGAATACGCAGAAGCCGCGGCGTACTGGATGCCCCGCCTTCGCGGGGCATGACACTGCGGTTAACGGTCACGCCCGCGCGCGGGCGTTCGCCTTGCCGACGGCGTGACCGTTGAGCTTCTTCTTTTTGGCGGCCGTGTTTTTCGGACTCTTGGCACTCGCCTTCTTGGCCTTGCGCCCGGCACGCGCCTTGACCTTGGCGCGTTCGGCCCGCGCCTCGGCGCGCAGCTTCTTGCGCTTCTTCTCGCAGGAGGCGCATTTGCAGCCGATCGGCTTCAGATAGGCTTTGAAATAGTCGGTGCCGTAATCGTAGTTGATCTCGTCGCCTGGCTCGATGTTTCTGATGGCGCGGATGAAGACCTTGCGCTCGCGCGGCCGGACGTCGGACTCGGCGTTGGGCCGGCAGGAATGGTTGATGTAGCGGGCCAGGTTCTTGCGCACCGAACCGTCGATGGTCCAGCGGCCGTTGAGTTCGAACAAATATTTGTTCTCGATCTCGTCGTGTGCCGGAATCCGCGAATCCAGGATCGGTCCGAAATAGCGGATGATCCGGGTGCCCTTCTTGATTGGCTTGGTGGCGAAGAGGCCGAGCCCGGTCTTGGAGCGGCCGACGCGATAAGGTTTTTGCGAGTTGATGACTGGCATGATCAGAGAACGAGGACGCGAACGAGGCTGGAGGAGCCCAAGCGAAGCCGCTCTTCTAGAACGATTCCGCGCCGCTGTCAGGTATATCCCGAGCTTGTTTGAACCTTGCCCACAATGAAGGCGTCTGATGAAAGGGAGTTCCCGTACTATCAAGGCTCATGATGAACCACATCACCAGCACAGGCCTGGCTGTCTTGATGACTTGCATCGGCCTGAACAGCGCCGACGCCCAGTCCGTGCGCAGCACGTAGGCGCGGCCGTGCCGTCGAGCTCGCGACGAAGGCCTCGGCGGGCTCAAATGGCCGCTATGCGGGAAGTTTCGTGGTGACGGGCGCCGTCAGCATCGCCTCGAGCAGGCGTTCGGCCGTCGTCCCCTCGGGGAGCCGCTCCAAAATGTCTTCGAGCCGTCCATCGAGCAGTAGCATGGTGAAGCCGTGCACCATCGACCATGCGCGTGCGATCGCGGCGCCCTGGTTCAGCGTCAGCGCGTCGCCGCTGATCTGCTCCTGCCGCATCATGCCGACGGCATTGGCGAGCCCGGCAAAAGAGGCTTCGGCCGCCTCGTGCAGGGAGGGTCTGGAATAATCCAGCCGCTCGGTGCGGAACATGATGCCGTACATGCCGGGATGGGCCTGCGCATAGGCGACATAGGCTTTCGGCCGCGCCAGCGCGCGCTCGAGCGGCGTGGTGGCGGTGTCATCGGCCGATGCCATTGCAATGTTGAACTGGCGGAAGCCGACGGCCGCGAGCTCGCTGATCAGGCCCGTGAGATCGCCGAAATGATGGGTGGGCGCCGCATGCGAAACCCCGGCCTCGCGTGCCACCGCGCGCAACGTAAGGCCGGAAAGCCCCTCGCGCTCCAGCACGCGCTCGGCGGCTTGCAACAGCGCCTCGCGCAAGGCGCCGTGGTGATACGGCGACTCGGTCTTCGCGCTTGCCGGACGTCGCGCCGGACGCGCCGGCGCGCGCCCTGCTGACGGTCTCTTCGGGACGCGTGGGCTTCGCGTCGTTTCGCCCTTGGTATCGCTCTTGGCCATCTGCAAGCTATATGACGCGATATTGACAGTGTAAAGATTTCACTTGACCGGCGCAGCGATCCGCCCTATTTCATCTTTACGATGTAAAGATAGGGAGGGATACGCCGTGCAGCACGACGCCATCGCCGAGCGCCGCAGCAATATCGCGCCGATCCCGTTCGAAGCGGACGCGCCATTCCTGAAAATCATCGGCGAATTGCCGCGCGAGCTGAATGGCACGCTCTATCGCAACGGCCCCAATCCGCAGTTCGACGCGCCGGGCGCGCACTGGTTCGTCGGCGACGGCATGCTGCATGCGTTTCACCTCGAGGACGGACGCGCCAGCTACCGTAACCGCTGGGTCCGCACGCCGAAATGGCTTGCCGAGCACGATGCCGGCCGCGCCCTGTTCGGCGGCTTCGGCCGCAAGCTGCCGCGTGCCCCGGCTGATCTCACCGATGGCGGCGTCGCCAACACCAACATCATCTTCCATGCCGGCAAGCTGCTCGCGCTGGAGGAGGCACATCTGCCGACCGAGATCGAGCCGGACACGCTGGCAACGCGCGGCTATCACAGCTATCAGGGCCGCGTCGCCGGCAGCTTCACGGCGCATCCGAAGATCGATCCCGTGACCGGTGAGCTCGTGTTCTTCGGCTACAACGCGGCAGGTCGGCTGACGCCTGCCCTCTCCTGCGGCTCGATCGATGCCTCCGGCAGGGCGACGCGCTTCGAGCGGTTCGAGGCGCCCTATGCCAGCATGGTGCACGACTTCATCGTGACCGCGAATCATGTGCTGTTTCCGATCCTTCCCGTTGCCGGCAGCACGGAGCGCGCCATGAGCGGGCGGCCGCCCTACGCCTGGGAGCCGGACAAGGGCGCCTATGTCGGCGTGATGAAGCGCAACGGCACGGCGAAGGAGGTCGTCTGGTTCCGCGCTGAGACTTGTTACGTTTTCCACGTCATGAATGCGTGGGAGGACGATAGCCGCATCATCGCCGACGTCATGCAGTTCGAGGAGGCGCCGCTATTTCCGCATCCCGATGGACGGCCGACCGATCCGGAGAAGTCGCGTGCCCGCCACTGCCGCTGGACGTTCGATCTCTCAGGGAATACCGACCGCTTCCAGCAGACTTATCTCGACGATCTCACCGGCGAATTTCCGCGCATCGACGACCGCCGCGCCGGGCTCAAAAACCGACACGGCTGGTACGCCTGCGCCAATCCGCGACTGCCGATGTTCGGCGCCCTCTCTGGCCTCGTTCATGTCGACGGCAATGGTCGCCGACTCGGCCACTATCTGCTGCCCGCCGGCGACACCACCTCGGAGCCGGTGTTCGTCGAGCGATCGAAGGATGCGGCCGAAGGCGATGGCTGGCTGCTGGCGGTGGTCTGGCGGGCGCGAGAGAACCGCAGCGACCTCGCCGTGTTCAACGCCACCGACGTCGAGGCGGGCCCCGTCGCGCTGGTGCAGCTCGGCCACCGCGTGCCCGACGGTTTTCACGGCAATTGGGTGGGGGCGCGCTAGCAGCTGTCATTCCGGGGCGCGACGCAGTCGCGAGCCCGGAATCCATTTCACCGCATGTTCTGCCGCCCAATGGATTCCGGGCTCGACGCTCCGCGTCGCTCCGGAATGACATCGCGGAAACGGGAATCCTCCATGCACATATCCTCGAATACCGCAGACGGCCTCATCGTCTTCGCCCTCGCCTGCATCGTGCTCATGGTCCCGCTGCGGCGGAGCAGCCACGCCATCTTCAACGGCGGCATCTTGCTCGCCCTCGGCCTCTCGATCGCCTGCGCGCTGCCAATATTGTCGCACCTGCCCTGGACCGAATTGGCTGATGAGGCCTCCGACCAAGCCATTGCGGCTCTTCGTTTTCTGGAGGTCGCCTACACAATTTTGACACTGTAAAGATTTCGCTTGACCCGGCCTCGCCGCTGAACTATTTATCTTTACATCGTAAAGATCGGCCTGACCGAGATAGGCAATGGCGATTTTCCTGATCCTCGCGCCCTACGGCGCCTACAGCTTTCTGATGCTGGTGACGTCGGCCACTTCAAGCGTGTTTGCGGCCTCCGCGATCTGCCTCGCCACCGTCGCAATCGATGTGGCGCGCGGCCGCTCGGTGAAGATCTTGGCCGCGGGCTCGGCAGTCGTGTTCGCCGCAATCGGCCTCTACCTCTCGCTGCTCGACCCGGCGCTGGGCACGCTCGGCGTCAAGCTGTCGGTCGACATCGGCATCTTCGTCATCTCGCTCGGCTCGATGCTGCTCCGCCGTCCCTTCACGCTGCAATATGCGGTTGAATCGGTGCCGTCCGAGACCGCGGCAATGCCCGGCTTTCTCACTGCCAATTACGTCATCACCGGCGCCTGGACCGCGGCCGCGCTGCTGATGGCGGCCGCCAATCTCGTGCTGCTCTACATCCCCGGCCTGCCGCTCTGGTCGAGCCTTGCGGTCGCCTTCGCCGCCCGCAACAGCGCGATTTACTTCACAAGATGGTATCCCGGGTATCGGCAGATCAAGTACGGTACGCCCGCTCGCGCACTGCCCAACGCTCGCTGAACAGGATTGACGATGAAGGACGTATTCGCCCGCCTCGCCTCCGACTTCCTCTCCGCCATCGTCTTCCTGGTCGTCTACCTCCTCACCGACAACGTCGTCCTGGCAACCTCGGTGGCGATTGCCGGAGCGATCGCGCAGGTGATCTATGCCCGCGTCAAGGGGTCCCAGCTCAATTACATGACCTATGCGAGCCTCGCACTCGTCGTCGTGCTGGGCACCATCACGCTGCTGACCAATGATCCTCGCTTCATGCTGGCAAAGCCCTCGATCGCGCATTTCGCGATCGGCGCGATCATGCTCAAGCGCGGCTGGATGCTGCGCTACATGCCGCCGATCGTCGCCGAGACCGTCCCGGAATATGTGACGGCTGCGGGCTATGCCTGGGCGGCACTGATGTTCGTGATCGGTGCCGGCATGATCGCGGTCGCTTCCACCGGCGATCTGAAGCTGTGGGCGTTCTACATCACAGTGGTCGCAGGCGGCGCCAAGATCCTGGCCTTTGCCGTGCAATACGCGGTTCTGCGGCTCGTCGTCACCAGCCGCCGGCGTGCCGCCGCCCGCGCCTAAATGCCTCCAATGCAGCGTTAGGCACGTGCGACGAGTTGGGTTATAGGCTCGCTCCGGACTGGCCGCGGATCGTCGCGGTCCGCCGGGATTTGTTCGGGAGACGCGAATGGCCGTGGACGGCAACTGGAATCTGACCATGACGACGCCAATGGGCGAGCGCCAGGCGACGCTGAGCCTGAAGGCCTCGGGCGGCACGCTCACGGGCACGCAAGGTGCAGAAGGCAATACCGCCGAGATATTCGACGGCACCGTCTCTGGCGACAACGTCTCCTGGAAGATCTCGATCGACAACCCGATGCCGCTCACGCTCGAATTCACCGGCACCGTCTCAGGCGACAGCATCAGCGGCGAGATGGGCATCGGCCCGATGGGCAGCTTCCCGTTCACGGGCGCCCGCGCGTAAAGGCCGCGCAGCATTCATGCGCGTGCTCCGTCTCATCGCGGCACCAAGAACGTGGATGCCCGGGACAAGCCCGGGCATGACGATCATTGTTACGGCACGAGCATCATCACCCGCACGCGCGTGCGGGTGAAGCGCTAGCCCAAATTCAGCTCCTTGAAGAAGTCGTTGCCCTTGTCGTCGATGATGATGAAGGCGGGGAAGTCGACGACTTCGATGCGCCAGATCGCTTCCATGCCAAGCTCGGGATATTCGAGCACCTCGACCTTCTTGATGCAGTGCTCGGCGAGGTTCGCCGCGGCGCCGCCGATCGAGCCGAGATAGAAGCCGCCGTATTTCTTGCAGGCCTCGCGTACGGCCGGCGCGCGGTTGCCCTTCGCCACCATCACCATCGAACCGCCGGCGGCCTGGAACTGGTCGACGAAGGAATCCATACGGCCCGCCGTGGTCGGACCGAACGCGCCGGAGGCGTAGCCCTCGGGCGTCTTGGCCGGGCCGGCATAGTAGACCGGGTGGTTCTTGAAATAATCCGGCAGCGGCTCGCCCTTCTCCAGCCGCTCACGCAGCTTGGCATGGGCGGAATCGCGCGCGACGATCATGGTGCCGGTCATCGAGACCCGCGTCTTGATCGGGTGCTTCGAGAACGTCGCCAGAATGTCCTTCATCGGCTGGTTAAGGTCGATCTTGACGACCTCGCCGCCGAGCGACTGCTCGACCTCAGGCAGGTACTGCGCCGGGTTGTGCTCGAGCTCTTCGAGATAGATACCATCCCTCGTGATCTTGCCGAGCACCTGACGATCGGCCGAGCAGGACACGCCAAGTCCAATGGGGAGCGAAGCGCCATGGCGCGGCATCCGGATCACACGCACGTCGTGGCAGAAATATTTTCCACCGAACTGCGCGCCCACTCCCAGGCTTTGCGTCATCTTGTGGATTTCCTTCTCCATCTCGACGTCGCGGAACGCGTTGCCGTCAGGCGAGCCGTGGGTCGGCAGCGCATCGAGATAGCGCGCCGAGGCAAGCTTCACCGTCTTCATGCACAGCTCGGCCGAGGTGCCGCCGATCACGATCGCGAGGTGATAGGGCGGGCATGCCGCGGTGCCGAGGGTGAGGATCTTCTCCTTGAGGAAGCCGAGCAACCGGTCCTTGGTGAGCACGGAAGGAGTGGCCTGGAACAGAAAACTCTTGTTGGCGCTGCCGCCGCCCTTGGCCATGAACATGAACTTGTAGGCCGAATCTACGTCTGAAGAACCACCCTCGGCGTAGATCTCACACTGCGCCGGCATGTTGTTGGCGGTGTTCTTCTCCTCGTACATCGAGAGCGGCGCGACCTGCGAGTAGCGCAGATTGCGCCGCAGGTAGGCGTCTCGCGCGCCTTCAGACAGCGCCGCCTCGTCGTCGCCATCGGTGATGACGTTGCAGCCCTTCTTGCCCATGATGATCGCCGTGCCGGTGTCCTGGCACATCGGCAGCACGCCGCCGGCGGCGATATTGGCGTTCTTCAGAAAGTCCAGCGCGACGAACTTGTCGTTGGGGCTGGCCTCGCCATCCTCCAGGATCGCGCGAAGCTGCTTCAGGTGGCCGGGCCGCAGGTAATGGTTGATGTCGCCGAAAGCCGCTTCCGACAGCACCCGCAGCGCCTCGCGCGACACCACCAGCATGTCCTTGCCCAGGACCTTCTCGACCCTGACACCCTCGGACGTGATCTTCTTGTAGGGCGTCTCGTCCTTGCCCAGCGGGAACAGCGGCGTGTGCTTGTAGGGCGGAACGGGCTTGGACTGGTCGGGAAAGGCGGTGGGAGCGTTCATGGGAGCGAATCTCGGGGGTTTGGAGCCCTCGCGGGCCTCTAGGCGTAGAAGCGTTCTAAGCCCATTTTGAGCGGAAAGGAAAGGGAACGGTGCGTATGGGGGAGGTCGGCTCGGGCTCGCGACGGCATCGGCGCAGCGCGTGGAAATGCCCGTTGCCGCTCTTGCACTCCGGGCGCGCCGACGGTTGAATGCGCGCCCTAAGGGGCTTTTTATCATGACTTTGAAACTGAACGTTCGTGGCGCGATCCTGGTCGCCGCCGCTGTCACCGGACTTGTGACCCTCAGTTCGCCTGCCCGTGCCGACCGCTGCGACGACAGCGCCAAGGAGCTGTCGAGCCAGGTCGACCGCCTCAAGGTGAATTTCCGGGCCGCCAACATCGTCTACCTCTCGCACCCCGCCGCCAAGGAGTTGTCCGTGGGTTGCCGCGGCGACAAATATTCCATCGAGCTCTATGCCAAGGGTAATCGCAAGCCCACGCCGGAGTTCTATGCGCTGGTGGGAACGATGGCGGCGATCGTCTTCACCGTGACCAAGGACGATACCACGAGGGGCGCGATGCGCTGCCTGAAGCGGATGGGGCTGCTGCGCGGCGACAAGATCAGCATGCGCTATCGCCGGCTCAACATGGAATGCACCCGCACCAAGAGGGACGCATCCATTGCGATCACGCGCGGCAAGGACGAATAGGCGGAGCACTCGCCATTCAATCCGGGTCGGCGCCTCAACGGTCCCAACCCGCAATGACGAGGGAACGTCTCGTCGTCTCACTTGAGTTGCGCAATGGAGGCGCGAGACGCGCGCTCCCGATCGCGGCAATCTCCTCGCATTTTAACGATTGCCTTGAAGGATCTTTCGCTCCTCGCAGCGCAGGGTCGATTGTTTCCCTGTGTGAGGATTTGCGGATGAAGGTTTCTACCGTAGCGCCGCCGCCGATCGCGATCGTGGTTCCGAACTACGACACGACCAAGCAGCAGGACGATCAGACCAGGACCAAGGACGAGGATCCGACCTACAAGCCGCCGCCGCCCGCGCCGCTGCCACCGGGCCAGGGCACACGGATCGATCAGATCGCCTGATCAAAGCTTGCCAAAGCTGAAAGGCCCGGTCCGGCCAATCGGAGCTTTCGCGTGTCCGGCCGCATCTTTGCCGGATAGCGGGACCAACATCATGCGCGGGCATCCCGGGATCCCGCGCATGATCGCCAAACTGCTGCTGCAGAACACGATCACCACCGTCGCGATGGGCGCGCTGCTGTTCGCATCCGCCGGGACCTTGCATTGGCCCTCGGCCTGGCTGTTCCTCGCGACATGCATCCTGCTCGGCCCGCTCTGCGGCTGGTGGCTCTACCGGATCGATCCGGCGCTGCTCGCCGAGCGTCTGCGGCCGGTCCTGCAGAAGGATCAGCCCGCCGCCGACAAGGCATTCATGAGTGTTTTCGTCGTTGCGATGCTGGCCTGGCTGGCGCTGATGGGCGTCGACCGGCGCGTTCAATCGTCCGACATGCCGGTCGCGTTACAGGCGGTCGGCTTCGCGCTGTTCCTGCTCTCGACGCTATTCACGCTCTGGGTGTTCCGCGAGAACTCGTTCGCTGCCCCCGTGGTGAAGCTGCAGGCCGAGCGCGCGCAGCGCGTGATCTCGACCGGCCCCTACGCCCATGTGCGTCATCCCATGTATAGCGGCATGGTCCTGTTCTTCACCGGCGTGCCGCTGCTGCTGGGCTCGTGGTGGGGACTTGCGATGGTGCCGATCTTGGTCGCCTTGTTCGCGATCCGCATCGGAATCGAGGAACGCACCTTGCGCGAGGGCCTGCCGGGCTATGCCGACTACGCGGCGCGGGTGCGCTATCGCCTGGTGCCGGGCGTCTGGTGAGGGCAGATCAGGCTAACCATCCAGCTCGCGATAGCGGCGGAAGATGCCCTGCTCGTTGAAGGGAATGCGGCGTCGGCTTTCGAGATAGGCCTTGACGTTGGGCCGCGCAGCGATCCGGTCGTGCAGATCGAGGAGACCCGGAATGTCCGTCTCGAACGCCTTCATGCGCTTGGGGAAGGCATAGCGCAGCCCCGCGACGATCTGGAACAACGAGAGATCGACATAGGTCAGCCTGCGGCCGGTGACATAGGCGCCGCCATTGGCAGCGAGAAGCTGCTCGAAATAGCCGAGATATTTCGGCACGCGCTCGTCCCAGAAATCGGCGGCGCGCTTCTTCGCCGGCGGCTTCTGGTCCTCGTAATAGAGCGAGGGTCCGAGCGGATGATGGGTGTCGTGAATCTCGACCACGAGGTCGGTTATTGTGAGCTGAAGCTGGTGCACCCAGAGTTTTCCTGCCTCCGTCTTCGGCGCCAGCCCGTGGCGGCTGCCGAGATAGAGCAGGATATTGGCAGTCTGGCCGATGACGAGCTTGCCTGCTTTCAGGAACGGCGGCGCAAAGGGCGGCGTACCCTTCTGCGCGTCCATCATCTTCATCATAGCGGCCGTGCCGCGCGGGCCGCGCGCGACGTCCGCATAAGCGGCACCCGCCTCCTCCAGCGCCAGCCGCACATATTCGCCGCGGCCCTGGATCTCGGGCCAGTAGTAGAGCTCGTATTTCATGAGAGAGGTCCGTGACCGAGATTGCGTCCGGACCAATGTAGCACTCCGGTTCGGGTTCCGTTAGCGCGAGGGCGGAACGCTCCGGCAACACACTCCATCATTGAGAGCCACCATAATTGAGAGCCAACGGGTCCGCGCATGGCGCGGGGCCCGATGACAGGCTCCGCGACGCGATCCAGAATCCCTCCGCGTGAAGCGAGCCGCGCGCCCAACGAAAAGGGCGCCGTGCCGGAGCACGACGCCCTCGTCTTCAATCGCACGAGATCAGTTGGTCTGCTGGATCGCCGACAATTCCCAGCCGCTGCCGGGCCGCCGCGCGAACGTCCAGACCTCGGTGGCTTCGCCGGGCTGCTCGCTGCCCGCGACGAGAGTGCCGCTGTTGCGGTCCACCGTCTTGTCGGTGAGCGCGAAGCGCAGCGCCACCGTGGCGTAGTCGGTCTCGCCTTCGCGCCAGGCTTCCGCGAGGTCGCCCTGCAGCAGCTTGACGTCGGTCACCTTGTTGACGACGTTGCGCGCGCGGTTCTGGGCGAGGTCCTGCTCGAAATAGGAGACCATCTCCGGCGTTGCGAGCGTGTGCAGCTTGGCCACGTCCTCGTTCGACCAGGCCGTCTGGATCTCGCCAAGCAGGCGCTCGAACGCCTCGTAATCGTCCGGCTTGATCTCGAGCGGCGCGTTGTTGGCATTGGCGCCGAAGCCAAAGCCGCCGAGACCGCTGCGCTGGTCCGGCTGCGGTCCGGCACCTGTACCTGCATTGGCATAGGCTGCCTGCGGCGTGTGACGGCGCTGCCACCAGGACATCGCCAGCCGCACCACGAACACCACGAGCACGATCTGGATGATCAGGCCGAGGATCGAGGACAAACCGCCGAGGCCGCCGAACAGGCCGCCACCGAACAGCATGCCGAGCAGGCCTGCGCCGAGGAAGCCGGCCGCAAGGCCGCCGAGGAAGCCGCCGCCGCGGCCGAACAGACCGCCGCGCGCCGGCGCGGTCGCAGCCGAATTCATGCCCGCACCCGGCTGGGTATAGGTGCGGTTGAACTGCGAGGCGGAGCCCGGCGCGGTCCTGGTCGACGGCGGGGCCGAATAGGTGCGCGAACCGCGCGAACCCGACGAGAAGCCGCCACCGACGCGGGCGTCGGCAGACGAGATCGCCAGCGCAGTCGGCAGCGCAAGCGCCAGCATGACGGCGATCGTCTTGAAGAGGTTGCGGGAGCGGAGCGAGAAAGTCATGTGCGTTTCCCATATCCCCGGCATGGGGACGTGCTCTCAAGATGGGTAGACTTCCTGAAAAGTGAAGTCGGTTTCGGAACCTGTGGCTGCGGCCCTCAGTCGCGGGAGTGGGACAAAAACCCGTATTTCGCGGGGGCTTTCGCCGGTGCGGCAGGGAATGGAGGTCGCGGGTTACCGGTGGTCTTACGATAGGAGCTCCGCCCTTTCCTCGTTGAGTGCCTCACCCCTGCTTCGTCGTTGAGTGCCTCACCCCTGCTTCGTCATCGTCTCCTTTACCGCCGCCACGAGCTGGCTGAGCGTGAAGGGCTTTGGCAGGAAGTCGAACTGCTGGCCCTCGGGAAGGCTCTTCTCGAACGCGTCTTCGGCGTAGCCGGAGACGAAGATGAACCTGATGTCGGGGTTCTTCTCCCGCATCGCCTTCAAAAGCGTCGGGCCGTCCATCTCGGGCATCACGACGTCGGAGACGACGAGATCGATCGCGCCGCTCTGCTCCTCCAGCACCTCCATCGCCTCGACGCCGTTCTCGGCCTCGACCACGGTGTAGCCACGCGAACGTAGGCCGCGCGCGTTCAGCGCACGCAGGCCCTCTTCGTCCTCGACCAGCAGGATGGTACCCTGCCCCGTGAGGTCGGTACGCGGCTTGGCCTCGACGGCCGCAGCTTCCTTCCCGGCACCGCTTGTCGCGCCGGCCGCAGCCGCCGGCGGCTCGACCTGCACGTCAGGCTCGGCCTGGTGGCGCGGCAGGAAGATGTGGAACGAGGTGCCCTGCCCCGGTTCGGAATCCACGTAGATGAAACCGCCGGTCTGCTTGACGATGCCGTAGACGGTGGAGAGACCGAGCCCGGTTCCCTTGCCGACCTCCTTGGTCGAGAAGAACGGCTCGAAAATCTTGTCGCGGATATCGGCGGGGATGCCGGTGCCGGTGTCGGCGACCTCGATCCGGACATAGTCCGCCGCCGGCATGCCCTTGTAGGCGAGCTTGCCCGCGTCGTCGGTGGGGACGTTGGCGGTACGGATGATCAGCTTGCCGCCGTCGGGCATCGCGTCACGCGCGTTCACTGCGAGGTTGACGATCACCTGCTCGAATTGTGAGACGTCGACCTTCACCGGCCAGAGGTCGCGGCCGTGGACGAGGTCAAGCTTGACCTTCTCGCCGATCAGCCGGCGCAGCAGCATGGTGAGATCGCTCAGGGCATCGCCGAGATCGAGCACCTGCGGCCGCAGCGTCTGCCGCCGCGAGAACGCAAGCAACTGCCGCACCAGCGTGGCGGCACGCGTCGCGTTCTGCTTGATCTGCATGATGTCCTGGAACGACGGATCGGTCGGCTTGTGCGCGTTCAGCAGGAAGTCGTTCGCCATCATGATGGCAGACAGCACGTTGTTGAAGTCGTGGGCGATGCCGCCGGCGAGCTGGCCAACCGTCTCCATTTTCTGCGACTGGTTGATCTGGTTCTCCAGCGCACGCCGCTCGGTGGTCTCGAGCATGTGCACGATGGCGGCTTCCGCGTCGTTCTCCGCCGAATCGACCGGCGTGACGAAGAACTGGCCCCAGCGCTCCTTGGGCCCTTCCAGGGCCACTTCGACCGGCGCGATGTCGGCCTGGCCTTCGGCCGCCTGGTTGATAGCCGCGATCAGGAGGTGCCGGTCGCGCGAATTGACCGCGCGGAAGATCGACTTGGAGGCGCTGTCGAGCCCCAGCGCCTGGCCGAGCTTGGCGTAGCGCGCATTGGCGCGCACGACATTGCCGGCGCGATCGACGGTCGCGATCGCCATCGGCGTATGGTCGAAGAAGCGCATGAAGCGCACTTCGGCGGCGCGGTCCGGATCGCTGCGCTCATCGCGGGCGCGGCTGATCACCAGTGTGCGCGACGGGCCCGGCGCGCCGTCGGCGCCGAAGGCGAGCTTGTGATAGAGCCGCACCGGCATGGTCTTGCCGGTGCGCATGCGCAGGTCGATGTCGAAGACCTCGGTCTTCACTTCGCCCGGTACCGCCACGATCGAAGTGAGCAGCGAGGCGCCGTCGCCGGAGACGATGTCGGTCAGCTTCAGGCCGCCCGAACCGATCTCGGCGAGGTCGTAGTCGAGCCAGTTCGCCAGCGTCGCGTTGACATAGGCGAGCTCGCCGGCCGGATCGACCGAGAAGAAGCCGCAAGGCGCGTGATCGAGATATTCGATGGCGTGCTGGAGCTCCTGGAACACGTCCTCCTGCCGCTCGCGGTCGCGGGTGATGTCGGCGATCGACCACACCGCGTATTTCGCCTCGCGCTTGCCGGTGCCGAGCGGGCGCACCCGCATGCGCAGCCAGCGGCCCTGGCTGCCGTCTTGGCCGGAGATGCGTACCTCTTCCTGCTGACGCTTGCCTTCGCGTGCGGCTTTCAGCAGCCGGAACACGGCTTCGGAGACATCCGGGTTGCCGATGAAGACGCGTTCCACCGGGCGCACGTCCTGCGGCCCGGCAGCCCCGGTCAGCGTCAGATAGGCGGTGTTGGAATAGACCACATGCCCGCGGGCATCGGTGACCGCGAGCCCGTCGAACGCATGATCGGAGATGCGGCCAATGATGGGATCGTCGAGATTGCGGTCGGCGAAGCGGATGATGCCGGCCGCGAAGGCGAACAGGTTGAACAGGCCGACCATTGCCAGCACGGCGAGGATGCCGAGAATATAGGGCTGCGCCTGCGCACGCCCGAGCGTCATTAGCCCGACGGCGACAGCGACGAGGCCGGCGGCCACCAGCAGCACCAGCGCAATGCTGCCCGAGCGCGGCGACGGCTCGTGCGCCGCAACGGGCTCGCGTGTGAGGTCGTGGTCGGTCTCGGCGGTCATCTCGAGGTGGCGCAGCCTGTCGGCAGAGAATCAACGCGCTACGGAGCGCGCGGGTCCTCCCTGCCTGAATCGGACCCTGAGGTGCAAGGGCAGCGGGGTCGAAAGGTACGCTGATTCCCAGATTACGGCCATTTCCGGTACTTTTCGGGTGGTTTACCCCCGTCCCGCGCCGAATCCGCGCTTCAGCCGCATGACGTAGCCGATCACTTCGGCGACCGCATGATAGTGCTCGGTCGGGATTTCCTGGTCGATGTCGACGGTGGCGTAGAGCGCACGGGCGAGCGGCACGTTCTCCACGATCGGGATATCGTGCTCGCGCGCGATCTCCCGGATCTTGAAGGCGAGGTTGTCGACGCCCTTGGCGACGCAGATCGGCGCCGACATGCCGCGCTCGTAGGACAGCGCGACGGAATAGTGGGTCGGGTTGGTGATGATCACGGAGGCCTTGGGAACCGCCGACATCATGCGCTTCTTGGCGCGCTGCTGCCGGAGTTGCCTGATCTTGCCCTTGATGTGCGGATCGCCTTCGGACTGCTTGAACTCTTCCTTGATCTCCTGGAGCGACATCTTCTGCCGCTGGAACCAGCTGCGATACTGGAAGAAATAATCGGCGATGGCGACGATCGCGAGCGCCGCGACCACTGCGCCGAGCAGATGAATGGTCATGCTGGTGCCGGCGCCGAGCATGGCGGCCGGATCGAGCCTGACCATCGCCTCCATGCGATGGTGCTCGGGCCACAGGATCATGGTCATGACCACGCCGAGCAGCACCAGCTTGCCGATGCCTTTGAGAAAATTGGCCGCCGCCTGCTTGCCGAAGATGCGCTTGAAGCCGGCGCCAGGCGAGATCTTGCTGAACTTCGGTGTCAGGGATTCGGCCGACCACACCAGCCGATGCTGGAGCAGGTTGCCGGCAATCGCCGCCAGCACCAGCATCAAGAGGGGCACGCCGATCGCGGCGAGCACCGCGAACTCGATCTGCTGCATCAGCGCGAGCAGAGCCTTGCCGTCGGTCTTGATCATCCAGGAATTGGCGAGCAGGTTGCGCATCGGCGTCAGCAGCCCGCTGCCGACCGAGCCCGAGAAGGTCGAGACCACGAGCGTGCCGCCCGCCATCATGAACCAGGTGTTGATCTCCTGGCTCTTGGCGACGTCGCCGCGTTCGAGCGCGTCGTCCAGGCGCTTTTGCGTCGGGTCTTCTGTTTGACTCTCTGGATCGTTGTCTTCTGCCACGTAGCGCCCGCCTTCCGAAGTTCGTCACCCTCGCGGCCCCTGTGCACGAAGTTCGGAAAGCACAAGGGCGCTACAAGACACTTATAATTTTGCTGGTGCCGCTATCGTTACCTGAGCGGCATCAATTGGTGCATGACACCGATGAAGTAATCCAGATACGTCCCCATCATCGCCGTGAGCACCACGGCGAGCACGAGGAAGCCCGCGAAGATCGAGAGCGGCACACCGACGAAATAGACCTGCATCTGCGGCATGAGCCGCGCCAGCACGCCGAGCCCGATGTTGAAGACCAGGCCGAACACCAGAAACGGCCCCGAGAGCTGCAAGCCCAGGCGAAACGCGGCGGCAAAGGCGCGCGTTGCGAGCGCGGCGACATCGCCGCTCGACACGGTCTCGCCCGGCGAGAAGATCGTATAGCTGTCGTTCAGCGCCGCGATCACCAGATGATGGCTGTCGGTGGCAAACAGCAGCGTCACGCCCAGCATGGTCAGGAAGTTGCCGACCAGCACGCCCTGCTGCCCCTGGGTCGGGTCGACCGAGGTGACGAATCCGAGCCCCATCTGCTGCGCGATCACGGCCCCCGCGACCTGGAGCGCCGACAGCGTCACGCGCGCGGTCGCGCCCAGCACGATGCCGATCGCGATCTCATGCAGCATCATGACCAGGAGCGGCGCGAGCGAGCCCATGTCGACGTGGTAGGCGTTGCGGTGCAGCGGCAGGATGATAAGCGTGAGCAGCAGCGCGATCGACAGCTTTATCCGCGTCGGAATGTTGGACTCGCCCAGCGCTGGCAGCAGCATCACCATGGCACCGACCCGGGCGAAGGCGAGCATGAAGGCAGCGGCGAGCGCCGGCAATAACGAGACATCGATGCGCATGCTTCGCGCATTGTGCCTCAGCCGCCGATGATTCGCGATGAGATCCGCAGCATATGGGAATGGAGCGCGTCGGCCATGAACGGCAGCGCCAGCAGCATCGTGGCAAAGATGGCCAGGATCTTCGGCACGTAGATCAGCGTCTGTTCCTGGATCTGCGTCAGCGCCTGAAACAGCGACACGATGACGCCGACCACGAGGCCGACCAGCATCAGGGGTGAGGACACGATCACGATCGTCCAGATCGCATCGCGGGCAACGTCGAGGGTTTCGGGGCCGGTCATTTGAATTCCTTGTTCAACCTTCTTCCCCGCCACTGCGGCAAGGATATTCCGGCTCCTCCTCGTCATTGCGAGGAGCCCTTGCGACGAAGCAATCCAGACTGCCGCAGCGGAGAGATTCTGGATTGCTTCGCTGCGCTCGCAATGACGATCGAGGCGAGCGCCATCCTCTCTCAAATCGGCATCTTCATGATGTCTTCATAGGCCGCGATCACGCGGTCGCGGACCGAGACCAGGGTGGACACGGCGACGTCGGTGTCTGCAACGGCCGTCACCACGTCCATCACGTTGGCCTTGCCGGCGGCCATCGCCACCGTCTGCGCATCCGACTTGCGGCCGGACTCCATGACGCTGCCGACGGCATCCTTCAGCAGCGAAGCAAAGGATTGCCCGCCTGCCTCGGTGCCTTTGCCGGCACCGCCGTTCTCCAGCACCCGGGCAAGGTTGGCGTAAGCGTTGGCGGCGATTGTCGGTGATGCCATGGCTCAATTGTCCTGTTCAGCTCTTGAGGATGTCGAGCGTGCGCTGGATCATCCGGCGCGTCGCACTGATGATGTTGAGATTGGCCTCGTAGGACCGCTGCGCGTCGCGCATGTCGGTCATCTCGACCACGGAGTTGACGTTGGGATATTTGACGTTGCCGCTGGCGTCCGCGGCCGGATTGTTCGGTTCGTATTTGACGCGGAAGTTCGACTGGTCGGGCTTGATCCTGCCGAGCGTGACGACCTGCGCGTCGAGCGTGCGGTCGAGCGCGGAGGAGAAGGTCGGAACCTTGCGCCGGTAGGGATCGCCGCCTGATGTCTGTGCGGTCGAATCCGCGTTCGCGATGTTCTCCGAGATCACCCGCATGCGGCCGGCTTGCGCCCGCAGACCGGAGGTCGCGATCGCCATCGAGCGGGCGAAGTCGCTGCTGTCATTGGCCATGATGCGCCTCCTCCAGTCCTTCTGTTCCCCGGATCATGCTCTAACCCTTGCCGATCGCGGTCTTGAGCAGATGCAAACTCTTCGAATAGAGCGAGGTCACCGCCGCGTAGTCCATCTGGTTGCTGGCGGCCTTCATCATCTCCTCTTCGAGATTGACGGCGTTGCCCGCGGGGCGGGTTTCGAAGCCCGCGTTCTTGTTCTGGTCGAAGTCGGACGCCGCGCCCGACGGCGTCATGTGAGAACCGCTGGTGCGGGTCAGCGCCAGGGGCCCCATCGAGCCCGTGACGGCCCCGGTCTTGTCGAGTTTCGGCTCGACCAGGTCGCGCGGCCGGAATTTGGGCGTGTCGGAATTGGAGACGTTCTCGGACAGGACGCGCTGGCGTTCCTGATGCCATTGCATCTTGGTGCGAAGCGCCGACAGCACCGGGAGGTCGTTGATGGACATCGTCGCGGCTCCTTCCGCCTCTTGCGGACCTCGAGGTCCGCAGCTAGGCAGAATTTGCCGCCTGTATGGTTAACGGCTGGTTAAGGACGCTCGTAACGCATGTCCCCGCGTGGGACACGATTTTGTGCCCCCCGTAATTCTACGCCTCCAAAAGTGGCATTAACCCAACCGTTTGGCGGCGCGTGCACAGGCCAAGAAAGTCGTTTTGGATCGAGCGATTCATAGGTTATTAAGAGCTGGGGACGGCAAAACTTGCCGTGGGACGTTAACAGATCACAGTTTGGGGCATCGTAAGCCGGTGGTTGGGACATCCGACCATGGGTACGAGAAAAGCGCCATTTGTCGGGGACAAGTATGCAAGGCAGCCCTATCACCTTCATCGTCGCGTTCATTGTCGTTCTGGCGTTGATCGGCGTCGCTGCTTGGCTGGTTCGCCGATTCGCCAGCAGCCGTCTCGGCGCCAACACCCAGCGCGGCAGGATGCCCCGCCTCGCCGTGATCGATGCCGCCGCGGTCGACGGCCGGCGCCGTCTGGTGCTGGTCCGGCGCGACAATGTCGAGCACCTCCTCATGATCGGCGGCCCCACCGACATCGTGGTCGAGCCCAACATCATTCGCGCCGCATATGGCCGCGATCAGTTCCCGCAGCGTCCGAGCCCCGCCGAGCCGCCGCGGCTCGCCCCCATGCCCGACGCCGGTTGGGCCGACGAAGCACCGCGGCCCGAACTGCTCGATCATCCCGAACCGCAAATGCCCGAGCCGCCGCCGCGGCCGACGCGCCCATCCTTCGCCGACGAGGTGCGCCGGCCGGCTCCCGCGCTGGCCGAACGCCGCAGCGAACCGCCAATGGGTGGCTTTCCGCACGAGCCGGTCGCCCCCCGTCCCGAGCGCGAACCGCTGCCGCCGCGCGTTCCGCGCAGCGAGCCGCCGCTGATGCCGCGCCCGCCGCGCCAGAGTGAGCCGATGAAGATGCCGCCAGTGCGCGCTGAGCGCGCCGCTGCACCGCCGCCTCCTCCGCCGGTGCCGCAGGCTCCGCCCGTTGCGCCGCCGGCGCCCGCAGCCGCGCCCTCGAGCGCCGAGCAAAATCTCGCCGAAATGGCACAGCGGTTAGAGGCTGCGCTGCGCCGCCCCGCCGGCGAAACGGTCGCGCCTCCCGTCGCGCCGGAACCGCCGGCCGCTCCCTCGCGGGCAGCGCGTAGCGAGCCCCCGGCGTCACCGGCCCCGCCTCCGAAGCCGGCCGCGGAAAAGACCAGCTTTGAAAATCTCGAAGACGAAATGGCCTCGCTGCTCGGCCGTCCGAAGCCGCCTTCGTGAGGCTGCCGTCCCTCCCGCGTAGAGTTCTGTTCCTTTCTGTCCTGGTCAGTGCGGCTTCGCTCGCAGGCCTTGCGCATGCGCAGGACATCAGCATCAATCTCGGCGGCGGGGGCCCTGGCGGTGGCGGCGTCACCGAGCGCGCGATCCAGCTCATCGCGCTGCTCACGGTGCTGTCGATCGCGCCGTCGATCCTGATCATGATGACGTCGTTCACGCGCATCGTGGTCGTGCTGTCGCTGCTGCGCACCGCGATGGGCACGGCGACCGCGCCCCCCAACTCGGTGATCATTGCGCTCGCGATGTTCCTCACCTTCTTCGTGATGGGGCCGGTCCTGCAGAAATCCTACGACGAAGGGATCCGCCCGCTCGTGGCCAACCAGATCGGCGTCGAGGACGCGCTCCAGCGCGCCTCCGTCCCCTTGCGCGGCTTCATGCAGAAGAACGTGCGCGAGAAGGACCTCAAGCTGTTCCTGGATCTCTCGGGCGAACCGCCGCCGGCCACCCCCGACGACCTCGCACTTCGCATACTGGTCCCCGCCTTCATGATCTCCGAGCTCAAGCGCGCCTTCGAGATCGGCTTCCTGCTGTTCCTGCCCTTCCTGATCATCGACCTCGTCGTCGCCTCGGTGCTGATGTCGATGGGCATGATGATGCTGCCACCGGCCACGATCTCGCTGCCGTTCAAGCTGATCTTCTTCGTGCTGGTCGACGGCTGGTCGCTGGTGGCGGGAAGCCTGGTGCAAAGCTACGGAGGGTGAGCCCCGCGCTCTGCGTGGAGGCAGGGATTGCCGACGTCCTACCGTGTCATCTTGATCTGCCGCACGACAGGAATCGCCGGCAGCGAGCCGGTGTGGTCGGTTTCTTCCCTGGCCTGCGGCGAGCCCGGCGCGCGGGCGGTGGCGTCGGGGAAGCGCTGCTTCATCTCGCGCAGAAAGCCGTCGAGCGTATCGACGCTGGCGGCTAACTTGGCGATCTCGGCGAATTCGGCGCTGGAGGCCGCGGCCGGCTTGCTGGCAATGTCGAAGGCGATCCGGTCGGCGCTCTCGCTCATCAGCGGCGCGTATTTCTCGCGGAAGCGCGACAGGCCTATCGAATCGTCGGCGAGCGCATAGCCGACGGCGGCGCGGATGATGTCGCTCTTCTCCACCGCGTTGAGCGGCTTGAAGTCGCGGAAGCGCTCGCCGTAATAGAGCTCGATCTGTTCGGCGGACTCGCGCCAGCGCCGCGCCGCCCACAAGATGTCGGAGCGCAGGCGAAGCACCTCGCGCCCGGAGACGTTGGAGACGATGTCGAGCGCGAGATCGTGACGACCGATGTCGCTCTGCGCACGCGCCTCCAGCAGCAGGCGCTGCTGCCTGAGCTCGCCGGAGAGATCGCTGATGCGGCTCGCGCGCAGTGCGGTGATCGCCATGTCGGGCTTGCGGTTGGCGAGATAGATCATGGCAAGGCGCGCGGCGACCTGGGCGCGCGCGGCGCCTTCGAGGCGGTGATCGACCTGGTATTGCAGCAGCTCGGCGGCCTGGTCGAGCAGATCGATCGAGGCGAGACGGTCGGCGAGCCGGCGGATCAGTTCGTCGCCGCGGCGGCCAATCGGCGTCAGCTCGCGGAATTCGTAGAACATCCCGAGCGCCTCGACCGGCGGCAGCTCGTCGCCCTTCGGTCCCAGGAAGATCTGCGTGAACAGCCCGGCGGCGAGATCCTGCGCCTGACGCGAGGCTTCCGCGTTCGGCTGGAGCCTCGTCGCGGTGCGCGCCGCGGTGAGCGCGTCGCGGTAGCGCCCGTTCTCGGCATACATCTGCGACAGCATCTGGAGCGTCTTGACTTCGATCGAGTCGCCGCGCCAGGTCATGGACAGGGTCTCGAGCTCGCGCAGCGCGTCTTCCTTGCCGATCTCGTCGCGCTTCAGGCGCAGCGCGATCTCGAGCTGCTTGGCCTCGGCCGCAGCCGGACGGTCGTCGGAGGCGACGGCAAACTTGTAGTCGTCGAGCGCGTCCTTGTCGTGGCCGAGCGCCTCGGCGAGCCGGCCGCGCAGCACGGCGAAGCCGGGCGCGGCCTCGGGCGGGATGCCGACCACCTCGAGCTCGCTGCGGCGCTTGGAGGCGCCGGCATAGTCCTTCACCTCGAGGGAAGCGCGCATCGCGTCCATCGTCACGACGCGCTGGATGTCGAGCGGCAGCGAGGCGATGGCGAATTCGACGTTCTTGAACTTCTCGCGCGCGTCCGCCCATTTGCCCTGGCGCGCATAGGCGAGCGCCTTCCAGAGCTGGGAGTCGTGGCTGTTGCCGATCACGGGATTGGCGAGGTCCTTCAGGCCCTGCGCCGGCCGGCCGATCAGGATGCTGGCGATCGCGTGCATGATGAGCGCGCCGCTCTCCTCCCTGTTGAGCGGATCGTTCAACATCAATTCGGTGACGGCCTTGGCTTCGTAATACATCGCGCGCGACATGTAGAACTGCGCGAGCTCGAGCCGCGGCAGGGAGCGCAGCGCCGGTTCGACGGCCGAGATTGCCGTCATCAGCTCGCTCTGGCGCGCGATGAAGTTTTCCGACTGGCCCTTGCGCCAGCCTTCGGGGCTGAAGATCGGGCGCACTGCGGTCGGCGCCCGCTCGGCCGAGATGTCGACCGGCGACAGCGTCAGCCCGCCCTTCTTGCCGAGGATCACCTTGTCGGCGCCGACCTCGACGCCAACCTCGTCGGAGTTCGGCCGGATCGCGATGCCGTGCGCGGATTCCAGCAGCGAGAGATCGACGAGGTCCTGCCGCTTGATGAAGCCGCGCACCGGCCGCTGCGCGGTGACGACATAGAGCGTATCGCCGGCGTCGGGATCGGTCAGCTTGTGCAGGAGGCCCGGATTGGCGAAGGGGATCGCGATATTGGCGAGCGCGGGGTCGGTGATGTTGCGCGACATCATCAGCGGCAGCGGCGTCGCCTGGATCTTGTCGGCAAGCGTCAGGAGCCAGTTGCTCTCCTTGCCGACCACCTCGCTCGCCAGCGAGTAGACCAGCGGGCGGGTGAGACGGATGCGCACCGCCTGCCCCTTGCCCAGCGGGATGCGGCCGACCTCGCCGATCATCGCGCCGCCCTTGGTGCGGATCGCCTCGACGTCGATCGGCTTCGGCGTATCGAACACCAGCCACACCGTATCGCCGCGGCGGAACGCGGCCGCGGGCGTTGCGACCTGAATCGGGAACGTCACGCGCAAGCCGTCGCTGTCGCGGCGTGCATCGACGCTGGCGACAACCGGCTGCGGCGCGGCCGGCGCCTCGGTCGACGCAGCCTTGACGGCTTCCCTGGCCGGCTCCTTCGCAGCTTCCTTCACGGCCTCTTTCGGCGGCACGTCCGCAGCTTCGGCAATGGGGGGCGCCGGCTTGGCAGCTTCCTTCGAAGCTTCCTTGGCGGCTTCCTTGGCAGCTTCCTTGGGCGCTTCCGCAGCGTGCGCAGCCTCAGTCGCGCGAGCCGGCGCCGGCTTCGGCGCTTCGGCGGGCGGCATCGCGGCGGGCGCTTCCGGCTTGACGTCGGGCTTGACGTCGATCTTGGCTTCGCGCGCGACCGCCTCGGACGTCGGCGGCACGATCTCGCGATGGGCGTCCTTCGGCTTCTCGGCTGCGGGCTTGCCAGACGCCGGTCCATGACCGGCAGGCTTCATCTGCGCGATCGCTGCCTCGGGCGTCGCGGCCATCTTGCCCTTGTCGGGCTGGAAGGAGACGTCGACGACGTAATTCTTCTCGTCGCGGAACGAATGGACGTCGGAATCGCCGATCAGCGCGATCTCGACATTGGTCTGGTCGATGTCGGCCTTCTGCTTGATCGAGGCGACGTTCGGCGGCGCCGCGACGACCGCGTCCGCCAGATCGAAATTGAGGTTGGCGTTGAAAGCGAGCGTGAGCTTCTGCTCGTTGAGCACGGAGGAGACGCCGACGCCGTCGGGCATCTCGAACACGAAGCGCACGAAGGTCGGCTGCACCGAGGCGCGCACGCGGATCTGCGGACGCTTCTTGGCCTCGGCCGCGGCACGCTGGGCGCGCAGCGCGCGCTCGGCCACGCGTGCGCGCTCGGCGAGCTCCTTGACGACGTCCATGGGCAGGCTCGGCGGCGGCCCCTTCCAGCCCTCGGGCAACAGATCGACGAAGGTGCGCTCGCCGGCGTTCATGGTGTTGACGGTGACGCGCCGTGCCAGCGACAGGCGGATGGCGCTGCCGTCGGGATCGCGGCGTGCGGAGTTGATGTAATCGGGCGCGCCTTCCGGCACGCGGTCGACGGGCACGTCGACCGGCCGGTCGAAGCGGATGATGAGGATGGAGCCTGCGGTCGTCACCTCGGAGGGAATGTCCTCGCCGAGCTTGATGACGAGACGGGCAAAACCGCCGCCGGCCGAAAAGGTCGCCTCGCCCCTGACAGGATCGGCCGCCCGCGCAGGTGCACCGAGGCCGATCAGCAGGCAGACCGCCAGCACGCCCGCTTTCCGGACATGACGCGACAGCCCCGGCGCCACAGCGCGGGCTCGCGACCACAATCCATCGGCAGCCTTCTGCGCCATTGGCGGCATGTCTTCCGGTTCGACGGTCATGCCGGCACTGGCGCCGGCCCGTGCCGTCGACTGTAGATTTTGCCAATTAAGGACTTGTTAATGCTCTATTGACGACTTGATCCGGCGCAGTGCATCGCGACGCCCTCGCTGGTGGGCTGAGGCGTTCGCGCTCCGAACCTGGAGACCAGGCGGTTAAGGAGGTGTTAACACCCCCTCGCCTGCACGTCGGCCAATCGAATCGCGCGATTGGCCGGCGGGAATCACCGCGCCTCGCGCTTCGCGAATTGACTGCACGATCAATCGTTGTTCAGAGATACGACTTTCGATGGACTCGCGCTCGATATCCGTCAGCCGGCCGCATCGTGATCCGGCTTACGGGGCAGGCACAACTGGCGCCCACGTGCTGCACGATCCGATCGTGTGATGCCCCCGCAAGCCGACTATGTTCAGCGGCGCTTTCCCGCACAATCCGGCGCGGAGGAGTTCTCCCGCTCGTCATCCGCATCGCCATCTTCCTCTTGGGGCGGCAGTGCATGCTGATGGCTAAGCGCGGAAGTCCAGGCCAGCATCATCGCGGCGACGAGCAGCCGATCGACGGCTTGGATTGCGCGTTCTGCTGCGGACGAGTAGTTCATGGCTTCCTCCCGCGCGGCGGATTGCGAATGGAAGCCTAGGACGAACTCTTCAGCGCCACTGTACTCCACTTCACATTTGTTCGCGTCAAGTCATCGCAGCCCTAGAAGATGCGGCTTGCTTTCGCTGCATCCGCAAAGCGAGTAGACGTGCCGCGCGCGCACAACCCACGAGGAGTTGCGATCGATCAACGACTCTGAATCAGATGTGCTCACGGCGATGCGAATCGGTTGGTCAGCTTTGGGGGCAATCAATGAGCGGAGAAGCCAATTGCCTTGTATGTAGCAAGGCAAGAACGGTCGTAGCCATCTTTCCAATCGCGCGGGGCTACGCCTTGAAGGTGTATGAGTGCTCCTGCTGCCACAGCACCCTGCATCTCGTGACTCGAATGACGAAGGCCGCGCTGATCAAGCAGCACTGCGAGGCCGTCCTTGCCATCGAGAAACCGCTGAGCTCGACTGGTCGCAGGGCTCAACAGCG
Organism: Bradyrhizobium diazoefficiens; assembly: GCF_016616425.1. Taxonomy (NCBI): domain Bacteria; kingdom Pseudomonadati; phylum Pseudomonadota; class Alphaproteobacteria; order Hyphomicrobiales; family Nitrobacteraceae; genus Bradyrhizobium; species Bradyrhizobium diazoefficiens. Next base: position 5,225,400 of record NZ_CP067101.1, read on the forward strand.
GTTCGCGAACTAGACGCACGAGGCGTCTAGCCGCCGGAGGGTCGAACGATCGCGCGACTGCGCGCAGGTCGGCGCAGTGTGCCGCACCGGTCGACCACTCAATTCGGCTTTTGCGTCGGCTTGCCGTCGATCTTGGGCAGTTCCGCGGCCGAGACCGACTGCTCGCCGCCGCCATTGGCACGGCGGGCCATCTCGACCGTCAGCCGCTCGGCGGCCTCCGGCGACATCAGTCCCAGAATGTCCGACATCTTTCGCGGCGCGATCGCCGAGGCAATCTCGATCAGCACGCCCATCTCCAGCCGATCGAACACCCGTGCGGCGTCCTTGGGCTTCATGCCCTCGTACATGGTCACGAGGCCCTTCATGCGCTGGGCCTCGGCGGCCTTCTGCTCGGCCTGCGTCGCGGAGATGCGGGATTCCACCGCCTTCATCTCCTCGACCTTGTTCTCGATGCGCTTTTCGGCCGATTTCAGCAGGCTCTCGCGGATGTCGATCTCGCGCTGGCGGGCCTCGATCTCCTGGCGGCGCGCCTGCAACCGCTCGAGGATCGCGCGCTCGGAGGCCGAGACCTGGGGCTGGGCCTCGTCCAGCTTGACCACGGTGCCTTCCGGCTTGGTCTCGGGCGCGGCGGGCTTGGGCGCCTCCTTCGGCGCGCCATGGGTCGATCCCGTGATATCGGGATCGTCGCGTCCGGTCGGGAAGTTCAGATTCTCCTGCGCCCAGGATTTCTCGGCCTGGTTCGGCTTGTAGTCGAAGACATAGCCGCCATTGAGCACGAGCCCCGCGACCTTCAGCGTGGCAAGGCCCGCGACGGCAACCAGGACGACCGGAATGACTCGGATGTTACGAAAGGATTTCATACCCTGACTTCATGCGGCAAGACCGTTGGATCGTCGGCGCTCGGAGAAGGCTTCGGCCGCGGCGGCCACTGCCTTCGCCGACGAGGGCTTGGCTGCGGGCGCGACGATCGTTTCCGGATCGGTGACGGGACGCGCGGCGATCGCGATCTTGGACAGGCGCCGCACCACGTTGTCGGCTTCGCCGAGCTGCTTGTAGAGCTGGTCCGACATCTGCGTCGCCGCGGCGAGCTGGCTGCCGAGGTTCTCGTTGACGTCGCGCACGGCCAGCTTCAGCCCGCCGATCGCGCGCTCGGCGATCTCGGTTGCGGTGATCAGCTCGCCGATCACCGCTTTCAGCGAATGCTCGTCCGCCTTCAGCCGCGTCAGCCGCTTGTTGAGCATGACGCAATAGACGATCGTCAGCATCAGCAGGATAGCCACCAGCGTCTCGATCGCCATTCCCAGGGAGTGGTTCATGGGGCCTCCATCATCTTGTTCTGCTCGTCCACCTTCTCGAACATCGCAAGTGTCGTACTCGGCTTGCGCAGGGGTTTGGTCACGCGGATCGCGACGCGGTCGCCGACCCGGCCCATCCGCCCCTCGGTCAGCGTGACGTCGCCGCAGCGCACGGTGACGTTGGCGTCGGCGCGCATCTCCAGCGGCAGGGTGTCGCCGACCTTGAGCCGCATCAGCTGCTTGAGCGGGATGTCGGCCTCGTAGAGCACGGCATCGACGGCGATCTCGGCCTGTGCGATCTCGGTGGCGAAATGGCCTTCCCAGACCGGGTCGCGGCCGAACTTTTCGCCCATGAACATCTGGAGCAGCACGCCCCGGATCGGCTCGATGGTCGCATAAGGCAGCAGGAGTTCGATGTTGCCGCCGCGCTCTTCCATGTCGATGCGCAGGCGCACCAGGATCGCGGCATTGGCGGGACGGCTGATCGCAGCGAAACGCGGGTTGGTCTCGAGCCGGTCGATCGTGAAGGTCACCGGCGAGAGCGGCCGGAACGCCTGCTCGGCGTCGGCCAGCACCACCTCGACCAGCCGCTTGACCAGCTCGGTCTCGATCGTGGTGTAGGGCCGGCCCTCGATGCGGAGCTGGCTGGTGCCGCGGCGGCCGCCGAGCAGCACGTCGATCATCGAATAGATCAGGTTGGAATCGACCGTCGCCATGCCGAAGTTTTCCCACTCCTCGGCCTTGAAGACGGTGAGGACGGCGGGCAGCGGGATCGAGTTCATGTAGTCGCCGAAACGCACCGAGGTGATGCGGTCGAGCGAGACTTCGACGTTGTCGGAGGTGAAATTGCGCAAGCTCGTCGTCATCAGCCGCACCAGGCGGTCGAAGACGATTTCGAGCATCGGCAGACGCTCGTAGGAGACCATCGCCGAATCGATGATCGCGCGAATGCCGGAATGGTCGTCGAGCGTGACGTCGCCGACGGTGAAGCCGAGAAGATTGTCGATCTCCTCCTGCGACAGCACCCGCTCGCCGGAGTTCTTGCCGGTGCCGAGATCGCGGCTGCCGTCCTCGACCATGGCCGCCCATTGCAGGGCCATGGTCTCCGACAGCTCGTTCTCGGCGGCAGCCTTTGCGGCCTCCGCGGGATCCTCGGAATCGAGCGACGCCTCCCATTGGGCGGCAATCGCATCCTGGTCCATTTGCTCGTTGCCGGCCATGACGCTAGCCCGTTACCTTCCGCAGCGTCCTCACTGGATCACGACTTCTTTGAACAGCACGGCGCTGACCTGGATCGGAGCGACCGCCGCGTTGACGCGCTTGGTCAGCTCCTCCTTGAGGCGGAAGACGCCGGCGGAACCGTTGAGGTCGGAGGGGCGCAGTTCGCGCACATAGGTCTGGAAGATGTCGGTGACGCGCGGCATCGTCGGCTTGATCGCCTCGATCTGCTTCTCTTCCTTCAGCTCCAGCACGATCTTCAGCCGCAGATATTGCACGCGCTCGCCCGGCGCGCCGGCGAGGTTGACCATGATGTCGGGGACGTCGACGAAGGCCGGCGGCTTCGGCGGAGGCGCGGCCTCGGCATGCTGCTCGTCATCGCCGTGACGGAAGAAGAAGAACCAGGTCGCAGCACCGCCGCCGAGGATGGCGAGCAGGCCGATGGCCATGATGATGAGCTTCAGCTTGTTCTTCGGCGGAGCGGCTTCCGTGCCCTCGGTGGCTGCGCCGCCTTCCGCTTCATTGTCTGCCATGGTTGCCGGGCCCGTTCATCTCAAAAGGATCGAAAGAGCAAAGCCTCCTGGCAGACAGTGACGCGATACAAATGTCCCAGCGCAATGCGCTCCTCTTCACGCAAACGCTACGGTAATAATGGTTAATGGAATCTTTCGATTGGGCCTCCGCTAGGAAAAATCTGCCGGGCAGACATGGCTAACAGAACCTTTCTGCCGCCCTCCCGTGCGAGTCGAAAACCAACAAGCCGTTGAAATTGCGAATTTTTCCAGGTTGGCACGACTTTCGCTGAGAGAGGACCGAGACCCGACGGTTTGGGAGAACCTGAAGGTGTCGTTCACGGGATCGCCAAGGCGCTTGGGAGAGCGAAATGGCAGATCTCACTCAGGGGAGATTTCCGATGCAGAACGCGCTTCTGATCGGCTTGTCACGGCAGATGACGTTGGAACGGCAGATGGATGTCATCGCCAACAACGTCGCCAATGCCAACACCAACGGCTTCAAGGCCGACCATTCGCTGTTCGAGGAGTACCTCAACTCGAACGCGCGTGAGGACAATTTCGTCGGCGCGGACCGCCGGGTCTCCTATGTGCAGGACCGCGGCACCTTCCGCGACGTCGGCCAGGGACCGATGGAGGCGACCAACAACCCGCTCGACATGGCGATCGACGGCAACGCCTATTTCGCGGTGCAGGCCAATGGCGGCGAACGCTACACCCGCGACGGCAAATTCTCGCTCAACAGCACCGGCCAGTTCGTCACCTCCGACGGCAACCTGGTGCTCGGCACCGGCGGCCCGATTACCTTCCAGCCGACCGATCACGACATCAACATCGCACCCGACGGCACCATCACGGTGCTCGAGGGCACCGCCAAGACCGACTCGATCCGCGGCAAGATCCGCATGGCCTCCTTCGACGATCCGGCCAGGCTGACCAAGCTCGGCGCCAACCTCTATGCCGCCGGCTCCGCCACCCAGCAGGCCGACGCCAGGTCGAGCGTGCGGCAGGGCTACATCGAGAAGTCGAACGTCAATGCGGTCGGCGAGATGAGCCGCATGGTCGAAGTCATGCGCAGCTACACCGCCATCGCCAATCTGCTCCAGCAGCAGAGCGACCTCCACAAATCGGCGATCGAGAAGCTCGCCGACGTTCCGGCCTGATTGAGGGAGAACTGACATGCAGGCGCTTCACACCGCAGCGACCGGAATGGCGGCACAGGAACTCAACGTTCAGGTGATCTCCAACAACATCGCCAACCTGCGCACCACCGGCTTCAAGAAGCAGACCGCGGCGTTCCAGGACCTGATCTACGAGCACGTCCGCCGCGTCGGCGCGCAGGCCTCGGACCAGGGCACCATCCTGCCTGTCGGCGTCGACATCGGCGGCGGCGTCAAGACCGTCGGCACGCCGCGCAGCATGACGCAGGGCACGCTGTCGCAGACCGGCAACGACCTCGACCTCGCGATGTCCGGCGAAGGCTTCTTCAAGATCCTGATGCCCGACGGCACCTACCAGTACACCCGCGACGGCACCTTCCAGATGGACAATCAGGGCCGCGTCGTCACCGCCCAGGGCAACCCGGTGCAGCCGACGATCACGATCCCGAACAATGCTTCCGGCATCAGCGTAAGCGAGCAGGGCCAGGTTTCGGTAACGCTGCCGGGCTCGTCGACCTCCTCGATCATCGGCCAGATCGGCGTGACCCGCTTCATCAACAAGGCGGGCCTGCAGCCGGTCGGCAGCAACCAATTCACCGAGACGCCGTCATCCGGCCCGCCGCAGGACGGCACCGCGAACTCCGAGGGCTTTGGCAAGATCACGCAAGGCAGCCTGGAGCAGGCCAATGTCGACGTCGTCTCGGAGATGAGCGACCTGATCGCCGCCCAGCGCGCCTACGAGATGAACGCCAAGGTGATCAGCGCCGCCGACCAGATGATGCAATCGACCACGGCGCTGTTCCGCTGAGGTGATGAAGATGATCCGCGCCACCCTCGCCACGATCTCCGCCCTGCTCGCGCTGGCCATGCCGGCAGCGGCCGCCGACGACTCCATTGCCTCGCCGACGCTGCGCGCGAGCGTCTCCGTGACCGCGGACGTGGTGCGGGTCGGCGATCTCATCGACAATGCCGGCTCGGCCGCGCTGATCCCGGTCTACCGCTCGCCCGATCTCGGCACCACCGGCGTGCTGCCGGTCGCCCAGGTCCTGAGCGTGCTCCGTGCCAAGCAGGTGATCGGTGTGATGACCGGCGACATCAAGGAGGTCCAGGTCACCCGCCTCGCCCGCACGCTCGCGAGCAAGGATCTCGAAAACGCGGTCACCGCAGCGCTCCAACGCCGCTTCGGCCTCGGGGAAGCCGCCAACATCACCGTCACCTTCGACCGCGGCGTCGCCGATCTGCGGTTGGACGCCTCCAACACCGGTGCGCTCCAGCCGGTTGCGACCCGCTTTGACGCCCGCAGCGGCCGTTTCGATATCGGCTTCGAGATTGCCAACGACAACAATCCGGCGCCGACCAAGCTGCGCTTCACCGGCACCGCGATCGAAACGGTGGAAGTGGCCGTGCTGACGCGCGACATCGACCGTGCCGATCTCTTGAAGTCCTCCGATCTCTCGCTGGAACGCCGGCCGAAGGCCGAGGTCATCGGCGAGCCCGCCTCGCGCGAGCGCAGCATCGGCATGCAGCTGCGCCGGCCGATGCGGGCGGGCACGCCGCTCCGCGTCGCCGACATGGTCAAGCCCGATCTCGTGGTGCGCGATCAGACCGTCACCATCATCTACGAGGTCCCCGGCCTCCATCTCACCACCCGCGGCAAGGCGCTCGAGAGCGGCGCCGAGGGCGACACCGTCAGCGCCCTCAACCCGCAATCCAAGCGCACGCTGACCGGTATCGTCACCGGCCGCGGCCAGGTGACGGTCCAGGGCGCGAGCCAGTCTGCGCCGATGCCGCCCGCGGCCGAGCAGACCTCCTCACTCAAGCGCGACGAGGCGCCCGCCCCCATCGACACCGCAGCTCTCCTCCGGAACCTGGTGCAGGCCCCCGCGTCGCCGGCCCAGATCGCACAAGCCCAGATCCCGCAAGCTCGCCTCTCGCAAGCTCCAGCCAAGTCAGAGTAAGTCATGTCCCCGTTCAGTTCGGCTTTCCGCCTTCGTCGCATCGCGATCTCTGCCCTGCTGCTTGCAACCTGCGCATTGGCGAGCGGCTGCTCCTCGATCGACCGCCTGTCGCAGATCGGCGAGCAACCGAAGCTGTCGGCGATCGACAATCCGACGACGCAGCCGGGCTACAAGCCGGTGCAGATGCCGATGCCGAAGCCGGAAGTCGCCTCCTACAATCCGAACTCGCTCTGGCGCAACGGCAGCCGCGCCTTCTTCAAGGACCAGCGCGCCCGCCAGGTCGGCGACCTCCTGACCGTGACCGTGAACATCACCGACAAGGCCAATCTGTCCAACGAGACCCAGCGCAGCCGCACCAACTCGGAAGATTCGGGGATCACCGACTTCATCGGCGGCAAGACACTCGGCGTGCAGGCACAGAAGGTGCTGCCCGGCCGCATCCTCACCGCAGATTCCTCCGCCTCCAGCGATGGCAAGGGCTCGGTCAATCGCACCGAAGCCTTGCAGACCAACGTCGCGGCCGTCGTCACCCAGGTGCTGCCGAACGGCAACCTCGTGGTCGAGGGCAAGCAGGAGATCCGCGTCAACTACGAGATCCGGGAGCTCGTGGTCGCCGGCATCGTCCGCCCCGAAGACATCCAGAGCGACAACACCATCGATTCCAGCAAGATCGCGCAGGCCCGCATCGCCTATGGCGGCCGCGGCCAGATCACGGACGTGCAGCAGCCGCGCTACGGCCAGCAGGTCATGGACGTGCTGCTGCCCTTCTAACCTCGCCCGAGCTCCCACATCGTGTTCGCGAACCTAGGCGCGAACGACGATGTACGACGCGGCCTCCTGTAGCTCCCCTGCCGGAGGCCGCATGTATTTTGGCTGGGATATCTGCCGAACAACATCTCCCTCGTGTCCCGGACAAGCCGCAGCGCGTCAGCGATGCGGCGCAGAGCCGGGACCCAGGAAGCCGCACGACATGCTGCGCGATGGGCCCCGGCTCTGCAGCGCACCGCCGACCGGACGATGCTTCGCATCGCCGGGATAGCGCTGCGCTGCGTCCGGGGCACGAGACCGCAGCTGCCTCACGTGAACTCCGCCTCCACCGTCCCCAGCCCGTCCAGCTCCATCCGTACCTTGTCGCCGGCCTTCAGCCACAGCGTCTTGACCAGGCTCCCGGTAAGCACGAGTTGCCCCGCGTGCAAGCCTTTGCCTTCGGCGGCGAGATGATTGGCGAGCCAGGCGAGCGCATTGTGGGGATGGCCGAGCACGTCGGCGCCGATGCCATGACTGACCTCCTCGCCGTTGAGGATGGCGCGGCCCTTGACCGCCTTCAGGTCCGGCACCGATGAGCGCGGAACCGACGGACCCAGCACGCAGCCAGCGGCGAAGAAATCGTCGGCGATCAGCGTCGGCGCCCCCATCGTCTCCCACTTCACGTAGCGGTCGTCGACGATCTCGATCGCGGGATGGTAGGCCTCGACGGCCTCGCCGACCCATTCGGCCGTGAACGGCGCCTCGCCGGCCGCGAGGTCGCGCTTCAGCCGCACCGCGATCTCGCATTCGACGCCAACGCGGACATAGTTGGAAGCGGCGAGCTTGGCGCCGCTGTCATGCACGCCCTTCTGGAACACGCCGCCGCCGCAAGGGTGGGGGATGCCAATATAGTCCTGCATCACCTGGCTGGTGCAGCCGATCTTGTAGCCGACCAGCGGTCCGACATGCGCCAGCAGCAGATCGTGCAGCGCGCGCTGGACCTGATAGCCCTCGGCCTCATCAGCGGGCGGACGTTCCAGCGCCGCGAGCGGCGCATGGTTGCGGCGCGCCAGCGCGATCGCCTTTGCGGCTGCGAGAATTTTGTCCATCGGCGCCGCCTCCCACGCTACGCGATCATGTGCGGCAGTGGAGCATCCCCGCCCCCGCCTGACAAGCGCGCCCGGCCGGGTGAATACGGTGTCTTGCCTGCGTTTAAGGAAATATTGAGCTGGTGGAGGCTCTATGGAGGCACGCGCCTCACCGGTCTCGCAAGCAGCGCAAGAGACATGATTGCAGCGATGCTTGATGCGCCTGCATCAGCGTCTCAAGACCTGAGTCGATCCCGTTGATGCGACTCGCAAAATCTCCCGCACCTGAAGTGAAGGCTGTTTCTCATCCGAACTCACGTGGGCTCGGAGGAACCGAGTCTAGCCCGTTGATCGCGATTCACTTTTCGCGATCGCGGTCGCGTGCTGACGCGCGCAGCTGTCGAGCCGCAGGCAAAATGCGGATCGCGGCGCCGAACGGCGCCCTGTGCCCACAAACGAAGAGCCGCAACTCTGCGGCTCGGGCTCTATTCGTCGCGATAGACCTTCTCGCGTTTCTCGTGGCGCTCCTGCGCTTCCACCGAGAGCGTCGCGATGGGCCGGGCTTCGAGCCGCTTCAACGAGATCGGCTCTCCGGTATCTTCGCAATAGCCGTAGGTGTTGTCCTCGATCCGCTGGAGCGCGGCGTCGATCTTGGCGATCAACTTGCGCTGGCGGTCGCGGGCGCGGAGCTCGATGGCGCGGTCGGTTTCGGACGATGCCCGATCGGCAAGATCGGGGTGGTTGACGTTCTCCTCCTGCAAGGCTTGCAGGGTGAGCTTGGACTCTTTGAGTATCTCATCCTTCCATGCAAGGAGCTTCAGGCGGAAGTACTCCTTCTGCCGGTCGTTCATGAAAGGCTCTTTTTCGGTCGGTCGGTAGTTTTTCAACTTTTCCAAGGGTGGCCTATCTGTCTAAGCAACGACTCGCAAACGGAACGGGGTCCGTTGAGCGGGGCGTTATATAGCGGCGTCCTGTGACAGACAATGTTTCCCTGCCCCCGCAGTGGCCGCCCCCAAGCCCTTGCACAGGAAGGTTTATCCTGGAGGGATCGGGGGCGGCCAAAGGCTTAGTAGCCGATCGTGAAACGCTGCCTCACATGAGCCGGCCGTTCGATCTCGTCGGCGAGCGCGATGGCGTAGTCAGCGAAGGTGATCCAGCTCTTCCCGTTCGCATCTGCGAGAAGCCGGTCGGTCCCAAGGCGGAACTTGCCCGTGCGTTCCCCCTCGACGAACAGTGCCGACGGCGAGATGAAGGTCCAGTTCAGATCCTTTTCCTGCCGCAGCAGGTCGAGGAAGGCCGAGCCTGCCTCCGCTTCAGCCTTGTATTGGGCCGGAAAATTGGCAGTCGTGACCAGCTTCACGCCCGGCGCAACCTCGAGGCTGCCGGCGCCGCCGACCACGAGATAACGACCAACCTTGGCGTCCTTCGCCGCGCCGATCAGCTTGCGCGCATCGCTGGCCAGGAAGTGCACGGAACTCACGGCGACGTCGTGGCCGGCCCACAGCCTGGCGAGGCCGGCCTGGTCGAGCACGTCTCCCTTGGTCGGCGTGACGTTTGGCAGGACTGCGATCTTCTCGGGGTTCCGGGCGATGGCCGTGACCGCGTGGCCGCGGCGGGACAGTTCCTTGGTGATCTCCGATCCGGCCCGGCCCGAGGCGCCGGCGACTGCGATTTTCATGGAAGGCTCCTTTGCTGCTATAGTAACTAGTGGAGACTAGATATACGAAAGAATGCTGGTGTTAAAAGAGCACTTCGTGTTTACCTGATTACGCTGGCGTAACCGGCAACCGGATGGATCGCGAGGACCCGACGATGAAGCCCGATGTCTATGCAGCGAATTGCCCGACCCGCCAAATCCTCGATCGCATCGGCGACAAATGGGCGGTGCTGATCCTGCTGCTGCTGCGCGAGGAGCCGATGCGCTTCAATCGGTTGCGCCGCACGATCGAAGGCATTTCGCAGAAGATGCTGAGCCAGGTTCTCAAATCGCTCGAACGCGACGGCCTGGTCAGGCGCCATGCCATCGCGACGGTGCCTGTCACGGTGGAGTATTCGATCACGCAGCTCGGGCTAACGCTCGCCGGCGCGGTCGATCCCCTGCGCGATTGGGCCGAGCAGAATCTGAAAGACGTTCTTGCCGCCCAGCGCCGCTACGACGCGCAGCAGAAGGAGGAAGCGGCGTAGCGCCGTTCCTCATGCGCCTCGGATTGATGGAGTGACGGTCAGGCCTGCCCGGCCTTGGCGAGCTCGACCTCGACGCGCAGCTCGATCTCGGAGAGCACGGAATCGAGACCGGGATCGCCCGAGGACGATTTCAGGTTCGCCGCGGCATCCCGCAGCCGCATCACGGTCGAGGCGTCGAGATTGCCGGACAACAGACCCATCTTGAGATCGTCGAGCACGTCGAGCGCAGTCCTGCCGCGAGCGACCGAGCGCTTGCGGCGCTCGACCGGATCCTCCTCGACGCCTTGCAGGGCAAGCAGTCCATCGATGTTGGCGGCGGCCTTCGGTGCGGCAGCGCTCCGCGTCTCCTGCGCCGACGAGGTGTCGGGCAACACGAAGGTGCCGGAGCCGGTCCGCCTGGCCTGGCTGGCCGGCGCTCCAAGCGTGGTGCCGTTCGGTCCGTAGATGCGCATCGGAAGGAATCCGGGTGATCGTTGTCGTCACCTTCGCCGTCTTATGGTTAACGGCGCGTAAACAGCCCGGCAAAATCTGCCGGCGGGCGGCAGTTTCGCTCCTCAGGGCGAACGACCGCTGACGCCGGTCGAAACAGATTTATTCAACCTATTCAGCCACCTACCCTCGCTGCCCCGGGTTGGCACGGCACTCGCAAGGACAGCGCTGGACCAGCTCGTCATGGGAGTGTCGTGCAGGTCCTTCCGATTTGAGGAGGCTTCTTGGGAGCCTTGGGGAGCAGAGGATGCCAGGCGTTCGTTGGGTGAGGATTGTTGGGGCGGCCTGCGCAGCGCTGTCGGCGCTGGCGCTGTCGGTCGCGCCGGCGGCTGCGACCTCGCGCATCAAGGACCTCGCCAACATCGAAGGCGTGCGGCAGAACCAGCTCATCGGCTACGGCCTCGTCGTCGGCCTCAACGGCACCGGCGACACGCTCAACAACATCCCATTCACCAAGCAGTCCCTGCAGGCGATGCTCGAGCGCATGGGCGTCAACATCCGCGGCGCCACCATCCGCACCGGCAACGTCGCAGCCGTGATGGTCACGGGCAATCTGCCGGCCTTCGCCACCCAGGGCACGCGCATGGACGTCACCGTCTCCGCGCTCGGCGATGCCAAGAACCTCCAGGGCGGCACCCTGCTCGTCACCCCCCTGCTCGGCGCCGACGGCAACGTTTACGCGGTGGCGCAGGGCTCGCTCGCGATCTCCGGCTTCCAGGCCGAGGGCGAGGCGGCCAAGATCGTGCGCGGCGTCCCGACCGTAGGACGTATCGCCAACGGCGCCATCATCGAGCGCGAGATCGAGTTCGCGCTCAATCGGCTGCCGAACGTGCGCCTGGCGCTGCGCAACGCCGACTTCACCACGGCCAAGCGGATCGCGGCCGCGATCAACGATTATCTCGGCGTCAAGACCGCCGAGCCGATCGACCCCTCCACCGTGCAGCTTTCGGTCCCGCCCGAGTTCAAGGGCAACGTCGTTGCCTTCCTCACCGAGATCGAGCAGCTCCAGGTCGAGCCCGATCTCGCCGCCAAGATCATCATCGACGAGCGCAGCGGCATCATCGTGATGGGCCGCGACGTCCGCGTCGCGACGGTTGCGGTGGCGCAGGGCAACCTCACCGTCACCATTTCCGAGAGCCCGCAGGTCAGCCAGCCCAACCCGCTGTCGCGCGGCCGCACCGTGGTCGCGCCGCGCAGCGCCGTCACCGTCACCGAGGACGGCAAGAAGCTGGCTGTCGTCAAGGACGGCGTCTCGCTCCAGCAGCTCGTCGACGGCCTCAATGGCCTCGGCATCGGCCCGCGCGACATGATCAGCATCCTCCAGGCGATCAAGGCCGCCGGCGCGATCGAAGCCGACATCGAGGTGATGTGATGCAGACCGGCACGATCAACACCCCGCGCCTCGCCACCTCCTCGGCCTTTTCGGTCGAGAGCCGCAACGGCCGGCCGGATTTCGAGCTCGCGAGCGCCCTGCAGAAGGTCTCGCCGAAGCAGCAGGCCAAGGCGCAGAAGACCGCCACCGACTTCGAGGCAATGTTCCTCAACAGCATGTTCTCGCAGATGACCTCGGGCCTGAAGGGCGAAGGCCCGTTCGGCGACACGCCGGGCACCGGCGTGTGGCGCTCGATGCTGACCGAGCAATATTCCAAGACCTTCGCGCAGGCCGGCGGCGTCGGCGTCGCCACAGAAGTCTACCGCACCCTCATCATGCAGCAGGCGAAAACGATCCGCACGGCATAAGGTCAAACGAGATGAACCATTTCAACGCCTCGCGTCAGCCGATGCCGGCCCAGCGCCCCAACACCGCGCCCGGCAGCGCCGAGGCGCGCAAGCTCGCCGAAGATCTGATGGATGCGATGAGCGCCCTGCTCGGACTGATCGAGCGCGAGACCGAGCTCGTTCGCGCCGGCAAGGTCGGCGAGGCGATGACGCTCGAGAGCAGGAAGCAGGAGCTGTCGCGAAACTATGTCGGCGCCGTCAGCCAGCTGAAGGCGAACCAGGCGCAGCTGGCGAAATCCGCGCCGGAGCTGCTCTCGACACTGCATCGCCACCACGATGCGTTCCGCGCGATGCTCCAGGTCAATCTCACCGTGCTCGCAACCGCGCACGCCGTCTCGGAAAGCGTCGTGCGCGGCGTCAATGCCGAGATCCAGAAGCGCAACGTGCCGAACACCTATACGGCCGCCGGGCGCCGCGCCGCCCCAGGTCCGCGCCATATCACCCCGCTCGCGGTCAGCCGCTCGCTCTGAGAGCTCACGAGAACAAACGACAATTTTACGAAAAACCGCGCGGCGCCGGCGTCGCGCGGTTAGGCACGTTTCCTTACCGGGTCTTCAGTTCTGCTGTTCCATGGTTGCGCTATTAGAGGGGTTGGGATTTGACTCACGCCAGGCAACCAGGAGGCTGCCATGAGTACAGATTTCAGCATCAGGCCGGTGGGGATCCCGGCCCCCGCGCAGATCATAACGACGTCGAATGCGGCGGCGAACCAGGCCGTGCAAACTGATCTTCCGGTGAGCCAGACGGTCGCCGCGGCAGATACGAGCGCGCCCGTGCGCAATGATCCGCCGAACCACGAGAACGTCTCGCGCCAGGTCGTGTTCGATCAGGCGGCCGCATCCTTCGTCTTCCAGGTCGTCAACGACAGGACGGACGCGGTGGTCAACCAATTCCCCGACGAAGCGATGCTGCGCCGGCGGGCCTATTTCCATGCACTAGACATGAAGTCCGAGCCCTCGCGTCCGCTCAGCACGGACGTCAGCGCGTGACGATTACGTGTCGCGCGTAGCGGCGGCGGTGATGTCGACCATCGCGAGTCCGCGTCACGGCCGCCCGGACAGACCCGCAGCGATGTTGCGGTTGATCTCGATCAGCGGGCGGAAGTGATCGAACTGCGGGCTCATCTGGAGCGCGGCGGTCTGGCTCAGCACGAACACGCTAATGTTGGCGATCTTCTGCCGCACGTCGATCGGCTGCGGGTTGTTGTCGCGCATCGCCTCGCTCAAGAAGATGGTCCAGAGCTTGCGGTTGAACATCAGGGCCTGCATGGTCTGCTCGCTGAGCGGATCGGCATTGTTCACCGCATCCTGGAGCTTGTTCGCGGCCTTGAGCAGGGTCTGCGCCTCGATGTCGCGAGGTGATGCGGTGGTGGTTGCAACACGCGCATAAGCCGAGGCAGCGGAATTCGACATCAATCACACCCTGGAGGTTACCTAGCGCGTTGTACGCACTTAAGGATTTCTTTCCCAACCCTAGGCAGCACCGCTTAAGATTTGCTTACGTGTGTGCTTGGAAGCACTCCGGATAATTACGGGTCGCGGAGCTCTTCGTCAGCGCAACGCCGGATGCACGCACGCGCGATGTAAACTCGCCTCGCGCAGCGCGTGTCGATCTCAGCTAATCTTGTCTTGGCGGTCTCCCTCAAAAGAACGGCGGAGCGTCAGCTCCGCCGCGAAATCTCGAGTAGCGAGCTTGCGCTGCGAATTTAGCGGAGCAGCTGCAGCACGCTCTGCTGCGATTGGTTGGCCAGCGACAGCGCGGAGACCGCGATCGACTGGCGGGTCGACAGCGCCTGGCTGTTCGCCGCTTCCTCGTTGGTGTCGGCCAGCGTCAGGTTGGACGAGCCGGTCTGCAGCACGTTGATCAGGTTCTTGGAGAAGTCCTGACGCACCTGCACGATCGAGAGATTCGAGCCGAGCGAGGAACCTTCCGAGCGCAGCGTGCTCGACGCCGCATTCAGACTGGCCAGCACCCTGTTGGTTGCGCCGTTGTCGATGAAGTCGACGCCGTTGACGAGATTGCTGAGGCCAAGACCTGCCGCGTTGAACACCACGCCATTGATGCCGAGCGTGGAGCTGCCGGTCTCGTTGAAGACGAGCTTGAGCGTGTCGCCGTTGAGCAGGTTGACGCCGTTGAAGGAGGAGTCCTGCGACGTGGTATCGATCTGCGCCAGAATGTTGTTGAACTGGTTGACCAGGTTGGAGCGCGCGGTTTGTGCGACGGGATCCTGGACCGGGGGCTGCGCGGTGGTGAACGCCAGTACACCGGTGATCGTGCCGCCGACTGTGCCGCCGGCGGCCGTCGAACCGAGCGTCGAGGAAGCGTATTCGTTGACGGTGGTCACCGTGAGCACGCCGTTGGCATCGATCGTCGCGGTCAGGTGGTTGGCCTGCAGCTGCGCGTTGAGCTGGTCCAGCGTCTTGACGGTGCCGTTGGTGCCGTCGCCGAAGGTGACGTTCACTGGCGTGCCGCCGTTGAAGGAGGTGAAGGTCAGCGTCTTGCCGCTGATGCCGCCGACGCCCGAGGTGCGCGCCGCGGTGAAGGCGGTCGCCGTTCCCGTGTTGCCGCTGAGGCCGAACGCGCTGAGGGCGTTGCCGGTGCCGGTGATCGAAAGATCGGCGTTGGTCCCGGTGGAGAGCGCAAGCTGACCGCTGCTGTTGACCGACGACGGGATCTGACCCGCAGTGGTCGACAGCGTCGCCGCACCGTTGAAGATGCTGGCCGTCTTCACGCCAGTGGCAAGGTCGATCGAGTTGAGCAGGTCGGTCAGCGTCGCGCTCTGGATATAGACGGTCGAGTTGCCGTTGCCGTCGGTGACGACGTTGCCGCTGACGCCATAGCCGGTGGCCACGCTCGCCGCCGATTGCGGCGTCTGCGCGTTCTTGAATGTGATGGTGTGGCCGTCGATGTTCAGCGTCGAGCCGTCCTGCACCAGGGTGCCCAGCGAGCCGGCGGTGGTCGAGCGGTTCGCGGTCACGCTCGCATTGCCTGCGCCGGTCGCCGCAGTCAGACCGAGCTTGTTGAGGAAGTCGGCCTTTCCGGTGACGCTCAGATCGGCACCGGTCGAGCTCTTCAGCGTAACGGCGCCCGCCGTGATGGAGGATGCCACCTGAAGCGTGCCGACTGGGCCGGCCGAACCGCTGACCGCGATGGTCGCCGCGCCTGCGCTGATGGTCGCAGTCTTGACGCCGCTGGCGAGGTCGATCGCGCTGAGGACGTCGTTGATGGTCGCTCCGGGCGCAGCCGCCGTTCCCTCATAGACGATCGAATTGCCGTTGCCGTCGGTGGCGATGTGCCCGCTGGCGTCGAGACCCCAGCCGGTCGGCTGCGTGCTCGGGGCGATGCCGGTGCGGAAGGTGATGGTCTTGCCGTTCACGGTGATGATGTCGCCATCCGCGGGCGGCGTGCTGAAGGTCGTGGATGCCGTGGTGCCGAGCAGCGTAGCGGTGCCGGATAGTGCGGTGGTGCCGTCGGCGGCGTTCACTGCCGTGCCGGTGAAGGTGCCGGCGCTGGAGCCCAGCGAGGCGCCAAGTGCTGCAGTTCCCGTGACCGGGGTCACGCCGCCGGCCGCGCCGGTATAAAGCACGTTGCTCTTGGCGGTCGCGCTTGCATAGGAGGTCGTGCCGCGCAGGTCGGCGGGCGTGGCGCCGGGAATCGTGGTGGAGACGTTCGACTTGGTGGAGTAACCGACCGTGGTCTGCAGCGCCTGGTTGGCGATCGATTTCGCGCTGTCGATCAGCTTTTGCAGCGAGGTGATGCCGGTGTTGGCGGCCTGCAGCACCTGGACGCCGTTGTTGATGCCGTCGAGCAGGTTGCTGATGTCGCTCGCCCGGTTGTCCAGCCCCTGCGCGGTGAAGAAGTTGGTGGGATTGTCGAGCGCCGTATTGACCTTCTTGCCGGTCGACAGCCGCTCCTGCGTCGTGGCCAGCAAATCGGCCGTCGACTGCAGCGACAACAGGTTCTGGCGAACGGACGCCGAGAGAACGATGTTGGACATTGGCGAGTCTTCCTCTTGAACCGGATACGAATCGGCCGCGCGGTCTGCAAAGCGGGCCTTGGTCCAGTTTTAGGAGGTGTCCTTTAAAGTATGGTTAACGCCGGCTTAAGCGACAGGGTTAATGGCCAGTGAACGCCCCTGCCCGCCTCCGGACGCAAAGAAGAGCGGCGGGGCAAAGGACCCCGCCGCTCCGTTTTATCTAGTTATTTCAGTTTGTTAGCGGAGCAGCTGAAGCACGCTCTGCTGCGAGGTGTTGGCCAGCGACAGCGCCGAGACCGCGATCGACTGACGGGTCGACAGCGCCTGGCTGTTGGCCGCCTCGACGTTGGTGTCGGCCAGGGTCAGGTTGGACGAGCCGGTCTGCAGCACGTTGATCAGGTTCTTGTTGAAGTCCTGGCGGATCTGCACCACCGAGAGGTTCGAGCCGAGGCTCGAGGCTTCCGAGCGCAGCGTGCTCGACGCGGCGTTCAGGTTGGTCAGCACCCTGTTGGCGGCGGCATTGTCGATGAAGTCGACGCCGATGGTCAGGGAGGCGAGACCGAGACCCCTGGAGTTGTAGGTCACGCCGGTGATGTTCAGGCTCGACTTGCCGGTTTCGTCGAACACCAGCTTGAGCTGATCGCCGTTCAAGAGGTTGACGCCGTTGAACGAGGCGTCCTGCGAGGTGGTGTCGATCTGGTTCAGGATGTTGTTGTACTGGGACACCAGGTTGGCACGCGCCGTCTGGGCAACCGCATCCTGGACGGGGTTGGAAGCCGTCGAGAAGGTCAGCGCGGAGGTGAGCGTGCCGCCGATTGCGCCGCCCGCTGCCGTCGAGCCGAGTGTCGAGGACGCATAGTCGTTGGACGCGCTGATGGTCAGCAGGCCATTGGCATCGATCGTCGCGGCCAGGTTGTTGGCCTGAAGCTTGGTGTTGAGCTGATCGAGCGTCTTGATCGTGCCGTTGGTGCCGTCGCCGAAGGTGACGTTGACCGCCGTGCCGCCGTTGAAGGAGGAGAAGGTCAAGGTCTTGCCGGCGATGCCGCCGATGCCGGAGGTGCGTGCGGCGGTGAACGCCGTCGCGTTTCCGGTGTTGCCGGCGAGCCCGAACACGTTCAACGCATTGCCGGTGCCGGTGATCGACAGATCCGCGTTGATGCCGGTCGAGAGCTTGAGCTGGCCGGAGGCGTTGATCGACGAGATCGACTGACCTGTCGCGGTTGCAAGCGTCGCGGTGCCATTGGCATTGACCGTCGCGCTCTGCACGCCAGTAGCCAAGTCGATCGCCTTGAGCACGTCGGCAACCGTGCCTGTCTGCAGATAGACGATCGAGTTGCCGTTGCCGTCGGTCAGGACGTTGCCGCTGGCACCAAAACCGCTCGGAACGCTCGGAGCACCCGTCGAGCCCGGGATCGGCGCGTTCTTGAAGGTGATGACGTGGCCGTCGACGTTCAGCGTCGAGCCGTCCGCGATCGTCGCACCCAGCGAGGCCGCGGTCGTGGTTCGTTCGACGTTGATGGTGGCATTGCCTGCGCCGGTGGATGTCGTCAGGCCGAGCGCCTTGAGCAGGTCGGCCTTGCCCGTGACGCTCAGATCCGCACCCGTCGAGCTCTTCAGCGTGACGGCACTCGAACCGACGCTCGACGCGGTCTGGTTGACGCTCGTGGCAATCGTCGCAGCACCCGCACTGATGGACACTGTCTTGACGCCGCTGGCCAGATCGACTGCGGCCAAGAGATCGTCGACCGTCGCAAGCGTCGACGCCGTGGCGGTGTCGCCGAGATAGACGGTGGTATTGCCGCTGCCGTCGGTGACGAGGTGGCCGCTGACGCCCGAACCGGACGGAACGGCGCTCGACGCCGGCGCCGTGCCGGCGCGGAAGGTGATGGTCTTGCCGTTCACGGTCAGCGTGTCGCCGTCCGAGGGCTGGGCAACGCCGGCCAGGCCGCTGGCGCTCGTGCCGTTGGTGGCGATCAGGGTGATGGTGCCGGTCAGGGCCGTGGTGCCGCCGGCACCGGTCGTTGCCGTGGTGCCCGTGAAGGAGCCGATGGTGGCGCCGAGCGTCGTGGTGCCGCTCGCCGCGGTGGTGCCGCCGGCCGTGCCGTTATACAGCACGTTGCTGCTCGCCGTGGCGCTGGCAAAGCTCGTCGTGCCACGCAGGTCGGCCGCCGTCGCACCGGAGATCGTGGTGGAGACGTTGGATTTGGTGGAGTAGCCGACCGTGGTCTGCAGCGCCTGGTTGGCGATCGACTTGGCGCTGTCGATCAGCTTCTGCAGCGAGGTGATGCCGGTGTTGGCGGCCTGCAGCACCTGCACGCCGTTGGCGATGCCGTCGAGCAGATTGTTGATGTCGCTGGCGCGGTTGTCGAGCGACTGTGCCGTGAAGAAGTTGGTGGGATTGTCGAGAGCCGAGTTGACGCTCTTGCCAGTCGACAGACGATTCTGCGTGGTGGCGAGGAGGTCGGCGGTGGACTGGAGAGAGAGCAGGTTCTGACGAACCGACGCAGAGAGAACGATACCGGACATGACTCTTACCCTTCTGGCTTACGCGTCTTCGTTCGATCGCTTCGGATCGAGTGACGGGGCCAGCGTGCCGCGACATGGCTAACAAAGGATGAAACGAACATCGCCCGTATAAGCGGCGGTTCACCATGAACGACTGAAAGAGCTTGCGGGGGCACACAATCGCTCTGAAATCATTGGCGATTCCTGGCGCTTACGCTCCATTAACCATAACCGCTGGTTACTTTTTCGAGCGCCGCCTGCCCTCCCGGAAGCTCGAGCAGCGAGCAAAAAGAAAGCGGCGGGGCCGAGGCCCCGCCGCTGTAGTCGTCTTGCGATATCGTCCGCTTGTTAGCGGAGCAGTTGCAGCACGCTCTGCTGCGACTGGTTGGCCAGCGACAGCGCGGAGACTGCGATCGACTGCCGGGTCGACAGCGCCTGGCTGTTGGCCGCCTCGACGTTGGTGTCGGCCAGGGTCAGGTTGGACGAGCCGGTCTGCAGCACGTTGATCAGGTTCTTGTTGAAGTCCTGGCGAACCTGCACGATCGTCAGGTTCGAACCGAGGCTCGAAGCTTCCGAGCGCAGCGTGCTCGACGCGGCGTTCAGGTTGGTCAGCACCTTGTTGGTGGCGGCGTTGTCGATGAAGTCGACACCGCCGGTCAGCGCAGCAAGGCCGAGACCCTTGGAGTTGTAGGTCACGCCCGTGATGCTCAGGTTCGACTTGCCGGTCTCGTCGAACACCAGCTTGAGCTGGTCGCCGTTCAGGAGGTTGACGCCGTTGAACGAGGAGTCCTGCGAGGTCGAGTCGATCTGGTTCAGGATGTTGTTGTACTGAGACACCAGGTTCGCACGCGAGGTCTGGGCAACCGTGTCCTGGACGGGGCTGGAAGCCGTCGAGAAGGTCAGCGCCGTCGTCAGCGTGCCGCCGATCGCACCGCCCGCGGCGCTCGATCCGATGGTCGAGGACGCGTAGTCGTTGGTGGTCGAGACCGTCAGCAGGCCATTGGCGTCGATCGTCGCGGTCAGGTTGTTGGCCTGAAGCTTGGTGTTGAGCTGATCGAGCGTCTTGACCGTGCCGTTGGTGCCGTCGCCGAAGGTGACATTGACCGCCGTGCCGCCGTTGAAGGAGCTGAAGGTCAAGGTCTTGCCTGTGAGACCGCCGACGCCGGAGGTGCGCGCCGCCGAGAACGCGGTCGCGGTCCCGGTGTTGCCGGCGAGCCCGAGCACGTTCAACGCATTGCCGGTGCCGGTGATCGACAGATCGGCATTGACGCCGGTCGAGATCTTGAGCTGGCCGGAGGCGTTGATCGACGAGGCGGTCTGACCCGATGCGGTTGCGAGCGTACCACCACCGCTGCCGTTCAGCGTGAAGGTCTGCACGCCGGTGGCGAAGTCGATCGCCTTCAGCACGTCGTTGACCGTGCCGCCCTGCAGATAGACGGTCGAGTTGCCGTTGCCGTCGGTCAGGACGTTGCCGCTGGCACCAAAACCGCTCGGAACGCTCGGAGCACCCGTCGAGCCCGGGATCGGCGCGTTCTTGAAGGTGATGACGTGGCCGTCGACGTTCAGCGTCGAACCGTCCGCAATCGTCGACCCCAGCGAGGCCGCGCTCGTGGTCCGGTTAACGTTCACGGTGGCGTTGCCGCCGCCCACGGCCGTCGTCAGGCCGAGAGCCTTGAGCAGGTCGGCCTTGCCGGTGACGCTCAGATCCGCACCCGTCGAGCTCTTCAGCGTGACGGCACTCGAACCGACGCTCGAAGCGGTCTGGTTGACGCTCGTGGCAATCGTCGCAGCACCCGAACTGATGGACACTGTCTTGACGCCACTGGCCAGATCGACCGCGGCCAAAAGATCGTCGACCGTCGCGAGCGTCGACGCCGTGGCGGTGTCGCCGAGATAGACGGTGGTATTGCCGCTGCCGTCGGTGACGAGGTGGCCGCTGACGCCCGAACCGGACGGAACGGCGCTCGACGCCGGCGCCGTGCCGGCGCGGAAGGTGATGGTCTTGCCGTTCACGGTCAGCGTGTCGCCGTCCGAGGGCTGGGCAACGCCGGCCAGGCCGCTGGCGCTCGTGCCGTTGGTGGCGATCAGGGTGATGGTGCCGGTCAGGGCCGTGGTGCCGCCGGCACCGGTCGTTGCCGTGGTGCCCGTGAAGGAGCCGATGGTGGCGCCGAGCGTCGTGGTGCCGCTCGCCGCGGTGGTGCCGCCGGCCGTGCCGTTATACAGCACGTTGCTGCTCGCCGTGGCGCTGGCAAAGCTCGTCGTGCCACGCAGGTCGGCCGCCGTCGCACCGGAGATCGTGGTGGAGACGTTGGATTTGGTGGAGTAGCCGACCGTGGTCTGCAGCGCCTGGTTGGCGATCGACTTGGCGCTGTCGATCAGCTTCTGCAGCGAGGTGATGCCGGTGTTGGCGGCCTGCAGCACCTGCACGCCGTTGGCGATGCCGTCGAGCAAATTGTTGATGTCGCTGGCGCGGTTGTCGAGCGACTGGGCGGTGAAGAAGTTGGTGGGATTGTCCAGGGCCGAATTGACGCTCTTGCCGGTCGACAAACGGCTCTGCGTGGTGGCGAGAAGGTCGGCGGTGGACTGGAGGGAGAGCAGGTTCTGACGAACCGACGAGGAGAGAACGATACCGGACATTGAGTGTTACCCTTCTGGTACGCAACGCAACAAACTTCGATTAGGATTAATCGATGGCCGGGACGGTGAACGTTGTGGGCTAACAAAGCATGAAGCGCGTGGCGCCAGTCCTTGCGCGGATTCACCATACGCGCGTTTGGAGCCGGAACGTGCTCGCCCATATCGTCATGATAGGATGATGCTTTTTCGTGCAGCGACGAGACGTTTGCGACTTGTCAACCATAACTCAGAGTAAGCAATTGGCTGTATCTGAAGGCATGGCCTCCACTCGCTGCACGGCACTCTGTTGCTGACGCAAAAAGAAGGCGGCGGGGCCGAAGCCCCGCCGCCGGATCTTGCTTGCTGTGTCTGCCGCTCGTTAGCGGAGCAGCTGCAGCACGCTCTGCTGCGACTGGTTGGCCAGCGACAGCGCGGAGACCGCGATCGACTGCCGGGTCGACAGCGCCTGGCTGTTGGCCGCCTCGGTGTTGGTGTCGGCCAGGGTCAGGTTGGCCGAACCGGTCTGCAGCACGTTGATCAGGCTCTTGTTGAAGTCCTGACGAACCTGCACCACCGAGAGGTTCGAACCCAGAGCGGAGGCTTCCGAGCGCAGCGTGCTCGACGCGGCGTTCAAATTGGTCAGCACCTTGTTGGTGGCAGCGTTGTCGATGAAGTCGACACCGCTGGTCAGCGCGGCGAGACCGAGACCCTTGGAGTTGTAGGTCACGCCCGTGATGCTCAGGTTCGACTTGCCGGTCTCGTCGAACACCAGCTTGAGCTGGTCACCGTTCAACAGGTTGACACCGTTGAACGAGGAGTCCTGCGAGGTCGTGTCGATCTGGTTCAGGATGTTGTTGTACTGAGACACCAGGTTCGCACGCGAGGTCTGGGCAACCGTGTCCTGGACGGGGCTGGAAGCCGTCGAGAAGGTCAGTGCCGTCGTCAGCGTGCCGCCGATCGCACCACCCGCGGCGCTCGAACCGATGGTCGAGGACGCGTAGTCGTTGGTGGTGGAGACCGTCAGCAGGCCGTTGGCGTCGATCGTCGCGGTCAGGTTGTTGGCCTGAAGCTTGGTGTTGAGCTGATCGAGCGTCTTGACCGTGCCGTTGGTGCCGTCGCCAAACGTGACGTTGACTGCCGTGCCGCCGTTGAAGGAGGAGAAGGTCAAGGTCTTGCCGGTGATGCCACCGACGCCGGAGGTGCGCGCCGCCGAGAACGCGGTCGCGGTCCCAGTGTTGCCGGCGAGCCCGAGCACGTTCAACGCATTGCCGGTGCCGGTGATCGACAGATCGGCGTTGACGCCGGTCGAGATCTTGAGCTGGCCGGAGGCGTTGATCGACGAGGCGGTCTGACCCGATGCGGTTCCGAGCGTACCACCACCGCTGCCGTTCAGCGTGAAGGTCTGCACGCCGGTGGCGAAGTCGATCGCCTTCAGCACGTCGTTGACCGTGCCGCCCTGCAGATAGACGGTCGAGTTGCCGTTGCCGTCGGTCAGGACGTTGCCGCTGGCACCAAAACCGCTCGGAACGCTCGGAGCACCGGTCGAGCCCGGGATCGGCGCGTTCTTGAAGGTGATGACGTGGCCGTCGACGTTCAGCGTCGAACCGTCCGCAATCGTCGACCCCAGCGAGGCCGCGCTCGTGGTCCGGTTAACGTTCACGGTGGCGTTGCCGCCGCCCACGGCCGTCGTCAGACCGAGCGCCTTGAGCAGGTCGGCCTTGCCGGTGACGCTCAGATCCGCACCCGTCGAGCTCTTCAGCGTGACGGCACTCGAACCGACGCTCGAAGCGGTCTGGTTGACGCTCGTGGCAATCGTCGCAGCACCCGAACTGATGGACACTGTCTTGACGCCACTGGCCAGATCGACCGCGGCCAAGAGATCGTCGACCGTCGCAAGCGTCGACGCCGTGGCGGTGTCGCCGAGATAGACGGTGGTATTGCCGCTGCCGTCGGTGACGAGGTGGCCGCTGACGCCCGAACCGGACGGAACGCCGGTCGCCGCCGGCGCCGTGCCGGCGCGGAAGGTGATGGTCTTGCCGTTCACGGTCAGCGTGTCGCCGTCCGAGGGCTGGGCAACGCCGGCCAGGCCGCTGGCGCTCGTGCCGTTGGTGGCGATCAGGGTGATGGTGCCGGTCAGGGCCGTGGTGCCGCCGGCACCGGTCGTTGCCGTGGTGCCCGTGAAGGAGCCGATAGTGGCGCCGAGCGTCGTGGTGCCGCTCGCCGCGGTGGTGCCGCCGGCCGTGCCGTTATACAGCACGTTGCTGCTCGCCGTGGCGCTGGCAAAGCTCGTCGTGCCGCGCAGGTCGGCCGCCGTCGCACCCGAGATCGTGGCGGAGACGTTGGATTTGGTGGAGTAGCCCACCGTGGTCTGCAGCGCCTGGTTGGCGATCGACTTGGCGCTGTCGATCAGCTTCTGCAGCGAGGTGATGCCGGTGTTGGCGGCTTGCAGCACCTGCACGCCGTTGGCGATGCCGTCGAGCAAATTGTTGATGTCGCTGGCGCGGTTGTCGAGCGACTGGGCGGTGAAGAAGTTGGTGGGATTGTCCAGGGCCGAGTTGACGCTCTTGCCGGTCGACAGACGGTTCTGCGTGGTGGCGAGAAGGTCGGCGGTGGACTGGAGGGAGAGCAGGTTCTGACGAACCGACGAAGAGAGAACGATACCGGACATGACTCTGTTACCTTTCTGGTAAACGACGCTACTGTTACACGTCTGCTTGGATCGAGCTTGACCCAGCGACCGGCGGACCGTGGCGCCGAGACCTCTAACGAAACATGAAATGAAGCCCGTGCTTTTGCCGGGTCGCGCGTGATTCGGCCGGGGAAGCGCCGCGCATCCTTGCGCCGCCACACACATCCATCTTTGAAACTATTGGGCTTTTTGGCGCGAACGGCGTGAATTTACAACTCGTTAACTAGTTAGGAGCGAGAATCGCGCCCTGATAAGCCGCAACGAACGCTCGGTTACGAAAGCGTTGATGGAGAACAGGCATGGCCCTCAAGGTCGAGCTCAGACCGCACGAACGCATCATCGTCGGTAACTGCGTGATTACCAACACGGACCAGCGCGCCCGCCTCCTGATCGACGGCGACAACGTGCCGATCCTGCGCGAGCGCGACATCCTCACGCCGGAGACCGCCGATACGCCAGCCAAGCTGGTCTATCTGGCGGTCCAGCTCATGTACATCTCGCCGGATCCGCAGACCCAGCACGGCACCTATTTCAACCTGGTGCGCGACATCGTCACCGCGGTGCCGAGCGCCTGGCCGATCATCGAGGCCATCAACAACAACATCCTGAACGGCGACCTCTACCGAGCGCTGAAGGACGCCCGTAAGCTGATCGCCTATGAAGAGAAGCTGCGGAGCCAATTCGAGGCCACCCATCCCAGGGCGGAAGCGGACAAGGACGACGTGAGCTCCGCCGCCTGACCACAGGCTTTCGCGTGCCGACGCCGCGCGAACGACCCAGTCCCGCAAAACGACGACAACGGCCCCCGATCGCTTCCGGGGCCGTTGTCGTTTCAGCCAGTGCTATTGCGCCGCGAGTGGCGGTGACTCGACTTCGATCACGCCGTCGCCGCTTCGCCGTCCGCCGAAGTCCAGCACGGCTGCGACCAGCGCATCGATGTCCGCCTCCTCGGTTCGGTGATTGACGATCGCGGCCCGGATCGCGAACCTGCCGTCCAGCGTCGTGCTCGACGGCGCCGCGACGCCGGACTCCTGGATGTCGGCGACGATCTCGCGATTGACCGCGTCGTCGGCACGGTAACGGAAGCAGACGATGTTGAGATTGACCGGCGCCAGCAATTCCAGCCGCGGTTCAGCCAGTACGCGCCCTTCGAGATACTTCGCCAGCGCACAGCTCCTCGCGATCGTCGCACCCAGCCGGTCGGTGCCGAACGTCTTCAGCGTGAACCACGTCTTCAGCGCGCGGAAGCCGCGCGACAGATCGGGACCGAGATCGCACGGCCAGACCGCCCCCGCCGCAAGCCCCCTCGCCTCGCGGCGCAGATAGGCCGCGGGCTGCGCAAAGGCCTGCCGATGCTGCTCACCGTCACGCACCAGCAGGAAGCCGGCATCGTAGGGCACCTGTCCCCATTTGTGGAAGTCGAGCGCGATGGAATCGGCGAGCTCGATGCCGCCGAGCAGCGGCGCGAGCTCGGGCGACAGAATCGCGAGCGCACCGAAAGCACCGTCGACATGAAACCAGATCTCCTCCTCGCGGCACAGCTCCGCGACCGCCATGAGGTCGTCGATCGCACCAATGTCGACCGTGCCGGCAGACGCGACGACCAGGAACGGCTTGAAGCCGACCTCGCGATCGATCACGATCTGCGCGCGCAGCGCGGCAATGTCGATGCGATGATCGGCATCGACCCCGATCTTGCGCAGCGCATCGGTGCCTAGCCCAGCGATGTCCATCGCCCTGGAAACGCAGCCATGCGCGGCTTGCGACGTATAGGCCGTGAGCAGCGCGCCGTCATTGCCGATGCCATGTTGCCGCGCCTGCGTGCCGAGCGCAGAGTTGCGCGCCACCAGCACCGCCATCAGATTGGCCATCGACGTGCCCGTGACGAAGATGCCGCTCGCGCTGTCCGGAAAGCCGAACAGGCGGCGCATCCATTCGACGATCTGGCGCTCGACCTCGATGGGCATGTGGTCGCGGCCGCCGAGATTGGCGTTGAGGCCCGCCGCGAGCATTTCCGCGAGCATGCCGACCGCGGTGCCGCCGCCATGCACCCAGCCCATGAAGCGGGGATGGACGTTGCCTGTCGCATACGGCGCGACGCGCTCGGCGAATTCGCGATAGACCTCGGCGAGGTCGCTCGCCTCGTGCGGCACGTCGGTCTTGAATGCCGAACGGACGCCATCGGGAATCGGCTGCCAGACGGGGCGCGCCCGAACGTTGGCGATGCCGTCGATAGCATCGTCGAGCATGCGATGAGCGAGCGCGCGAAATGCGGTCCAGTCCTGCGGGTCGAGCGAGGTGTGCGCAAGGGAGCTTCGCACGTTGCGGATGATCTCGTTCATGATGCACTCTCCTCGCCTGCTCTTGCATGCCGCGACAGCATCGCCGAGAACGCTGCAAAGATCTTGCGCATCTGCGGCGGCTTGTAAGGAAACACGACCGGCGAATCCATGTTGTGCACGACCGCGGTGTTGTCCGCCTCGAAGACCAGGAGTTCATTGTCCCGGTTCTCGGCGCAATCGACGATGAAGTAATCGAGACCGACCCGCCTGCTCATTTCGTCGAGCGCACTCTTGTGGCGCGCGGCGAAGGCATGATCGAAGTCGCGCATGAAGAGCGCCTCTTCCGCGCGCTTCTCCTCGCTGAACGCCATGTAGGCGTTGAGATACCAGATATCCCAACGCTCGGCGATCGCCATGTGGCAGGCGTAGGGCCTGCCGTCGACCATCGCGAGACGATATTTGCGGTAGAGCCCGTCGGGGCTGGCATAGTCGACGAAACGCGCAACGAAGAAATCCCGTTCGTCGCGCCCGGCAAGGTAGGCTGCGATCGCCGCCGCATCGTCGAGCTTCGCGAGCCCGACGCCGGCATGCGAGCCGCGCGGTCGCGCGATCATCGGAAAGCTCAATTCGTCCGCGATGTCCTGGCAAGCGATCTGCGCTCTCGACAGATCCGACAATTGCGCGCGCGTCGCGTGAATGGTCGCGGGAATGTCGAGGCCCGGCACGCCGGCCAGCAGCCGATGCAGCTTGTCGCGATCGAGGTTGCCGATGCGATCGGGACGATTGAGCAGCGGCCGCGGCCAGTGCGGCGCGGCCCTCTCGATCAAGGCGAGCGCCTCGCGGCATTCCTCGGAATCGGACGCGACCACGATGGCAACGTCGTGCTCGGGCAAGTTCGCCGGCAGACCGACGCCCTTGACCACGTAGAGCGTCAACAGCTCGATGTCGGAGCCTTCGAGCAGAAAGTCGATCGGCGTGTTGCCGCCCATGTCGATGTCGGCTGCCAGCGCGAGCACGCGCAAGACCGGCTTCGGAGCAGCGCTCGGCGTGCGAAACAATTGGTGGAAGGCCAGCACCTCCGACTGGATCGCAAGCCCCTGATCCTTGTCGCCGAGTAGCTGGGCGATCAACGACAGATCCAGCCCTTCACCCGCGAGCGCGGTCCCCGCCGCGATCCGCGCCACCAATTGCTCGCGCAACGGATTCAGATCGACGCCTTCGAAGGCCCGGCGCGTCAGCTGCGCGAAGCCGATGCGATCGGCATAGTTCGCCGCGGTCGTGCCGATTGGCGCGGAAACCGGATGCTGCATCTCACACCTCGAACGCGGAGTTTACCGGCGCGGCCGCGGCTGACGGACGGGATGCGCCGGTGCTCGTCCCGGACGGCTCACGCCGCATCGGCTGCCGCCGCGGGCACGGCTGCGAATTGCGAAGCAATGTCGCCATGGAACACCGACGGCCCGACGTGGTCGAGCGAGCTCTGGATGTCGGCCCAAATCTCGCCGCCGATGTCGGTCCAGCGCTTGCAGAAGGCGAAGTCCTCGGAGAGATATGTGCCGGTCGCTGGATCGATCATGCATTCGAACAGCGCAAACCGGTTCTGGCTCGCGACAAGCGCGTCGTGCGAATGCTCGCGGAAGAATTGCAGGCTCGCGTAGTTCGGATGCCGGCACATCGCCTCCAGCACGTGGCGTCGGATCATCAGGAATCCGGTGCCGGCATAACGTACGCGAGTAAATCCATTCACCACGACGATGCGATCGGGATCCTCGATCTCGAGAACATAGTCCAGCGAAGCTGCCGGCACGTCGGCCCGGCCCGACTGGATCGCCCGCGCGGCCTTGTCCCAGTTGACCCGCTTGATCGGATAGCAGCCGGCGACCACGTCCGCGCCGCATTCGATCAGCCGGAACACCTGCTCCGGCTTGAAGCCGATATCGGCATCGATGAACAGGAAATGCGTCGCCTCGGGATCGTCCAGGAACATCGCGACCAGATTGGCCCGCGCGCGGGTGATCAGCGCGTCGCCATCCCGCAGCAGCACCTTGAGCCCGAGATTGGACATGCCGTGCACGGCGCGCTGCAGCGCGAAGATCGAGCTCGCATAGATGCTCGACACCTGCCCGCCGAAGCAGGGCGTTGCCACCACCACTTGTATCTTGTCCGACATCGACAGCTCCGCCCCGCTCCAATCCTCACCAAGAGGTAAAGAGGCATGGTTAACGGCGCCTTAACGCGTCCTTACAGGAACTTGACGAGCGAGAGCTGCGCCAGGTTCGAGGTCACCTGGTAGGAGGCTTGGAGCGCGTTCTGCAGCGACAGGATCTCGCTCGCGACCTGGTCGGGCGAAGCCGATTCCGCCTGGTCGATGATGGTTTGGAGTTGCGCCTTGGCCTGGGTCTGGCGCGTGGAGGCATCCTTCATCGTGTTCTGAGCCATCGCGATGTCGGTCTGGATGTCCTCGATACGCTGCTGACCGGGCTGCTGGGTCAGCGCCTGCGTCACCCGCAGGCTCAGCGCAGCGACCTGCCCGCCCGAATACTGCCCGGTCGGCGAGGTCGAGAACGTCCCGAACACCGCGATCGCCTGCAATTGCCGGCGGATCGCGTCCTCGTTCGCCTGGGCGCCGTACTGCACCGTGACGGAATCGTCGACGCGCGCCATCGCAGTGGAGCGCGCCGAGCCGGGCCCGTCATTGCCCTGGTACCATTTCACGGTGCTGGCCGAACCGTTGACCAGCGTCGTCGCCGAGCTCGCCGGCGAGGAGCCGACGCGCAGCGGCGGCTGCGTGGCAGTCACGGGCGTCGCGCCGAAACCGAGCGAACCGAGCGCGCCGGTGTTGGAGCTGGTGACGCTCAGGCTCGCCGCATCGTCGATGTTGATCGTGATCGAACCGCCGTGGACCGTCGAGGGCTTCGACGTCCCCGTGATCTGGTCGATCTTGCCGAGCAAGCTCTGGATGCTGTCGGTGACATTGAGCTGGTTGCCGGTCGCGCCCGATCCGACGAAGGTGAGCGTGGTGCCGTTGACCGTGATGGTGTCGCCGGCGACGAAACCCGGCGAGATCGAGTCCGAAGGGCTCGCGCCGGACAGCGCCGTCGCGCCGGTGACGGGCGCCGGCGGCGCCGCCTGGTTGTTGACCGGCGTGCCGATCGCAGAGCTTGCGGTGTTGAAGAAGTTGTCCCCGGCGACGATCGCGGAGGCCGCCACCAGCGAGGTGTTGGCGAGCTTCGCGATCGCCGTGTTCAGCGCCGTGTTGAGGTTCGTGGCAGTATTTGTTGGGTTGACGGGAGTGCTGGCATCGATCGCGAAGCTGCCGAGCGGCGTCGGCGTCGCCGTGGATGCGGTCAGGTCGATCTGCTCCGTGGTGCCGTCCGGCAGGGTGAACTGGATGCTCAGCTTGTCGCCGTTGCTGGGATTGTTCCCGTTGAGATCGACCGAGAACGACACCGGCGAGCCGCTCGGGCCGGTGACGGTCGCGCCCGTCAAGGTCGAGGAGACCGCCTTGATCTTGAGGCCGAACGGCGAGCCCGCGACGTCTTCCGACACCTGTATCGAGCTCGCCGTCGGCTGCGTCTGCACCAGACGACCCATGCCGTTGCCGAGGTCGGCGGCCTGCCGCTCCGCCATCACGGTCTTGAACCCCACCTGGGTCGTCGTGCCGTTGATGATGTCGCCGGCATCCGCGACCGACTGCGTGTTGACCGCGGTTCCCGAGAACAGATAGCGGCTGCCCGACTGCGTGTTGAGCACGCCGACCATCGAGCCGAATTGGGCCGCGGCGGTGTTCTGCGCGATCGTCTGGCCGTTGACGTTGAGATCCTGGGCGGTGTTGGCCGAGCCGGTCTGCACCGTGCTGCGGATCGTCGTCAGCGACTGGAGCGCGGTATTGGCGAGGTTGATGTTGACGTTGACGTTGGTGATCGTGTCGGTATAGGCGGCGATGTTGGAGAGCTGCGCGCGCCCGGCGATCGCAAAGCCCTCGTTGGTGCCCATCCCGGAATAGTTCTGCGACAGCTTGCCGGTCGAGAGCTGCGTCGACAGGTCGGTGAGCTGCTGATTGATGTTGCGGATCTGCGAGCCGAGAACCGACGAGGAGTAGTTGATGCTGTTGATCGACATGTTTCAGAGCCCCGTTACTTGTTACACTTGAGCCTGGAGCAACGTGTTCATCATGCTCTGCACCACCGACATCACATGGGCGTTGGCGGCATAGGCATTCTGGAGCTGGATCAGGTTCGACATCTCCGAGTCGAGATTGACGCTGGAGGTCGAATTGAACTTGGCCTGCAGCGTCGAGACCACGACGCTCTGGCCCTGCTGGAGCTGGGTGGCCTGGGTCGAGGCATTGGCCTGCACGCTCAGGAACTGCTGGAGAAAGTTCGAAACGCTGCCGGTGAAGGGCTGGCTCGCCGAGCCGAGACCGCTCTGCGGCGAATAGGAGAACACCGCCGAGGTAAGCTGCGAGTAGAGATAGTCCGAGCGCGTGGTGTCGCCCGCGGGCGTCACCGGCGAAGTGCTGTAGACCGACAGCCTGGTCGGATCGCTGACGAGCTGCGTGTTCACGGCGATACGCCCGGCAAGGCCGGTCATCTGCAAGCCTGAGGCGGTAATCGCGCCGGTATAGAGCGCCTGTCCGCCGTCGGTGAATAGCGGCAGCTGCGGATTGCCCGAGGTCAGCGACGAGATCGTCTTGGTGATCGAGGACGAATTGATCTTGGCAAGGCCGGTGCTGTCATCCGTGATCCGCAGCGTCGTGGCGGTCGCCGGCGACGGCGCGGCGGAGAAGGTCAGGTGCGAGCCCGACAGCGCCGTGTTGAGTGCCGAGGCGATCGCGCCCAAGCCGCCGGAGAAGTTCACGCCGATCTGCATCGGATTGGCGTTCGTCGCATTCTGGAGCGGCAGCGCCGCCGGATCGGTCACGTTGACCAGCGTGATCTGGCGCTGCGTGTTGGTCGTCGTGTCCGTGTAGGTGATGGTGGCGGTGTTGCCCGGCTGCGCACCGGCAAGGTCGATGTCGAAGCCGGCCGGCGGGCCGGACACCGTGCTGCCAGCCGTGGTCTTGTCGGACAGTGCGCTCGACATCGTCGCGGCGAGCTGGTCGATCTGGTTCTGCGCCTGCACCAGCGTCTCGTCGCGCAGCTTCAGGTCGGCCGCGATCTGGCCCGACGAGACCACGCTGTTGGCGACGACATCGAGCTGCGAGCCGTTCGGCAGCTTGACGGTGAGGGCGCCGACGCCGGACTTGGCCGGATCGATGTTGTAGAGCGAGGTCGCCGACAGCGCGCCGGCCGAGGCAAAGGAGAATTGCGAGGCGAGCCCGGCGCCGACCAGCTGGATACCTGTCGTGGTGTAGATGTTGGCCTGGTTCGAACCGTCGGTGGTGACGCGGACGTCGACATATTTCGACAGCGTGTTGATGGCCTCGTCGCGCTGGTCCATCAGCGTCGCGGCCGAGGGATCGTTGGCCGACAGGCCCTGGAGCTTGGTGTTGATGTCGGCGACCTTCTGCATCGCCGCATTGGCGGCCAGCGCCGAGGTGCCGAGATCCTGCTCGACGTTGGAGCGCAGCGACTGGATGCCCTTGGTGGTGAGGTTGAGCTGCTGCGCCAGCGTCTGCGCCGCGCCCAGCGCGACGGTCTGCGCCGACGACGCACCCGAGCTGGTCGACAGCGCCTGCAGCGCCGTGGTGAAATTGTTCAGCGCGGTTTCGAGCGTGCCGCTGTTGCCGGGCGTGCCATAGACATTCTGAAGCTGCTTCAGGATGTTGGCCATCTGGTCTGCGTAACCGCTGCCGCCGGTTTCGGTGCGAAGCTGGTTCAGCACATAGGTGTCGAGCTCACGGCTGACGCCGGTCGTCATCACCGTCGAGCCGAAGTCGCCGGTCGTGACCTCGATCTGGTTCGGTGTCTGGACGACGTAACCCGGCGTCTGCGAATTCGCGACGTTCGAGGAGACGATCGAGAGTGCGGCCTGGTTGGCACGCAGACCGCTCATCGCACTGGCGAGGGCTGAACTCAAACCCATGTTACTTGCCGCCTTTGGTTACGTTACGCGCCGATCAGCGCAACACGTTCAGAAGGTCCTGCACCATCGAGTTCGCGGTCGTGATCACCTTGGTGTTGGCCGAATAGGCCTGCTGGGTCACGATCAGCTTGGTGAATTCGTCGGCGATGTCGGTGTTCGAGCCTTCCAGCGACGAGCCGCTGATGGTGCCCGAAGCGCCGTCGATCGCAGGTCCCGACTGTTCGGTTGCGGCATACGCGCCACCATCCATCGCCTTGAGGTAGTTGGTGCCGTTGAAGTGCGACAACGAGACCTGTGCGAGGTCGAGGTTCTGGCCGTTGGAGAAGGTGCCGACCACGAGGCCGTTGTTGTTGACGGCGACGGAGCGGAGCTGACCCGCGGCATAGCCGTTCTGGGTGATGGTGTTGATGGTCACCGCACCGCTGGTGCTGGCATATTGCGTCAGCCCGCCCGAGGAGATGTTGAAGGCGACCGAGCCGAGCGACTGGCCGCTGACGCTGACATTGTTGATGGTGATGCCCGAACCGCTCGGCGAGGTCAGCGAGCCGTCAGCGGCAAAGGTGAAGGCCTGACCGGTATTGACCCAGCCGACCGTCGAGCCGGTTGCGTTCGGGTCGGTCTGGTAGAACAGGTTCCAGGTATCGGAATGCCCCGCCCCCAGCGTCGCACTGTCAGTTTTTGCCCAGCGCAGCTGCAGGTTCACCGGCGTGCCCGCGGCGTTGTAGGCGGTCACCGCCCCACCGCTGATCGATTCCTTGGTGAAAGTCGCGATGTCGTTGCCGGTCACGCCGCCGGTGCCGGCGGTACCGCCGCCGTCGCGATTCTTGGTGATGGTCGAGGTGAAGCCGAGCGCGGCGAAGGCCGCGCTGTTGGAGCTGGACACCGACAGGTTGGAGACGGTGCCGGTGTTCAGCGTGATCACGCCGCCGGCGCTGACCGACGATCCCGACGCGCCGGAGAGAGCGTCGATCTTGCCGAGCAGGGTCGTGACGTTGTCGGTGACGTTGATCTCGTTGTTGCCGGAAGCGCCCGAAGCCTTGAAGAGCAGCGTCTGGCCGTCGACGGTGATGGTGTCGCCCGCAGAAAACCCCGACGTGAGCACTTCCGCGCCGCCGGCCGTCGCGCTGCCGCTCAGCACCGTGGCGCCTGTGATCGCGGGCGAGGACAGCACGTTGCCGCCGCGCGTCACGCTGCTGATACCGAGCGCGGTGGCTGCCTGCCCGCTGTTGACCGCCACGTCGACGGTCGTACCACTGGAGATCACGATGTTGCCGCTGGCACTCAGCGAAGCGCTGACGCCAGCACCGCCGGCAGTCTGGATGGCGCTTAGGATGTCGGCGACGGTGGCAGTGGTGCTTGTGCCTAGGCCGATCGTGGTGGTCGACGGGCTGCTGCCGGTCGTCGTGGCGCCTGCGGTGCCATTGTTGAAGGTGATCAAATTGCCGTTGATCGTCAGCGTCTGGCCGCTCAGGGCGGTGAGAATGCTGGAGGCGAGATGCGTGCCCGCGGTGTTGTCGAGGGACGTCGTGGTCGATGCCACCGCGGACGAGTTGTTCTGCAGCGCCACGGTGCCCGTCCCGGTCGTCGACGAATAGGCCGAGCGGATGTTGCCGGTGGCGGCGGCACCGGACACCGTCGCGTTGGTGTAGGGCGCAGGCGGCGTGCCGACCGGCAGCGGGTTGGCCGAGAAGTCGGACGGATTGAGGCCGCCGAATGCCAGCAGCGTGCCGCTCGCCGCGGTCGAGCTCGCCGCCGTGTTCGGCTGGGTCGGCAGGTTTGCCGCGTACTGGATCGAGGTGGTCGCCTGCGCCGGGATGAAGTTGTTCTGGAATTTCAGCACCGTCGCCACGTTGCCCTGCGGGTTGCCGGTCTTCGGATCGACCGTGGTGCCCATCAGGTAATAGCCGGCGCCGTTGACCAGGTTGCCGTTGGCGTTGAGCTGGAAGTCGCCGCGCCGGGTGTAATATGTGACGCCGCTGAACACCGGCACGTTGTCGACGATGCCGGTCGCTTTCTGGATCGAGAAGAAGCCGTCACCGGTGATCGCCATGTTGGTGGCGACCGTGGAGCCCGAGATCGTGCCCTGCGTGGTGATGGTGGCCTTGGCATTGGCCGTCACGCCGCCCGCGACCTGCTTGCTCGGCACCGAGGAGTCGGGAATGAGATCGACGAAGCTGGTGCCGATGCCCTTGTAACCGGTGGTCGATGAGTTCGCGATGTTGCCGGAAATGTTCTGCAGCGCGTAGGACTGCGCCTGCAGGCCACCCACCGAGGTATTCATTGCATCGAAGATACCCATAACTTTGTCTCCAAATCCGATCTCGGCGGCCGGTCGACCAGGGCCGCAGTCGGAGGAGACAGTCGCAAGGGCTATGCCAATGCAGGTATTCTCAGGAAATCAATGACTTGAATGGACGGGCCCGGTTCGAAGACCGGGGCACAATTGCCGGGCCGGCAACAATTGCCGGGAGAAATTGTCGTTCCGGAGCGATGCGAAACCTCAAAGCGGAACGTGTTTTGGTTGGATCGATGCGTACCGAGAACTCCGATCGCGTCTCCCGTAGGGAGAGGTCGGATCGCATCGCAAGATGCGATCCGGGTGAGGGGTTCTGGCCTCACTGGATGCCGCGGCCCCTCACCCGGATTGCTGCGCAATCCGACCTCTCCCCTTTGGGGAGAGGTGATCCCGCGACCGGGCCTAACACCATCGCTCTTTACGTCGCCGACGCAGCGGCCGGGTGGAAGACCAGCCCGAAACCGTCGATGCAGTAGCGCAATCCGGTCGGTTTCGGACCGTCGTCGAAGACGTGGCCGAGATGGCCGCCGCAGCGCCGGCAATGCACCTCGGTGCGGAGCATGCCGAAGGTGCGGTCCTCGGTCTTGCCGACATTGCCTTCGATCGGCGCATAGAAGCTCGGCCAGCCGGTGCCACTCTCGAATTTGGTCTCGGACGCAAACAGCGGCAGGTCACAGCCGGCGCAGGCGAAGGTGCCCTTGCGATGCTCCTTGAGCAGCGGGCTGGAGCCCGGCCGCTCG
The DNA here is from genome assembly GCF_016616425.1 of Bradyrhizobium diazoefficiens. Taxonomy (NCBI): domain Bacteria; kingdom Pseudomonadati; phylum Pseudomonadota; class Alphaproteobacteria; order Hyphomicrobiales; family Nitrobacteraceae; genus Bradyrhizobium; species Bradyrhizobium diazoefficiens. The sequence goes on from NZ_CP067101.1 coordinate 5,260,961, forward strand.
GTGCCGTGATTGCGCAGGATCTCGTATTGCTGCGGGGTCAGTTGGGCGCGCCATTCCGCCTCCGTCTTCGTGATCTCGAACTTTTCCGCGGCTTTCTCGCCGGCCTCAGCCGGCGATGCTTTCAGCCAGCGGAAGGCCGAAAGGCCGAACAGGCCGGCAACAGTCGTTAGCAGGATGCGGCGGTCAAACATCTCATTCTCCGTGCGCGGGCAGTCCACGTCCTGAGATACGGATTCTAACGGGCAACGTTACACTTCCGGGCGAAATTTCCCTCAACTTATTGAGAGGCGGCGCCATCATGCGACGCCGGTTCCGCGGCTTCAGTCGCAGGTTTCAGCGGGACCGGCCGTGGCCGCACACCCGGCGGCGGGCGGCGCGGACCGGTGCCGGCGGCGCGGTTGGCTTCGGCGAGGCGGGCCTCGCGCTGCGTGTCCTTAACTCTGGCACGTTCGCGGTAGCGGGCGAGCGAGCCGGCAGCGGCGGACCTCGCCCTGCCCCAGATCCCGACCAATTGGCCCGCGACCCGTCCGGCGGCGCCGCCCGCCCAGACCAGTTCGAACGGCGAGAACAGCTTCCAGCGCTCATCGCCCCACAGGATGCTGCGCGCGATCATCTGGCCAGCCATGGCCGAGGTGTTCATGCCCTGGCGACCGAACCCGCTCGCCACCCACAGGCCTTTGCGCAACTGGCCGATCTGCGGCATGCCGTGCACGGTCTGGCCGGTGGCGCCGCCGAACGTTTCGGTGATCTCGACATTGCCGAGCCCTGGAAAGATCGTGCGGATCCGCCGCCCGACGGCGCCGGCAAAGCGCTGCGGACGCGCGGCCCAGGTGGTCTGCGGGCTCTCCCACATCAGCCGGTCGCCGTCGACGATGCGGAAATGATCGACCCCGTCGGAGTCCATCACCGATCCCTTGAAGGCGATGATCTCGTGCACGCGCTCGCCCAGCGGCGCGGTGATTCCGGCATAGCGCCAGACCGGCAGCAGCGTCTCCGACAGACGCCGCAAGGGCGCGCCGAGATGAATGTTGCCCGCGAGCACGATGTGGGCTGCGCGCAGTCGCGCCGAGGGCGTGACGATGCGTTTGCGGATGCCGGAATGATCGATACTGACGACCGGCGTGTCCTCGAAGATGCGAGCGCCTGCCCGCTGCGCCAGCGCCGCAAGGCCATGGACATATTTGCGGCCGTCGACCTGGAATGCTTTGGGGTAATACACGCCGTGGAAGTAACGGTCGGTCTTGAGCACCTCGCGAACACGGTCGACCTGCCACCCCTCGGCCTCGGTGTCGAAATCCTCGTTCAGCATCTGCAACCGGCTGATGAGCCGGTCGCCGACATCGACATTGGAGACCTCCAGCACGCCGTCGCGCAGGGCTAGCCCCGGCATGTTCTCCTCCGTGGCGTTGGCCCGGACGAACTCGGCGCCCTCCTTCGACAGCGTCCACAATTCACGCGCGTCCTCGAAGCCGACGCGCTCGATCAGGTCGGTGAGCGGCAGGGCAAAGCCCGGCATCACGGTGCCGAGCTGGTTGCCGGACGCGTTCCAGCCGACGTGACGGCCCTCCAGCACCGCGACACTGGCCCCGAGCCGGGCCGCCTCCAGCGCGATGGTCAGCCCGGCAAGCCCCGCACCGATGACGCAGATGTCGGCGTCGAGGTCGAACGACAGCCGCGTGCGGTCGCGAAAGCCCGCTTCGTCCTGGGACACGCTTGTGAAAGTCTCGCTCATGTCGTTTTCTTACAGCATGATCCGGAAGAGTGTGCAGCGGTTTTCCTCGCGACAAACGCAAAATGCGCTTGCGCGGAGATCATGCTCGAAAACAACAATTTAGGGCGCGATGAGAACTGTCCTGATCTCATGGCGCCTTAAAGGACCATGCGGGCGCTTGTCACCTTGTCCTCCGGCGGCGCCTGTAGATTATCCCGGACGTGGAGTGATTCGAGAATGCCATGCGCCGTTTGATGTTGCTGCGTCACGCCAAGACAGAGACTGACGCGCCGAGCGGCCGTGACCAGGATCGCCGCCTCGACGACCGCGGCCATAAGGATGCCGCCCGGATGGGCGACTGGATCGCGTCCCATCCCCCCTTCCCCGAGACCGTGCTGGTGTCGCACGCCGTGCGCGCCCGGCAGACCTGGGACATCGCCTGGGAGGTGATGAAGGACCGCGTCCCAGCGCCGCAGGTCGAGATCCTGCCGGAACTCTATGGTGCCGATCCCGCGCAGATCCTGGACTCCATTCGCACTGCAACGGCCCCGGCCGGCCCGAAGCAGTTGCTGCTGGTCGCCCATAATCCCGGCATGCACGAGGCCGCGCTCATGCTGATGGGTGGTGGCGATCCGGCCGGCGCCAGGGCGCTCGCCCACAATCTGCCCACCTCAGGACTTGCGATCTTCGATTTTGACGTCAAGGATTGGGGTGACGTGGCCTACCGCCGCGGCAAACTGGTGCTGTTCACCAGCCCCAAGCTGCTTCGATCGGGATGATCGCGCGACGTACCGGCCAGACGTGCTGGCCGAAATATCTGGAGGCGGAGATGTTCAAGTCCATCCTCGTGCCCATCGACCTCGCCGACACCGATCTGGCAAAGCCGGCGATCGCGACCGCGGCAACATTGTCGCAGATCTGGGGCGGCGCGGTGCGCCTGCTCAACGTGCTGCCGATGACGCCGGTGATGCTGGCCGAATACGTGCCGGCCGATTTCGACGAGCAGCAGCGCCAGACGTCGGAAGAGGCGCTCGCCATCGTCGCGCGCGAATCCGGCATCGAGGCTTCCCGCATCTCCAGCGTGGTGCGCCAGGGCGGCATCTACCACGAGATCCTGGAAGAAGCTGCGCAGATGAAGGCCGACCTGATCGTGATGACCTCGCACAGGCCTGCGATGCGCACCTATTTCCTCGGATCAAATGCCGGGCATGTCGTCCGCTACGCCAAGTGCTCGGTGCTGGTGGTCAGGCACTGATGCTTGCTCCGTCATTGCGAGCGCAGCGAAGCAATCCAGAATCTTTCCGCGGCGGCAGCTTGGATTGCTTCGCTGCGCTCGCAATGACGATGGCGAGGCACCGTTCGCCTATTGCTCCGGCTACAAGCCCTTGCGTTGGCCGACGGGCAAAACACGCCACCCGTCGGTCAACACGCGCGACTGAAAATATTCCACTTTACCGAAATTCGGAAACGGCGTATGTGTCGCCGCAACCCGGCCCAAGGAAGAGGGGCGTATCGCGATCGTCACAAACGCGGGCCGGGCGGCGGTGGACGCAGGTGACATCGGCGCGAAGGGCTTCGCAGGGCGGGCAACCGTGAGCGAGAGTGTCGCGCACACGACCGGTGTGACCCGCGTACGGCGAAATCGTGCCGTCCTGGCGCCCGGGGTCTGTGCGCCAAGTCTTGCGGTGATGTGTGCGGCCCAACCGGGCCCGTGCGTCAGCCATCCGCAAGGCGACGGGGGCAATAGTGCATCGCTCCCCGGGGAGATCACGACATAAGCCGTAAAGCCACTGCGCAGGGAAGGCCGGGATGTCCTGGCTTCACCTGTATGCCGCTGTGCAGCTTCTTGTTACGCAGAATTCGCACAGTGGGCCGCGGGTGCCGGCCGGCTCCCGGCCTTCCCTGCGCCCTCTTTCATTCGAGGGCGACGCGACAAGGCAAAGCTCGGGCGAGATGCGCCGCGAGGATGCGAAGGCGTGTCTGCGAGGCCGTAGGATGGGTAGAGCACTTGCGAAACCCATCACGTTTCAGCGCGAATGAAGTATTGATGGGTTTCGCTTTCGCTCTACCCATCCTACCGCTCGCTCCGCTCGCGATGACGGTGTTGATGCAGGTGTACCTAAAACCGCAAGCTCGTGCCCCGGACGCAGCGCAGCGTCCCTTCGACGCTGCGCTGCAGAGCCGGGGCCCATGCGGCAGCGATCCGCGTCGCTTCCTGGGTCCCGGCCTGCGCAGCAGCGTAAGGACGCTGCAGCGCGTCCGGGACACGAGAGCGAGGGTTTACAGATACGGCGTCAGCTCGGGCTTGACCTGCCCGTAGACGGCATCCTCGATCTGGCTGCGGGTGATCCCGATGTCGCGAAGAGCGCGGTCGTCGAGCTCGGTCAGAGTCTTGACGGCCGAGCGGCGCTCGAGGCGGTCGAACAGCCCGTAGGCGGCAAGGGCGAGCGCGCGGAAAAATCCGCCCGTTGAGGATGGGCGTAAATTCCGCCCGGCAGTTTGCGAGATCGAGGTCATTCTTCTTCTCCGGCCTGTTGTCCCGCGCGGCGAAGCAATGTCGTTGGCGCGAACGCTGTCAGCGTCTGCACCTCATTTGCTGTCGGATTGCTCTCGCTCTCCTCGGCTCAATCGCGGAACTTGATGGAACTTAAATGCTCCAGTACACTGCTCGGAGCAAGTAAAACATTGCTCTCGGTGCAATAATGTCGAAGTTCGAGTACGTGAAGCTAGCCGATGCCATTGCCTCGGATATCTCTAACGGCACGTTAAGGCCGGGCGACCGGCTGCCGCCGCAGCGCGATTTTGCCTATGACCGCGGCATTGCGGTCTCGACGGCGAGCCGGGTTTATACGGAGTTGCTCCGCCGCGGGCTCGTCGTCGGCGAGGTCGGTCGCGGCACCTTCATCTCCGGCGCCATCAGGCGCGAAGTCGAGGCGTTGGGCGAGCCGCGCGACGCGCGGATCGATTTCGAGGTCAACTACCCCCTTCTGCCGCAGCAATGGGCCATGATCGCCAAGAGCCTTGCGGGGCTGGAGCGCGTCGACGCGCTCGAATCCGCGCTGCGCGTCTCGACCAGCACCGGCACCAAGAGCGCACGCAATGCTGCCGCCGCCTATCTGGCGCGCAAGGATTTCGCGCCGCAGGCCGAGCAGATCGTCTTCACCGCCAACGGCAAGCAATCCCTCGCAGCCGCGCTCGCGGCGCTCGTCCCCGCCGGCGGCCGCTGCGGCGTCGAGGCGCTGACCTACCCTTACGTCAAGAGCATCGCGGCGCGGCTCGGTGTGACGCTGGTCCCGATTCCGATGGACGAGCACGGCGCGCGGCCCGACGCCATCCAGAAGGCGCATCGCGAGGCGCATCTGTCGGCACTATATCTCCAGCCCATCATCCAGAACCCGCTCGGCGTCACCATGAACGCGACGCGACGCGCCGACATCATGCGCATCGCCGAGAAGCTCGACCTCACCATCATCGAGGACACCGTCTACGGCTTCCTCGCAGACGACACGCCGCTGGCGGCGCTCGGGCCGGACCGTTGCATCGTGATCGATAGCCTGTCCAAGAAGGTTGCGCCGGGCCTTGCGCTCGGCATCCTCGTGGCGCCGCCGACCTTGCGCGAGAGCGTGATGAGCGCGGTCCGGACCGGCGGCTGGATCGCCTCCGGCCACGCGCTGGCATCCGGGCAGCGGCTGATGGCCGACGGCACCGTCGCCGAGTTGACGCGGCTGAAGCGGATCGACGCCGCGCGGCGCCAACAGACCGCCGCGAGGCTGCTGGCCGGTTACCAGCTCGCCGCCGACCCGCGCTCCTATCATCTGTGGCTGACACTGCCGCCGCACTGGCGCTCGCAAACCTTCGTGGCGGCTGCGGCCCGGCGCGGCATCGCGCTGACGCCCTCCTCCACCTTCGCCATAGCCCACGGCCATGCCCCGAACGCGGTGCGCCTCGCACTCGCCCCGCCGACCTTCGAGCAGCTCGATTCCGGCCTGCGCACGATCGTGTCGCTGCTCGGCACCAAGGAAGAGGATTTCGACTCGACGGAGTAGCGTGCGCTGTCGTCACAGGTCAGGGTTCGGGCCACTCGGCGATGAAGCCTTTTGCCTTGTACGGCTCGATCTTGTCCCATTCGTGCAGCATGCGGCGGCGAAATTCGGCATCGGTGTGCCAGAGAGCGCGCGGCGTCGCGAAGCTGTCGACGGTGAGCAGCATCTTCTCGACCTCGGGCCAGTGCCGATGCAGCGTCATCGGGTAGCGCCTCGCGGTCCAGGTGTTGCCGAGACAGATCACGGTGCGAATGTTCTGCAACCCGAGCGCCGCATCGATGATCGGCAGCGAGAAGATCACGTTCTCCACCGTGTTCATCGCACGATGCTCCTCGAGGACAAGTTCCGCCGGAATGCCCGCCGCGATCATCGCCGCCTTGATGAGCATGCACTCGGATTGCTCCGAGCCCGGCGTCACCCCGCCGCTGACAATCGACCAACGGAAATAGCCTTCGCGCCATAGCCGCGCGGCGGTGTCGGCACGCAGTGCGACGTCCTCGCGAGTGCCGAACATGAAGAGCAGATCGGCCGGCACGAGCGGCGTGTCGATCAGATGCGTGCGATTGATCTCGGCGATCTCATCCACGGTCGGCAGACGAGCACCACTGTCCCTGGTTGACATGACCGCACGATGCGGCAATGGCGCGCGGCTGCGAACTCACGTTTGATTGCGGCCGGTTGCAAGGCTACGGCAGCAGCGATTCGGGCAGATGCGCCAAGGTATAGCTCCGCGGCTGGTTGCGCCGGACGAAACCGCCGACCTGCCAGGCGAACAGCGCGGCAAAGCCGACGATGAACAGTGCGCCGGCGAACTCGCCGATCACGAGGGCGCGAATCAAGAGGCCCGCCATCGCGACCGTCAGCATCGCCAGGAATGCCAGCACCGCCGCATAGGCCGTGCGACCGAGTCCGGCGGTCAAGGCAGCGCGGCTGCCCGCTTTCGCCATCCGCGCGTGCAGCGCGACGATGAACGCGCGAAAGCCGTTGTCCTGCGGCGCCATCAGCGCCGCGGTCTGCCAGCTCGTCGACAGGATTGCGATGCGGCGGCCGCTGGTGTGGCTGATGTCCGCGCGAAAGCGGTGCTGCTGCATCGACACCGGCCGGAACGACAGCCGGACCGCGCTGATCTCGTCGTAAGGCCACAGGCCGGAGCGGCCGCGGCTGTGCCAGGAGAGCCCCTCGTCCGTCAGCTCGAAACGATGCGCCGAGCCGATCAGCGACGCCTTGTAGGCATAGCTCGTCGCGGACGCATCTTGCGCTCCGGAAACCTGCATCACGACGACCATCCCGTCCGCAGCAATCCCGCCGGCGATCGGCTTGCGCGATCACCCTCGCCCATCCTACAAGCGAGGCATGGTTGAGACGACCTTTTTTCCGCGCCGCCTGATTCTCGGCGCCGCCGTGATCTCGGGCGTGCTGCTGGCGCTTGCCGTGCACATGCTGGGCGCGCGCTACGGGCTCGACCTCGGCGGACTCTGGCGCTCCGACCCGCACGAGTTCATGCCGGCGGGTGCGGCGATCGCCTGGTGGCTGATTGCCACGGTCGGCTTGTCCGGCGGCTATTTCACGGCGACGTTGATGCAGAGCGCCGTGTCCGGCCAGATCCCGCAGCGGATGCGGCAGTTCCTGATCGCGCTCGGCGTGCTCCTGCTCGCGGGGGCAGGCCAGGCGGCCTCGGCGCCGAGCCCGATCCCGACCATCTCGGGCGTGCTGGCCGCGCTCGCCGCGCTGTGCCTTGGCGCCGTCATGGCGTTTTGCGGCGCCCATTTCGCGCTGCGCCGCGGCTGACCCTCAAGCAGACACGCGCAGCTGCGGGCGGTCCAGCATGATCGCCACGTCGGAGGCAGGCCGCGGCTTGCTGAACAGATAGCCCTGCGCCTGGGTGCAGCCCTCGCGCCGGAGCAGTTCTAGCTGCGCGTCGGTCTCGACGCCTTCCGCAGTGGTGACGATCCCGAGGCTGCGGCCAAGGCCGGTCACGGCGCGGATGATCGCCATGGAATCCTCGCGCGTCGCCAGCTCCGACACGAAGGAGCGGTCGATCTTGATCTTGTCGAAGGGAAAGCTGCGCAGGTAGCTCAGCGACGAATAGCCGGTGCCGAAATCGTCGAGCGAGATCCGTACGCCCATGGTGCGCAGATCGTGCAGGGTCGTCAGCGTCGCCTCGCTGTTCTGCAGCAGCACGGATTCGGTGATCTCGAGCTCCAGACGGCGCGCCGGGAGTCCCGAGGCGGCGAGCGCCGCGGTCACCGATGCGATCAGGTTCGGATTCTTGAACTGCACCGGCGACAGATTGACGGCGAGGTCGACATCGTCCGGCCAGGTGGCCGCGTCGGCGCAGGCCGAGCGCAGCACGAATTCGCCGAGCTGGACGATCAGTCCGGTCTCTTCGGCCAGCGGAATGAAGCTGACGGGGGCGATCAGGCCGCGTTGCGGATGGTTCCAGCGCAGCAGCGCCTCGAAGGCGACGACGCGACCGCTCGCGACGTCGCGGATCGGCTGATAGTACACCTCGAACTCGCGGCGTTGCAGCGCCGCGCGCAGATCCATTTCCAGCAGGCGCCGCGCCTGCGCGCGGGCGTCCATCCCGGTTTCGAAGAAACGATAAGTGCCGCGGCCGTCCGCCTTGGCGCGGTAGAGCGCGAGGTCGGCGTTCTTCAACAGTTCGTCCGGATTGCTGCCGTCCTGCGGCGACAGCGAGATGCCGATCGAGACGCCGATCACGATCTGATGGTCGTCGATTTCGTAGGGCGCCGAGATTACCTCGACGAGGCGGCCGGCAAGGGATCTCGCAGCGGTCTCCTCCAACCGGCCGATCTGCACCACGGCGAACTCGTCGCCGCCCAGCCGCGCCACGGTGTCGCTTTCGCCGAGCGCGGCCGTCAGCCTGCGGCCGACCTCCTTCAGCAGCGCATCGCCGATCGGATGGCCAAGCGAGTCGTTGATGTCCTTGAAGTGATCGAGATCGAGGCAGAGCACCGCGAGCTGATCGCCCGACCTGGTCCGGCGCAGCCCCTGCTCGAGCTGCTCGTGGAACAGCACGCGGTTCGGCAGACTGGTCAGCGCGTCATGGCGCGCCATGTGCGAGATCCTGGCCTGCGCCTCGAGCCATTCGGTGATGTCCTCGAAGGTCGCGACCCAGCCGCCGCCCTGCATCGGCTGGTTGACCACCCGGATGGAGCGGCCGAACCGGCTGACGACGTCCGTCGTGGAGCGCCCCTCGCGCGCGTCGGCGGCGAGGCGGGCGAACAATTCGTCCGGGTCGCCCTGCCCCCGGCCCTTGGCTTGCTCCTCCCTGAGCACGTCGACCAGCAGGCGCCCGGTCAGCGCGATGTCGGTGCGGCGAAGCATCGCCGCGTAGCGTTCGTTGAACAGCATGATCTTGCCGTCCGCATCGAACATGCACAGCCCCTGCGACATGTTCTCGAGCGCCGTGTCCAGCACCATTTGCTGGGCACCCAGTTCGCCCTTGGCGCGGCGGTCGAGCAGCGCAGCCACGAGTGCGATTGCGATGATCGCAACCGCGGCGCTGGCGGTTAGGAAGGACAGGGAGGCCGGCGGGATCGACAGGCCGCCGATCGCAAGCGTCGGGTCCGGCGTCAGCAGCACGGCGCCCATCGCGGTGAAATGATGCGCGACGATGGCGACCGTCAGCAGGGCAGTCGCCGCCAATGCATGGAAGAGGTCGTCGCGTCGCGCCGCCACGAACAGTGCAAGTGCCGCAAAGACAATTCCGGACAGGACCGAGACTGCGACCGTGCTTCCGATCCAGCTCACCCGCGCCGGTATCTCCAGCGCTGCCATGCCGGTGTAATGCATCGCCGCGATACCGGTGCCGACGATGACGCCGCCGAGAACGATCCACACCGCGCGCAAGGAGGATACGGCTATGCTCAGCCCCACAAAGTTCACGGAGATCGCCAAGATCAACGACAGAATGGTCACCGGGATGTTGTAGGCGCCCGCGCCTCCCGGCCCGTAGGCGAGCATCGCGATGAAGTGGGTCGCCCAGATGCCACATCCGCTGACGGCGGCATCGAGGCCGAGCCAGGCCAGACGCCCGAGGCCGTGCGTCGCCCGCGCCCGGTGGAATAGGCTGATCGCCGCTGCGCTGGCGAGCAGACACACCGCGCCGCCAAGCGCGACCAGCCGCAAATCGTGCTCTTCGGTAAGACAGTAGAGAATTTGATACATTGCCGCCCCTATCGACTCGGCACTTGACCCGACAGAGATGGACGATCGGTAACTGGCCACAAACCAGGTCCGGGAATGGTAAACGGAGGATGTGTGTGTTCCCTCACATTGTTCATCCTCGCACCGGCGCACCGAGGCCGATCACCGCGCCGGCCGGCAAAGGCGTCGAAGGCTCGCGCTCTGCTCGCCATGCAGGCCCAATCCGCGCGGAGGCATGGGAACAGTGCGAGCCTGCGTCGTGTTCAGCCGTTATCTTCTCTGCAAGGCAGCTAAGTCATGGCAAGAATTGGCAACATCTCCGTTCCGTCAACGGCAAGGTCAGAGTTCGGCAAGACGGCAACGATCGTTGTTGTCGGGTGCCTGATCGGCGCGCTGTTCGCCGGCAGCACGGTCGCAACGCCGCTCTACGTCATCTACAAGCAGCAACTGGGATTCTCGCAGATCACGTTGACCCTGATCTATGCCGTCTACGTGGTCGGAAACCTGACCGCGCTTCTGATATTCGGCCGGATGTCCGATCAGGTCGGGCGGCGGCGCGCCGCGGTCCTCGCCATCGGCATCGCTATCGTGGGCGCGCTCGTGTTCCTGTTCGCCCATGGGGTCGCATCGCTCTACATCGCGCGGGTGCTGAGCGGGCTTGCGATCGGAATCGGCGCCAGTACCGGCACCGCCTGGCTTGCGGAACTGATCGCCGAACGGGACCGTTCGCGCGCCACCGTGATCGCAACGATCGCGAACTTCGCCGGCCTTGGTCTCGGCGCATTGATTGCCGGACTGCTCGCCGAATATGTCGCGCTTCCGCTGCGAACGCCGTTCATCGTCTATCTCGCGCCGCTGGTCGTTGTCGCAGCCCTGCTCGCCTTCGCTCACGAGACGGTAGATCGTCCTCTGGCCGCCTTCACGCAGCTGTCGGTACGCCCGCGCGCCAGCGTTCCGCCGTCGATCCGTCCTCAGTTCGTCGCGCCCGCGGTCACGGGCTTCGGCGCCATGGCGCTCGTCGCTTTCTTCGCCGCGCTCGCGCCGAGCGTGCTTGCCAATGAGCTGCATGTCACCAGCCACGCGATCGCCGGAGCGATCTTCCTCGAGCTTGCTTCCGCCGTTGCAATTGTCATTGCCCTGACGCGATCGATGTCGAACTCGGCTGCGATGCTATGGTCGCTCGGTCTGATGTTGCCGAGCCTCGCCCTGATCGTGACCGCACAGTTCGCGGTATCGCTCGGAGTCATGATCGTGGCGACCGCGGCCTGCGGCGTGGCAGCGGGCCTCGGCTATCGCGGCAGCCTGCAGGTGGTGAACCAGATCGCACCGGACGATCGCCGCGCCGAGGTGGTCTCGGCCTATTTCATCTGCTGCTTTCTCGGCAACGCGCTTCCGGTCATCGGGATCGGCGTCCTTTCCACCGTGATCAACTCGACCGTGGCGAGCCTGGTCTTTGCCACGACGATTGCAGTCTTTGCGGTGGTTGCGCTGGTGTTCGGCCTGAAGTACCGGGCCGGCTAGCGAGCCCCGAAAAAAGAGACGCCGCGCGAAATGCACGGCGTCTCCTCACAGAGGTATCCCGCTCCTAGCTTGCCGCGCGCAAATTCACCTTGCTCTCGGCGAGTGACGTCAGCTTCTTGTCGGTCGCCTTCTCTTCCTCGAGCGTCTTGGCGAGCACGCTGGCGCAGTCGTTGCGGCCGAGCTGCTTGGCCCAGGCAATCAGGCTGCCGTAGCGCACGATCTCGTAATGCTCGGCGGCCTGCGCCGCGTTGATCAGCGCGGCATCGAGCACCGCCTTGTCAGCGACTTCGCTGGCGGTCTCGTCAGCTTCCTCGATGATGCCGTCGATCGCCGGACAATCGACCGCCTTGACCGCGACGCTGTGCATCTTGAACACCTCCTCGAGCCGTTTGACGTGCTGCTTGGTTTCCTCAAGATGCGTCAAGAAGCCCTGCTTCAGCTGCGGGTCGGTGGCTTTATCTGCCATTTTCGGCAGCGCCTTGGTCAGCTGCTGCTCGGCATAATAAATATCCTGGAGCTGGTGCACGAACAGATCGTTCATGGTCTTGATGTCTTTTGTGAACAGTCCCATCGTTTCGTCCTCCGGGTTTCTGGAACACGCCGGCCGGCGACTTGCGCGAAAGTCGCTTACTCGGCCATGCTCGGTTGCTGATGGGGCCACAACGAGCGCGCGGCATCGACGTTCCAAAGCGGCATCGACGTTCCAAAAAGGACCGTATGGCTTGCGCTGGAACAATGCGGATGGCGCCGGGGTCTGAAATCGTTCCGGCAGACGAGAGCCGAGCCGGTTTCACGACTCATGTGCTTGACGTGCTTAACGTGCCTCCGATGTGAACCGCGTATGACAGAAATGGCCGGTCCAGCGCAGAACCTATTGTTGTCAAGGGCTGCACAAGTCACTGTTTTTGCCTTAAATGAACTTCATTATGCCCAGCGGTCGACGCCAATCCTTGGCAGTGATCGCGCCCGACCGGCCAATGTCTGGCCAGATCGGTCTTGCCCCCGCCGGGAGGATGAATGTACGGACTGCTGACCGCGCTGAAACGCGGCTTCAAGCGATGGATCGGCTGGCGACGGCTCGGCATTGCCGCGAGCGTCTTCATCATTGTCTTCGCGATCACCTCGCTGGTTCGGACCCTCAAGGGCATCGACACCGGGGTCATCCTGACCGCGCTAACCGAGATTCCGCGCGGGAGCATCGGACTGGCGGCGATCTGCGTCTTATTTGCGTTCTGTACGCTGACCTTCTACGACTTTTTTGCACTGCGAACGATCGGCAAGAAGCACGTGCCCTATCGCATCGCGGCGCTCTCCAGCTTCACGTCCTATTCGATCGGGCACAACATCGGCGCCACCGTCTTCACCGGCGGCGCTATCCGCTTCCGGATCTATTCGGACTACGGGCTGAACGCGATCGATGTCGCCAAAATCTGCTTCCTGTCGGGCCTGACCTTCTGGCTCGGTAACATCTTCGTGCTCTCGATCGGCATGGCTATCCATCCGGATGCCGCCTCCTCGATGGATCAGCTGCCCTCCTCGATCAACCGGCTGATCGCGCTCGGCGGCCTCGCCTCGATCGGCGCCTATCTGGTCTGGCTCTGCATGGGCGAGAAGCGGCGCGAACTCGGTCAGAAGGGCTGGAAGGTGGTGCTGCCGTCGGCGCCGCTGACGCTGGTCCAGATCCTGATCGGGGTGGTCGATCTCGGCTTCTGCGCCATGGCGATGTACCTGTTGATGCCGGCCAATCCGCCGATCGACTTCATGTCGCTCGCGGTGGTATTCATCCTGGCGACGCTGCTCGGCTTCGCCAGCCATGCCCCCGGCTCGATCGGCGTGTTCGATGCCGCCATGCTGCTGGCGCTGCCTGAATTCGGCCGAGAGCAGCTTCTGGCGACGCTGCTGGTGTTCCGCATTCTCTATTTCGTGATCCCGTTCGGCCTTGCCATCTCCATCATGGGCACGCGCGAGCTCTGGATGAACGTGGTCGAGCCCTGGCAGGAGCGGCGGCGGCTGGCGGAGGCATGTGCGCAGGCCAATCTGCCCAAGCAGGTGACGCCGATGGAGCGCGAGCGGTTGCTGCGGCAGGCCAATAAGCGCTGAGGCATGATCCGGAAAAGTGTGACGCGGTTTTCCGAAAAGATCATGCCCAAACAACAAGGTGAAGCGTGATCCTTCAGGCGGCCCGGACAGAGGGTTGCAGGCGGCTGGGCACTGCTCTCTTATTTCCGCCTCAACTTTGCCGTTGAAAACGCGGGCCATGATCCCTGTATTCCTTCGTACCCTCATCGCCGGCGCCCTGCTGCTCGCCGGGCTTTTGACCATATTGCCGTCCGAGCGCGCCGCCGCTCAGGACGCTGGCCCCCTGCAGATCAGTTGGGAGGTACGTAACCGCTTCCGGCTGTTCCGCGAGGAACGCGACTTCCTGCTCCATGTCGAGAGCGCGCGCAACCGCAGCATCCTGGCCGCCGAGCAATCGCTCGAGCTCCAGAGCGAAGGCCGCGGCTGGGCCCGCAACATGGTCAACCGCCTCTGCATCGACCTCCAGGGCCGGGTCAACCAGCCGTGCACCCGCGACAACACCAAGGAAAACTACCTCACCCCGATCGACCACCCCATCACCGTGCGCCTCGTTGGCGCGGTGCCGGTCGGCGCCATCTGCGCCTGGTCGTTCGACGACGGCGACGGGCCGCAACAATCGACCTTCGATTGCGCCGAGCCGGTGAACCTGCGTGTCCGCTACGGCAAGCAGACGGTCGCAACCGTCGACGTCTCCTCCGGCTCTGATCCGACCCAGCGCGTCCAGACCGAGATCCAGGTCCGCGACATCTTCGTCGCAGGCCTCGGGGACAGCATCGCCTCCGGCGAAGGAAATCCGGACCGGGCGCTGGCGCTGTCGGACGAAGGTTTCTGCTTCCGCTCCTATCTCGGCACCGCCGGTGAACAGTACTACCGTCCGAGCCGTCACGGCTTCAAGGGCGGCCGCGCTTGCGAGGCGCCGGATACGCTCGCCAACTGGCAACGCTACAGCGCGCTCTGGTTCAACTCGCCGTGCCACCGCTCGCTGTACAGCTACCAGACGCGCACCGCGCTGGCGCTCGCGGTGCGCTACACCCACATCGCCGTGACCTTCCTGCCGCTCGCCTGCACCGGCGCCAGCATCAGCGACGGGCTGCTCGGCTCGCAGCGCGCCCGCGAATGCCCGCCCGGCAAGACCGGCGTCTGCAACACCAGCGTGACCGCCCAGGTCGCGGAGCTGCGCGAGGCGCTCGCCGCAGCGAAGAAACGCCAGCCCGACCGCACGCTCGATCTCGTGCTGCTCTCGGTCGGCGCCAATGACGTCTATTTCTCCGGTCTCGTCGCCGACGTCATCGTCGAGACCGCGACCGAGCGCGCGCTGTTCCGCCGCTCCGGCGTGATGGCGAGCGTCGACGATTCCCGCGATGCGCTGGCGCGGGAGCTGCCGAAGAACTTCGTCAAGCTGCGCGAGGCGCTGAAGCCCCTGGTCGGCGGCGACCTCTCGCACGTCGTCTATGTCTCCTACGCCAATCCCGCGCTCGCCGACGGCGGCGTGCCCTGCCGCGGCGGCCGGGCCGGCTTCGACATCCATCCGGCCTTCAACGCCGATCCGCAACGCCTTGCCCGCGTCTCGACCTTCGTCGACACCGAGTTCTTGCCGCAATTGAAGGGGCTCGCCACCTGCACCCGCGGCGCGCTGTGCCGCGATCCCGAAACCGACCGCATGACCTTCGTGGACTCACACCAAGCGGCGTTCGCCGACCACGGCTTCTGCGCCCATTCGGGCAACGATCCCGAATTCGACCGCACCTGCTTTGCCGAGAACGGCCAGAGCTTCAATCCCGATATCGTGAGCGCAGCGAGCCAGCCGATGCTGTGCGGCCGCGGCGCCTCGGAGTATCGCGCCTATCTGCCTCGCGCGCGCTGGATTCGCGACGCCAATGACAGCTATTTTGCCGCGATGACCTATCCGCAAGGATTGCCGGCCGCGAGCCAGCCAACCGACATTCACGACGCGACCTGGGGCGTGCTCTCGGCCGTCTATGGCGGTGCGGTCCATCCGAGCGCCGAGGGCCACGCCGCGATGGCGGATGCGGCACTGCCGGCGGCGAGTGCCGTGCTCGGGCTGGACGCCGTGCCGCCCGGCGTGACGCGCGGATTTCTGCCGGAGCTGCTGCCGAGTGCGCAGCAGTAGGCCAGGCTGCCTCCCGATGCTCCGGTGTCATCGCCCGCGCAGCAGGCGGGCGATCCAGTACTCCGAGGCGGTTGTGATCGACTGAGAAGTTGCCGCGTACTGGTTTCCCGCCTTCGCGGGAAATGACAGCGGGCTGCCTCGTGTAGTGCGCCGTAACAAACTGCGCTCGCGGATTCTGCCGCATCACAACGTTCTCCCGACCTGCCGTTCCATCAATCCAAAAACGGTATCGATCGATACTCCCTTGAACTTGGACACTTTGCCGCGCGCGCCTCTAGGAGTCGGATCGAGGAAACATCTCGAGTTCTAAGGAGGCGCGCGATGAGCGCAGTGGTGTCCGCAACGGACGTGAGAAGGTCTCGCGTCAGGTTGTTCATCGTGACCATGTTGTTCCTGGTCACGACCGTCAATTATGCCGACCGCGCCACGCTGTCGATCGCAGGTCCGGCGCTCTCCAAGGAGCTGCATCTCGATCCCGTCGCCATGGGCTACATCTTCTCGGCCTTCGGCTGGTCCTACGTGATCGCGCAGGTGCCGGGCGGCTGGCTACTCGACCGCTACGGCTCGCGCCTCGTCTACGCCGTCAGCATCCTCGTCTGGTCGATGTTCACGATGATGCAGGGCTGGGTCGGGTTCCTCAGCGGTGCAACGGCCGTCGCGGTGCTGTTTGCGCTCCGCCTTCTGGTCGGCTTCGCCGAGGCGCCCTCCTTCCCCGCCAATGCCCGCATCGTCGCCGCCTGGTTTCCGGGCAACGAGCGCGGCACCGCGTCGGCCTTCTTCAACTCCGGCCAGTATTTCGCGACCGTGATCTTCGCGCCGCTGATGGGCTGGGTCGCGCATTCCTACGGCTGGCGCTTCGTGTTCTTCGTGATGGGCGCGCTCGGCATCCTCATGGGTCTCGTCTGGATCAGGACCATCTTCGGTCCGAAGGAGCATCCTTCGATCAACGAGGCGGAGTTCGATTACATCAGGGAAGGCGGCGCGCTGGTCGATCTCGACGCGCCCAAGGCCGATCTGAAACAGGAACGCGCGCCGCAGTCCGGCTCCGGTTGGGACCACATCCGCCAGCTTCTCTCCAATCGCATGATGCTCGGCGTCTATCTCGGCCAATACTGCATCAACACGCTGACCTACTTCTTCCTGACCTGGTTCCCGGTCTATCTCGTCAAGGAGCGCGGCCTGTCGATCCTGCAAGCCGGCTTCGTCGCGACGCTGCCGGCGCTCTGCGGCTTCATCGGCGGCGTGCTCGGCGGCATCATTTCCGATGCGATCCTGCGCGGGACCGGCTCGCTGACCATGGCGCGCAAGATACCGATCGTCGGCGGCATGCTGCTCTCGATGTCGATCATCGCCTGCAACTATGTCGACGGACAGGCGCTGGTGGTCGGCTTCATGGCGCTTGCCTTCTTCGGCAAGGGCATCGGTGCGCTCGGCTGGGCGGTCGTCTCCGACACCTCGCCGAAGGAAGCCGGCGGCGTCTCGGGCGGCCTGTTCAACACCTTCGGCAATTTGTCCTCGATCACCACGCCGATCGTGATCGGCTACATCCTGGCCGCGACCGGCTCGTTCAGCGGCGCGCTGGTGTTCGTCGGCCTCAATGCGCTGGTGGCGGCGTTCGCCTACCTCGTCATCGTCGGCAAGATCGAGCGGGTGACGCTCAAACATTCCTCCTGAGGGCTCCCATGGGAGCTTGACCAGGTAACTCAACGGCGGCCCAAAAAGCCGCCGTCTTTGTTTTGGGGATGATCATTTGTTTTGGGGATGATCGATGCTAGAAGTGCCGGGGAAACGCCTTATCCATCCAAGGCATGTATCGATGTTCGACCTCAACCAGCTCCGCTGTTTCGTCACGGTGGCGGAGGAACTGCATTTCGGCCGCGCCGCCACGCGGCTGAACATGACCCAGCCGCCGCTGTCCCGGCAGATCCAGGTGCTCGAGCACATCATCGACGCGCCGCTGCTGGAACGCACCAGCCGCTCGGTGCGCCTCACCCCTGCAGGGCGCAGCTTTCTGCCGGAGGCGCGCCGCATCCTCAAGCTTGCGGAAAGCGCCTCGCAGGTCGCCCGCCGCATCGCGCTCGGCAAGACCGGCTCGGTGAAGATCGGCTTCACCGCGGCCGCGGCTTACGGCTTCCTGCCCGAGCTCGTCGCCGCCTGCCGCGCCAAGCTGCCCGAGGTCGACTTCTCGCTGAAGGAGATGGTGTCGGGCGACCAGTTCGAGGCGCTGACCTCGGGCCAGATCGACGCCGGCCTGCTCAGGCCGCCGATCGCGCGCCCCGAGCTCACCAGTCGCCGCGTCGTCGCCGAGCCCCTGCTCGCCGCAATCCCGAAGAAGCATCCGCTGGCGAGCGCGGACAGCATCACCATCAAGGATTTCGACGACCAGCCCTTCGTGATGTATTCGCCCTATGAGAGCCGCTACTTCCATGACCTGCTGGTAGCGCTCTTCACCCGCGCCGACGTGCTGCCGCGCTACGTCCAGCACTTAAGCCAGATCCACTCGATCCTTGCCATGGTGCGCGCCGGTCTCGGCCTCGCCATCGTGCCGGCCGCGGCCGCGAATCTGAAGATTTCCGACGTGCGCCTGCGCCCGCTGAAGCTGCGCACGCGCGTCCCCGTCGAGCTGTTCATGGTCTGGCGCCGCGACGACGAGAATCCGCTGCTGTCGGCGCTCGTCAAAATCGGCGGCGAACTTGCCTCCGTGGAGCCCGCCGAAGATTGATGCTGATTTCGCATCGGTCGATATAGGCTTTGGCTTGGACCCGCATCGAACGGTCTCCTAAACCACGGCGCATGGACGCGCAGGCCTCAAGCCCGCGATCCTCCACAAGACGCACGAAGGGAGCCGCGCCCGTGAGCAAGATGACCCCGCAGGAAATGGCCCGGAAGATCGGATCCGGCCTCCTGTCCTTTCCCGTCACGCCGTTCAGGGCTGACTACTCCTTCGACGAGGCGACCTACCGCGCCAACATGGACTGGCTGTGCGGCTACGACGTTGCCGGCCTGTTTGCCGCCGGCGGCACCGGCGAATTCTTCTCGCTGACGCCGACCGAGGTCCAGCAAATCGTCAAGATCGCCGTCGACGAGACCAAGGGCCGCGTGCCCGTGCTCGCCGGCACCGGCTACGGCACTGCGATCGCCCGCGAGATCGCTGTCGGCGCCGAGAAGGCCGGCGCCGACGGCCTGTTGCTGCTGCCGCCCTATCTCACCCACGCCGAACAGGACGGCCTTGCCGCCCATGTCGAGGCGGTCTGCGCCTCCGTGAAGATCGGCGTCATCGTCTACAACCGCGACAACGCCATCCTCCAGCCCGACACGATCGCCCGGCTTGCCGAGCGCTGCCCGAACCTCGTCGGCTACAAGGACGGCATCGGCGACATCGAGCTGATGACCCGCGTCTACACCAAGCTCGGCGATCGCCTGACCTATGTCGGCGGCCTGCCGACGGCGGAGACCTTCGCGCTGCCCTATCTCGACATGGGCGTGACGACCTATTCCTCGGCCGTGTTCAACTTCGTTCCGGAGTTCGCCACCAATTTCTACGCCGCGGTGCGCAAGCGCGACCACGCCACGATCCAGGCCGGGCTGAAGGATTTCATCCTGCCGCTGATCGCGATCCGCAACCGCAAGAAGGGTTATGCGGTCTCCATCATCAAGGCCGGCATGAAGGTGATCGGCCGCGACTCCGGCCCGGTCCGCCCGCCGCTCACCGATCTCACCGAGCAGGAGATCGCGGAGCTGACCGCCTTGGTGAAAAATCTGCCCGCCATCCGATCGACACAACAGGCGGCAGAATAGCAGACGACAACAGGGAGGACCGTGCGATGGCCGAGACCAATATCTCCAGCGCGCCAGTCGCCGGCGCACCGCTCGTCACGGCGATGCAGGTGATCCCGGTCGCGGGCCGCGACAGCATGCTCCTCAATCTGAGCGGTGCGCACGCGCCGTTCTTCACCCGCAACATCGTCATCCTCACCGACAATGCCGGCCACACCGGCGTCGGCGAGGTGCCGGGCGGCGAGAAGATCCGGCAGACGCTCCAGGACGCCAGCGATCTCGTGATCGGCAAGACCGTCGGCGCAATGAACAACATCCTCGCCGACGTTCGCACCGCCTTCGCCGACCGCGATGCCGGCGGCCGCGGCAAGCAGACGTTTGATCTTCGCGTGATGATCCACGCGGTCACGGCGCTCGAATCCGCGCTGCTCGATTTGCTCGGTCAGCATCTGGGCCTGCCGGTCGCCGCGCTGCTCGGTGAGGGCCAGCAGCGCAACAGCGTCGAGACGCTCGGCTATCTCTTCTTCGTCGGCGACCGCCGCAAGTCGAAGCTGAACTACGTCCAGGGCGAGAGCGGCAAGGCGGAATGGTTCAACCTCCGCCATCAGGAGGCGATGACACCAGAAGCCGTAGTGCGCCTCGCCGAAGCCACCCACGACCATTACGGCTTCGCCGATTTCAAGCTGAAGGGCGGCGTGCTGCGCGGCGAGCAGGAGATCGAGGCGGTCACCGCGATCGCCAGGCGCTTCCCCGACGCGCGCGTCACGCTCGATCCCAATGGCGCCTGGTCGCTGGACGAGGCGATCGGCCTCTGCAAGGGCATGGACGGCATCCTCGCCTATGCCGAGGACCCCTGCGGCGCGGAAGGCGGCTTCTCCGGCCGCGAGATCATGGCCGAGTTCCGCCGCGCCACGGGGCTGCCCACGGCGACCAACATGATCGCGACCGATTGGCGCCAGCTCTCTCATGCGCTGCGGCTCGGGGCAGTGGACATTCCGCTGGCCGATCCCCATTTCTGGACCATGCAAGGCTCGGTGCGCGTCGCCCAGACCTGCCGCGACAACGGCCTGACCTGGGGCTCGCACTCCAACAACCATTTCGATATTTCGTTGGCCATGTTCACCCATGTCGGCGCTGCCGCCCCCGGCAAGGTCACCGCGATCGACACCCACTGGATCTGGCAGGACGGCCAGGCACTCACCAGAGAGCCCCTCCAGATCAAGGGCGGCAGGATTGCCGTCCCGGACAGGCCGGGCCTGGGCATCGAAATCGACAGGGCGGCCATCGAGGCGGCGCATGAGCTCTATAAGCAGCATGGACTTGGTGCCCGCGATGACGCTATTGCCATGCAGGATCTGATCCCAGGCTGGACCTTCGACGACAAGCGTCCCTGCCTCGTGCGTTAAGAACACTTCCCTGGAGGAAAAAAATGACTGCGATCCTGAAGAACTTCATCGGCGGCGAATGGGTCGAGGGCTCCGGCGTCACCAGGAACATCAACCCCTCCAACACCAACGAGCTCGTCGGCGAATACGCCAGGGCCGACAAGGCGCAGACAGAGAAGGCGATCGCCGCCGCCAAGGCCGCCTTCCCCGCCTGGGCGCAGTCGACGCCGCAGGCGCGCTATGACGCCCTGAACAAGATTTCCCTCGAAATCCTCGCCCGCAAGGAAGAGCTCGGCCGCCTGCTCGCGCGCGAGGAAGGCAAGACCCTGCCCGAAGGCATCGGCGAGGTTGCCCGTGCCGGCCAGATCTTTGCGTTCTTCGCCGGCGAGGCGCTGCGTCTGATCGGCGAAAAGGGCGCCTCCGTTCGTCCCGGCCTCGACGTCGAGCTCACCCGCGAGCCGATGGGCGTCGTCGGCATGATTACGCCCTGGAACTTCCCGATCGCGATCCCCGCCTGGAAGATCGCCCCGGCGCTCTGCTACGGCAACACCGTGGTGTTCAAGCCGGCCGAGCTGGTGCCCGGCTCCGGCCATGCGCTGGCCGAGATCATCACCCGCTCTGGCATTCCCGCCGGCGTATTCAATCTCGTGGTCGGCTCCGGATCCGTGGTCGGTCAGACGCTGCTGGACCATCCAGATGTCGCCGCGATCTCCTTCACCGGCTCGGTGCAAACGGGGCGCAAGATCGCGCAGGCCTGCGTGCTCTCGAACCCGATGAAGAAATTCCAGCTCGAGATGGGCGGCAAGAATCCGCTGGTCGTGCTCGACGACGCCGACCTCAAGACCGCCGTCGAAGTCGCCGTCAACGGCGCCTATTTCTCGACCGGCCAGCGCTGCACCGCGTCCTCGCGCCTGATCGTCACCGAGGGCATCCACGACCGCTTCGTCGCGGCCGTGGCCGAGCGCCTGAAGGGCCTGTCGGTCGACGATGCGCTCAAGGCCGGCGTGCATATCGGCCCCGTAGTCGACCAGAGCCAGCTCGACCAGGACCTGCGCTACATCAAGATCGGCCAGGACGAGGGCGCCAAGCTCGCGTGGGGCGGCGAGCTGCTCAAGCGCGAGACGCCCGGCCACTACCTCCAGCCGGCGCTGTTCACCGAGGCCAACAACAACATGCGCATCGCACGCGAGGAGATTTTTGGCCCGGTCGCCGCCGTCATTCGTGCGAAGAATTACGAAGAGGCGCTGGCGATCTCCAACGACACCGAGTTCGGCCTCGCCTCCGGCATCTGCACCACCAGCCTGAAATACGCCTCGCACTACAAGCGCAACAGCGAATCCGGCATGGTGATGGTCAATCTGCCGACCGCCGGCGTCGACTATCACGTGCCGTTCGGCGGCCGGAAGGGTTCGAGCTACGGCGCCCGCGAGCAGGGCTCCTATGCCCGCGAGTTCTACACGACGGTGAAGACGGCTTATACGTTCCCCGGCTGATCGGGAATGTCGAGCCGCGGCGCAGGTGCCCACCTCTCCCCTCCGGGAGAGGTCGGATCGCGCAGCGATCCGGGTGAGGGGTTACGCACTCTCGTGGAAGCCGCGGCCCCTCACCCGCGCCTCCGGCGCACCTCTCCCCTCCGGGGAGAGGTGTACGCACGGCTTTTTCCGTTCTTGAGGAAAGCACATGGACCAGGACGTCGCAGCGAAAGAGCAGCCCCGCTACATCAAGCTCAACGAGCGCGACAATGTCGCGATCGTGGTCAATGATTTCGGGCTTCCTGCCGGCTCCCGCTTCGCGAGCGGGCTGACACTGCGCGCCTTCGTGCCGCAGGGGCACAAGACGGCGCTGGTCGACATCGCGCAAGATCAGCCGATCGTCCGCTATGGCGAGGTGATCGGCTACGCGCTGTCGCCGATCCTGGCCGGCGAATGGGTGGACGAGGCGCGCATTCGCATGCCGGAAGCCCCTGACCTCGACAAGCTCGAGATCTCCACCGCCGTCCCCGCACCGCTGCCGCCGCTCGAAGGCTTTACGTTCGAAGGCTACCGCAATCCGGACGGCTCGGTCGGCACCAAGAACATCCTCGGCATCTCTTCCTCCGTGCAATGCGTCAAGGGCACGATGGAATATGCCGTGAAGCGCATCCGCGCAGAGCTCTTGCCGAAGTATCCGAACGTCGACGACGTCGTGCCGCTGACCCATGCCTATGGCTGCGGCGTCGCCATCAACGCGCCCGACGCCGTGGTGCCGATCCGCACGCTGCAGAACATCGCGCTGAACCCGAACTTCGGCGGCGAAATCCTCGTCGTCGGTCTCGGCTGCGAGAAACTCGCGCCCGAGCGGCTAGTGCCGGAAGGCGTCAGCGATGCCATCGTGCGCATGCAGGACGAGGCGTTCGACGGCTTCGGCGCGATCGTCGATGCGATCATGACCCAGGCCGAGGCACGGCTGAAGGTGCTCAACGCCCGCAAGCGCGAGACCTGCCCGGCCGCCGATCTCGTCATCGGCCTGCAATGCGGCGGCAGCGACGCCTTCTCCGGCGTCACCGCCAATCCCGCCGTCGGCTTCGCCGCCGATCTCCTCGTGCGCGCGGGCGCCACCGTGATGTTCTCGGAAGTGACCGAGGTGCGCGACGCCATCCAGTTGCTCACCCGCCGTGCCATCAACGAGGACGTCGGCCGCGCGCTGGTGCGCGAGATGGCCTGGTACGATTCCTATCTTGCGCGCGGCGGTGCCGATCGCAGCGCCAACACCACACCCGGCAACAAGAAGGGCGGCCTCGCCAACATCGTCGAGAAATCGCTGGGGTCCATCGTCAAGTCCGGCTCGTCCGCGATCACCGGCGTGCTCGCGCCCGGCGAGAAGGCGACGCAGAAGGGCATGCTGTTCGCGGCAACGCCGGCCTCGGACTTCATCTGCGGCACGCTCCAGCTCGCCTCCGGCATGACGCTGCAGGTCTTCACCACCGGCCGCGGCACGCCCTACGGCCTTGCGGCTGCGCCCGTGATCAAGGTCGCAACGCGCAGCGAGCTTGCACGGCGCTGGAAAGACCTGATCGACTTCGATTCAGGCAGCATCGCCACCGGGGAGAAGACCATCGAGCAATGCGGCTGGGACCTGTTCCGCCTGATCCTCGATGTCGCCTCTGGCCGCATCAAGCCATGGTCGGACCGCTGGGGCATCCACAACGACCTGACGCTGTTCAACCCGGCGCCGGTGACCTGAGGGTTCAGGAGGCTCCCTTAAGTCATGCTGCCCGGCATGAAGCACCGCACCCGCGGGTGGCCATCGATATAGTGCTTCCACACCATGGTGCGGCCGATCCTGTTCGGCTCGGTGATGACGGCACCGTCGGGCACCACGACCCACTCGTCGTCGAGATGCACGCTGTAGCGCCCCTGGCTGGACTCCCAGTCGACGTCGGCGACGACATAGCCGTCAGTGTCCGAGCAGCATTGACCGTATTCGCTATGCAGGCTCTCGAACCAGGGTTTGAGCGGCGAGTTGGCATAGCGCCCGTCGTCGCGCCCCAGCGCCGACGTCGCCAGCAACGTCATCAACCCGAGCAGCGTGATCGCACCCGATATTGCAGGTCTCATGTGGTCTCCGCGGTCGAAATGATCGCCGCGAGGCAAATGCCGCCGTCCGCCCCCGCGTGACGCGTGGCAAGCGTGGAGACGGCGACTCGTTCGCCCAGCAGCTTTGCCGACAACTATGCAAATCCGGCGCCAGCGTGCATTCCGGGGAACTACCGGAGCGCGTCTTGCACGCGTTCGACCTTCGGCGAACGTGGCTGTGCGGTGATGGGGACAGCGTCAGTAGCGGATTCACCGCTCAGGCGGGAAACAAGCATGCGCGGAAGCAACGAGGCGGGGCAGTGCGCGAAAGTACGCCCCTACCGTTTCGCCGGCGCCATCATGCCGCCGCCCCTCTTCGTCGCGGGTGCCGGAGGCTTGGTGGCGGCAGCTTGCGCAGGCAGATATTTTGCCACGATGGCAGGATCCACCTCGGCGATGTAGGCATCCGGCAAGCGCGTCCAGGTCTCGTCCTTGCCGAGCAGCGAAATGCCGAGATAGCCGCGCAGGGTCAGGGTCTGGCCGTCAGGACTGACCTTCATGTTGGCCTTCCAGATCTGGCCGTCGCGCGGATTGAGCACGTTGCCGCCTTCGTACTTCAATCCTTCGCGCTTCATGTTGCGGACGAAGGAGATGCCGAGCACAGGCGCATTCTTGCGATCGTCGGTGCACTTGCTGCAGACCTCGTTCGGATTGTCGCCGGGCCGCGGGAAGGTCTTTGCGATCACGCCCTCGAAGATGCCGTCGTGGTCGATGAACAGAAACCATCCGACCGTCTTGCCGTCTTCGACCTTCTGCCAGAGGCCCGCCGCCGTGGGCTCGGCGGTCTGCGCCGCAGACGGCGTCACCGTCGCGAGCGACAATGCGAGCGCGAGGAAGGGGAGCAGCCGAGAGCTGGAGAAATTCCGCATTAGATCACCTTGCTATTCCACGACCGCAATGGCCGCAGACTACGGCGATTTCGCGAACGGTTCCAGCACCAGAAACATGGGGCACAGCCTCCCATGTGTTCTGTCAGTTGACTCCGAGCTTCTTTTGCAGGCTGGAGGACGAGGTCGTGTACTGGAACACGAGGCGCTTCTCCGGATAGACGTAGCGATGCGCCTTTTGCGACATCAGCGCGGCCTCATGGAAGCCGCACAAGATCAGCTTGATCTTGCCGGGATAGGTGTTGATGTCGCCGATCGCGAAAATGCCGGGCACGTTGGTCTCGAACGCGGATGTCTCGACCGGCACCAGATTGTTCTCCAGCGCGATGCCCCAGTTCGCGACCGGACCGAGCTTCATGGTCAGTCCGAAGAACGGCAGCATGGTGTCGCAGGCGATCTCGCTCATGCTGTTGTCGTTGCCCTTGATGGTGGCACCGGTGAGCCTGCCATCGGCGCCGGCGAGAGCGGTGACCTGGCCGAGCTTCAGATCCATCTTGCCACCGGCGACCAGCGCGCGCATCTGCTCGACGCTGTGGGGCGCGGCGCGAAACTCGTCGCGCCGGTGCAACAGCGTGATGCGCCTGGCGATCGGATGCAGATTGAGCGTCCAGTCGAGCGCGGAATCGCCGCCACCGACCACCAGCACGCTCTTGTCGCGGAACGTTTCCATCTTGCGCACGGCGTAATGGACCGAAGTGCCTTCATAGGCCTCGATGCCCGGCACCGGCGGACGCTTGGGCTGGAACGAGCCGCCGCCGGCCGCGATCACCAACACCTTGCATTCGAACACCTTGCCCGCATCCGTGGTGCAGCGAAACAAGGGATCGCCGATCTTCTCCACGGTCTCGACCATCTCGCCGAGATGGAAGGTCGGATGAAACGGCTTGATCTGCTGCATCAGCGCGTCGGTAAGGCCCTGCCCCGAAACCTGCGGAATGCCGGGGATGTCGTAGATCGGCTTTTCCGGATAGAGCTCGGCGCACTGGCCGCCGACCTTGTCGAGAATGTCGACGAAATGCGCTTTCATGTCGAGAAGGCCAAGCTCGAAGGCGGCAAACAGACCGCACGGGCCGGCGCCAATAATCAGCACATCGGTTTTGATCGCGTCGCTCATGTCGTCTCTTTGTCTGTCGTTATCGGTTGGACGGCGCCCCTTGGGCAGAGGTGACCCTGCCTGTCTAGCCAACGGGGATGGATCAGGGAAGGCATAAAAGCGGGAGCGCTCCGCAGCCGCGCCCACTTGCCGGGGCAGGATAACTGAGCTGTAACGAGGAAGGATATGACGGAGATCAATCGGTGAACGCACCAAGTCGCCTCGATACGACGCCGCGCCTGGAGGACTATCCCTACCGCCTCAGCGACAATGTCCGCTTCGGCGATCTCGATCCCAACCAGCACGTCAACAACGCGGTCTACGCGACCTATTTCGAGACCGGCCGTGTCACGCTGATGAAGAGCCCGGAGTACGGGCTGACGCCGCCGGGGCTCGCCTGGATCATGGTGCGGCTCGACATCCATTTCCGCGCCGAGCTGCACTGGCCGGGCACGATCGAGCTCGGCCTTGGCGTGGTGAAGCTCGGACGAACGTCAGTGACCTTCGAGCAGGTCGTGTTCTCGCAAGGAAAGTGCATCGCCTCGGCGATGTCGGTCGGCGTCATGCTCGACGAGGCGACGCGGCGGCCTGCGCCGCTCAGTGCGGAAATCGTCGAGAAGCTCAGGCCCTGGCACAAGCGCGGCATCGCCGTCGCACCGCCGAACATATAGTTCAATTCGGAAAGACAGGCCTATCAGGATCAGGCTTGGCGTTCCGGCGTCGTCACGACGACACCGTCGAGCTCGTCAGTGACCTTGATCTGGCAGGACAGGCGCGAATTCGGGCGCACGTCGAAGCCGAAGTCGAGCATGTCCTCCTCCATCGGCGTCGGGCTGCCGACCTTCTCGCGCCAGGCTTCATCGACATAGACATGGCAGGTTGCGCAGGCGCAGGCGCCGCCGCATTCGGCCTCGACCCCGGGAACGCTGTTGCGGATCGCGGCTTCCATCACGGTTGCGCCGTTCTCGATTTCCACCGTGCGGGTTTCGCCCTTGTGGTCGACAAAGTGAATCTTGGCCATGTGTGCTCGTGCTGCCGCGGTGCTGGAATGAAGGAGGGGTCCGGGCTGTCCTATAACGGGTCGATCAGCCCGGCGCCATAGGGTTTTGATGCGAAGTGAATCCCGCTTTGCGGCAAGAAAGTGCGTCAAAACAAGAGAGTAGAGTCCGGCTCGGCCGCGCGGCTTCAGGGCTTCAGGATCGCCTCGATAGCGGCGCGGGCCTCGGTCACCGCCTCCTTCAGCGCAGCGAAGGCGTGGCGCTGGTTATGGCCGGTCTGGATCGCAGTCTCCAGGCTCGCTGCGGCATCAGCCACCGCAAAGGCGCCGATTCCGCGGGCCGAGCCCTTGAGCTTGTGGGCAAGTGTGCCGGCCTCGGCCGGCAGCGCCGCCATTGCCGCCATCAGGCGAACTGCCTGCTCGGCGAACATGGCCAGCACTTCCTGTTTCAGCTCCGCGTCGCCGAGCGTCATTCGGGAGAGATGGTCGAGGTCGAGCGGGCTGTCGATGGGTGCAAGCGGGGGCGATGGCATCCAGTCCATCCGTTGCAGTTCAGGCATCATGGCGCAGGCCCCGGCATCGCGCGACGTTCCGCCGGTCCGGCGGTGAGTTTCACCTCACCCAAGCATGGAAATGGTTAACGAAATGTTTGGGGTCTTCAACGTAGTTCCGCCCGTTTATTGACGAAAAGTTGCCGCAATCGGCCGAGTCCGGTGGAGAATTACATTTATTGCTAAGGCGTTAGGGCGCGATCCTGTTAACGATGATTAAGATTGTCTTAATCGCAGGCATTTCATTCGCGACACTCTGCCAATAGGATGTTGCGGAAATTGGCGGACAAGCCGTCCGGGTGGGGACGGCTCGGAGATCCGCGCAAGCGGCATGATCCGGTCTGTGGGCTTGCGTAGCGCGCAGGGCTCGCGGGGGGACGCGTACTAGTAACGAGGGCTCGGACTGAACATGGCGAACACTCCGAAAAAGGTCAAAGACCCCACAGAAGTTGCGCTTTCTGCGATCCAGGAAGCCCTGAACATCAGCGACACGGCTGCGGACACCAGTCGCAACGCCTCGATGCGCAACGAAAGCGCGCCTCCGGTGGCATCGCCGGCGTCCCCGAGCTTCGACGAGCCGAGCTTCGAGCCGCGCCCTGCCGCCAACGAACGGGCGAGCGTGTTCGACCCGGTCGAGGAGCCGCGCTCTTCGCGTCGTGCCGCCAATGATGACCGCGAGACCATCGGCCAGCTGCTCCAGGCGCTTCAGAAGGGCCGCCCTGCCCGCAGCGTCTACACCTTCGCCACCATCTTCGCCGGCGTCTGGCTCGCGGCCTGCGCCGCGCTGACATTCGGCTTCCTGCCCTCGATCCAGGCCGCCATGGGCCAGAGCGGCGGCGTGCTCGTCATCGCCGGCCTGATCGCGATGTTCTTCGCGCCGATCATGCTGTTCTACTTCCTCGCCAGCCTGGTCTGGCGCGGCCAGGAAATGCGCATGATCGCGCAGGCGATGGCGCAGGTCGCGATCCGCTTCTCAGAGCCGGAGGACTCGGCCTCCGATTCCGTGGTCACCGTCGGCCAGGCCATCCGCCGCGAGGTTGCGGCGATGGGCGACGGCATCGAACGCGCGATCGCACGCGCCGGCGAGCTCGAGACGCTGGTCGCCAACGAGGTCGCCGCGCTCGAACGCGCCTATTCCGACAACGAAGTGCGCATCCGCGCCCTGCTCCAGGACATCGCGCACCAGCGCGACAATCTGGTCGGCCAGGCCGAGCAGGTCCGCAGCGCCATCTCCGGCGTGCAGATCGATTTGCGCCACGACATCGCGCTGATCTCGGACGCGATCGCCTCGCGCGTCGACGAAGTCGCCAAGTCCATCACCGGCGCGCTGGAAGAGCGCGGCGCCCACATCACCAGCGCGCTGAGCAATGCCGGCGACAACATGATCCTGGCGCTGGGCGAGCGCGGCGGCGACCTGCTCGACCGCCTCGAGGAAGCCAGCAATGAGACCACGCGCGCCGTGCTCGACGCCAGCGAGCGGCTGACCACGAGCCTCAACTTCAAGACCGGCCACGTCCACGACGAGTTCGTCGACCTCGCCGACCGCGTCCACGAGATGCTGAACGAGCGCATCGACCGCATCACCGGTGAATTCGAGCAGCGCTCCGCCGCAATCGTCGACGGCATCTCCGAGCGCACCGAGCAGGTGCACGACAGCCTGAAGAATTCCTCGGACTCGCTGCTGCTCGAGCTCGAGCTGCGCTCCAACGACCTTTCCGCCAAGATCGACGACGCCGGCAACCGGCTCGCCGGCCAGATCATGACGAGCGGCGACAAGGCGAGCGAGGCGCTCGACGCCACCGTCAACACCCTCGTCGCCAAGGTCGTCAGCCAGACCGAGACCGCGCACGACTCGCTGTCGCTGCAGATGAGCGCGTTCGACGAGCTGGTCAGGAACCAGGGCACCGAGCTGGTCGAGAGGTTCGCCCGCGACTCCGGCACGCTGGGCGCCCTGATCACGCGCCATATCTCCGAGTTCGACCGCACCGTGAAGACCTTCGGCGGCGAGATCGTCGAGCGCATGGGCCAGCGCACGCAGGACATCCATGAGTCGCTGAAGAGCTATGTCGACAATTTCGACACCCGCTTCACCGCGAACGGCGGCGAGATCACGGCCGCGCTCGACCAGCGCCTGCTGCAGTTCGAGACCACGATCGGCGAGCGCGTCACCAACTTCGACGCCTCGTTGAACGGCAAGATCGCCGGCCTCGACAGCACCATTGAAGGCCACATCAAGACCTTCGACGAGCAGCTCGGCGGCCGCGTCACCGCACTCGAACGGTCGTTCGACACCCGCGCCAAATCCATGACCGACACCATCGACGAGCGCCTCAACACGCTCGCCTCGTCGCTGACCGACGGTGCCGCGCAGGCGATCCAGTCGGTCGACTCCCGCCTCACCCACCTCACGACATCGCTGACCGGCGGCGCATCGCAGGCCATCGAGACCATCGATGCGCGCCTCAACCACCTCACGAGCACCCTGACCGATGGCGCGTCGCAGACCATCCAGTCGATCGACACCCGCCTGACCCATCTCACGACGACGCTCACCGGCGGTGCATCGCAGGCGCTCGAATCGATCGACACCCGCCTCACCTATCTGACCACCGCGGTCACGAACGGCGCATCGCAGGCCGTGCAGTCGATCGACACGCGCCTGACCCTCCTGACCTCGACCCTCACGGACGGCACCGCTCAGGCAATCGAGGCGGTCGATCGCCGCATCACCGGCGTCACCGAGATCATCGACGGCCGCAGCACGCATCTGACCGACACGGTCACGGCGCGCTTCCAGGACATCCAGCAGGCCATCGAGACCAAGGTCGGCGCGGTCGCCAGCGACATCGACGTGCGCGTGGCGCAGTTCGAGGACCTGCTCGGCTCTCGCGTCGAGGCCGTCGCCGGCCGCATCGAAAGCAGCGGCCGCCAGGCCAGCGAGGACATGATGTCCCGCGCCGAGATGATCTCGACCGCGATCCGCTCGCATGTCGAGGACGCCGAGCGCTCGCTCACCAACCTCGTCGTCAACACCAGCGAGACGATCCAGACCGGGGCACGCACCGCCCAGCAGTCGCTGATGACGGTCTCCTCCGACGTCAACGCCCAGCTCAAGATGACCTCCGCCGAGGTCGAGCGTGCGCTGACCGCCGCCGGCACCGGTTCTGCGAACTCGATCCTGAGCAGCGCCCGCGAGGCGCAGTCGACGCTGGTTGCAGCGTCTGGCGAAGCCTCCAGCCAGATCAAGGGGCTCGCGGCCGACGTCGAGCGCACGCTGTCCGCGGCAGGCGCGGCCACCGCAGCTTCGATCCTCGCCGGCGCCCGCGAGGTACAGACCACCCTCGTCACGACGTCCTCGGACGCGGCCAACCACGTCAAGACGCTCACCGCGGACGTGCAGCGCTCGCTCACGATGGCCGGCACGACCACGGCGGAATCGATCACCGCCGGCGCCCGCGATGCGCAGAGCGCGCTGGTCGCGGCCTCGACCGAGACCGCCAACCAGATCAAGGCGCTGTCCTCCGACGTGCAGCGCTCGCTCACGATGGCCGGCACCTCGACGGCCGAGACCATCATGAGCGGCGCCCGCGAAGCCCAGAGCACGCTGGTCACGGCATCTTCGGATGCGGCGAGCCAGGTCAAGTCGCTCGCGGCCGACGTGCATCGTTCGCTCTCGCAGGTCGGCCAGTCGACCGCCGAGACGATCACCACCAGCGCTCGCGACGCCCAGAGCACCCTGCTCGCGGTTTCGGCCGAACAGACCAGCCAGGTCCGTTCGCTCGCAGCCGAGATGCAACGCGCGCTGGCAACCGCCGGCGGGGCCACCATCGAGGCGCTCACCAGCGGCGTGCGCGAGGCGCAAGGTACGCTGATCTCCGCTTCGACCGACGCGGCGAGCCAGATCAAGTCGCTGACCACGGACATCGAGCGCACGCTGACCGCGGTCGGCGCCGACACCGCCTCGACCATCCTCAACAGCGCGCGCGAGGCCCAGACCTCGCTGACCTCGACCTCGGCGGACGCCGCGAGCCAGATCCGCACGATCTCGACCGAGATCGAGCGCACGCTGAGCGCGGCCGCCGCAAACGCGACCAACGACATCCAGACCAGCGCGCTCAACGCCCAGAACGCGCTGATATCGGCCTCCAACGAGGCGAGCTCGCGGGTCAAGTCGAGCTCGTCCGACGTCGAACGTTCGGTGCTCGCCGCCAGCAGCAGCTTCGGCCAGGCCATGACCGGCAAGACCGACGAGATCGTCACCTACGTGCAGCAGCAGGCCGACCGTCTGTCGAACATGATCGACGCCAAGCGCGGCGCGCTGGTGGATGCGATCGGCTCGAAGACCAGCCAGCTCACGCTCGACATCGACCGCGTCACCTCGGACGCACTGAAGTCGATCGAGACGCGCGGCCACGCCTTCTCGCAGACCATGATGGGCAACGGCTCGGAAGTCGCCCGCACCATCAACGCGGCGAGCGAGATCGCCACCGGCGCGGTCGGCAAGTCGCTCAAGGACCTCGAGCAGGCCTCGCGCGCGGCGATCGACCAGTCCCGCCAGGTCTCGATCGCGGCCGTCACCGAGATGCAGGAGACCAGCAAGATCCTGCGTACCGACACGGTGGCACTGTTCGAGCGCCTGCGCGAAGGCAACATCCTGCTTCAGGAGGTGCTGACCGGTGCGCACGACAACCTCAACTCGCTCGAGCGGGCGCTCGTGACGCGCGTTGCCGACTTCGTCTCGGCGATGAACGACGTCACTTCGCGCAACGGCGCGGCGACGCAGAACCTGGAAGACCAGCTCAACGTCTTCAACAGCAAGACCACGAGGGCGCTCCAGGATCTCGGCGAGCTGTCGACCCAGTTCGACGCGCACGGCAAGGCGCTGGTCGAGGCCGCCCAGGTCGTCGAGCAGAGCAACAAGAACACCACCGCCTCGCTCGCCGAGCGCAAGCAGGCGCTGGAATCGCTCGTCACCACGATCGACCTGCGCACGGCCGATCTCGATCAGCGCCTGTCGCGCTTCACCGGCCTGCTCGATGAATCGCTGGCGGCCGCCGAAGAGCGCGCCCGCGACATCGCCCGCGTCGTCGCCGAGACCGCCGGGGCAGGCTCCGCCGCGATCACCCGCCAGTTCGAGGCGGTGCGCGCGGCATCCGAGGAGGAGCACCGGCAGACCATCGAGGCCATGCACGACATCTACCGCCAGACCACCGACGAGGCGGATACGATGTTCAAGCAGTCGACCGAGAAGTTCTCGAGCCTCGTCTCCAGCATGAAGCAGATGGCTTTCGAGATGCACAACGAGCTCGAAGCCACCCGCAACGAGCTGCGCCGCGGCGTGCTGGAGATGCCGCAGGAGGCCGCCGAGAGCACTGCGCAGATGCGCAAGGTGATCGTCGACCAGATCGAGGCCCTCGCCGAACTCAACCGCATCGTGGCCCAGCATGGCCGCGGCCTCGACGTCACCACGACGGGCCGAGCGTCCGTCGCCGTGCAGCGCCAGGAGGAGCCGATCATGGCAGCCGCGGGCGGTCGTGGTGCCGAGACCCGCATGCGCGACACCGGCAGCGCGTCAACGCTGCCGCCGCCGGACCTCGGCATGCCGGCCGCGCGCCGCACCGAAGCGCCGCCGGTCGCGCCTGCGAGCAACGACCAGGGACGTGACGGCTGGCTATCGGACCTGCTCAACCGGACGGACGCCAATCAGGGCGCCCCGACCGGCCGCGAGGCTCCCCGTGGCCGCGCCGCACCCGCGCCGCAGCCGCAGGCCCCGCAGGGCAACGGCAATCCGCTGGAATCGCTGTCGCTCGACATCGGGCGGCTGATGGACCGCAACCTCGCCGCCGAGATGTGGGACCGCTACCAGCGCGGCGAGAACAAGGCCTTCACCAAGCGCCTCTACACGCCCGCCGGCCAGAAGGCCTTTGACGAGGTCGCCCGCAAGTACCGCGCCGACCGCAACTTCAAGGGCACGGTCGACCGCTACGTCGCCGAGTTCGAGCGCCTGCTCGACGAAGTCGCCCGCGACGGCCGCGGCCCGCAGGAGCTGCGCAGTCACCTGACCTCGGAGACCGGTCTGGTGTACACGCTGCTGGCGCATGCGGCGGGACGGCTGGGGTGAACTCGCGAACAGCGAGTGGCGAATAGCGAATAAAAACGGAGGCCTCGCGGCCTCCGTTTTTGTTTCAGCTCGTCATTCCAATAGCGAGCAGGAACGTGCGCAGATCAATCCATCCCGTCACCCTGAGGCGCCGGAGCGAAGCGGAGGCCTCGAAGGGCGACAGCCCGGCTGCATCTCGACCGTTCATCCTTCGAAGCGCTCTATGCGCGCGCTGCGTCGCATAGCTCGCAGGATCTCAGGATGACGGAATATGAGCGAGGCTCGCGTTAGAACCAAAGAGTTGATCAACACCCTGAGTTGTGAATTTTACATTGACAGCGCACAAGCCGGCATCATCCTGAGCTGCGAGCACGGTGCGCGGCATCGCACGGCGAGCCTCCGAGGACAATTGGGTGGGCATCTATATTTACATGCTGAGATGTGCGGACGGCTCCTTCTACATCGGGAGCGCCACCGGTGAGGACACCTCCAAGCGTGTCGATGAGCACAACGCCGGGGCTCATCCGGGATATACCTACTCGCGGCGGCCGGTCGTGCTCGTTTGGTCCGAATATTTCGATCGGATCACCGATGGGATCGCTGCCGAACGACAGCTCAAAGGCTGGAGCCGCGCCAAGAAAGAGGCGCTTATCCGTTCGGATTGGAAAGCAGTAAGCCAGCTTGCGCGACGGCGCGCTGGAGCGACGAAGCCCAGAACATAGACTCCGCGGCGGCAGACGGGCCGAGCATCCTTCGAGGCTTGGCCCGCGCTGCTGCGCATCGCTGGCCGCGCACCTCAGGATGACGGGAGCATCAGCGAATGCGAAGGGTCAACCCCACCCCCTTCTACCGCCTGCCGCTTGCGGCGGGCACCGGCCTCGGCGGCTCGGGCGGCGGGGCCGGCTGCGATGAGCTGCTGGCGCCGAACAGCACGCGGGTCGGGTTGCGGTCGAAATTGTTCACGGCGCGGCTGATGTCGCCGAGGGTGCGGCGGCCGTCGCTCATCAGCGCACCGGAGCGCTTGTCGAAATCGTCGGCAAGCTCACGGATCGACTTCACCGTCTGGAACAGCTCGCCGCCGTCCTTGCCGCCGGCAAGCGTGTTGAGGCCGAGCATGAGACTGTCGGCCTTGAGCATGACGCCGTCGACCTTGGCCATCACCCCGTCGATCTTCTCGGAATTGCGCGCCAGCGAGGTGGTGAAGGTCTCCAGATTCTTCAGCGAGTTCTTCACCGATTCCTGATTGTCGGCGACGATCTTGTTGATGTTCTGCAGCGTGCCGCGGATCGCCTCGGTGACGTCCTGCAGCTTGTTGGGATCGGCGGTCAGCGTCGGAATGCCGTCCTGGTCGAGCGGCGGCGGGGGCGCGGCCTCGTCGCCGCCCTTGAGCGAAATTGCGGCGACGCCGGTGAGGCCCTGGAATTCGAGGCCGACCAGGGTGTCCTTGCGGATCGGGGCGTTGTTCTCGATCATGGCGAGTGCGACAACCCGCCGCGGGTTGTCGAGCTTCACCGAGACCACCTCGCCCACCCTGATACCGTTGAAATTGACGCTGCCGCCATTGCGCAGGCCCGCCGCCGGACCCTCGAACACGACGCGCAGGGGGCTGCGCTGCTTGATGGTGTGCAGCGACTGGAACCACAGCACGAAGCCGATCGCCGCAGCGATCACCGCCAGCGTGAACGATCCGATCAGGACGTAATTCGCCCGCGTTTCCATCAGGTGCTCCGGCTATTCATCCCAGCTACTCAACCCAGCCACTCAACCCATGACCGCGCGGGCGCGCTTGCCATGGAAATACTGCCTCAGCCAGGGATGCTGCGAGGCCTGCATGTCGGCGATCGACCCTGCCGCAATGATCTTACCGTTCCCTAAAACGGCGATACGGTCACATGCGGTGTAAAGGCTGTCGAGATCGTGGGTTACCATGAAAACCGTCAGCCCCAAAGTGCGCTGGAGCGTCCTGACCAGTTCGTCGAAATCGCCGGCGCCGATCGGATCGAGGCCCGAGGTCGGCTCGTCCAGGAAGACGAGGTCCGGATCGAGCGACAACGCGCGCGCCAGCGCCACCCGCTTGATCATGCCGCCCGAGAGCTCGGACGGGAAGCGCTCGGCGACCTCGGGCTTGAGACCGACCATGGCGAGCTTGGCGATCGTGATCTCATCCATCAGCCGCTGCGAGACCCGCAGATATTCGCGCATCGGAAACTGGATGTTCTGCCGCACGGTCAGCGAGGAGAACAGCGCGCCCTGCTGAAACAGCACGCCCCAGCGCCGCTCCACGTTGCGGCGCTGCGAGGTGTTCGAGGAATCCAGATCGACGCCGAACACCTCGATGGAGCCTGCGAGCTTCGGCACGAGGCCGATGATGGTGCGCGTCAGCACCGACTTGCCCGCGCCGGAAGGACCGACGAAGCCGAGGATCTCGCCGCGCTTGACATCGAGGTTGAGGCCGTCGAGCACGCGCGTTGCGCCGAACTGCACGGTGATGTCGCGGACGCGGATGATGGGATTCTGGATCTGGCCTGCCATCGTCACATCCCGATCGAGGCGAAGAAGATGGCGAACACGCCATCCATGACGATGACGAAGAAGATGCCCTTCACCACCGAAGCCGTGGTGTGCTGGCCCAGCGATTCCGCGCTGCCCTGCACGGCGAGGCCCTCGACGCAAGCGACGATGCCGATCACGGCGGCCATCACGGGTGCCTTGACGATGCCGACGATGAAATGATCGATGGAGATGGCATCGCGCAGGCGCAACAAAAAGGCCTCCGGCTGGACGCCGCCATAGAGCCAGGCGACCAGGCCGCCGCCATAAAGCGCGGCCATCGCGCCGAGGAAGGCGAGGATCGGCAGCGCCAGCACAAGCGCCATCATGCGCGGCAGCACCAGGACCTCGATCGGGTCGAAGCCCATGGTGCGCAGCGCGTCGATCTCCTCGCGCATCTTCATTGAGCCGAGCTCGGCGGTGTAGGCGCTGCCCGAACGGCCCGCGACCATGATCGCGACCAGGAGCACGCCGATCTCGCGCAGCACCAGGACGCCCAGCATGTCGACGACAAAGATGTCGGCGCCGAAGCGGCGGAAATGGAAGATACCTTGTTGCGCGATGATGCAGCCGATCAGGAAGGTGATCAGCACGATGATCGGCACCGCGCGCCAGCAGACCTGCTCCATGTGGTGCACGGTCGAGGTGAGGCGGAACGAGCGCGGATGGATCAGGACACGAAATGCCGCCGCGAGCACGGCGCCGAGCATGTCGACGAGGCCTGCGACCGTCCCGCCCACACCGGCCACGGCACGGCCGATCTGCTCCAGCATGCTGGTGATGGTGATCGGGCTGCTGTCGACCACGGCCGTCGCCCTGACCCGCCGCACCTCGTCTACGAGGCTGGAATAATTGGCGGACAGCCCCGCGATCTGCGCCTCGACCGCTCCTTGCGTCAGGCTGCGGCGTAGCCGCTCGATCAGCCAGGCGCCGAAAGTATCGAGCCTGGCGACCTCGGAGACGTCGATGAAGATGCTTTGCGGGCCGCCGGCGAGCTTCTCGGCGTCGGCCACCATCCGCTCCAGGACCGGGGCGAAGCTCGCGGTCCAGGTCCCGGTGGCGCAGAGTGCCAGCGCGTTGCCCTTGGCAATCCGTTCCAGCTTCGGATCGCTATTCAAGATGTCCGTTCCCCTGTCGGGGCGGAGAAGATCAGATAGTTGCGCACGCGCCCTTACCCAGAGAAGGTATCCCCAAGTGGTTAATGTTAGTTGCTAGAGATAACTAGCAGGTTCAGATTTCGCCAGAGTTCAAAATGACTTCCATGAAATTTGCAGCCTTGGCAACGCGAATCGAGTGCTTTCCGATCGCGGGCAGCTTTACCATCAGCCGGGGGGCCAAGACCGAGGCCGTGACGGTTGTGGCGGAGGTCAGCCGGGACGGACTGACCGGCCGCGGCGAGTGCGTGCCCTATCCCCGCTACGGCGAGACGCCCGAAGCGACGCGCGCGGCCATCCGGGCCATGCAGCAGGCCGTCGCGGACGGGCTCACGCGGCAGGCCCTGCAAGGTGCCATGCCACCGGGCGCGGCCCGCAACGCCCTGGATTGCGCCCTGATCGATCTGGAGGCCAAGGCAGCGGGCCTGCGGGCCTGGAACCTGCTTGGCCGCCCGGTACCGGGCGCGCGCACCACCGCCTATACCATCTCGCTGGGCACGCCCGAGGCCATGGCCGCCGCGACGGCCAAGGCGGCGCACCGGCCGCTACTGAAGATCAAGCTGGGCGGCGACGGCGATGCGACGCGGATCGCGGCGGTGCGCAAGGCCGCTCCCGACTCCGAGCTGATCGTCGATGCCAACGAAGCCTGGACCGAGGCCAATCTGGAGCACCATCTCGCCGCCTGCCACGCTGCCGGCGTCACCCTGGTGGAGCAGCCGCTGCCGGCAGGCAAGGACGACGCGCTGGCGCGGATCAAGCGGCCGCTCGCGGTCTGCGCCGACGAAAGCGTGCATGACCGCTCTTCGCTTGCCCCATTGCGGCAACGCTACGACGCCGTGAACATCAAGCTCGACAAGACTGGCGGCCTCACCGAGGCGCTGGCCATGGCCGACGCAGCGCAGGCCCTCGGCTTCGAGATCATGATCGGCTGCATGGTCGCAACCTCGCTGTCGATGGCCCCCGCGATGCTGGTGACGCCGCAGGCGCGCTTCGTCGATCTCGACGGCCCGTTGCTGCTCGCGCGCGACCGCGACCACGGGCTGCGTTACGACGACAGCCTGGTCTATCCGCCGGACTCCTCGCTCTGGGGCTGAGCGATCAGCCGATGCCGCGCCGACCAGATCAGAAGCGCGCCGGCAGCGGCCATCGCCGCCATGACGTAATACACGCCCTCGCCGATGCGGGCGTAGATCGCGCCTGAAGCGATCGAGGTCGTGGCGCCGAGCAGCCCGTTGCAGGCGGCATAGTAGCCCTGCCCGCGTGCAATCTGATGCGAGGGCACGCGCTGCACCAGGAGATTCATGGTGCCGACGATGGTCATTCCGAAAGTGAGGCCGTGGCCGAGCTGGACGATCGCAAGCAGCGCGAGCGGCGGCTCGTAAGCGGTGACGATCCAGCGCAATACGGCGCTGAGCCCCCCGATCGCGATCATCGTGGACGGATGCAGCGAGAAGCGCGGCGACAGCGCGAAGACGACGATCTCGGCGACCACGCCCAGCGTCCACAGGCCCGCGATCGTCAGCCCACTGATCCCATGGAGCTGCCAGTTGATCGCGGAGAAGGTGTAATAGGCGACGTGGCTGCCCTGAATGAGCGCCGCCGACGCGATGACGGCCCAGAAGCCGGCATCGCGCAGTAGCGCCTTGCCGGCATGCCTCTCCGTCGTCTTTCGCTTGGCATCGTCGAGCGGCTGAAGCAAGAGGCTGGCTGCGACCGCGACGAGGGCCCATGCCACGATGACCCAGATCAGGTCGCGCGCGGCGATGCTGTCGACGAGATAGCCGCAGGCGAGCGAGCCGGCGGCAAACGCCGCCGAGCCCCACAGCCGCAACGGTCCGTAGTCGAGCCCGTAACGTGCGACGCCGCGCAGCGCATAGGC
This sequence comes from Bradyrhizobium diazoefficiens, assembly GCF_016616425.1. Lineage (NCBI taxonomy): Bacteria > Pseudomonadati > Pseudomonadota > Alphaproteobacteria > Hyphomicrobiales > Nitrobacteraceae > Bradyrhizobium > Bradyrhizobium diazoefficiens. The sequence continues at coordinate 5,300,603 of NZ_CP067101.1, forward strand.
ATCGGTCAGCGGGGTCGTCGGCGTCCACATCATGCAGGTCAGCGCGTAGATCAGGAACAGGGTCAGCGGCTGCTGCTGCAGGCCGACCGCTGCAAATCCGATCGCGGTCGCCAGCACCGACACCATCATGGCGGCGCGAATGGCATGTCGCTTTTCGGCAAAGGCAGTGACTTGCGGCAGCGTGGTGAAGCGCGTGATCGCCGGCAGCGCGTTGATGAGGCCGATCCAGGCCGCATCGACGCCGATGGCCTTCAGCCACACCGGGAAGAACGGCAGATGGGTGCCCGACACCGCGAAGACGGCCGAATAGAACAGGGCGAGGCTGACGGCGAATCGCCGCTTGTTTCGTGCCGCGATGGGGATTTGTGATTCGGATTGCATCAAACCAATTGCGATTCGGTCGATATCGTGGTGATCGTTACAGTAACGCGCCGTGATTTGCGCGACGAGATTGCCATGGCCAACGAAGCATTCGCCCTCTCGCCCATATCGGCCCGCGCGGCCGAGCCGAACGAGCAGGATTACGACGCGATCCGCGAAGCCTTCATGGAGACGGCACGCGGCCGCTGGTTCCTCGGCGAATACGCCAAGCGCAACCGCAATGCCGACACCCGCATGGTGCTCGACGCGGTCGCGAAGATCGAAGAAACCCTTGCGGCGCAGCGACAATCCGTCGTCGAAGACCGCCTGCCCGAAGCATTGGTCGAGATCCGCCGCGCCATCCGCGAGGCCGAGACCATCGCGCTCGCGGCGTTCGACCCCGCGGCGATCGAGGCGAGCCTCGCGCCGATCCCGCGCGGGGTGCGCATCATCAAGGAGATCTCCTGGCGCTGGCGCGAGATCGGCGCCGACGGGCGAATCTGCGACCTCATTGATTCGCAGCTCGCCTCGATCGAGGCCGCCTGCGGACAGGCCCAGGCCATCGATCCCCGTGTCGAGCTCAAGATTGCGTTCGATCTGCTCAAGGACCGGATCGAGCAGACCGACGACGGCGCAACGCCGCAGGCGACGCCGCCGGCTCCGGTGCAGGAGGCACCGTCATCCGTCGCCGAAGCGCCTGTCGAGACCGCGCCTACGGCGATGGCCAGCGACGCACCCGTGGCTTTTACGGAGGCGCCGCAGGAGATCGCGGAAGCTACGGAGCCCGAAGCCGCCGTAGAAGCGGCCGGCACCGCCGACGCGTTCGCAATTGCCGAGCAGGCCCTGGACGCGGCCGTCGCGCCGGAAATTGCGGCCGAAAGCCAGATCGCCCCCGATGACGACGCGCTCGACCATCTCGCGCCTAAAGATGTCGCGTCTGAAGATACCGCGCTTGAGGACGTCGCGTTTGAAGAGCCGGCCGCGGAAGCCGCTGACGCGTTCGCGCTCGATGCTGCCGCGCAAGCTGAGGACGACGCCGTGCTCGAGGCCATCGCGCTGGAGATGGCCGCGCCCGATCCGGAGTTCGACGAGATCATCGCGCCGGTCGAGATGGAAACGTCCGTTCCGGAGCCGAGGCCAGCGGAGGCGGCAGCGCCTGTTGCCGCCGAGCTTCCGGAGCCGATCGCATCTCAGCCGGTCGCCGCCTCGGTCGCGGAAGAGCCCGCCGCGGACGCGCCGATCGCGATGGACTCGCTTGCGCGCCTCACCGACGCCATTGCGGAGGCCGCCGCCGAAGTGATGGAGCAATCGGCCCCGGCCATGGCGGCCACCGCAACATTCGCCACCGCCCCGTCGCTGCCGATGCCCTCCCCCGTTCCAGGGCCCTCGCTCGGTGCCACCATCCTCGCCAGCGGCATCTTGCAAAAGCCCCGCGCAGCCGCCAACGATCCCCTCGCGCCGATCCGCCGCATGACCCAGGCCGAGAAGATTGCGTTCTTCTCGTAACGGTAAGCACCGTGTCCCGGACAAGCTGCAACGCGCCAGCGGTGCAGCGCAGAGCCGGGACCCAGGGGCTACGAACTCCTCGGCACCATGGGCCCCGGCTCAGCAGCGCACCGTCGACGGGACGCTGCGCTGCATCCGGGGCACGAGAGCGACATGCTGTGCTCGCAACGACGGATCAACTGGCGTGCGCCGGGCTCATCACCCGCAATTCCACACTGCTCCGATCGGGGTCCGCGTCCAGCACGGCCCAAAACTGCCGCCATTGTAACGGCCGCCGCCGAAGCCGGGCCGGCCGAAATAGTGCCACTCGCCGTCCCAGCGGTAATATTGCGGAACCGGATCGATGTACCAATGGCGGCGGTCGTTGCGCGCGAGGCGCCGCATCGCGTCCTTCTGCTTGTAGAGCGGAATGCTGTTGCTCAGCGGCTGGCGATAGCCCGGCAGAAAGCCGTAGCCGCGCCAGACGGGCTTGGGATGCTTTTGAGCTGACGCAGCGGACGCGACCGCCGGCAGCAGCGACAGGATGATGGCAACAGACAGACACATAAGGCGGGACATGAGCAGACCATAGACAGTCGGGTGCAGGGAGGCCATTCAAATCCGGGTGCAGAGACTTTTCGTCTCACTCAGATTGCAGACTGACCGATTTTTTCGCGCACATGGGCCTCGGCACGCGCCAGCAAGCGATCGAGCGCATGATCCGCCGTATCGAGCACCAGACGCTCCCGATCCCACGGCTCATAAGCGCGACTCAGGATGTCATCCCAGGTTGGAAGCCCATATCCGTCGATGTCGGGCGAACGGCTTTCGACACGCTGCCGGTGCAACGCCGGTTCGCTGCAAACCACTTCAATCTCGATCATGCACGCTGAGCTCAGCGAGGCAGTGTGTCGCCAGGCTGCGCGGCTTGCCAGCACCGGATTGACACAGTCCGCGACGACAAAGCGACCGAGCTTGAGATTTTCAGCGGCGAGCGCGTTGGCAATGGCATAGCCGGCCGCCCCGACGGCGAGCCCTGCGAGCCGCAATGTTTGCTCTATGGCATCGATGCGAAGATATGTCGCGGCCAGCCGAACGGTGAGTTCGCGAGAGATCGTGGTCTTGCCGGTGCCCGGAAGGCCCCCGAACACGATGAGCGCGGGTGTAGATGGTTGATTCATGCTGCCCTAGCCGATCACGCCCTTCCTGATCAGGAAGCATCCATAAGCCCTGGCGTCGCCGACCTGCACGACGCCAAAGCCCGCTGCCGCCGCGCGATAAAAATCCGCCCGTGAGAGCTTGCCGGGACTGACGGAGACCCCACTGACGCGTTCGATCTCCGCCAGCACCGCGCGCTGCACGTCGGGGACGCGGTCGGGATCGTCGACCGGCATCATCACGCGCACCGGATCGGGATCGAAATCGTCGAGCGGATAGAGCGTCATGATGGCGCGGACGGCGATCTCCATGCGCAGGCCCGGCAACTGGATCAGGCGCTGCGACGATGTGCTGCTCGCGATGCGCGTCGCCGGATGGTTGGCATCGACGACCACGAGGTCGTCGCCATGGCCCATGGAGGCCAGCAGCCAGAGCAAGTCGGGCGTCAGGATTGGATCGATCGATTTCAGCATGTGGCAGACTATCCTCCCAATCGATCGCTCACCATAGCAGGTTCCGAGCGTGATTCAGATCACGCAGGCCACCATCGTGATAGGGATCACGGACCACAGGCTCGAACGCAGCCAGGCTTCCCGGCAACCAATCTCGCATCGAGATCAAGTGCCAAAGGAGCCACGCCATGTTCCGCCTAAAGCCTCTGCTGATGACAGCTAGCCTTGTGGCAAGCCTGTTCGGCTTCGCCTGCGGACCTGCCTCCGCGCAAGTCGCCCCGGTCGAGCCGGCCCCCACCATGCTGCAAGGCCCGGAGCAGCGGGTGGCGCTGGTGATCGGCAATTCGAACTACCAGAACGCCCCGCAGCTCGCCAATCCCGACAATGACGCGCAGTCCATGGCGCAGTTCCTGAACTCAGCGGGCTTCGAGGTGGTTGCCGCAACCGACCTGACCCAGAACGACATGCTGCGCGTGGTGCAGGACTTTTCCGCAAAAGTCTCGGCGCGCGGTCCGAACACGGTGGCGATGGTCTATTATGCCGGCCACGGCGTGCAGCTCGCCGGCGAGAACTACCTCGTTCCCGTCGATGCGAAGGTCTCCAGCCCCACCGAGCTCGTCAGCTATTCGGTGCGCCTTGTCGACGTGATGTCGACGCTGGAGACGATACCGAGCCGCATGCGCATCGTCATCCTCGATGCCTGCCGCAACAACCCGTTTCCGACCGTGAACGACGCCGGCCGCGGCCTTGCGATCGTCGATGCGCCGAACGGCTCGATCGTGGGTTATTCGACTGCGCCGGGCACCGAAGCGCTCGACGGCACGGGCGGCCACAGCCCGTATACGCAAGCCTTCCTGGACGTCGCGCGCCAGCCCAACGTGCCGATCGAGCAGCTGTTCAAGCGCGTGCGCCTCCAGGTGAACCAGTCCACCAGCGGCGCGCAGATTCCGTGGGAGAGCTCCTCGCTGACGAGCGATTTCACCTTCTTCGGCGACACGGCTGTTGCCGCCAGCCGCGCGCCGGTCAGAGCACCGGTGGTGCAGATGGCCTCCAACCTGCCGAGCCGCTCGACCCGCCAAGCCTATGACTACGTCGTGTCCGAGGGCCGGCCGGAATACTATCAGGAGTTCATCCAGATGTATCCGCATGACCCGCTGTGCGACCACGTCCGCTGGCTGCTCAACAACATCCTGCTCTCGCAGGCCTGGCACAAGGCGGTGCTGGTGAACTCGCCGGTTGCCTACAAGAATTTCTACGACAGCTATGGCAACACTCCCTATGCCAAGGTCGCGCAAGATCTTGAGATGCATCCGAAGCAGATTCCCTTGATGCAGGCGACCAAGTTCCTGGCGCCGCAGAACATTGCCCCGACCTTCAAGATCGGCAATCTCGGCCAGCCCAAATACATCCCGCTGCAGCAGGGCAATGGCGGCGCGCAGATGGGCGGCAATCTGCCGGTCGTGCAGAAGCTGGGCGACGGCAACATCGGCAAGCTCGGCAATGGCGGGCAGATCGTCAACCTGCCGGCCGGCAACAACAACCAGCCGAACGGCGCGCCGTCGCGGACCCCGGGCAAGATCGTGACCCTGCCCGCGCCGACCAACACGACCAACAGGAATGGCGGCATTGGCAAGATCGTGACGCTGCCGGCGACCAACACCCCGAATGGCGGCAACGCCAACGGCAGGCCGGGCAAGATCGTGAGCCTGCCCGTGAATGTCGGCAAGGGCGGCACGACTGTCGACGTGAAGCCCGTTCAGACGCAGAACCACCCGATCCGCGTCAACAACGCCAACACCGGCATCGTGAAGCTCAACAACAACCCGGTGAACAAGGTGCAGGTGCAGAACAACTTCCAGAGCAGCCATCCGCAGCTCAATACGATGCCGAGCCGCATGGTCAACAGCAACAACAACTTCCGGCAGTCGATGAACCAGGCGCCGAGCATGGGCGGCGGCAATAATCACCGCGGCTTCATGCACTGATCGCGCGCAAGGCGCACACGCGACGAAGGGGCAGAGCGACGACGCTCTGCCCCTTCGTCGTGTCGGGGAATGACGAGATGGAGTCGAGATGTTGCCCCGATTTCCACCTCTGCCCACCGGGGAGAGGTCGGATTGCTATGGCGCGCAATTGCGCGCCTGAGCAATCCGGGTGAGGGGCCGCAGCGCCTAACGAAGACCGTGATCCCTCACCCGGATCGCATCTTGCGATGCGATCCGACCTCTCCCTACGGGAGAGGTGGACCGAGCCCTTCGCTCACACACGTTCGGCTAGATTCAGGCCACCAGCTCCGCGAACAAATCGGCATCGACATTGCCGCCGGACAGCACGATGACGACGTTCTTCCCGGCAACATCGAGACGTCCCGCCAGCAGCGCGGCGAGAGCGATGGCGCCGCCCGGCTCGACCACCAGCTTCAGCTCGCGATAGGCGAACGCGACTGCGGCGCCCACTTCGGCATCGGACGCAGTAACGCCGCGCGCGAGCAGCTTGCTGTTGATCGCGAACGTCATCTCGCCGGGGATCAGCGCCATCAGCGCATCGCAGATGGTGCGGCCAGCCGGCCCGTGCGGCTCGCGATGACCCGCGGTCAGCGAAATGCCGTGATCGTCGAACGCCTCGGGTTCGGCGACCACGATCTCGGCCAGCGGATAGCGCGCCTTCACCGCGGTCGCGACACCGGCGATCAGGCCGCCGCCGGACGCCGGCGCCACCACAATGTCGGGTACGAGGCCGAGGCTTGCCATGTCCTCCGCGATTTCGCGGCCCGCGGTGCCCTGCCCCGCGATTACGAAGGGGTCGTCGTAAGGCCTGACGAGCGTCGCACCGCGCTTCTCGGCGATGCCGCGCGAGATCGCCTCGCGGTCGTCGCGGTCGCGGTCGTACAGCACGACGTCGGCGCCGTAGGACCTGGTGCGTTCGCGCTTCGACAGCGGCGCATCCGCGGGCATCACGATGGTCGCCTGCATGTCGAGGATCTTGGCTGCCGCCGCCACGCCCTGGGCATGGTTGCCGGAGGAGAACGCGACCACACCGCCGGCGCGCTTGTCCTGCGGGATCGAGAATACCTTGTTGAAGGCACCGCGGAATTTGAAGGAGCCGGTGCGCTGGAGCATCTCCGGTTTCAAGAACACCTTCGCTCCGACGCGCTCATTGAGCACGGGAAAGGACAACAGCGGAGTGCGGACGGCATAGGGCGCAATCACGCGCGCTGCGGCATCGATGTCGGCGGGGCCGACCGGGAGGAGTTGTTCGGTCATGGCCAAGCTTATCGCGGCCGTTGAGCCGCGGGCAAGACACCTCCGCGCGAGGATTCAGAAGCATTTTCGAGCGAAGTGGGGACCGGTTCGCGTCAAGAAAACGCGTCAAAACAAGAATCTACCCCTTAGGCCACGAAGCGTGGCTGCTCGTCGCCGTTCAGGCCGGGCAGCACCGCCCCCACCGCCTGGATACTGTCGACAAAAGCCCGGGCCGAGGCTTCCCAGGTGTAATTGGCTGCGAACGCGACACAGTCCTGCCGGGAGACCTCAAGCGCCGCGAAGCAGGCGCTGCGCAGATCGTGATCGAGAGCCCCGACCGGGGCATCGCCGATCACGTCGCGGGGGCCCTTCACCGGGAAAGCCGCAACCGGCAGGCCGCTTGCCAGCGCTTCCAGCAGGACGAGGCCGAAGGTGTCGGTCTTGCTCGGGAACACGAAGACATCGGCCGCCGCATAGATTTCCGCCAGCGCCTCGCCGTGCTTTTCGCCAAGGAAGATCGCATCGGGATAGGTCTCTTCCAGGGCGCCGCGCGCCGGGCCATCGCCAACGATCACCTTGGTGCCGGGCAGATCGAGGTCGAGGAAGGCCTCGAGATTCTTCTCCACCGCGACCCGGCCGACCGACAGGAATACAGGTGCCGGCAGGCAGAGATCGATGGCGCGGGGATGGAACAAATGGGTGTCCACGCCGCGGGGCCACAACACGACATTGTCGAAACCGCGCTCCGTCAATTCGCAAGCAAGCGCGGGAGTCGCCGCCATCACGGCGCGGCTCGGGCTATGGAATCGCCGCAGCGCCCGCCAGATCAGCGAGCCCGGAACCGGCATGCGGGCGCGGACATATTCGGGAAAGCGGGTGTGGAAGCTGGTCGTGAACGGCAGTCTGCGCTGGCGGCAATAGCGGCGGACCATCAGGCCGATCGGCCCTTCCGTCGCAATGTGGATGCTGTCCGGGCGCGCCTCTTCGATCAGCTTCGCAATGCGGGCCGGGCGCGGCATCGCGAGGCGCACATCCCGGTAGCTCGGCATCGCAAAGGTGCGGAACGATTGCGGCGTCAGAAACGTGAACTCGACGCCGAGCCCTTTGGCCGCGTCGGCGAGCTTGGTCAGCGTCCGAACCACACCGTTGACTTGCGGGTGCCAGGCGTCGGTCGCGACCAGGATGCGCATCAGGCGGCCCTTATCAAGCAGCTCTCGCCGCGACCTGCGGAACGGTTGCCGGCTTCTGCAAATGATCCGCCCAGGTGATGATCTCGAAATGGCCGTCGTCGTGCTCGACGAGCGCCGTGCAGCTCTCGACCCAGTCGCCGCAATTCATGTAGCGAATGCCGCCCTCGTCGCGGATCACGGCATAGTGGATGTGGCCGCAGATCACGCCGTCGGCGTCGTGACGACGCGCCTCGGCGGCGAGCGCCTGCTCGAACGCGCCGATATAATTGACGGCGTTCTTGACCTTCTGCTTGGCCCATTGCGACAGCGACCAATAAGGCACCTTGAACAAGCGGCGAAAGAAGTTGACGAAGCGATTCATCTGGATCGCGAAGTCGTAGGCCTTGTCGCCGAGATGAGCGAGCCAGCGCGCGTTCTGCACCACGAGATCGAAGATGTCGCCGTGGATGACGAGATAGCGCTTGCCGTCGACGCCGGTGTGGACGGTGTTCTCGACCACGTCGATGCCGCCGAAATGCGTGCCGTAATAGTTGCGCAGGAACTCGTCGTGGTTGCCCGGGATGTAGATGACCTTGGCACCCTTGCGCGCCTTGCGCAGCAGCTTCTGCACGAGGTCGTTGTGGGACTGCGGCCAGTGCCAGCTCGATTTCAGCGCCCAGCCGTCGACGATGTCGCCGACCAGATAGATCGTGTCGGCATCGTGGTAACGCAGGAAGTCGAGCAGAAGATCGGCTTGAGAACCGCGGGCTCCGAGATGAACGTCGGAGATGAACAACGTGCGAAAGCGCCGCTCCGGGCTCTCGTCACTCACATCGTAACTTCCCATGCGCCAGCCTGTAACAATGTCCCGTGACAGGGGGATGACCGATTGAACGTTTGAGGCACCTTCAAATACGAATCACGCCTTGCCTCGCCCTCCCCGCGGATATCAGTCGCATGCGACAATCAGGCGACATGGGGCCGCGGCGGTCCCCGCAAGACCACGGAACCCCGTGGGTTTTGCTCAATGAAGGACGCCAGGCGCCAAGCCCCATCACAAGCCCGCGTCAATAGAACCTGTGGAGATGATGGATCGGGCCGTGCCCCTGTCCGACGCTGAAGCGGTCGGCGGCGCCAATCGCCGCGCTGATCCAGGCCTTGGCGTTGCGCACGGCGCTTTCCATATCCTCGCCCTTGGCCAGCCCCGCCGCGACCGCCGAGGACAGCGAGCAGCCGGTGCCATGGTTGTTGCGGGTGGCGAGGCGAGGCGCGGCGAGCGCGATCGTGTTGTCGGCATCGACGAGATAGTCGATGCTCTCGGCGCCCTCGCCATGCCCGCCCTTGATCAGGACCGCACCGCAGCCGAGCGTCAGCAGGCGCCGCCCCTGGCTTTCGATCTCCGCCCCGCCTGCCGCGACCGGCCCGTCGAGCAGCGCCGCGGCCTCCGGCAGATTGGGCGTGATCACCGACGCCAGCGGCATCAGCCTGGTGCGCAGGACGTTGACGCCCTCGGATGCCAGCAGGCGGTCGCCGGAGGTCGCTACCATCACGGGATCGAGCACGACGTGCCGGGGCGCCCAGCGCGACAGCGCGACCGCGATCGCATCGATGCTGGCGACGTCAGCCACCATGCCGATCTTCACTGCGCCGATGTCGAGATCGGAAAACACCGCGTCGATCTGTTCGGTGACGAACTCCGCGGGCACTGCGTGGATGCCGGTGACGCCGCGCGTGTTCTGCGCGGTCAAGGCCGTGATGGCGGACGCCCCATAGACGCCGAGCGCGGCAAAGGTCTTCAGGTCGGCCTGGATGCCGGCGCCGCCGCTCGAATCGGAGCCGGCAATGGTGAGCGCGACCGGGGTCGTCATCGCCGGACACATTTGCTGGATACGGACACCGCCATGGCCTGTCTTAGCGCGACCGTGGAACTCCAGCAAGCGCACCGAGCTGCAGCCGACCGTGATTCGCGACACCGTGGCGCGCACTTCGAATCAGGCGGACATGGCGGGGCCGCGACGCCGTAATAGTGCGGCCTTGAAAATACAACCGCGCCGGGCGCTTGGTATAATCGCGAATCTGCTTCGCCGATGCGTGAGACGTCAGGTGGTGGAACTGTTCAGCGACACCGGTGCTGCGGGCCTCCTCGGCCCGCAAGCCGCCTGGACTTGGGGGTGGAACCATGTGGGCTTTTTTCGAACGTCTCCTCGACTCGTCCATGCTCTCGCCGCACGGCATCTGCCTGCTGTGGGAGCCTGAACTGATCTGGCTTCACGTCGTCTCCGACGCCTGCATTGCCGTCGCCTATTTTTCGATTCCGTTTGCCCTCGGAATCCTCGTCACCAAGCGGCGCGATCTCAAATTCGGCTGGGTCTACTGGGCGTTCGCGATCTTCATCATGGCGTGTGGCCTGACCCATGTACTGTCGATCTACACGCTCTGGGTCCCGGTCTACGGCATCGAGGGCATCGTCAAGGCGGCGACCGCGGTGGCGTCCGTGTTCACGGCGGGTGCGCTCTGGCCGCTGCTGCCGAGTATCCTGACGATCCCCTCGCCGTTCGAGCTGCGGCAGGTCCAGGCCGCGCTCGAGGAGGAGGAAATCAAGAGCCGGGACGCGACGCTGCTGCTCCGGCAGGTCAGCGACGCACAGCGCGCGATGCGCGACAGCGTGGCGCGCCTCACCGCAATCGTCGAGACCGCGGTGGACGGCGTCATCCTGTTCGACGCGCAAGACCGCATCCTGCTGTTCAATCCGGCCTGCGAGCGCTTGTTCGGCTACTCTGCCGACGAGGTGATGAGCCGGAACGTCAGGATGCTGATGCCTGAGGCAGTCGCTGCGCCCGACGGCCACGCAAGGCATTTCGCGACTGCCGGCGAGGCCATCGGCCTGCGCAAGGACGGATCGACCTTTCCGATGGACGTGTCGGTCGGCCAGGCGCGGCAGGACGGCGAACTGATCTTCGTCGGCATCGTCCACGACCTGACTGCGCGCAAGCTGACCGAACAGCAGCTTCAGCAGGCGCAAAAGATGGAGACGGTCGGTCAGCTCTCCGGCGGCATCGCTCACGACTTCAACAATCTGCTCACCGTCATCATCGGTAACGCCGAGCACTTGAGCGAGCAGCTCAAGACCTGGCCCGACCTGAGGCGCTTTGCCGACGACATCTGCCAGTCGGGCGAGCGGGGCGCCGAGCTGACGCAGCGACTGCTCGCATTCAGTCGCCGCCAATTGCTGCAGCCTCAGACGATCGATTGCCGGGGCCTGCTCGATTCCATGTTCAAGCTGCTCAAGCGCACCTTGCGCGAAGACATCGAGATCAAGACGGCGTCCGGGCCCGGCACGATCCTGGCCTTCGCGGACCGCGCCCAGCTCGAATCCGCGGTGCTGAACCTTGCGCTCAACGCACAGGATGCCATGCCGGCCGGAGGTCACCTGACGCTGAGCACGGAGTTGACCGCGCTCGACGACGACTATCGTGCGCTTCACCCCGAAGTCGCATCCGGGGCTTACGCGTTGATCTCGATCGCCGACGACGGCGAAGGCATGACGCCCGAGGTCACCCGGCGCGCATTCGAGCCGTTCTTCACCACCAAGGAGGTGGGCAAGGGCTCGGGCCTCGGCCTCAGCATGGTCTATGGCTTCGCCAAGCAATCCAATGGCCATGTCTCGATCTACAGCGAGGCAGGCCTTGGGACGACGGTCCGGATCTACCTGCCGCGCGCGGACACCGGACAATCCCACACCGACCTTACCGATGGCGAGGACGCGGCGCCGCGGGGATACGAGACGATCCTGATCGCCGAGGACGACCCGTTCGTTCGCTCCTCCGCCATTCGCAGGGTGGAAGCCCTCGGATATCGCGTCGTTGCCGCGGTCAACGGCAAGGAGGCCTTGCAGCAGTTGCGCACCGACCCCAGCATCGACATGCTGTTCACCGATATCGTGATGCCCGGCGGCATCAGCGGCTGGGAGCTCGCCGATCAGGCGCGGCGGATTCGCCCCTCGCTGCCGGTCCTGTTCACCTCGGGCTACGCGCTGGAAACCCTGGTCGAGCAGGGCCGCGCGCATGCGCAGGCCATCGTGCTGATCAAGCCCTATCGCAAGGTCGAGCTCGCCCAGCGGCTCAGAGACGCTTTCGCCGCAGCGGTCGTGACCACCTAGGGATCGTGACCTCCTGGGGCGCCGGACAGGCATCTGGCGGCCGGCAAGTCCGCTTGCTAAATCGTGCCGGGTTTGGCCTATTAGCCGCCAGATACGCTTTCGGAGTGCCCGCGATGGTTCCTTTTTTCGTCCAGATCAAATGCAAGCTCGGCCAGTCCTATACGGTCGCCAATGCGCTTGCCGAAGCCGAGATCGCTTCCGAAATCTACTCCACGGCCGGCCAATACGACCTCCTCGTGAAGTTCTATGTCGACAAGGACACCGACATCGGCCATTTCGTCAACGAGAAGGTGCAGGTGCTGCCGGGCATCCAGGACACCCTCACCATCATCACTTTCAAGGCGTTTGGCGCCAGCTAGCTTAGGACTAACCGGCTTCCTCGCGCTTGGGCGGCGGCGGACCGTCCACCGGCGGCAGCGATTTGAGGTAGTCCGCCATCGCCGCAATATCCTCGTCGGACAACTGTGAGGTGTTCTTGATCACGCGTCTCATCGCGCCGCCGACGCTGTCGCCGTCGGGCAATTCGCCGTACTTGAGCAAATAGGCAATATCCTTCGCGCTCCACTCGCCGAGGCGCTTCTGGGTGATGTTGGGCACCCAGCCCTCACCTTCCGGATTGGGCCCGCCGGCAAAGCGCTGGCCCGAAATGATGCCGCCGAGCGCGTTGCGCGGACTGTGGCATTCGGCGCAATGGCCGAAGCTGTTGACGAGATAGGCGCCGCGATTGAATTGCGGCGACTTGGTGCCGTCGGCAATGAGCGGCTTGTCGTCGAGAAACAAGAATTTCCAGATGCCGACATTGCGCCGGATATTGAAGGGAAACCGCACGTCATGGTCGCGCACCTTGCCGGTCACAGGCGGAAGCGTCTTCAGATAGGCGAAGAGGTCGAGCACGTCCTCACGCCTTGCGTGCCGATAGGACGTATACGGGAAGGCGGGAAAATAATGCTGACCGCCCGGCGAAACGCCATGCATCACCGCGTTGATGAAGTCGGCGTCCGTCCATTTGCCGATGCCGTCATTCGGATCGGGCGAGATGTTCGGCGCGTAAAATGTTCCGAACGGCGACTTGATTGCGGCGCCGCCGCCGAGCCTGACGCGATCGGGCTGGTCGGGCGTGGCATGGCAGGACGCGCAGCCCCCGACGTTGAACATCGCCTCGCCGTTGGCGAGGTCTGCCACATGGGCCGGCGCATAGCCCGCGGCCGCCCCGACCGGCGCGCTGAGCCACCAATAGACGCCGGCGGCAGCGACCGCGGCGAGCAGCCCCACGAGAATTGTTCGTTGCGACATGCGGATCCATTCACTCGTCGCGGCGAACCTAAGACCATTGTCGTTGCGGCTCCAACCACGAAGAATTTAGCCCGCTCTGGCCGGAAACGGGAATAAACTGAAGTGCCGACTGTTGGAAGTTTGGCAGCCCAAACGGGTTCAGCAGGGAGAATGTCATGAATAAGACTGTCATTGCCGCGTTAGCGCTTGGTGCCATCGCTTGGGCCGGCCCGGCCAGCGCCGAAAAGCTGAAAGCAACGCTCAGCGGCAAGTCCGAAGTGCCGGCAACGACCAGCAGCGGCACCGGAACCGCCGACCTGGATTATGATGCCGCCAGCAAGAAGCTGTCCTGGACCATTACCTATTCAGGCCTCTCCGGCCCCGTCACCGCCGCGCATTTCCATGGGCCTGCGGAGCCCGGCAAGAACGCCGGCGTCGCGGTGGCGATCCCGAATGCGACCTCGAGTCCGGTGAAGGGCTCGGCAACGCTAACCGAGGCCCAGGCCGCCGATCTGCTCGGAGGCAAGTACTACATCAACATCCACACCGCGGCCAATCCAGGCGGCGAGATCCGCGGTCAGGTGACGAAGTAGTCCGAAGAACTAGTCCTAAGGCTGTTTCGTTGTGAAGGCCTGGCGCAGGAGAGGGCGTCAGGCCTTCTCGATTCTCGCCACGCTCAAGCCGCGTTCAGCGCCTGCCCGAGGTCGGCGATCAGATCCGACGGGTGCTCGATGCCGATCGACAGCCGGATCGTGGAATCGAGCACGCCGATTTTTCGGCGGATGTCGGCGGGAACGCCGGAATGAGTCATGGTCGCGGGCAGGCTCGCGAGCGACTCGGTGCCGCCGAGACTCACCGCCAGCTTGAGGATTTGCAACGCGTCGAGGAATCTGACCGCCGCCTCCTTGCCGCCGACGATGTCGAACGAGAAGGTGGATCCAGCACCGAGACATTGCCTCGCGAACGCACGCCCGGCTGGCGAAGCCTCGTCGTGATGACCGAGGTAGTGGACCTTGGCGACCTTGGGATGGTCGCGCAGGAAGTCCGCAACGAGGCGCGCATTGCCGTTCGCCTTCTCCATGCGCAGGCTCAGCGTCTCGAGCGAGCGGTTGATCATCCAGCAGGAATGCGGATCGAGCTGGGTGCCGATGGCGCCGCGCAGCGCCTTGATGCCCTTCATGATCGCCTTCGAGCCGAGCGCTGCACCCGCGATCAGGTCGGAATGACCGCCGACATATTTCGTCAGCGAGTACAGCGAAAGATCCGCGCCGTGCTCGATCGGCCGCTGAAACACCGGCCCGAGCAGCGTATTGTCGCAGGCGATGATCGGTGTGTGTCCCTGGGCCTTTGCGATGGTCTCGGCGACACCGCGGATCATCGCGATGTCGACCAGGCCGTTGGTCGGATTGGCAGGAGTTTCGATCAGGATCATCGATACGCGGCCCTTGCCCATGGCCTCCTCTGCGGCCTGCTTGACGGCCGCTTCGTCGATCCCGTCGGCGAAGCCGACAGCGCCGATCGACAGGCGCGCCAGCGTGTTCGTCAGCAGCGTTTCGGTCCCGCCATAGAGCGGCTGGGAGTGCAGGATGACGTCGCCGGGGCGGACAAAGGCGAGGATCGTGGTCGCGATCGCCGCCATGCCGGATGAGAACAGCGCGCAGCTCTCGGTGCGCTCGTAGATCGAGAGCCTGTCCTCGACGATCTCGCTGTTGGGATGATTGAAGCGCGAATAGACCAGGCCCGCGCCCATCCCTTCCGGCGGCTCGCGCCGGCCGGCGACGTAATCGAAAAAGTCCTGCCCGTCATCGGCGGTCTTGAACACGAAGGTGGACGTCAGGAACACCGGCGGCTTGATGGCGCCTTCCGACAGTTGCGGATCATAGCCATAGGTCAGCATCAAGGTTTCGGGATGCAGCATGTGATTGCCGATGTGGGTCTTGGACGGGAACGGTTTTGCCATGGCCTGTCTCGCTGTTGATTCGGATCCTCGCCGGGCCTCGGCATGAAGATAACCGTTCTGACAGCGATCCGTCAGGCCTTGCGCAGTGAATTTGCAGCTGCGCTTGCGCGCCGACTCTGCGGCTTGCCGTGCGTCCCGTGGCCCGGATGAAGCGCAGCGCAATCCGGGGGAGTCCTGTACGAGCCGATCGTTTGTCCCCGGATTCGCTGGGCCCCATTCGGGTTACGAACCAAAGCAGCTACTTCAACTTCACCCGATACGTCTCATGGCAATCGTTGCAGCGGTCGTTGATGGCGGTATACGCCGCTTTCAGGCTGGCAACATCCGTGATCTTGCCTTTGGCCTCGGCGATCGCCTTTTGCACCGGCGGAATCTTGGAGTCGAAATCGGCCTTGTTCCGCCAGACTTTCTGCGAGGAGCCATAGGTCGCGTTCACCACGTCCTGCTTGGGATTGACTGCGAAGGTCTTGGCGATCTTGGCGACGTCGGTATCGAGATTGGCCAGGGCCTCATCTACGGCCTTCTGGCTGTAGGGAATGTCGCCTTTCGTCATCTTCAGGATGATCGTGTACAGGCTCTTGGCCTGCGAACGCATCAGATTGTCCTGCTGAACGGCGATCTCCTGCTGCGCCATCACGGCGCCCACACCCAGCAAGAGGGTGCCCCCGACAATCATCGTTCGTTTCATTGGCCAGTGTCTCCCGCTCGCAGACATGGGGGGTGGGTCTGTTGATGGATAGAACCCCGCAGCGGGCGTTTATTCCCGCCGCGGAACGATATCGTCGCCGGCTACAGGCTGTGACGGCGACGGTGCTCGCTGATCGCGATCCACACCCGCTCCGGGGTTGCCGGCATGTCGATGTGGTCGATCTTGTATTCGCGCCAGAGCGCGTCGACGATGGCGTTGACCACGGCCGGACAGGAGCCGATCGCGCCGGCCTCGCCCGCTCCCTTCACCCCCATCGGATTGGTCTTGCACGGGACGTTGTTGGTCTCGAACACGAAGGTCGGCCCGTCCACCGCGCGCGGCAGCGCATAGTCCATGAAGGTTGCGGTAATGAGCTGGCCGTCGCCTGCGCCATAGACCACTTGCTCCATCAGCGCCTGGCCGATGCCCTGCATGGCGCCGCCATGCACCTGACCTGCCAGCAGCAGCGGATTGAGCGTCTTGCCGAAATCATCGACGATCACGTAGTTGACGATCTTGATGATGCCGGTGGCCGGATCGATCTCGACCTCCGCGAGATGCGTGCCATTCGGATAGGTGCCGTCGGCGCTGGCAAACGTCGCACTGCCGTTCAGCTTCGAGGGATCCGCGCTCGCACGCTTGGCAACATCGGCAAACGAGATCGACCGGTCGGTGCCGGCGATACGGATAACGCCGTCGGTAATCTCGAGGTCGCCGGAACTCGCCTCCAGCGCCTGCGCCGCGATCTCCTTCAGCTTGGTACCGAGCTCACGCGTGGCGCGTTCGACGCTGACGCCGCCGGACGGTATAGAGGCCGAGCCGCCGGTGCCGAGCCCGGTCGCGATCTCGGCGGTGTCACCCTGGCGGACGTGCACGCGCTCGGGCGGCAGGCCGAACTGCTCCGCGACGATCTGCGCATAGGCGGTCTGGTGGCCCTGCCCGCTCGACTGCGTGCCGATGAGGACGATGACGTCGCCGTTGGGATCGAGCCGCACATTGGCGGTCTCCTCACCCATCACGCCGCAGACCTCGACATAGCTCGCAAGCCCGATGCCGCGGATCAGGCCGTGCTTCTTGGCCACCTTGGCGCGCTTTCCAAACTCCTTCCACTCCGCGATCTCCATCGCGCGCTTCAGATGCGCGGAGAAGTCGCCGGAGTCATAGACCTTGCCGGTCGCGGTCTTGTAGGGCAGCGCCTTCGGCTGAATGAAGTTCTTGCGGCGGATGGCATCCACCGTCATGTCGAGCTTTCGCGCGCAGGCATCGACGAGGCGCTCGATCACATAAGCCGCCTCGGGCCGGCCCGCACCGCGATAGGCGTCGACCGGCACGCTGTTGGTGAAGATGGTGCGCACCCGGCAGTGGAAGGCCTGGATGTCGTAGAGGCCCGGCAGCATGCCGGCGCCGCCATGGGGAATGTAGGGCCCGAAGGTCGACAGATACGCGCCCATGTCGCCCATCAGGTCGCAGTCCATGGCGAGGAACTTGCCGTCCTCGGCCAGCGCCATCTTCGCAGTGGTGACGTTATCGCGCCCCTGCGCATCGCCCATGAAGTGCTCGGAGCGATCGGCCGCCCACTTCACCGCCTTCTTCAGTTTTCGCGCGGCAACCGCCATCAACGCATATTCCCGGTAGGGAAACAGCTTCGTGCCGAACCCGCCGCCGACGTCGGGGCAGATCACCCGCATCTTGTCTGTGGGGATATTGAGCACGTTCTGACAGAGAATGTCGCGCAGGCGATGGCTGCCCTGGCTACCGACCGTCAGCGTCAGATGGTCGCGCTTGGCGTCGTATTCGCAGACCGCCGCGCGCGTCTCCATGAAGCTCGCGACCACGCGCGGATTGACGATGGAGATTTCGGCCACCGCATGCGCCTTGGCGAAGGCGGCTTCGGTCGCCGCCTTGTCGCCGATCGAGACGTCGAACAGCACGTTGCCGGCCTTGTCGGGCCAGACCTGCGGTGCGCCCTTCTTGACGGCGTTGACGACGCCGGTCACCGCCGGCAGCGGGCTCCATTTGACGTCGATTGCCTCGATCGCGTCGCGGGCCTGGTCGATGGTCTCGGCAACGACGAAGGCGACGGCGTCACCGACATGGCGCACTTCATCCTTGGCCAGGATCGGGTAAGGCGGGCCGGTGAACGGATCGGTCTCGAGATTGAACAGGCAGGGCAGATTGCCGAGATCCTTGACGTCATCCGCGGTCAGGATCAGCGCGACGCCAGGCAGGCTGCGGGCACGGCTCGCATCGATGGTGTATTTGGCATGCGCATGCGGCGAACGCAGCATCAGGCAGCGGAGCGCAGCCTGCGGCGCGTAATCGTCGGTATAGCGGCCCTTGCCGCGGATGAGCGCGTCATCCTCCTTGCGCAGCACGCTTTGGCCAACGCCGAACTTGATGGGAGCCGCCATTTTATCTTCCCGTTCTCATGGTTGTTTTGCGAGCCATATTGCCGTGGAAAAACTGGCATGGCAAACGGGTTTGTCGGTGCCCGACCTCGATCCCGGCATGGCTACTTCTGCCGAGACCGCCACAGCGCGTGGGGCAGGAACGAATCCCTGTTACAAAAGATTGTATTTGCGGAGACGAAAACCGGAGCAGAACAGTCCCCAGCGTGACTTGCGGCGTCATGCCCGTGCGGCCTGCGTTTACGTCCTCAATGAACGAGTGGACCCATGCCCAACCCGACCAAAGAACAGATGACCGAAGAACAGATCCGAATTCGCGCGCATCAATTGTGGGATCTTGCGGGACGGCCCGAGGGGCGTGACGACGAATTCTGGCACGAAGCCGAACGCGAACTGAAGGGCGGCGCGGACAATTCCGACGAGAAGTCCGAGACGTTTCTGGAGTAGCAGGCATAAGCCTGAGAACAAGCAGGCCAACTCAGCGCCGCTTGTTCTCAGAACGCATGTCCACGTCTTGCAGTTGATCATCTACATCCCGCTGCGGCTCCAGAGATACCATGTGCGATCTCTCAGCTTATCGATCGATCGCCGAGGCGTAAGATAGTCGAGCTCGCCTCGCGTCAGGCCGATGTCCATCAGCTCCCTGTCGCTCAGGTCCCGCAAAGTGAGCTGCGGATTCCGACGCCGTTCCTGAAACGCAAGCCAAGCCCGCTTGAGCAGACCGCAGACGTCTGGCGCCGCGGATCCGGCTGCATCCTTGTCCGGCAAAGCGCCGTCCAGCGCCGCGGCCGACGCCTTGAGGCGCACCGCCAAAGCCTGGTCGATCGCGTCCTTCGCCTGCACGATGGAGAGATTGAGGCCGCGCCTTGCGGCCTCGCCTTCAATTCCAGGTGAGACGTCCGTTAGTTGGGGTGGCATCGCATGCTCCTGCTGTTGTGCCGGCAGGGAGCGTGGCCAAACAAAAGGCCCCGTCCGATGCCGGCGGGGCCTGGTGGAAAAAGATGTCGTCGTCGAAATCCTAGCGCACGACTCCTTCCACGGCCCAACCGAAGCGGGTCATGTGGTTGCAGTTGATTTTGCGCACGGATTTGATCATGAGACGCGTGTACCACGGCAACCGCGCAAAATCAAGAGATGTGCGGATATTAGTTGCAGCCTGGAGGCGAGCCCGTTCTGGCGCATTCATCCTCCGAGCCTTGCGGCACTCTCCTGACCGATCATGGCTACAGTTCAGGAGACCCAGCACGACATCCGCCGACGGTGACAAGCCGGATGTTTTGCGATCGCTTAGAGAGGGCGCTACTGGACCCGAAACCGACTTAGCGACAGCTAAATCGTGGTGCTATTAGTTGATGCATTGTCAACCTCTACGAAGCAAGAATGGGAAACGTGGGACTGCTGTCGGTAGTCGAACTCGGAGGCCATCTTGAGTAAGATCAAAACTCCCCGGGAAAAGAAGCGAGCTCAGCTACGCAAACGACCGACGCAATACATATGGCGAAAATCAGAAGAGCAGTCGAAAGAACATTCCGCACAGCAAACAACTTGCGCATCAGGGTGAGCGACGCACGGTGCGACAAGCTCTCGTCGCCGCGCAAGGTGACGTTGCAGTCGAAATAGCAGATGAAGCGCAGTCGCAAGTATTGCGCAAAGGTCGAATGAAGAGGCCGAAGGCGTTTCGAAAGTCACCGGATACCCCGCTAGGCGAAGTCATTGAGCAACGGTTGCGCAGGCGGGCGAGCGAGATGAATGATAAATAGCTGCTTTGAGTTCGTCACCGCCGATGCCCGTTCATGATCCGTTACCGAAGACTGCATGGTCCGTCCGTAGGTCGGCTCGCTGGGCTTGACCGGACATGGCTCGGCCCGCGCGTGATTGCTGCTTGTGACCCCATGGCCGATATGGCGGGCTAGTGCAGTACCACGTGCTGTTGTGTTATTATGCGGTCCGGGTCCGGCGGCGGATGCCCTGTCAGGTCCCCAAAGAAATTCATAGCGGTCACGAGATTGGCATCGTCAGGAGCTGTCGATGACATCCATTGACGAACGGCTTCTCGAAAGCAAGATGACTCAAGTCGAGCAAGCCCGTGCCTGGAGCCCGCGCGTAATCTCCAAATTCGAAACGCTGATCCGCAGCGGCGACGAGGTCAGCGTCTTCCGCGCAAACCCACTAGCGTTCGCCCGCGATCGCGGTGTGGCCGAGCCGGAAGCGATCGATTTATTCCTCCACGCCGCCCGGGCCGGGTTGCTCGACCTGCATTGGGACATTCTATGTCCCCATTCGGGCCTGGTGCTGGAGAGCTTCGGGAAGTTACGGGCACTCCGGAGTCATTTCGTCTGCGGGCTGTGCGATATCGATGGTGAAACGGATCTCGACGACTTTATCGAAGCTTCTTTCTCCGTCTCGCCGCAAGTGCGGCGACTCGCATTGCATGACATTGACAACCTCTCGATCGAAGACTTGCACTGGAAGCTGAAATTTGCCGACAGCGGGCGGCTACCGGGCGGGCAAACCCGATTTGTTGACGTCCTGCGCACGCTCGTGCGCGGCATGGCATATCTGCCAGCAGGCGTGACCACGACGCTGCAGGCAGAGATTGGGCCCGGCGCCCTCTCAGGCGTCAACGTCCAGACGCAGGCTGGCTTCATGCTTCCGGTCGTGGACTCCTCTGTGGCCGCACCGGCTTCCAGCATGACCCCGGCCGTCATTCGCATCAACTACGACGGGCAACGTTTCACGTCCGCTGTGTCGGCCGTTCCGTTGGGCCGCGCTGTGTTCGAGGTCAGCAACATGGGCGCTAAGCGCGGCTCGCTACTCTTGATCAACTGGCCACCGGAGATCGTGGCCATGCCAGAGAAGCCGACGCTCCATTTCGATCCCTACCTCTCCGGCGGCATGCTGCTGACGCGGCAAACCTTCCGCAAGCTCTTCCGCTCCGAGCGCGTCGACGAGGAGGAAGGCCTCGGGGTGCGACAGGTGACACTCCTGTTCACCGACTTGAAGGGCTCAACCGCCCTGTACGAGCATCTCGGGGACCTCAATGCCTATGCGCTGGTCCGGGAACATTTCGCTCTGCTCGACGCAGCCGTCCAACGGTTTGCCGGTGCGATCGTAAAGACCATCGGCGATGCCGTGATGGCAGCCTTCTCCCGACCGGTCGACGCCGTGGCAGCGGCGCTCCACATGCTGCAGGAGATTGGCCAATTTAACCGCGAGCAGCGCCAGCCTGCCATCATTCTGAAGATAGGCGCACACTGCGGGCCGTCCATTGCCGTGACCCTCAACGAGAATCTCGACTACTTCGGCCAGACCGTGAACATCGCCGCGCGAGTGCAATCGTTCGCGGATGCCGGCGAAATCTGTCTGACGGAAGCACTCTACACGGCACCTGGCGTTCGTGAGCTGTTGACGGGTCGCCACGTCGAGGGGTTCGAGGCGCCGCTACGCGGCGTCGAGGGCAGCGCACGGGTCTATCGCGTCACGTAGGCAGAGCGGACATAACGAACCCATTGATAGTCGCCTAGCCGCGCACCAGCGAGACCAGCCAGTTGCGACCGAACAGGAGGAGGATCGCGAGCACGTAGACGATGGTGCCTCCGACAGCCAGCAGAACCAGCGTTACTTCGTCCCTGAAGCCGTGCATGGAGGCAAGAGCGGCTGGGCTGAAATGCGCGATCAGCCGGAACGCGGCGGCGAGGATCAGCCCGGTCAGCAGGAATTTCGCGAGCGACAGCAGCCAGGCGCGGTCCAGCACGAGAAAGCCGCGCCGCACGGCGAAGAACAGCACCAGCAAGAGATTGGTCCAGACGCCGACTGCAGTTGCCAGCGCGAGGCCGATCTGGGCGAGCGACCCCATCAACGCGATCTTCAGTGCGACGTTGACCGCAATTCCGGTCAGCGATGCCCGAACCGGCGTCGACGTGTCCTTGCGCGCATAGAAGGTCGCGACCGCGCTGCGGATCAGCACGAAGGGGATCAGGCCGATGGCGTAGGCCGCAAGTGTGCCACCCGCAGCGACTGCATCGGCTTTGGAGAACGCACCGCGGGCGAACAGCGCGCGCATGATCTCGTCAGGCACGGTGAGGAAGGCGGCCACGAAGGGGATCGAGAACAACAGCGTGAAGTCGAAGGCGCGGCGCTGCGCCTTCATCGCGCCGTCATGGTCATTGGCCGTGATCCGCCGCGACATCTCCGGCAGCAGCACGGTACCGATGGCGATGCCGATCACCCCGATCGGCAGCTGGTTGAGCCGATCGGCATAATAGAGCGCCGACAGCGCACCGGCGGGCAGGAAGGTCGCGATGATGGTGTCGGCGAACAGCGCGACTTGCGTGCCCATCGAGCCCAGCGCCGCCGGGCCCAGCGCTTTGAAAAAGCCACGAACATCTTCGTCGAGCTTGAGCGGCGCAAAGCGCGGCAGGCCGCCGTGGCGGGCGAGATCGCCGGCAAGCAGAAAATATTGCAGGAAGCCGGAGATGAGGACGCCCCAGGCGGCGGCGTGGCCGGCCGTCGGAAACCAGGCGGCGAGTGCGAGCGTCATCATCATCGCGACGTTGAGGAAGATCGACGCCGCCGCGGCGCTGGCGAAGCGCTGCATCACGTTGAGCATGCCGCCATAGAGCGTCACCAGCGTGATCAGGAGCAGATAGGGAAAGGTGATCCGGGTCAGCTCGATCGCGAGCTTGCGCTGCTCGGCATCCTCGGAAAAGCCGGGCGCCAGAATGCTCATGGCCTGCGGCATGAACAACCAGGCGACGATCAGCAGCAAGACTTGCGAAGCCAGCAGCAGCGTGAAGATGCGGTCGGCGAACAGATGTGCCGCCCCTTCGCCCTTCTCGCCATGCACATGGGCATAGGCCGGCACCCAGGCGGCGTTGAAGGCCCCCTCGGCGAAGATCGCGCGGAAATGATTGGGCAGCCGTAGCGCCACGAAAAAGGCGTCGGCCACGGGGCCGGCGCCGAGGATCGCCGCGAGCATGATGTCGCGGGCAAATCCCGTCAGCCGCGAGAGCAGCGTATATCCGCCAACCGTGAAAATGCGTCCGAGCATGCGGACTCTTCTAGTGGCTTATCGGGCAGCCGATAAGGCTTTGAAGTCCGATGTGATCAAAAAAGACGGTTGTTCGGCTCTTCACCTCTCCCGAAGGGAGAGGTCGGATCGCATCGAACGATGCGATCCGGGTGAGGGGTTATAGTCCCACCGAGTGCCGCGGCCCCTCACCCGGATCGCTGCGCAATCCGACCTCTCCCCGCTGGGGAGAGGTGAAACAAGATCAGCCCGCCAGCGCGCCGCGGACGGCAGCGATGATTCGCTCCTGATCGGCTTCGGTCAGATAGGCGTGCATCGGCAGGCTGATGACGTCCTGCGACAGGCTCTCGCAGGCAGGCAGGCCGCCGTCGGCGACCGGATACTGCTTGTAGGCGGTCTGCTGATGCATCGACTTGCCGTAATAGATCGCGGTCGGCACGCCCTGGGCCTTCAGCGCCGCGGCAAAACCGTCGCGGTCGGTCCCCTTCGGCAGGCGGATGGTGTATTGCGCCCACACCGAGGTGTTGCCGGGGGCCAGGCGCGGCACGGTCACAACGTTGGACAGGCCGCGCGCGTAGCGTTCCGCGACCTTGTTGCGGGCGGCGATCTCGTCGTCAAAGATCTTCAGCTTCTCGATCAGGACCGCGGCCTGCATGGTGTCGAGCCGGCCGGTCAGGCCGAGGCGGACGTTGTCGTATTTGTCGACGCCCTGCCCGTGCACGCGGATGCTGCGCAAGGTGGCCGCGAGCTGGTCGTCATCGGTGAAGATCGCGCCGCCGTCGCCGAAGCAGCCGAGCGGTTTTGCCGGGAAAAAGCTGGTTGCGGTGGCGTGCCCGAAGGTGCCGAGCTTGCGGCCCTTGTAGCTCGCGCCAAAGCCTTGAGCTGCGTCATCGAGCACGAACAGGCCCTCGGCCCTGGCGATCTCGGCGATGGCGTCGTGATCGGCGGGCTGGCCGAACAGATCGACCGGAATGACCGCGACCGGCTTGAGGCCGGCCTTGCGCGCTGTCGCAATGCCGCGCTTCAGCGACTCCGGGCTCATGTTGAAGGTCGCTTCGTCGACGTCGACATAAACAGGGGTCGCGCCGGTCCGCGCCACCGGCGATGCGGTTGCGATAAAGGTGAAGGACGGACACAGCACGGCATCGCCGGGCCCGACATTTGTCGCCATCATGACCATCAGGATCGCGTCGGTGCCGCTGGCGCAGCCGATCACGTGCTTGGCGCCGCTGTAGGCCGCAAGCTGCTTTTCGAGCTCGGCGACTTCAGGGCCGTTGACGAACTGGCAATGATCGAGGACGCGCTTGACCGCGGCATCGAGCGAGGCGCCGAGCCGGCGCCGCTGCGAAGCAACGTCGATGAAGGGAATGGGGTCGGAACGCAGATGCTGGTTCATGGCGCCTTCTCGAATGGTCGGCATGGAAAAGGGATCAGCCGGCGACGCGGCGCGGACCCTTGCGGGCGGGCGCCGCCGCTGCGGGACGCGAGGGCGTCTCCAGGCACTGGGTGGCGATCTCGAGGCTGGCGACGCCTTCGTCGCCGGTAACCGCCGGCGTCTCGCCGTTACGCACCGCCTTGAGGAATGCGATCAGCTCGGCGCGCAGCGGCTCGTCATGGCCGACCGGCAGATGCCGCATCGAGTAGCTGCCATCAGGCTTGAAGCCGAAACACTCGGTGACCTGGCGCGTGAGCAGGTCGCCCATCACGTATTTGCCGCGGGTCGCGACCGTGACGCTGCGCGCCTTGAACGGCGTCAGCCAGTTGGTGTTGATGTGCGCGAGCACGCCATTGGCGGTGCGGAACTGCAAAAGCGCGATGTCTTCGCGCTCGGCAACCGCGCTCGACAGCTGCGGCTGCACCTCGACGATGTCGGATTCAGTGAACCAGCGGATCAGATCGATGTCGTGCACGGCGAGGTCGATGACGACGCCGACATTGGACATGCGCGGCGGGAACGGGCCGACGCGCGTGATCGCGATGGAAAGAATATCCTCGCCCGCGATCGCCTGCTTGACGGCGGCGACCGCCGGATTGAAGCGCTCGACGTGACCGATCATCAACGTGACGCCGGCGTTCTGCGCAGCGGCGACGATCGCGCGGCCCTCTTCGACCGTGGACGCGATCGGCTTCTCGACCAGCACGTGGATGTTCCTGACAATGCAGGCGAGCGCGATCTCGTGATGCAGATGGGTGGGGGCTGCGATGGTGACCGCATCGACGCCTTCGGCGAGGAGCTGGTCGAGCGTCTCGAAGCTCGCGCAATTGGCAAGTTCCGTGGCGCGCGAGCGATGCGCGGGCGAAGGATCGACGACGCCGACGAGGCTGACCCCAGGCAGGCCGCTAAGCACACGCGCATGATTGCTGCCCATCACGCCGGCGCCAATGACGCCGACGCGCAAGCCGGCGTTAGCCGGTGCAGATCCTTTGGAACTCATCTGAGAAACCCCGATTCAACCCAAATCCCCGGCGTGCTTCTAGCACGGCCGCCACATTTGTGGCGAATGCCCGCTGAGCTGCCCGGACACGATTTGATTCAAAAAGTTACACGTTCCCCGGGCCTTAACCCGAAAAGACATCGCTCTTTCGGCCCGGGTCGCGCGATTCGGAGCTTGCTGGTTACGATCTTTGATAGTCGTCTTCAATCCGGATGATGTCGTCTTCCCCGAGATAGCTTCCGGTCTGGACTTCGATCAGTTCCAGCATGATTTTACCGGGGTTCTCCATGCGGTGCACCGCGCCCATCGGGATGTAGATCGACTCGTTCTCGTGCACGGTCTTCACGGTCTCGTTGACAGTCACCCGGGCGGCGCCGCGCACCACGATCCAGTGCTCGGCACGATGATGGTGCTTCTGCAGCGACAGCCGCCCGCCCGGCTTCACCACGATGCGCTTGACCTGGTGGCGCTCGCCATTGTCGACGGATTGGTAGCTGCCCCAGGGCCGATGCACCTTGAGATGCTCCTCGGTGACCTTCGGTGCGACCGCCTTCAGCTTGGTCACCAGACGCTTCAGCCCGTTGGCATCCTTCTGGCGCGAAACCAGAACGGCATCCGCGGTTGCGACCACGACGAGATCGTCGACGCCTTCGAGCGCGACCAGCGCCTGGTCGGTGGTGACGTTGCAGTTGCGGGAATCCTCGAACACCGCGCTGCCATGCGCCGCATTGCCTTGCGCGTCCTTCTCGGACAGCTCCCACACCGCGTGCCAGGAGCCGACGTCGGACCAGCCGCACGACACCGGCACCACGGCGGCGCGCGAGGTCTTCTCCATCACCGCATAGTCGATCGAGATCGCCTTCGCCGAGCCGAACGCCTCGGGCTCCAGCGTGACGAAGCCGAGATCGCGGCCGGCATTCGCGACGGCGCTGCTGACGGCCTCGACGCTCGCTGCATCGACCTTGCGGTATTCGTCGAGCAGCACAGTGGCCGGAAACATGAAATTGCCGCTGTTCCAGAGATAGCCCGAATTGACGTAGTCGGATGCCTTCACCGCGTCCGGCTTCTCGACGAAGCGCGCGACTGCATGCATCTCGCCGGAGATCACCTCGCCCGGATTGATATAGCCGTATTCGGTCGCCGGCCGCTCCGGCTTGACGCCGAAGGTGACGATGCGGCCGGTGCTCGCAGCGCTGAGGCCCGCGCGGCAGGCGGCAACGAAGGCGGCGTTGTCCTGCACGACGTGATCGGCGGCGAGCGCAAGCACGATCGCTTCACTGATGCGGTTCTGCGCGAACACCGCGCCCGCGGCGATCGCGGGGCCGGAATCGCGCCGCATCGGCTCGAGGAGCACGTCGGCCTCGACACCGATCTCGGCGAGCTGCTCCAGCACCATGAAGCGATAGGACGCATTGGTGATGACGATCGGCCGATCGAACAGCTGGGGATCGGAGACGCGCAGCAGCGTGTCCTGGAAGGTCGAGCGCGTGCCGAACAGCGGCAGGAACTGCTTCGGGCGCACCTCGCGCGAAGCCGGCCACAGCCGCGTGCCGGCGCCGCCGCACATGATCAGGGGGATTATGCGTTTGTCCATTGTCATCTCAAACCTTGAAGTAGTCCCGATACCAGGTGACAAAATTGTGGACCCCATGCTCGATCGGCGTTGACGGTGCAAAGCCGGTGTCGCGCATCAAATCCTCGACATCCGCGAACGTTTCCAGCACATCTCCCGGCTGCATCGGCAGCAATTCTTTGATCGCCGTCCGGCCCAGCTCTCGCTCCAGAAGACCGACGACGTGCATCAGTTCCTCCGGATGGTGGTTGCCGACATTGTAGAGCTTAAGCGGCGCATTTGCGGCAGCCGGATCGTCCACGGGGACCAGGTCGATCAGCTTGGATACAACGCGGGTCACGTCATCAACGTAGGTGAAGTCGCGACGCATCCTGCCATGGTTGAAGAGCCGGATCGGCTTGCCCGCCACAATGGCGTTCGCGAACAGAAACATGGCCATGTCGGGCCGTCCCCACGGGCCGTAAATGGTAAAGAAGCGCAGGCCCGTGACCGGCAGGCGATAGAGATGGCTGTAGGACTGCGCCATCACCTCGTTCGCCTTCTTGGTCGCGGCGTAGAAGCTCACGGGATGATCGGTGCGGTCCGCAACCGCAAATGGCAGTTTTGTGTTGGCGCCGTAAACGGAGGATGACGAGGCGTAGACGAGATGACGACAGCCATTGTGGCGGCAGCCCTCGAGCACGTTGAGAAAGCCCTGGAGATTGGAATCGGCGTAGGCGTGCGGCTGCTCGATCGAGTAGCGCACGCCGGCCTGTGCCGCGAGATGAACGACCTTGGTAAAGCGGTGTTGCGCAAACAGCGCCGCCATCGTCGCGCGGTCGGCGAGATCGGCCTCGACGAAGCAGAAGCGGGAGCAGCCCTGCAACAGCGCCAGGCGCGCCCGCTTCAATGCCGGATCGTAATAGGCGTTGAGATTGTCGAGCCCGACGACGGACCGGCCTTCGGCCAGCAGCTGCCGGGCGACGTGAAAGCCGATGAAGCCGGCGGCTCCCGTGACCAAAATCGCCTGATCCGTCATTCTGTTCCCTGGGATCCCTGGCCCGATCCTGTTTAGCCGCCACTTCGAGGTGGTCGCAATAGGCCCGCCGCGCCTCACGCCGTCCATAACGGCTCGCCAAACGGCTCTTCATAACGGCTCTTCATAACGGCTATTGCAAGATCGGCGCCAAGACCATACCAAAGCGGCCGAATTCGGCGCCTCGCGTCGGGTTGCCTCAAATCTTCGCAAACCCAGTTCATGCGGGCGAGATGCGCCGAATCCTGCTGTCGACGGCCAAAATCCTGATTTCCGCGGCGCTGCTCTATCTGGCGCTGCGCAAGGTCGATCTATCCGAACTGTTTTCGCGCTTCACCGTGACCAGCCTGTTCTGGATCGGCGTGGCGATCGCGATCACGTTCCTGCAGATCTTCGTCGGCGTGCTGCGCTGGCGCGAGATCAGCGCCGTCTGCGGTGCGCCGCTCGAGCTCGGCCGGGCCATGCGCTACAACGTGATCGGCTCTTTCTTCAACCAGACCCTGCCATCGGCGATCGGTGGCGACGCGGTCCGGCTGTGGCTCGTCGCACGTGCCGGGGCCGGCTGGCGTGCGGCGACCTATTCGATCTTCGTCGATCGCGCGATCGGCCTGATCGCGCTCGCGGTTCTCATCGTCGCGAGCCTGCCCTGGAGCTACACCCTCATCGCCGATCCGCAGGGGCGCTCGGCGCTGCTCCTCATCGACCTCCTGGCGCTCGCCGGCGGCGTCGGCTTCCTGATCTTCGGCGCGCTGAGATGGCGCTGGCTGAAGACCTGGTGGGCCACGCATCACATTCACGCCTGTGCCGTGATCGCGAACGGCGTGATCTTCAACCGCAGCCGCGGACCGATCATCGCAATCCTGTCGGTCCTCGTTCACGTGCTCGCCGTCGTCATCGCCTGGTGCGTCGTGCAGTCGATCGCGGCCCCGGTTCGCTTCAGCGACGTCTTTCTGCTCGTGCCGCCCGTGATGCTGATCACGATGATGCCGATCTCGATCGCCGGCTGGGGCGTACGTGAGGCCACGATGGGCCTGGCGTTCGGCTTCGCGGGACTTGCCGCCAGCGAGGGCGTCAATGTCTCGCTGCTGTACGGCGCGGTGTTCTTCATCGTCGGTGCGTTCGGCGGCCTGGTCTGGATCCTCAGCGCGGAGAAAGCCGCGCAGGGGGCGGTGCCGATCGGAGTGCCGGAGTGAATCCGACCGCCGATGCGCTCGCCGCCGCGCCCTTGCTGCTTGCCATCGCGATTGCCGCGCTGATATCGGCGCTCGTTACCTGGACCAGCCGTCCGCTGCTCCAGCGCTACACGCTGGCGCGGCCGAATGCGAGATCCTCGCATCGCATACCGACCCCGCAGGGCGCCGGCATCGCGGTGATCGCTGCGACGCTGATCGTCGCCTCGGCCTGGTCGGCCGGGGTCAATGTCGCGATCCCGCCGGCGCTGGTCGCTGCAACGGTCGCGATGGCGCTGGTCGGATTTGCCGACGACATCGTGTCGCTGCCGGTGCTGGTGCGGCTGGTGCTGCAGGCGGCCGCCGTCGGTGCGGTGGTGTTCACCGCGCCCGAGACCGCGCGCATCGTGCCGGCTATGCCTCTTGCGCTGGAGCGCGGCCTCGTCCTGCTCGCAGGTGTCTGGTTCGTGAACCTCGTGAATTTCATGGACGGCCTCGACCTCATGACGGTGGCCGAAGTGGTGCCGATCACCGCGGCGCTTCTGCTGCTCGGATCGCTGGGCGATCTGTCCTGGCCGGCCGCGCTCGTCGCCACGGCGCTGTGCGGCGCCATGCTCGGCTTTGCACCGTTCAACAAACCGGTCGCAAGAGTCTTCCTGGGCGATGTCGGCAGCCTGCCGATCGGCCTTTTGCTCGGCTGGTGCCTGCTGGAGCTCGCCTGGCGCGGACAGCCCGCTGCGGCGCTGCTGCTGCCAGCCTATTACCTCGCGGATTCCACCATCACGCTGTTTCGCCGCATCATGAGGCGCGAGCCGTTCTGGTCGGCCCACCGCACGCACTTTTATCAACGTGCGACCGACAACGGGTTGACGGTCCCGCAGGTGGTCGGCGGGGTGTTCGCGCTCAATCTCTTGCTGGCATTGCTTGCCATCGTCAGCGTTCGCGCCGGTTCGGTGACGATCACGCTGATCTCGCTGTTTGCAGGCGCGACCGCGACCGCTTTGCTGCTGCGGCGCTTCGCTCGCGTTCAGGCATCCTGAGCCGACGCCGCGAGCCGCAACCCCTCCTCGAGCGTAACCTGCGGTTGCCAGCCGGTCGCGATCGCCTTCGAGATATCAAGCTCGAGCGAGCCGATCAGGCCGTCATTCATATCCCGACGCCCCATCACGCGGAGGACCGTGCCGAGCAGGTCAGGCGGTATGCCGAACAGCCGGGCACTCTTGCCCGACGCTCTCGCCAGGCACGCGATGAATTCGGGCGTCGAGACCCGTTCCCTGTCGGCGAGCAGGAATACCTCGAAATCGCTGGTGGGGTCGGGATGACCGAGCCGGTACAGGATGAACGACGACAGGTTCTGCACGGAAAGAAAGTTGCGGCGATTGCGGATCGCCGCAAAGGGCAGCGGCAGCCCCAGCCTCACCGCGCTCGTGAGCAGCGCGAAATTGCCCTTGGCCCCCGCGCCATAGACCATCGGCGGCCGGATCACCGAGATCTTCATGTCGCACTCGCGCGCCAGCGTCCTCAAGCCCGCCTCGGCCGCCGCCTTGGACATGCCGTAGAGGCCGCGCGGCGTCGGGACGTCGTCCTCGCGGAACGGCGCCCGACCTTCATTGCTGCGTCCGTGAACGAGAACGGTGCTGATGAAGATGAAGTGGCGCACGCCGGCCGTCGCCGCGCAGCGCGCCAAATGCAGCGTGCCTGCGATGTTGACGTTGCGGTAGAGCTGGACCGCGTGCTCCTCGTTCTTGTAATGCACGCGCGCGGCGAGATGGACGACCGCGTCGACACCTGCAAGCGCAGTGTGCCAGCCCGTTTCGGGACCGATCGATCCGATCACGACCTCGTCGCCGACGCCTTCAGGGCTGCGGACAGCGCGGCGGACCGACCATCCCTCGCGCGTGAGCGCAGGCACGATATGCCGGCCAAGAAAGCCGCTCGCCCCCGTCACCAGCGCGACTGGTTTCCGCTCGCTCATCGGAGTGCCGCCAGAACAGCGTTGGCCAGCAATCCGCCGGACAAACCGGCACGGAAGACGACGATCTTGCCCCGAGGCTGCATGTCAAGCCGCGGTCGACCCGAATTCGGGCACCGCATCCCTCAGGACGGTCCTGATGGTGGCGCGATCATCGCGCGCGATCGCCTGCTCGAGCGCCGCGATCCATTTGCGCACCGTCTGCATCGGCGGCTCGTTCGGTTGCGCGGCCATGATGCCGGCAATGCCGATTTCGTGGGTCGGCTCCTCGGAGGCGAACAGAATCTCGTACAGCCGCTCGCCCGGCCGCATGCCCGTGAACACGATATCGATGTCATAGCCGGGCTCAAGGCCTGAGAGGCGGATCATGCGCTCAGCAAGATCGACGATCTTCACCGGCTGGCCCATGTTGAGCACGTAGACCGAGACATCCGGCCGCGCCTGTCCGAGCGCGTGCGTCGCCGCCGTGATGACGAGATCGCAAGCCTCGCGGATGGTCATGAAATAACGGACCATTTCGGGATGGGTGACGGTGACGGGGCCGCCGGCCTCGATCTGGGCCTTGAACTTCGGCACCACCGAGCCGTTCGAGGCCAGCACGTTGCCGAACCGCACGGAGATCAGCCGCGTCGGCGGCCTGGCCCCGGCGCTCGCTGCTGCAAGATCGTGATCGAGCGCCTGGCAATACATCTCGGCGAAGCGCTTGGTCAGGCCGAGCATCGATACGGGTTCGATCGCCTTGTCGGTCGAGATCATCACCATCGCCTCGGCGCCGGCGGCAACCGCCGCATCGGCGACGTTGATCGAGCCGAAGATGTTGGTCTTGACTCCCTCGCTCCAGTCGCGCTCGAGGATCGGCACGTGCTTGAGGGCTGCGGCATGGAACACGATATCCGGCTTGAACTCGGCCATCAGGCGCATGATGCGCTCGCGGTCGCGGATATCGGCAATTCGCCCTTCGATCGCCGCGCCGGAGCCGTGGGCGGCGAGCGTCTCCGTGACTGCATAGAGCGCCGGCTCTGAATTCTCTACAATCAGCAGGCGCGCTGCACCAAAGGCTACCACGCGCTCGCATACCTCGGATCCGATCGAGCCGCCGCCGCCGGTGACGATCACAGCCTTGCCCTTGATCAGCGCTTCAAGGCGGGCATAGTCGATCTTCTCGCTCGCCCGCAACAGGAGGTCCTCGACCGCGACCGCTGTGAGCCGCGGCGCCTCGCCGCTCTCCAGCGACGGCATGCGGCTCACGATCACCCCCAACTTGCGCGCCCGCATCAGGATCGATTCTGGATGAGCTTCCGGCTCGAACGCCGACGGCGTCATCACGAGGCGGGCGATCGGCTTGTTGCGCTTGGCGAAATCGACAATGATGTCCTCGACGTCATCAATGCCTCCCAACACCGGCACGTTGCGGATGAGCTGGCCCAGATCCGCCCGCGAGGGCGACAATATGCCGACCGGCCAGATCCCCTTGATCGCTCCGCTCTCGATACCGCGGAGCAGCACCTCGGCATCCGCCGTGCGCCCAATCAGCAGCGTCGGCGCGGCATCGTCGGTGCGGGCATGACGCCGCACCCGCGTGTAGCGGAAGTAGCGGTAGGTCATGCGAAGCGCGCTGAGGAAGGCGATTTCGAGGAACCAATAGAGGAGGATGGTTACCTTGCCGACGAAGAAGCTGCCACGGACGTTGGGCGCGACGAAGATATAGTCGAGCACGAGCAGCGCGAGCGTCAGCACGGTCGCGGCGCGGATGATGTTGAGCGCATCTGGCAGCGAGATGAAGCGCCACTTCGTGGTAGTCAGGTTGAAGAGGAAGAACACGACCACGCTGAAGGCGAGGAAGTAAGGCAGGATGTGGAGCAGCATCGGCAGGCGCCGGAAGAAGTCATCGCCACCTTCGAATCGCACATAGAAGGCGGCAAAAAGTGCCGCCGCCGTCACAAGCACGTCGTGGAGTGCGATCAGGAAATTGCGCGAGGTGAGATGCGTAAGACGCGTCATCCGCCGACCGATGAAAACCCAGTTAGATGCAACCTGCCCGCGCTGATAACCCATCTCGACATGACATGCCAGCGAAGGCTTGCGGGTAGAGCTTCGCCAGTCGAGGCCTGCCGGCCAGAAGGGCCGTTCAGGAACCGGCTTTCCGCATCTTCGCCTCGCCGTGTTGTGCCCGGATCATCATGCCGCCGGCAACGCCGACGCCGATGACGTACATCCAGCCCTCGTGGAAGTCGAACAGGTGGGAGTTGAACAGCGAGGTGAAGACGTTCTGCACCACGACCAGCAGCCCGATCCAGTTGGCAAGCCCGTCGCCGCGGAACAACAGCAGATGCAGGATCCAGATCGCATAGAGAATGACGATGCCGATCGCGCCCCATTGCACAGCGACGTTGAGCGTCTGGTTATGTGGATTGCCGATCACCTCGGCGGACGCCCGGTACTGACCGGCGGGCGTCGCAACGCGTTCGAACAATCCGCGCGTCGAGCCGGTGCCGTGCCCTTTGATCGGCGCCTCCGCGAAAAAGCCCAGCGACTTGCGCCAGAATTCGAGCCGCAGGCCCATGGAGGTCGGCTCGCCCCTTTGCACATAGCCGGTGTAGTCGTCGCTAAACCTCTCGGCGGTGTGGCGCAATTGCGGTGAGGCCTGCCAGGCGAGAACAGCGCCGGCGAGCAGAGCGGCGGAGATGATCGCGATGCTGCGCCATTTGAGGTGAAGCAGCGCGAACACACCGAACATGATCGGAACCGTGACGAGCGCGGTGCGCGACACCACCACGAAGGCCATGTTGACGAAGAAGCTCAGCGCCAGCGCCGTGAGCAGCCCGGCGAACCAGTATCGCTTCTCGCGCAGCAGCGTCACGATCGGGTAGGCGAGCGCAACCGCGCAAAGCGCGAATTCCTGACTCTGGTCGATGTAGTTCTTGACGAAGATACCGCGTTCGGGCGGATCGGTCTTGAGTGCGAGGTTCGGGTAGAAGGCGACCAGCCAGGACATCACCGACAACAAGGCGCAGGACACCAGGAACGCGATGAAGATCCAGTGACCGCGCGGCGAGCGCTCGAAATGATAGAGCAGGACCGGCAGCACGAGCAGCTTGACCGTCGGGTTGACCGCATAGAAGCGCGCGCCCCAGGTCGCGTCCGACCAGAGTGTTCCCACCAGCGCGAGCAGGACCAGCGCGATCGGAGCCGCACAGATCGGACGCTTCAGCGATTGCAGGAACGCGCGGACATCGAGGAACGGCACCATGCAGAGCAGCATCAGCGCGTTAAAGATCCCCGCAAGCGAGGTCGACCAGGGCAGCGAAGCCGCGGTCAGGACGGCAAATATATCGACAGTCTCGCGCCAGGCCGCCGGGCTGCGCAGACGGCGAAGCAACATCTCGCCGGTCGTCTCGCGTGCGAGCGCAGTCACTTGTCTCCTCCCCGGGCGCGATGCACCAGCGCCGTCGTGCTGAAGCCCTGGAGGATGTCGACCAGCACGACTGTTCCGCCCGCTTCCTCGACGACCTCGTGGCCGACCACCCGCTCGCGGGTGTAATCGCCGCCCTTGACCAGCACGCCGGGCTTGATCCGTGTGATCAGGTCGATCGGCGTATCCTCTTCGAAGATGACGACGAGATCGACGGCCTCCAACGCCGCGAGCACCTCGGCACGCGCGCGCTCGTTCTGGACCGGCCGCTCGGCGCCCTTGAGCCGCCGCACCGAAGCATCGCTGTTGAGCCCCACGATCAGGCGGTCGCAGGCGGCGCGCGCCGCGGTCAGCACCTTGACGTGGCCGGGATGCAGGATGTCGAAACAGCCATTGGTGAAGCCGACGCGCTGACCCTGACGTTTCCATTCGGCGAGCTGCACGTCGAGCGCGGCCGGCTCGAGCACGATCTTCTCCTCGGCTGCGAGAGTGGCATGCGGAAGGATCTTCCGGCGCAGCTCGGCCGCGGTCACGCTGGCGGTGCCTTGCTTGCCGACGGCGACGGCGGCAGCCGCGTTGGCCACGCGCAGCGCCGTGTCCCAGTCCGCGCCCGCCGCAAGCGACACCGCGAGCGCGGCGGCGACGGTGTCCCCGGCGCCGGAGACGTCACGCACTTTCACCGGGAAAGCCGGAACGTGAACGGCCTCGCCGCCCCGCGGCACCAGCGTCATGCCGTGCTCGCCTTGCGTGACCAGGATCGCCTCGCAATCGGCGAGCCGCATCACGTCCTCGCTGGTCTCGACGATGCTCCGCACCGTGTCGGCGCGGCTGCGGGTCGCTTCCGAAAACTCCTTGCGATTGGGCGTTAGCAGCGTGGCGCCGCGATAGATCGCCCAGTTCAGGCTCTTGGGATCGACGATCACGGGCTTGCCGAGTTTTCGCGCGGCGTCGATGGCGTGGCGGATGACGCGCGCCGTCAGCACGCCCTTGGCGTAGTCCGAGAGCAGCACGATGTCGGCGCGCGCGATCTGCGGCAGGATGGCTTCGATCAGTTCCGTCTCGATGTCATCGGAGGCAGGCGTCGCCTGCTCCCAATCGGCGCGCAGCATGTGCGTGGAAAAATGCTCGGAGACGAAACGGACTTTTCGCGTAGTCGGCCGCGACGGGTCGCGCACCAGCACGCTTTCGATGCCCGCGTGCTCATCCAGCGTGGCCTTGAGCCGCGCACCGGCATCGTCCTTGCCGACGAGGCCGACGAAGATGCAGCGTGCGCCGAGAGAAACGACATTGCGTGCGACATTGCCGGCGCCGCCGATATGGATCTCGCTGCGCTGGGCCGCGATGACAGGCGCAGGCGCTTCCGGCGAGATCCGCGACACCTCGCCATAGACGAACTCGTCCAGCATGATGTCGCCGATGCACAGAACCGTGCGGCCTGAGATGGCCTGCGCGAGGGCATCGAAATCGAGAATGGGCGTCGGCATGGTCTTTGGCCTCAGGTCCTTGGGGCCTCAGCGGAAGCGGTCGGGCCGGTCGAGATAATTCCCGACATAGGCCTTCACTGCATCCTCGAGCGTCGTGAAGTCGCCGTTATAGCCGGCACGGTGGAGGCGATCGACCTTACTCTGGGTGAAGTACTGGTA
Source organism: Bradyrhizobium diazoefficiens (assembly GCF_016616425.1). Taxonomy (NCBI): domain Bacteria; kingdom Pseudomonadati; phylum Pseudomonadota; class Alphaproteobacteria; order Hyphomicrobiales; family Nitrobacteraceae; genus Bradyrhizobium; species Bradyrhizobium diazoefficiens. Next base: position 5,337,204 of record NZ_CP067101.1, read on the forward strand.
GCTGTCGCGGATCTGCTCCGGCATGTCGATGTATTCGATGTTGGGCCTGGTGCCGAGCGCCGCATAGGCAGCCAGCATCAGATCCCTGAAGCTGCGCGCCTTGCCGGTTCCGACGTTGAAGAGGCCGGACACTGACGGCGTCGCGAGCAGCCACATGACGACCCGCACGACGTCGTCGACATAGATGAAATCGCGGCGCTGATCGCCGTGTTCGATGCCTTCGCGATGCGACTTGAACAGTTGCACGGCGCGGCCCGCCTTGACATCGTCAAAGCGGCGCGCCAGCACGCTCATCATCGAGCCCTTGTGATATTCATTGGGGCCGAACACGTTGAAGAATTTCAGTCCGGCCCATTGCGGAGGGAGCCGATCGCCGTTCGCGACGCGCCCGGCGACCGCGAGATCGAACAGGTGCTTGCTCCAGCCGTAGAGATTCATCGGCCGCAATGTCTTCAGCGCCGGCAGCGCGGCGTCATCGTCAAAGCCTTGCACACCATCGCCATAGGTCGCCGCCGAGGAGGCATAGATGAACGGCACCGCGTTCATCGTGCACCAGTCCAAAAGGCGCATCGACAGTCGGAAATTGGTCTCGATCACGAGGTCTCCGTCGGTCGCGGTGGTCGCGGAAATCGCCCCGAGATGGATCATGGCGTCGAGCTTGCGGCCCTTCAGCCAGTCGGGCAGCTCGGCCGACGGGACGATATCCACAAGCTGCCGCTTGGCAAGGTTGCGCCACTTGCCCTCGCTGCCGAGCAGATCGCAGACCACGACGTCGCTGCGGCCCGCGTCGTTGAGCGCGGCCACGACATTCGACCCGATAAAACCGGCCCCGCCGGTCACCAGCAACATTCCGAATTCCCTGCCCGATTTGTGCGGTCCGGTCCTGCCGTAGCGCATGAGGGGCGAAAGTGTAAGGGGTTTTGATTGCTGTCCAAATTGCCACGACTGCCAAAATCGAAACTGGGGTGCTTTCGTTTACCAGAGCGTGTATTCTCGACTGATGCTGCTTATTCAGACAGGGCGGGCGAAGCGATTCCGCAAATATTCAATCGCCTTTGCGATTATCCTGGCCCTGTCTGGGGCTTTCGCAGCCCTTCTGACTCTGCATTGGCACGTGACCCCTCCCAAAAGGTAAGGCTGCTCAGTCAGTGGCTGGTTCTTGCCGGTTCCGAGACCGGGACTCAGCCGGCTTTACCTGCCGGTCCCAAGCGGCTAACCGAACGGCCATAGCAGCTCCCTGGCCGATCAATAGATGAACAAATATTCGCAACTTGGCGAAAATGCAGATCGGGAGGATACCCGCCCGATTCTGATCATTCCCTACATGTGGATCGGGGATTTCGTCCGGAATCACACCGTCGTTCGCGTCCTGAAGGAGCGCTGGCCCAATCGCCCGGTCGATCTGCTGACCACGTCCCTCTGTGCCCCGCTGGTCGACTACATGCCCGGCGTGCGCGCTGGCATCGTCTGGGATCTGCCGCGCGGCCGGCTCGCCATGGGCCGCCAGTTGGCCTTGGCGAAGCAGCTGCGCGAGCGGAACTACGGCACCGCGCTGGTGCTGCCGCGCACCTGGAAGGCGGCCATCGCACCCGCTTTGGCCGGCATTCCTGAACGGGTCGGCTTCGTCGGCGAGTTCCGGTTCGGCTTGATCAATCGCTGGCGCTGGGGCGAGAAGAAGCTGCCCCGCTTCATCGACAAGAACGCCGCCCTCGCCCTGCCCGACGGCGCCCCCTTGCCGGTGGAATGGCCGGTGCCGCAATTGCGCGTCCCGGCCGAGGACATCGTCCGCTGGCGGCAGGCCAACGGCCTCAGCGCCGGCGCCGCGGTGGCGCTCGCCCCAGGCTCGGTCGGCGTCTCGAAACGCTGGACGTACTACCCGGAGGCGGCCCGGCTCCTGGTCGAGCGCGGGCTCGAGGTCTGGGTCGTCGGCGGCCCCGCGGAAAAGGGTCTCGCTCAGGAGATCGTCGCCGCGGGCGGCCCGGGCGGGCGTGACCTCACCGGCAACGATCTGCGCAATGGCGTGCTGGCCATGGCCGCGGCCGGCGTCGCCATCTCCAACGATTCCGGCCTGATGCACATCGCAGCCGCCCTGGGCACGCCCACCATGGGCATCTTCGGCCCGACCAGTCCCTATCTCTGGGCGCCGCTCAACGGCCTCGCCGCGACTGTTGTGCAGGAGAAGGAAGTGCTGTCCTGCCAGCCCTGTCAGAGCACGATCTGCAAGATGAACGACCACCGCTGCATGCGGAATATCGCAGCGAGCGAGGTGGTGAGAATTGCACAGCGGGTGTTGGGGGAAGCTGGGGTCAGGACGGAGACGTGAGTGGCGACGAGGCCTGCCCCGATGATGAACATCCTGCCAGTGTTTTGCCCGACGGGTCAAACCCGCTTCGTGAAATCCGCAACGCATCGCGCGGGCAGCCAAGCCGTTGATTTCGTTGGGCCCGGCTACTGTGCATGGGGTTGTTTTCGCGGATTTTGGTTGCGAGCACGCAAAATAACCGCTCAGAGCAGCGGCCGATAGACCTCGCCGATCCGCGCCGCTTCCGCATCGAGGCTGAACTTTGCCAGCACACGCTGGCGCCCCCGCTCGCCCATGATGGTCGCGGCTGTCACGTCGCGCATCAGCGGCTCCAGGGCCGTAGCGAGCGCATCCATATCACCCGGCGGCACCAGCACGCCGCTCACGCCGTCCTCGACCACGAGCTCGGCCGCGCCGGCGCGCGCCGCGACGAGTGCACTGCCCGACGCCATCGCTTCGATCAGCGTCAGGCCAAAACCTTCGTTGCGCGAGGTGAAGGCGTAGATCGTCAGTCGCTGGTACCAGCGCTGCACTTGTTCGATCGGCAGTTCGCCGGTGATGACGATGCGCGATTGCAGGCCGGCGGCCTCGACCCGCTTCTTCAGATCGTTCGCGAAGGCAGTCTGCTCGGCCGTGACCTGCCCGACGATGATTGCGGTGAAATCCGGATAGCGCGGCAACAGGCGGCACATCGCATCGACGAACACATCGGTGCCCTTTTGCGCGCGCACGCGGCCGAAGCAGCCGATGGCGTAGCGGCCCGGCAGCGCCGTTTCCGCGAAGGCCGCAGCGCGGTCCTGCGGCGGCGCATAGATGTCGGTGTCGACGCCGTGCGGGATCACCGTCGCCTTCACCTTCAGGAACGAGGCCGAGAGATCTGATGTCGCGATGATCGCGTCCATGCGCCGGATCAACCAGCGCGTGATCCAGCTGTGGTGCCGCTGTGCGGCGGAGGTGAACACGAGCTTCAGTGGCCAGCCGAGCGCGCGCAACGCGACGCCCGCGATCATCTCGTTGTTGCGCCGCGCATGCCAGATCAAGGGCTGCTTGCGGCGCCACAGCTTCAGGAGATCTGCAACGCTCAGGCGCGCGATCCCATCCGGCGCATCGGAGCCCAACCATGCGGCGCGATACAGCTTTGCCAGCCGCGGCGCCACCATCCGGTTGGTCGCGGTGACCCCGGAATAGCGCCTGTGCAGATTTGGCACGATCACCTGTAGATCGCCCGGGAGATTGGCCACGTCACGCTCCGTTTGACAGGCCCCCTATACGCAACATTAAGCATAGTGACCAGTTCAGGTCTGCCGATACCCCCTCTTCACCACGCAAACGCTAGCTTCGCGCATTGTCCGAAGACGGGTGAGATCATGACTGTGCTAGTCACCGGCGGCGCCGGCTATATCGGAAGTCACACGGTCCTGGCGCTGGCGGAAGCCGGCGAGGACGTTGTCGTGATCGACGATCTCTCGACCGGTTTCTCCGCCTATCTGCCTGAGGGCGTGCCGCTGTTCATTGGCGACGCCGGCGACGAGAACCTGCTCGAAGGCGTGATGGCCCAGCACAACATCGAGAGCATCATCCATTTCGCGGGCTCGGTCATCGTGCCGGAGTCGATGCGCGATCCGCTCGGCTACTATCGCAACAATTTCACGACCGCGCGTAACCTGCTCAATGTTGCGGTCAAGCGCGGCATCAGCCGCTTCATCTTCTCCTCGACCGCCGCCGTCTATGGCAATCCGGACCTGGTCCCGGTGCCCGAGCACGCGCCGACGCGGCCGCTGTCGCCTTACGGCTCGTCGAAGCTGATGACCGAGATCATGCTGCACGACGTCGCCGCCGCCTACGGCATGCGGTATGTGACCTTGCGCTATTTCAACGTTGCCGGCGCCGATCCGCAGGCCCGCATTGGGCTCGCCACCGTCGGCGCCACGCATCTGCTCAAGATCGCGGTCGAGGCCGCGACCGGCCAGCGAGCCAAGATCGACGTGTTCGGCACCGACTATCCGACTCCCGACGGCAGCTGCATCCGTGATTTCATTCACGTCACGGACCTCTCGCAGGCGCATCGCTCGGCCCTGGCTTATCTGCGCAACGGCGGCGCCTCAACGACGCTGAACTGCGGCTACGGCCGCGGCTATTCGGTGCTGGAGACCATCGATGCCGTGCGCCGCGTGTCGGGTCGCAGCTTTGCCGTGCAATACGCCCCGCGCCGGCCCGGCGACATCATGACCATGGTCGCCGACACCAGCCGCATCCGCGGGCTGCTGGACTGGAAGCCGCAATACGACGACCTCGAGACCATCGCTGCCCACGCTTTGGCGTGGGAGGACAAGCTGTTCCACGAGCGCCACGGCGAACTCCGCCACGCCGTCTCGGCCTAGAATCCGTCCCGGCGCAAGCCCTTAATGGGGCTTGAAAAGTGCAGCTTTAGCGGGCACAGAGGCCGTTCGATCCCTGACGCGCGGACAGGCCTTGTCCTGTGCCGTCCATGGACACCGGATGGCCCCGTTTCCGAAGAAAATCACCGACGATCCCTATGCGGCAGCGACCCTGATTCGCCGCCTGGTCACGGAACAGGGGATCGCATACTGGCGGCGCTACCTCGTCGCCTTTGCGCTGATGGCGGTGGCCGCGGGCGCGACCGCATGCGCGACCTATGTGCTCGGCCAGGTCATCAACCAGGCCTATGTCGACAAGAACATCCCGGGCATCGCGATGTTCTCGGGCATCACGGTGATCCTGCTCTTCATCAAGGGCGTGGCGACCTACGGCCACATGGTGATCCTGACCAAGATCTCGAACGCGATCCTCGCCACCAACCAGCGCCAGCTGTTCGCCAAGCTGATGCGCGAGAGCGTCGGCTTCTTCTCCGAGCGCCATTCCTCCGAATTCCTGGCGCGGCTGACGGCGGGCGCAAGGTCGATCACCGACGTCCTCAACATGCTGGTCAACGCCATCGGGCGCGACCTGTTGATGCTGCTCGCCATGATCGGCGTGATGGTGTGGCAGGATCCGCTGATGTCGTTCATCGGCCTCGTCGCGGTGCCGCCGGCGATGCTGGTGCTGCGCAAGCTGGTCAAGCGCATCAAGGGCCTCGCCTTCAACCAGTTCACCGGCACGGCCGACATCATGGAGACGATGCAGGAGTCGCTGCAAGGCATCCGCACCGTCAAGGCGTTCACGCTGGAAGAGACCATGCAGAAGCGCATCGACGAGAACATCGCGATCGTCGAGCGCAACGCCAACAAGATGGCCCGCGTCGCCAACCGCTCCAATCCGCTGATGGAGATGCTCGGCGGCTTCGCCGTCGCCGGCTGTCTGCTTTACGGCGGCTACAGCGTGGTCGCGCTCAACGCCACGCCCGGCGCGTTCTTCTCCTTCATGACCGCCTTCCTGATGGCGACCGAGCCGGCCAAGCGGCTGGCGCGGCTCAACATCGATTTGAACAGCCAGCTCGTCGGCGCCCGGATGCTGCTCGAAGTCGTCGACAGCCCGGCGAGCGAGCACTCCGACGACGAGAGGCCGGCGCTGAAGCTCACCGATGCCCGCATCGAACTGCGCGACGTCAGCTTCGCCTACCGTGCCGGCGAGACCGTGCTCAACCGCATGAGCTTCACGGCCGAGCCCGGCAAGGTCACCGCGCTGGTCGGGCCCTCCGGCGGCGGCAAGTCGACCGTGCTGGCGCTGCTGCTCCGCTTCCACGAGGTGACGCAAGGCGACATCGTGATCGACGGCCAGTCGATCGGATCGGTCTCGCGAAAATCGCTGCGGGCGCAGACCGCCTATGTCGGCCAGGACGTCTACCTGTTCCGCGATACCATCCGCAGCAACATCGCCTTCGGTCGTCCCAGCGCAAGCGAGGACGAGATCATCGAGGCGGCGAAGGCGGCCTGCGCACACGACTTCATCATGGGCTTTCCGCTCGGCTACGACACGCCGGTCGGCGAGCATGGTACGCAGCTCTCCGGCGGCCAGCGCCAGCGCATCGCGGTGGCGCGTGCACTGATCAAGAACGCGCCGATCATCCTCCTCGACGAAGCCACCGCCGCGCTCGATTCGGAATCCGAGCGGCAGGTGCAGGAGGCGATCGAGCATCTCTGCCAGAACCGTACCACCATCGTGATCGCGCACCGCCTGCACACCATCATGCACGCAGATCGCATCCTGGTGGTCGAGGGCGGCGAGATCGTCGAGCACGGCCGGCACGACGATCTCTTGCGCCGCGGCGGCCGTTACGCCTCGTTCTTCCGCCTGCAACATCACCACGATTCCGGCGCCCTGGCGCCGATCAGCGCAACCGCATAGAGTTCGTTTCACCTCAAGAGCAGCGAGACCCGCATGAACGCCGCCTCCTACGTCATCCCGCTTCCGCCCCAGGCTTCGCTCCCCGTCGTCGGGGAAAGCGGCCGTTATCCGGTGCGCCGCATCTGGTGCGTCGGCCGCAATTATCTCGAGCACATCCGCGAGATGGGCAATGACGAGCGCGCTCCGCCGTTCTTCTTCGCCAAGCACGCCGACATGCTGGTCCCTGATGGTGCCACCATCCCCTATCCGCCGCTGACCAAGGATCTGCATCACGAGGTCGAGCTGATCGTCGCGATGAAGAGCGGTGGCCTCAACATCCCCGCCGACAAGGCGCTCGATCACGTCTACGGCTATGCCGTCGGCATCGACCTCACCCGCCGCGACCTCCAGATCGCCTCGCGCAAGAAGGAGCGCCCGTGGGAGATCGGCAAGTCGTTCGACGGCTCCGCTCCGTGCTCCGCGATTCAGCCGGCCTCGAAGATCGGCCATCCCGCCCAGGGCAAGATCTGGCTCACGGTCAACGGCAAGGAAGCCCAGAAGGGCGACCTCACCGAACTGATCTGGAACGTGCCCGAGATCATCTGGCAGCTCTCGCAGCAGGTGAAGCTCGCCGCCGGCGACATCATCATGACCGGCACCCCGGCCGGCGTCTCCCAGCTCCAACCCGGCGACAAGCTCGAATGCGGCGTCGACGGCGTCGGCACGCTGAAGGTGAACATCGGCCAGCCGGAATAGGCTGCACGACCTTTGGAAACTGAAAGGCCGCGGGGATAGCCGGGGCCTTTCGCATTTCGAACACGCGATCGCGCCCACCTTCGATCTACCAGGCCTTCACCGGCCGATTGGCATGGCTTGTCTGCGGCACACCGCGATTGAGCGACATGTGGGAATGGACACACAGCCACCCACCGCCATTCCTCGCGAACACCATGGTTGCCCGGCCCGGCCGTGAAAACGAACTGCCGTCGGGATGATAGCCCGTGCTCGTCCACGGCGCGATCACGGTCGCCATCGTGCCGTCGGCAGATGCCAGAATCGAGGTCTGATCCAGCACGAAACGGAACTCGGCCGTCTTCGGCCAGACGTTGTCCCATTGCGTCGAGACCCATTGATCGAGGCCGGGGATGACATCGCTATGCGTGCCGAAGGCCAGCACGTCCGGATGGAAGAGCGGACGCGCCGAGGCGTAATCGACCTCGCGCACATAGCCCGCGAAGGTGTCCAGCCAGCCGCGAAAGAACTCGGCGACCTCCGTGTTCGCAGTTGGCAAGGGTGCCATTCCCACACCAGTCACCGCAGCGCCGACAGCACGATGAGGCCGAGGATCAGCGCCATCAGCGAATATTTCAGCGTATAGTAGACGTTGCGATTCCACTCCTTGACCTTGCGGCCGGCGAGATGGATCTCGTAGAGCTTGCCGAATACCTTGTTGAGCACGCCGACATTCTCGCCGTCGACGTTCTGGGTCGCCGACGCCTTGACGATGTGATGGCTGACCCAGCGGTTGATCGCGGTCATGAAGAAGAACTTCATCGGGCGCTCGACGTCGCAGAACAGGATGATGCGATTGACGTCGGTCGCGTTCTCGGCGCTGTGGATGAAGGTCTCGTCGAACATGAAGGCCTCGCCGTCGCGCCAGACGCATTCGACGCCGTCGACGAGAATCCGGCACTTGTTCGAGTTCGGCGTGACCAAGCCGAGATGGTAGCGCAACGATCCCGCGAAAGGATCGCGATGAGCGCCGAGCTTGCCGCCAGGCGGCAGCATCGCGAACATCGCGCCGTGCACGCTCGGGATCGAGTTGAGCAGCTCCACCGTCTTCGGGCACAATGTGCGCGCCGAAGGCAGGAAGTCGTCGTACCATTTCAGGTAAAACCGCTTCCAGCCGCTCTTGAAGAACGAGTAGAAGCCCCAGTCGTTGTTCTTCGCAGCCGCACGGATGAAGCCTTCGTCGAACAGGCGCACGGCCTCTTCGCGGATCGTCTCCCAATTCTCGCTGAGGGATTTAAGCTCGGGGAATTGCTCGACCGAAATCACCGGCTTGTTCGGCACCGCCGAGCCCGCATACATCAGCACGTTGTAGGGGGCGAGATAGCTCGAGTGGTCGCCAAGCTGGCGCGCGAAGCGCAGCCGCTGCTTGCCGCGGAAGTGAACGTAAATGGTAGAAGCCGCAAACACGTAAAGCACCACAAGTTGCGGCGCAAGAAGCTGTTTCAACATCTCTCCGTTCCCAGTGATCCAGCTGGGAAGCTATCTACCCCGGCCCGATCGGAGCGGCAAGATATTCACCGTGGGGTTGCAATCATGTTTGGGAGAGTGGAGGCTGGAGCCTTGGATGAGCCGGCCGGAAGGAGCCGAATCACGCTCGGGACAGCGCCTGGAGGCCCTTGAAGGTCAGGCGCTTGGGATCTGTGACGCCGGCAAGATAGAGTCGGCGGATGAAGGCGATGGCGGCGTCGCGGTCGCAATCGGTCAGCGCGACGACGGCGTCGACGGCGATCTTCTGGGCTTCCATTGGGCTTGCCTCAGTTTTGCGAGTAACCCCGGCCGAGGCAGGCTAGGATTCATCCCTTAATCCGGCGTTAACCGTTCAGGCAGCATGGCCGATCCAGCCTGGCGGCCGAACACGTAAGACGACGCATCGAGCAGCCGTCAGGAATATCGCATCACGCCGTCGTCGATCCGGCCGAAGCGCAAGGAGACGATGTCGAGCGCGTAATTCTGGTACAGCCGCCACGGCTGCTTCGAGCCCTGCTTCGGCATTTTGGCGACCGAGCGCTGCACATAGCCCGAGGTGAAAGCGAGCGACGGCTGCGCGGTGACCTCGGGATCGTCATTGTGCGGCATGCACTGACGGAAGTTGTGCCGGTCCATGTAGTTGATGAGCCTGCAGACATATTCGCAGGTGAGATCGCATTTCAGCGTCCAGGAGGCGTTGGTGTAGCCGAACGCCGAAGCCATGTTCGGTACGTCGGCATACATCATGCCCTTGTAGGTCAGCGTGTTGGCAAAATCGACGGCGCGGCCATCGACGCTGACTTCAAGACCGCCGACGACCTGGAGCACCAGCCCGGTCGCTGTCACGATGATGTCGGCTGCGAGCTCGCTGCCGTCCTTCAGACGGATGCCCTCGTGCGTGAACGTGTCGATCTCGCTGGTGACGACGGCGGCGCGCTGCTCGCGGATCGCCTTGAACAAGTCGCCGTCGGGCACGAGGCACAGCCGCTGATCCCAGGGATTATAGCGCGGCGTGAAATGGGTCGCGACGTCGAAGTCCGGGCCGAGCGCCATCTGTACGCCCTTGAGGATGAGGTCCTTCACCTTTGCCGGCCTGCGCCGGCTGAGCTGGAAGAAGTACATTCCCCACATCACGTTGCGCCATCGGATCACGTGATAGGCCAGCCGCGCCGGCAGATTGCGGCGCAGCTTGTTGGCGACCGGATCCTGCGCGGGACGCGATACCACATAGGTCGGCGAGCGCTGGAGCATGGTGACCTGCGCCGCCTTCCTGGCGAGTTCCGGCACCAGCGTCACCGCCGTTGCACCCGAGCCGATCACGACGACGCGCTTGCCCACATAGTCGATGTCCTCGGTCCATTTCTGCGGATGGACGATGCGGCCGGCGAAATCACTGGCGCCCTTGAACTCCGGTGTGTAGCCCGCTTCGTATTTGTAATAGCCCGGGCACATGAACAGGAAATTGCAGGTGAAGCGTACCAGCTCGACCGCGCCCTCGCCCGAGACGCGTTCGACCTCGACGCTCCAGCGCGCATCCGGCGTCGACCACGCCGCACGCTTGACGCGATGGCGGAAGCGGATGCGCTTGTCGATGCCGTTCTCGGTCGCGGTCTCGCGCACATAGTTCAGGATCTGCGGCCCGTCGGCAATCGCCTTCGGGTCGGTCCACGGCTTGAAGGAATAGCCGAGCGTGAACATGTCGCTGTCGGAGCGGATACCGGGATAGCGAAACAGATCCCAGGTGCCGCCGATGCAGTCGCGCCCCTCCAGGATGACGTAGCTCTTGGTCCGACACTTCGTCTGCAAATGATAGCCCGCACCGATGCCGGAGAGGCCGGCTCCGACGATCAGGACGTCGAAATGTTCTTGTTGCATGGTTTCCTCCGCCGGGGCGGATTGTCCGCCCGTCGCTGCTGGCCGTCAATTGGCAATCAGCCGTGCAGCAACCATAAAGCGAATCGAATTCCATGTGTCGGCACAACAAAGCCCCGGATCGCTCCGGGGCTTCGCGTCGATGGCCGGTCGGACCAATGGATCAGTAGCGGTAGTGGTCGCTCTTATACGGACCTTCCTGCTTCACGCCGATGTAGTCGGCCTGGTCCTTGCGGAGCTCGGTGAGCTTGACGCCGATCTTGGCGAGGTGCAGGCGCGCGACTTTTTCGTCGAGCGTCTTCGGCAGCACATAGACCTTCTTCTCGTACTTGCCGTCCTTGTTGTTGGCGAAAAGCTCGATCTGCGCCAGCGTCTGGTTGGTGAAGGACGCCGACATCACGAAGGACGGGTGCCCCATCGCGTTGCCGAGGTTCACGAGGCGGCCCTCTGACAGCATGATGATGCGGTGCTTGTCGGGGAATTCGATCTCGTCGACCTGCGGCTTGATATTGGTCCACTTCAGATTGCGCAGAGACGCGATCTGGATCTCGTTGTCGAAGTGACCGATGTTGCAGACGATGGCGCGATCCTTCATCGCGCGCATGTGCTCGATGGTGATGATGTCCTTGTTGCCGGTTGCGGTGACGAAGATGTCGGCGCGGGGCGCGGCGTCTTCCATGGTCACCACCTCGTAGCCTTCCATCGCGGCCTGCAGCGCGCAGATCGGATCGACTTCAGACACCATGACGCGGCAGCCGGCCTGGCGCAGCGAGGCGGCCGAGCCCTTGCCGACGTCGCCGAAGCCCGCGACCATGGCGACCTTGCCCGACAGCATGACGTCGGTGCCGCGGCGGATGCCATCGACCAGCGATTCACGGCAGCCATAGAGGTTGTCGAACTTCGACTTGGTCACGCTGTCGTTGACGTTGATGGCCGGCCACAGCAGCGTGCCCGCCTTCTGCATGTCATAGAGACGATGCACGCCCGTGGTGGTCTCTTCGGAAACGCCCTTGATGCTCTTGGCGATCCCGGCGAAGTAGCCCTTCGGCTTTTCCTTGAGCTGCTTCTTCAAGAGCGCGAAGAAGACTTCCTCTTCCTCGGAGCCGGGCTTGTCGAGGAAGGCGGTGTCGCCGTTCTCGGCCCGCAGACCAAGATGAACATACATGGTGGCGTCGCCGCCGTCGTCGAGGATCATGTTCGGGTGACCGCCGCCATGCCAGTCGAACAGCTTTGCGGTGTAATCCCAGTACTCGGTCAGCGTCTCGCCCTTGACGGCGAAGACGGGAATGCCTGCGGCCGCGATCGCCGCCGCGGCGTGATCCTGGGTCGAGTAAATGTTGCAGGAGACCCAGCGGATATCGGCGCCGAGTGCTGCCAGCGTCTCGATCAGCACGCCGGTCTGGATCGTCATGTGCAGGGAGCCTGCGATGCGCGCGCCCTTCAGCGGCTGCTTCGGGCCGAACTCCTCTCGGGTGGCCATCAGGCCGGGCATCTCGGTCTCGGCGAGCGAGAGCTCCTTGCGGCCGAAATCGGCGAGCGAAATGTCCTTGACGATGTAATCGGTGAAGCCGGGCTTCGCGTTCATTGGGGGTTCCTATTTGTTGGCTCGTCATTCCGGGGCGCTCGTGAAGCGAGCGAACCCGGAGTCCGGTGGTTCGAGATTCCGGCCTCGCTCGCGCGCGGCGAGCGGCCCGGAATGACGCCTAAGCTCAGAGCGCCCGCTTGAGCGGCTCGACGAGATCGGTCTTCTCCCAGGAGAAGCCGCCCTCGTTGTCGGGCGTGCGGCCGAAATGACCGTAGGCCGAGGTACGCGCGTAAATCGGGCGGTTGAGGTCGAGATGAGTGCGGATGCCGCGGGGCGTCAGATCCATCGCCTGCGCCGCCGCGTTCTCGAGCTGATCCTCCGGCACCTTACCGGTGCCGTGGGTGTCGATGTAGATCGACAGCGGACGCGCCACGCCGATGGCGTAGGCGAGTTGCAGCGTGCAGCGGTCGGCAAGACCGGCGGCGACGATGTTCTTGGCAACATAGCGCGCGGCATAGGCCGCCGAGCGGTCGACCTTGGTCGGATCCTTGCCGGAGAACGCACCGCCGCCGTGCGGGGCCGCACCGCCATAGGTGTCGACGATGATCTTGCGGCCGGTCAGGCCGGAGTCGCCGTCGGGACCACCGATGAAGAACTTGCCGGTCGGGTTGATGTGCCAGATCGTCTTCGGCGTGATCCAGTCCTTCGGCAGCGCCTCGCGCACATAGGGCTCGACGATGTCGCGAATCTGCTTGGACGAGATGTCCTCGACCAGATGCTGGTGCGATACCACGATCTCGCGCACGCCGACCGGCTTGCCGTTCTCATATTGCACAGTGACCTGGCTCTTCGAGTCCGGGCCGAGCACCTTCTCGCGGCCGGAGTGGCGCGCTTCGGAGATCAGGCGCAGGATCTTGTGGGCGTAGAAGATCGGCGCCGGCATCAGATCGGGCGTCTCGTTGGTGGCGTAGCCGAACATGATGCCCTGGTCGCCCGCGCCCTCTTCCTTGACCTCGCCGGGCTGAAGCGCGTCGACGCCTTGCGCGATGTCGGCCGACTGCGGATGCAGCAGGATCTCGATATCGCAGGTCTTCCAGTGGAAGCCATCCTGCTCGTAGCCGATGTCCTTGATCGCGCCCCGCACGACGCCCTCGATCTGCTCGTTGGTCACCGACGCCGGGCCGCGCGTCTCGCCGGCGATCACCACCTTGTTGGTGGTCGCGAGCGTCTCGCAGGCGGCGCGGATCGCCCAGGGATCGACGCCCGCCTTCGGCCCTTCGCGGTAGAACAGATCGACGATCTCGTCGGAGATCCTGTCGCAGACCTTGTCGGGATGGCCTTCGGACACGGACTCGCTGGTGAAGAGATAGGACGCGCGCATCAGTAACCCCTTGTTCCGCCGCTAAGCCGGCGGGCGTTTGCGATGTTTACCTGTGGATGGTGTCAATCACGCCGGCGCGAGATGACGTAGGATTCGTCGAGAAACCAGAGCCCATTGTACTTTCGCAGCACGTCCCTGGCGGCATCCAGAGTGCGGCCGTTTTGAGTCATTTCTGTCAATCGGTCGTCCTCAATCTGAGCGACATACACCGCCGCATTCCACGCTGCAAAGGCCGTCGAGGTTCCGATGGTGCCGGTCACCTCGTTGGGCAGCGCTTCCATATCATACCTGAAGATCGAGCGGTTATCCGCATATGCATTAAAATTTAAGTCGCGACCCACCGATCCGAGTTCATACTTGACGGCGCGCAATAGCTCATGACGGCTCACCGCGAAAGGATTTTCTCCAGGCCAGATCGCCTGGATCATTTCCATGCCGGGATCCTGGCCATGGGAGTGGATCCCGATCAGCCGCCCCCCGGGCCGAAGCGCCCGTGCCAGCGGTGCGATGATCCGCTTGGCGCGAAAGTTGACCGAGGACAGGGCGCGGTACGGCTGGGACGCAATGACAAGGTCGAAATTGGCTTCGGTCTGGCCCGGCCGCGGGATGGTCGAATCCAGCAGGAACCTGTGGTCCTCGCGATACAGCACCAGCACGACAGGCCGTTCATATAGCGGCATGGCCGTGCGCGGGCTGATCGCGGCGCGCCAGTTCTGCTCCAGGAACGGCCTCAGCTCCGCGATCTGCTGCTCGAACTCGCCTGATGAGGCGCCGCGCAGCGGGACCTCGTGCCAGACGGTCGCAGCCGCCGCCGCAGGCGAGGCCGGCGTGAGCCAGGGCGCCTCCGAGTAGAACATGTTGGTGAAGACGAACACCGACGCCGGATGCTCGAAAATGCGATCCGGCACCTTCTCCAGCGTCAGGCGCAGGTCCTCGAGGCTGAGCTCCTTGCCGGCGACGTAGAACGGCATGTGCGGAAAGCGCTGGTGCGTTGCGCGCAGCACCCGCGCCAGCACCGTGCCGTCGCCGACCCCGGCGTCGAACATGCGCAGGGCCGGCGGGCGCGGATGGATGGAGGCGAGCTCCAGCGCGACCCTGTCCGCAATCACCCGCTTTTCGCTGCAGGTATGGACGAACAGCAGGTATTTCTGGCGGTTCTCGAAAAAGCGGAAATTGCCGCGTGGATCGCGCTTTTCCGGCGGCACCTGAAGCCCACGCGGCGGCGGCACACCACCGGCCATCGACGCTGCCATATAGGCCTGGATCCGCTCCAGCGTGTCGATGGTGATGCGCTTGCCCTCGCGCAGCCGATGCACCAGCTTCCCATCGTTCACCGCGCGCCGGCCGAACGTCGATTCCGCCATGTCCGCCTTGCGGCAGAACTCCGTGATCTGGCTCAGGATTTCGTCGTTTTTCATGGGTGGGACACGGTGGGCAGAGAGGTTGGGACCCGCCTTCTAGCAGAATCTGCCCACTCAGGAAATAGCGATCATGGCTTTGAAGGCGTTTCGGCACGAGCAGCTTGCGACGATTAACCGCCAACGAGTCCCGGAACTGTCGCGACATTGGGGGCCGGCACGTTGATCGCATTCGCGCCCGTCCCGGGTGGCGCGCGACGGCAAGGGCGCGAACTCGCCGTTCTCCGCCGCGCGCTCCCGCCACCTCGGCCGCCTCGCCTGAAGTGCAGCAGAATGCCTACGCGGGCGCGGGCCGTGGTCTCGGCGACGGGGAACAAGCCGGTACCGTGGTCAAACTCGTCGCGACCAGGCGAGGTTTATCTGGCAGGGAAGTGAAGGTGCGAGGGCTAACGCGGGCCCGTGCCAGCGCGCCAAAATTGCAACAGCCCGCGAGATACTCGAGCGCAACCTATGGCTGCCCTGTCCCGTCAGGTATCGTTATTCTAGGGTCTCGACAACACCGATTATCGGTGATGGGTCGCTGGGGGAAGTTTGTGAAAAGATTCATTGCCGCCGTCGGCGTTATCCTGCTTGTCATATTCGGGGCGCAGCCCGGCTTTTCCCAAGGGGCTCCGTCGAGCGAGGCGGCGCGCAAGGCGGAGCTCGCTGCCGCGTGGCAGGCGGCAGGCAATGCCGGCACTCCCGGTCCTGCTGATGTTGCACTGATCGACCAGGGGACGTTGAAAATCCCGGCCGGCGACTTCTTCGTCCCGAAGGCCGAAGCCGCACGGGTGATGCGCGCGCTCGGCAATGTCGTCCACGATGCGACGTTTGTGGGCCTCGTGCTCGGCACCCGCCAGAACGACCGCTGGCTGGTGGTGATCAACTACATCAACGAAGGTTACATCAAGGACGACGCCGCCAAGGATTGGAATGCCGACGACCTCCTGAAGAACTTGAAGGAAGGCGTCGAGGAATCCAACAAGGATCGCGTCGCCCGCGGGTTTCCCGAGATGGAAGTGATCGGCTGGATCGAGCCGCCGAAATATGACGCCGTGTCGCACCGCCTTGTGTGGTCGATCCTCGGCAAGGACAAAGGCGCACCTGATCGACTCGACAAGGACGTCAACTACAATACTTACGCGCTCGGGCGCGAAGGTTACTTCAGCCTGAACCTGCTCTCTGACTCCAATCGGATCGCAACCGATAAGTCCGCTGCCCACGAGCTGCTCGCCAATCTCTCCTACCAATCCGGCAAGCGTTACGAGGATTTCAGCGCCTCGACCGATCGAATCGCCGAATACGGGCTGCTCGCACTGGTCGGCGGTGTCGCGGCCAAGAAGCTCGGCCTGCTTGCCGTGTTGCTCGCCTTCGTGCTCAAATTCGCCAAGGTCATTTTTGTCGGTGCAGCCGTGTTCGGCGCCGGCGTCATGAAGTTCTTCCGCCGCAAGCCGCGCGACGATTCGGCGGGCGGCGCGGCATGAAGACGCTCTTCCTGCTGCTGTTTTCGAGCCTGAAATGGGGAAAGCTCGCCACCAGCGGCGGCACCATGCTGCTGTCGCTGGCGGTGTATGCGACGATTTGGGGCTGGCGCTACGCGGCAGGTTTCATCGCACTGCTGTTCGCGCATGAAATGGGCCACTATTTCGCGGCGCGTCAGCGCGGCCTCGACGTCGGCGCACCTGCCTTCATTCCATTCGTCGGCGCGTGGATCGCGCTCAAAGACAAGCCAATTGACGTCGAGACCGAAGCCTATGTGGCGATCGCGGGCCCGGTGGTCGGGACCGTCGCCGCGCTTGCAGTGTATCTATGGGCGAGATCGGAAGACAGCGGACTGCTGCTCGCGATCTCTTATGCGGGACTGTTCCTCAATTTGTTCAATTTGCTGCCGATCTCGCCGCTCGACGGCGGCCGGGTAACGGCCGTGCTCAGCCCGCGGATCTGGTTTGTCGGCGTGCCCATCCTGGTCGCGCTGATGCTGTACCGGCCAAGCCCGATGCTGCTCATCGTGGCTATCCTGGCAGCGCCGCAACTCATTAGCGCATGGCGATACGATCCCCGCGCGCCCGAGAACATCGCCTATTACGGCGTACCGCTGCAAACCAAGCTCGAATTTGGCAGCACCTATCTGGCACTCGCTGCGCTGCTCGCGGTCATGACCTATGATGTCCACGAGATGCTTGGGCCGATGATGCGTTAGCGGCCAGGACGACACGAATTCACTGTCGTCCCGGCGAAGGCCGGGATGACAGCGGGAATGGTGAGACTCCATGCCTCAAGCCCGAGAACGATGCTGGACTCAATTACCCCAG
Source organism: Bradyrhizobium diazoefficiens (assembly GCF_016616425.1). Taxonomy (NCBI): domain Bacteria; kingdom Pseudomonadati; phylum Pseudomonadota; class Alphaproteobacteria; order Hyphomicrobiales; family Nitrobacteraceae; genus Bradyrhizobium; species Bradyrhizobium diazoefficiens. The sequence goes on from NZ_CP067101.1 coordinate 5,354,536, forward strand.
ACTTCCTTGGCGATCTCGACAGCGAGGCTGAGCTTGGCCCACTGCTCCTCTTCGGAGAGGATGTTGCCCTCCTCCGTCGAAGCGAAGCCGCATTGCGGGGAGAGCGCGAGTTGCTCCAGCGGTGCGAATTTGGCGGCCTCCTCCAGCCGGCGCTTGATGTCGTCCTTCTTCTCGAGCTCGCCGAACTTCGAGGTGATGACGCCGACCACGACGACCTTGTTGCCCTTGGGCAGGAAACGCAACGGCTCGAAGCCGCCGGCACGGTCGCTGTCGTATTCGAGGAAGTAGCCGTCGTAGTTGGTGCCGGCGAGCATGGTTTCGGCAACGGGCTCGTAGCCGCCCGAGGAAATCCAGGTCGAGCGGAAATTGCCGCGGCAGACGTGGGTCGTCACCACCATGTCGGCGGGCTTCTCGGCCAGTGCGTAGTTGATGATGCGCGCATAGATCTGCTGCAGGCCGTCCGGATTGTCGCCGCGCTCGCGCGCCTTCTGCAATTCGTCCTGCGAGCAGAGATAGGCCCACACGGTGTCGTCGAACTGGAGATAACGGCAACCAGCGTCATAAAACGCCTTGACGGCTTTCCGGTAGGTCTTGCCGAGATCCTCGTAGAAGGCGTCGAGATCGGGATAGACATCCTTCGAGATCGACTTGCGGCCGCCGCGGAAGTGCAGCACCGCGGGCGACGGAATCGTCATCTTGGCAGTGACGTGGGCCTGGTCGGCATATCTCTTCAGGAAGCGGAAATGGTCCAGCATCGGGTGGTTGTCGGGGAAGTCCAGCTTGCCGATCACACGAACCGCGTCGTGCCGGGTCTGCACACCTGCGAACTGGATGCCGGTGTCGGGATGAAACAGCTCGCAGCCGGTGAGCTTGGCCAGGAAGTCGAAGTGCCACCAGGAACGGCGGAACTCGCCGTCGGTCGCGAGCTTCAGCCCGATCGAGGCCTGCTTGTGCACGACCTTTTCGATCTCCATGTCCTCGATCTTGCGCAGATCGTCGGCCGAGATCTCGCCCTTCTCGAGCCTGGTGCGGGCTTCCTTGATCTTGGCCGGACGCAGGAGACTGCCGACCTCGTCGGCGCGGAAGGGGGCTTTGGTTCGCTGCATTTGTTACTCCCGGGATATTTCTTAGTGGGCCGCCGCCCCTGCGACGCCGAGGTGGCGCTCCAGGACCGAAGGGTCGGCCTTCAGCGCGGCGCTCGGGGCATCCTGGACGATCGTTCCGCGCTCCAATATCACAACGCGGTCAGCCAGCCCCAGAATCTTTTGGGCATTCTGCTCGACGATAATCGAGCAAATGCCTCCGGCCCGGGTGATGGTCCCGATCGCCTTCAAGAGCTCCTCGACGATGATCGGGGCGAGGCCCTCGGTCGGTTCGTCAAGCAGCAGCACTTTCGGATTGAGGGTCAATGCGCGGCCGATCGCCAGCATCTGCTGCTCCCCGCCGGAGAGCTGGTTGCCGAAATTGCTCCGCCGCTCCTTCAGCCGCGGGAACATCTCGTAGACCTTCTCGACCGTCCAGGGACCCGGCTGGGCCACTGCGGTCATGTTCTCCTCGACCGTGAGCGAGCGGAAGATGTTGCGCTCCTGCGGCACCCACCCGATGCCGGCGCGCGCCCGCTGGTCGGGCCGGAGCGAGGAAATATCCGTGTCGGCCAGCACGACCTTGCCTGCGAAGCGGCGAGTGACGCCGACGATCGAATTGATCAGCGTGGTCTTGCCGGTGCCGTTGCGGCCCAGCAGCGCCAGCACCTGCCCCTCGGCGAGGTGCAAGGACATGTTGGGCAGCACCACTGCCTCGCCGTAGCCGGCGCGAAGTGCGTCGATCGCAAGCAGGTCAGACATTGACCGCCTCCTCGCCGAGATAGACCGCCTTGACCTGCGGATCGCGTGCGACCTGCTCGGGCGGGCCCTCGGTGAGCAGCGCGCCCGAGACCAGCACGGAGATGCGGTCGGCGAAGGAAAACACGAGGTCCATGTCGTGCTCGATCAGCAGCACGGTGACCTCGCGCGGCAGCGCGCCGACGACGGCGAGGATGTCGTGACGCTCGCTCTCGGGCACGCCGGCAGCGGGCTCGTCGAGCAGCAGCACGCGCGGCTTGGCCGCGATCGCGACCGCGATCTCGAGCAGGCGCTGCTTGCCGTAAGGCAGCGTCACGGTCTGTTCGTTCATGACGTCGAGCAGATGGAAACGCGAGAGCAGATCGGCGATCTCGCCGTTGACGTCGCTGCGCGTGCCCATCCGCCGCCACCAGTCGCCGCCATGTCCGAGGCGCTCGGAGACGGCAAGGCCGATGGTCTCGAGCGGCGTGAGATCAGGATAGAGCTGATTGATCTGGAAGGTGCGCGCCAGGCCGCGCAGCACGCGCTTGTGCACGGGCAGATCGGTGATGTCCTGGCCTTCGAGCAGGATGCGGCCCGAATTCGGCTTGAGCACGCCGGTGAGCTGGTTGATGACCGTGGTCTTGCCGGCGCCATTCGGACCGATCAGTGCGTGGCGGGCGCCCTGCTCGATCCTCAGGGACAGATCGCGGGTGACGCGCAGGCCACCAAACTGCTTTTCGAGATTCCGGGTTTCGAGAGCGATAGTCATGCATCGCGCTCCGGCACGGCAACGACGGCCTTGCGTCCCGCAATCTGCCTGATGACCAGGTTGGGCACGTACAGCACCCAGCGGTGCAGACGCTGGCGGCCGACCAGCACGATCACGACCAGCACGAGGCCGATCCAGAACTGCCAGTATTGCGGGGTGATGGTGGAGAACAATTCCTGCAGCATGCGGAACACCACCGCACCGATCAGCCCGCCATAGAGATAGCCGGTGCCGCCGATGACCAGCACCAGCATCAGATCGGCCGAACGCTCGAAGGCGAACACGTCGAGCGAGGCGATCGCGGTGGTCTGGGTGAACAGCGCGCCGGCGATGCCGGCATAGAATGCCGCAAGCGTGTAGATGGCGATCAGACGGCGGTTGACCGGGATGCCGATTGCGGCGGCACGCAGCGGATTGTTCTTGATCGCGCGTAGCGACAGGCCGAACGGCGAGTGCACGACGCGCCGGGCGAACAGGAAGAGCAGGAACAGCACGGCCAGCGAGTAGAAGAAGCCGGCTTTGCCGAACATGTCGAACGGGATCTGGCCGAAGATCGGCTGCATCTCGATGCCTTGCAGGCCGTCGGTGCCGCCGGTGATGTTGGAGAAGCGCTCGGCCAGTGCTTCCAGCAGCAGCGCGATGCCGAGCGTCACCATCAACCGCGTCAGATCAACGCCGCGGATTACCAGAAAGCTGGTGGCAAAGCCGAGCACCATCGCGGCAAGACCTGCGACGATCAGCGCGAGCGCAGGCTCGTTGACGATGCCGTGCAGCGCAAGAAGCCCCGCCGCATAGGCGCCGACGCCGAAGAAGGCGGCATGACCGAGCGAGACGATGCCGGCATAGCCGAGGATGAGGTCGAGCGACATCGTGAACAGTGCCAGCCGCAGGATGTCGGTCATGATCAGATAGCGCGTGGGAAAGACGAAGCCGCAGGCCAGCACGATGAGCCAGAAGGCGACTTCGCCATAGTGCCAGCGCGCCTGGCGCTGGGCGTGATAACCGACGTCGGACGAAGCGCTCATCGGCGAACTCAACGCGCGGCCGTGCGGCCGAACAGGCCGTTCGGGCGCCAGATCAGAATGACGATCATCATGGTGTAGATCACGAAGGGGCCCATCTTCGGCACGTAATATTTGCCGGCGACGTCGCCGATGCCGAGCAGGAGCGAGGCCAGGAACGGGCCGGTGATCGAGGAGGAGCCGCCGACGGTGACCACGATCAGGAAGTAGATCATGAACTTCAGCGGGAAATACGGATCGAGACCCAGGATCTCGGCACTCAGCGCGCCGCCGAGACCTGCGAGCCCGCAACCAAAGGCAAAGGTGAAGGCGAATACCTGCGGGACGTTGATGCCGAGGCCGCTCGCGGCACGGGGATCGTCGACGGCGGCGCGCAAGCGGCTGCCGAAGCGCGTCTTGGCCAGCACCATCTGCAGACCGACGGTGAGCAGGCCGCAAATCACGATGATCATGAGGCGGTAGCGGCCGATGCCGACGCCAAACACGTCGAACTGGCCCTGGAGCGCCGCCGGCAGGTTGATGAAGACCCGCGACGATCCCTGAATATAATCAACGGCGGCGACCGACATGAAGGTCAAGCCGATGGTGAACAGCACCTGATCGAGATGGCTGCGCGCATAGAGGTGACGATAGAGGGTGCGTTCGAGCGCGATGCCGATCGCCGCAGAGGAGACGAAAGCGAGTGGCAGCGCTGCGAAGAACGGCCAACCCATCCGGTTGACCAGCACCATGCAGACATAGCCGCCGGCCATGGCGAAGGCGCCATGGGCGAGATTGACAAAGTTCATCAACCCGAGCGTGACCGCGAGCCCGCAGGCCAGCACGAACAGCAGCATGCCGTAGGCAACGCCATCGAACAGGTTGGTGAGGATAGAGGTCATCGCGAGCCGGAATTATCTTAGATTTAGCCAAGTGCCTTACTGCGCTCCCTCCCCCGCTTGCGGGGGAGGGCTGGGGAGAGGGTGTTTCCGCAATGGGACAATCCCCAAGAAGAGACAGCCCTCACCCGACGCTTCGCGTCGACCTCTCCCGCAAGCGGGAGAGGTTCAGAAGCGCATCACTTCTTGGTCTTGCCGGGATCCTTGACGGCCTCGAAGGTCTGGAACTCGACGTTGTAGAGCTCGCCGTCGACCTTCTCGACCTTGCGGATGTAGACGTTCTGGATGATGTCGCGCGTCTCGGGGTCGATCGAGATCGGGCCGCGCGGGCTCTCCCACTTCTGACCCTTCATGGCTTCGATCAGCTTGGTGCCGTCGGTGTCGCCGCCCGTCTTCTTCAGCGCCGCGTAAATCAGGTGGATGCCGTCATAGCCGCCCACCGCCATGAAGCCCGGACGATTGCCGAACGCCTTCTTGTAGGCGGCGACGAAGTCCTTGTTCAACTGCGAGGGGTGCGCCGCCGAGTAGATATGCGCGGTCACGGTCCCGAGCACGGCGTCGCCCATGTTGTTGAGCAGGTCGTCGTCAGTGACGTCGCCCGGTCCAATCACCCTGATGCCGGCCTTGTCCAGGCCACGCTCGGCATATTGCTTCATGAAGCTGCCGCCCTGACCGGCCGGCACGAACACGAAGATCGCGTCGGGCTTGGCGTCCTTCATGCGCTGCAGGAAGGGCGCGAAGTCGGGGTTTTGCAGGGGCACCTTGACCTCTTCGACCACCTCGCCGCCGCCGGCGGTAAAATGCTGCTTGAAGAAGTTCAGCGCGTCATTGCCCGGCGCATAGTCGGAGGTCAGCGTCGCTACCTTCTTGATGCCGTTCTTCGCCGCCCAGTCGCCGATGATGGTCGAGGACTGCGCCAGCGTGAAACTGGTACGCACGATATAGGGCGAGCGCTCGGTGATGATGGAGGTGCCGGCCGCCATCACGACTTCCGGGATCTTGGCCTGCGTGGCCAGCGGCGCGGCCGCGAGCGCGGCCGGCGTCACGCCGAAGCCGGCGATGAAGTTGACCTTGTCGTTGACGATCAGCTCCTGCGCGGCGGTCTTGGTCTTGTCCGGGATCGCAGCGTCGTCCTTGAGGATGATCTCGATCTTCTTGCCGGCGACGGTGTCGCCGTTCTGCTGCATATAGAGCTTGATCGCGTTCTCGATCTGCTTGCCGGTCGAGGCCTGGCCGCCCGTCATCGGCAGGATCAGGCCGACCTTGACGCTGTCCGCAGCCTTGGCGGGGGCGAAGCCCGCAAGGCCCGCAAGAGCCGCAACGGCAGTTGTCCAGGTAACCTTGGAAGACGCCTTATGAGACAGTTGTTTGCGTTCGAACATCAGATGTCCCTCCCCTTCATTCCTGACTCTTGTGTCCTGGACCGAGTGCCCGGCCCTTGCCTTAACCTTAGCCCACGCGCGAGTGATATCGCGCGCCACATGGGCGTCTTTCGCGCCCTCGTTGTCAATCGGACGTTTGGTGACCCTTCGACACACGCCGAGCGTTCCAACGACCAGCGACCGGAATCTGCGCTGCGGTTACGTCGGGGTAACCGAAGCAATCGTGACCGTTTGTACGAATGTACAAAGAAAATGGACTTGTCAACGAAAACCCCTGTCGCCGAGCAAGCCGTGTTGTCGCGAACCTCGCATTGCAGTCTAGAAGCGGCAGGGTCACGGCGGGGGTCACGTGGATGGAGGATTTCGTCTTTCTTCTACAGAATTGATACATCCGCGCGCCTGGCCGACCGCAACCCGGTACCAAATTACCTACCTCGAATAAGCCTATTTTACCTTGTTGAAGGCTATTCTTCTTCCCGCCGGCCTGAGCCGGCGTTCCAATGACCTAAGGCGTGCGCGTCCACACAATGTCCAAGACTTTTCGTTCCGCCCTCGTCCTCGTTGCACTCGCCGCGGGGCTGTCCGGCTGCGGCACGATCAACGAAAGACTCTCCGCCGGCATGGGCGACTACATCCCGCAGTGGGCGGGCGGCCTCCCGGCCGATGCCCCGCCGCGACCGGGCACCCCGCAATACGACGCCTACATGAAGGAACGCGAACGCAAGCGGCTGCTGCCGGCGGCGGATCGCGAGAAGGAAGAGCAGGCGCAGAAGAGCGCGACAGGGACGACGTCGGCCGGCGCGGTGCGGTAAGGAGCGAATGGCGTAGGGAGTAGAAAAGCCACCATTCCCTATTCCCCACTTCCCATTCGCTAGTCCATGAACACCACGGTCTTGCGGCCGTTGAGGATGACGCGGTCGTCGAGATGGTAGCGGATCGCGCGGGCCAGCACGCGGCGCTCGATGTCGCGGCCCTTGCGGACGAGATCCTCCGGCGTGTCGCGATGGCTGATGCGCTCGACGTCCTGGTCGATGATCGGTCCCTCGTCGAGGTCGCGCGTGACGTAATGCGCGGTGGCGCCGATCAGCTTGACGCCGCGCTCATGGGCCTGGTGATAGGGCTTTGCGCCCTTGAAGCCAGGCAGGAACGAGTGGTGGATGTTGATGCAGCGCCCCGAAAGCTTCGCCGACAGATCATCCGACAGGATCTGCATGTAGCGGGCGAGCACGACGAGATCGGTCTTCGTATTGCCGACGAGGTCCATGATCTGGCCCTCCTGCTCGCGTTTGCTCTCCTTGGTCACGGGCAGATGGTGGAACGGGATGCCGCCGAAATCCAGCCCCGCATAGACCTCGCGCGGGTGGTTGGAGACGATCGCAGCAAGCGTCATCGGCAATTCGCCGGTGCGCCAGCGGTAGAGGATGTCGACCAGGCAATGGTCGGACTTCGACACCAGCAGCATCACCTTGCGATGCGCAGCCCGGTCGCGCATCTGCCACTCCATGCCGAAACGCTCGGCGATCGCGGCAAAGCCGGTCTGCAGCGCCGACAGTTCCACGGCGAGATCAGCCGCTGTGAACACCACCCGCATGAAGAAGTTCTTGGTCTCGATGTCGTCGAACTGCTGGGCGTCGAGGATGTTCTGTCCGTTGTGGGCGAGGAACGTCGACACCGCCGAGACGATGCCGGGGCGATCCGGACAGGACAGGGTCAGGACATATTGATGATCGGGCATGGCTCTTGATGAAGGTTTGGGCAAATGATGCGGAAGGACCGGCGATTTGCGCCTGCTCTAGCACCGACGCTGGCCTTGCGCCAATCCCGGCCACAGAGTCAGGATGAACGGACGATTGCGAATTCTCACCGGAGCATACCCATGGCCGACCGCCTGAACGGCTATCGCATTCTGATCCTGGAAACGCGCGAGGAAGCGCAGTTTTCCAAGCTGCTGGCCGAACAAGGCGCCGCGGTCGTGCAGTGCCCGATGTTCACCATTCACGATGCGCCGGACCCGGCCCCGGTCGAGGCCTGGATCCGCCGCGCCATTGAGAAGCCCCTTGACGACCTCGTGCTGATGACCGGCGAAGGCCTGCGGCGGATCATGAAACTCGCCGGCGCCCGCGGGCTCGATTCCGCCCTTGTCGCGGCGCTCGCCAAGGCGCGGAAATTCGCTCGCGGCCCCAAGCCCGGCAAGGCGCTGCGCGAGATCGGTCTGGAAGCGCAGCAGACCACGGAGAAACCGACCACCGAAGGCGTCATCCAGATGCTCGGCAAGCTCGATCTCAGGGGCCGGCGCCTCGGCCTCCAGCTCTATCCGGACAAGGACCACGGCGCGCTGACCGGCGCGCTCGCCGCCCAGGGCGCCGAGGTCGATACCGTGCTGCCCTATGTCTACGATTCCAGGGCCGCCGATGCCAATATCGCCGCCGCCGTCGACGAGATGGCCGCGGGGCGGATCGATGCGCTCGCGCTGACCAATCTCGGCCAGGTCCGCCGCCTGATCGAGGCCGCGAAGGCGCATGGCAGCGAGGCCAAGCTGCGCGCCGGCCTCGAACAGACGCTGATTGCGTCAGTAGGCCCGGCAGTCTCCGGCGAGCTCGCCGCGCACGGACTGCGCACCGACGTCTCGCCGACGGAAGATCATTATTTCATGCGTCCGCTGATCTCGGCGATGGCCACGGCGCTCGCCGAGAAACGACCGAGGGCGGCGGGGTGATCGCCAAGACGCCTAGCCTGCCACCTGCGAGGCGGCCGACATCAGCTCCTGTGGACTCGGCGCTCCGAACATGCGCTCGCCGCCGCCGGGAACCTCGGTGAACGTCCAGCGCACGATCCCCTCCCGGTCGAGCAAGAACTGGCCAAACAGCTGCCCCGTGCCGGTTGCCGCCATATGCTGGTCGGCTTCGGTCATCTCGTAACCGTCCTTCTTGTTGAGATACTCCGCGGCTGTCGGCCGGTTCATCGGGCCAGGCAACTCGCCGGGGATATCCACTTGCATGCTCATGACCACGTCCATGCCCACCTTGCGTGGCCACTCGGTTTCGTTCTCCGTGAATTCGAGATTGGGCAGGCCGAATGCGCGGTGCGAGACCCGATCGGGATCGGACGCGGCGAGCAGATTGGGCAACGGATGATAGCGGAAATAGAGCCGCGCCCGGTCGATCGGCGTGTTGACGACCGTGAGACTTTCGATGCCCTTCCCGCGCAGCGCGCCATCAAGCTGCGCCTGCGCCGCGATATGCCGCCGACAGAACGGGCAGTGCAGGCCACGAAACAGGCCCACCAGTATTGGACTATGCCCGCGATAATCCTCGAGCGCGATTTTTCCTTCGCGCGTGATGGCGTCCAGGACGATATTCGGTGCGCGATCGCCCGGCTGAAGTGTTCCATCTACATGACGGTCCGACATGGTTGAACTCCCTTACATTCGCTAGTCAAGGAACGGCAGTACGATCAGCCCTGCGGGATCAAGCCCGTGCCGGGCGCAGACGTCATGAGCCAGCGCGAAATACCGCTCGGCCTCGGGCATGTCGCCTCGATCAAGGTTCAATGTCGCAAGACCATCATAGCATGGAAACAGCTGCTGCGGCTCGCCGGTCTCGCTCGCCACCTCGATGGCCTCATTGTAGCAGCGCGCGGCCATGTCGGGGCGGAAGTGGCACTGATGGATCTGCCCGAGCACGATGAGGGGTACCGGGAGATGCTCGCGCTGATCGAGCGCGCGGTCGATCTCGATCGCCTTTTCGGCAGCCGGCACCCCCTCCTCGGTACATCTGTCCGTGAAGGTGCAACAGGCGACGGCAAGATTGGCAAGAAGGCGGGCCTGGAAGCCGAGATCGCCGATGCGGTTCGCGACATCGAGCCCGCGCCGGCAAACCGCCATGGCTTGCGCCGGGTCGACGATCGTGTAGAGCACGCCAAGGTTGGTGTAGCCGCGGCACGCCACGTTGAGGAGGCCGGCGGTCTCGGCTGCCGCGACACTTTGCTCCACCTCGTTCACCGCCTCCTGGTGTCGCCCAAGCCGCGCCAGCGCAACCCCCTTGGTGTTGAGCGCCTCCGCAATGGCGCCCGCCGCCTCGAACCCGGCTTGCTCGCCCGCATCCGTCGGCACCGACCGCGCATAGCCAAGCGCGTCGTCCGCCCACCGCGCGGCGGCGACGTGATCGCCCACACGGAACGCAAGACGGCCGCGCTCTTGCTGGAGATGAGCCCACTCCAGGAGGTGTGCCCACTCGGTCGGCGCGTCGGTCCCGCCAAGCCGTTCAGCCGCCTCGGCATAGTGCGTCTCTGCCCTGACGCGCTTGCCGGCGTCCCACAACAATCGACCGAGCTTGCGAAGAATGCGCGCCTCGCCGATGCGGTCCCCTGCCGTGCGGTGTCCCTCCAGCGCACTCTGGTAGTGGTCCTCGGCGGTGCTTCGGCGGCCAGTCACGCAACAGAGGTCCGCAACCCGCTCGTGCAGGATCAGGCGTTCCGGCGCCTGTTCGCCGGCGGTCGACAGCACGGCGAGGGATTGCTGATAGAAACGGAGGGCATCGTCGTTGGCATAGCTCGCACGCGCGCGATCGCCGGCCGCGCGCAAATAGCGTGCGCCTCTCGACTTGCTCGCGCTCAGACTGAAGTGATGTCCGAGCAATATGAGATCTTCGAGCTGCTCGGGCTCTTTGCCATAGAGCCGCTCCAGCGCGGCACCAATCCGTCCATGCAGTTCGACCCGACGCTGCAAAAGCAGATTTTGATAGATCACGTCCTGAAGCATGGTCTGCGTGAAGCGATAGGTCCGCAGCGACATCGAGTTCGAGCCCGCGACCTCCTCGATGACCTCGGCGTCGCACAGAAGCTCGAGCCCTGCTTCGACCCTTGCCGGCTCGGTTGCTGCCGCACCGAGAACAGCCGCATCAAAGCGCGGACCGATCACCGCGGCCTCCTGGGCCAATTGGCGCACCTGATGGGGTAACCGGTCGAGGCGCGCCAGCAACAACGCCTGAATGCTTGCTGGAATATCGGCGGCGGCTTCATCCGATTTCATCCGCCACTGCGCGCCGTCGCGCTCCAGGGCCCCGCCTTCGATGAGGCCGCGGATGATCTCCTCGAGGAAAAGCGGATTTCCACCGGCGCGATCGAGAATTCGCGTGAACAAATGTCCCGGCAGTTCCCGCCAACCGCAACCGAAATACGCCGCGAGCAGCCTTCGTCCGTCAGCATCGGCAAGCGGAGACAGCCGAATGGTCGTGTGACTGATCCTGCTCGAACCTAACTGATCCACCAGCGCTGGCCGATGTGTAAACAGCAGCATCAGCCGCGTCCGCTCAAGCCGGTCCATCAGGAACCGCAACGCTTCAAGCGACACCGCGTCGGCCCAATGCAGATCCTCGACGATGATCAGAAGCGGCGACGAGGCGAGGCGGCGTTCGAAGACGGTACGGATCGCGAAAAAGATCTGTCGCCGGAGCTGTTCCGGCTCGACGTGCCTGAGCACGGCGTTGGGATCGTCAAGGCCAAGAACGTGCAAGTAGAGAGGCATCAGGCGATCGGCCTCCTCGGCCGCAAGGCCGAGTTCCAAGAGCGCTTCCGCAACTTTCCTCTCGGCCTCCGCGGCGCCGGCCTTCTGGGCAATGCCATAGGCGCTCCGCAGCACGGCGGCGAGTGCTCCGTAGGACTGTTCGCCAAGCGGCGAGCAGACCGCCCGTCGGATCGCCACGCCTGCGAAGCGTTCCTCATCGCGGATGCGGGCGACGAATTCGTTCACCAGCCGCGTCTTCCCGATGCCCGCTTCGCCAACCAGCCGCACCAGTTGAGCCGCGCCGCCGCACGCGAGATCAAGGCTGCCGATCACGCGCGCAAGCTCAGCGTCGCGCCCGATCAGTGGTGCATCAAGGCCCAGCATGTCGAGGCCGCGTGCCGCGCGGGGCGTATCGAGCGCTCCCTTCAGACGATGGACCAGAACGCTGCCCATCTTGCCCTTGAGCGAGATCTCGCCGAGCGAGTCATAGGAGAACGCATGCCGCGTCAGACGGTAGGTCAGCGGCCCGACCAGCACCTCGTCCGGGGACGCCATCGACTGCAATCGCTGCGCCGTATTCACGGTGTCGCCGGTCACCGAATAGGATTTGGCAACGCCCACGCCTAACCCACCCGCGACGACGTGGCCGGTGTTGATGCCGACATGGAGCTGCAACGGCGAACCGGCATAGGCCTTCGCGCGCTCGCTGAGGCGCGCCGTTCGGCTGATCATGTCGAGAGCAGCGCGGACCGCCCGCTCGGGGTCGTCCTCGTGCGCAGCCGGCGCACCAAATAGCGCGAGCAGCGCATCGCCGATGAACTTGTCCACGAAGCCGCCAAAGCTCTGCACGGCGGCCGTCAACTCCTCGAACAACTGGTTCTGAAGCGTCTGCATGACCTCTGGGTCGAGCCGCTCGCTCATCGCAGTGAAGCCGCTGAGGTCGGCGAACAGCACGGTAATGGTGCGGCGGTTTGCTTCGCTATCGACGTCGTTCGACTGCGGTCGAAATACGTGTTGAGCCGTCTGCAGGAGCGGTGGCGAGGACGATCTGATTGGGAGCGTCGCCGGGCTGGTCTGCGCCGCTGCCTGCCCGCCGTCCTTGGTGGCCCCGCTGATGAGTGAGCCGCATTTCGGGCAGTAGACAAAATCCGGTGCACATGGAAAGCCGCAGCCGGGGCACGCGTGCGGCTGCTTCGTGCCGCACTTCGGGCAGAAGGCAAAGCCGCTCTGAACCTCGAAACCACAACCCGAGCAGTTCATGGCTCAAGACCTCGCGGAAGCCGCGATGGCGCAATCTGCTGGCCCTACCGAATGGGTCCCAGGATGCAGACCAGAATGGGCTCTGCGCGCGGAAAGAGCAAGCGGCGGTAGCCTACCTCTCAGTACGGGCGACGAAGCAATGTTGCGGGCGCACGGGCGCACCGCACGTCGTCGGCAAAGCATGCTGGCATGCGGTAGCGTCAATTGACAGGGGCCTCGCCGCGGCTACCCTGTCGAACAGAAGAACAAATGAATGAGGGCAGGGAATCGCCGTGAAACCCGTCATCGCATCTTGAGCACATCCGCGCGACCTTCCGCGCTCGCACCGTTCCGCATCCGCAACTATCGCTTTCAGTGGCCGTCCGATCTGCTCACCTCCTGGGCGTTCGAGGTGGAGACGCTCGTGCTCGGCTGGTACATCCTGGTCGAGACCGGCTCTGTGCTCCTGCTGACCGTGCTTGCCTCGCTCCAGTTCGTCGGAACATTGGTGGCGCCGGTGTTCGGCATGATCGGCGACCGCATGGGCCATCGCGACCTGCTGGTCGTGATGCGTCTTGCCTACACCGTGCTCTCATCGACCATCATGGTTCTGGCGCTGAGCGGTCATCTGTCCCCGCTGAGCGTCATGGTCATCGTCGCGATCATGGGCCTGATCCGCCCCTCGGATCTCGGCGTCCGGGGCGCGTTGCTCGCCGAGATCATGCCGGCCGAGCAGCTGGTGGGTGCCATCAGCGTTGCGCGCACCACCCAGGACAGCGCGCGCATCGCCGGAGCGTTGACGGGCGCCGGGCTGTTCGCCGTCCTCGGCATTGGCCTCGTCTATGTGGCGATCGCCTGTCTCTACTTCGCGGCAGCGCTGCTCATGCTCTGCCTGACCCGGCCGAAAAGGACCGTCACCACGAGCGATCTTCCGGCGAACGGCCACGCCGTTTCGAGATTGCTCGGCGACTTGAAGGAAGGGATCGTCTATGCCTGGAATGGCCCGGGAATGCGCGCGGCGCTGTGCGTCGCCTTCCTGGCCAATCTCACCGCATTTCCCTTCACTGGCGGATTGCTGCCCTACATCGCGCGGGAGATCTTTCAGACCGACCAGACCGGCCTCGGCTATCTCTCGGCGAGCTTCGCCGTGGGCTCGCTGATCGGCTCGATCACGCTCAGCCTCGTCAGCGGACTGCGCATTGCCCGGCTTCTGATCGGCGCGACGCTGGCCTGGTACGCCATGCTGCTGGTGTTCGTCGAGATCAGGACCATGCCGGTGGCGATGGCCTGCCTTGTTCTCGCCGGCATCGCCCAAAGCATGTCGATGATCTCGGCCGCGGTGATCCTGATGCGCACCGCGAGTGCACATCTGCGCGGTCGCGTGATGGGCGTGCGCATGATGGTGATCTACGGCCTGCCGCTCGGATTGCTCGCGGCCGGCAGCCTGATCGATGCCATCGGCTATTCCGCGACGGGCTCGCTCTATGCCGCCGCAGGCTTCATCGCGATGCTGGCGATCGCGGTCCGCTGGCGCGCCGACCTCTGGCCGGTCCATGCCCCGGCCAATGCACAATGAGGCGACTGGCGCCCACCCGCCTTAATCCCCATACCCGCGCAGCCGCTCGATATCGAGGATGGTAACGCCGCCGTATTCCAATCTCAGCAGCCCCTCCTTCTCCAGCCGGTTCAGCGCGCGGTTGGCGTTCTGCCGGGACATGCCGGAGAGCGCGCCGATCTCCTCCTGGGTGATCTCCAGATGCGCGGTCGATTCCGGATAGAGGATCGGGTTGAACAGCGAGGCGATGCTGCGGGCGAGGCGCGCGGTGGCATCCAGCGTGCGGTTGACCTCGAGCATGCCGATGAACTGGCCGAGCCGTTCGTTGAGCTGGCGAACCAGGAAGCGGTTGAAGCCGACGCTGTTTTCGAACAGCCACATGAAGGCGCTGCGTTCCATCAGCGCGACGCGGCTGTCGCGCAGCGCGACCACGTCGTAGCGTCGCGGCTCGTTCTTGAGCACGCTACCCTCGCCGAACCAGGCCCCTGCCGTCAGCCCGGCAAGGCTGGTCTCCTTGCCGTCCCTGGAGACCCCGCCCATGCGGGCAAGGCCGCCCACCATGCCAGCCCAATAGGCAAAAATATCGCCGCGCATGAACACGGTCTCGCCGGTGCCGTAGGACCGCTCCGTGATTCCGGCACGCGCGACCTCGATCTCCGCTTGCGTGAGCTCGCGCGACCAGGCGGCGACGCGCTTCAGATGATCTTCTGAAATCATGATCTCGCGGCCAGCCGCACCGTTTCGTCACTCCACCTTCTGTTGCATTGCAACATGATCATCTCGACCGCCATCCGACGAAAGATGAAGGTCGCTGCCGCCCGGCAAACTTTGTCGCAGAATTGTCAGCCGGGAGACATTTCAAAATAGCGCTTTCCCCTATTGAGGACCACCTTGGGCGATGCGGCTTTTGATCCCTGACCGGAACGAGAGTGGCGCGGCTCCGGTCGAGACCATCTGTTGCATGGCCTCACCGGTACGGCCGTACTAGGATCGCCCAGCAGGAACGGACGAAGAGCGCCATTGAATGCGCCATCACCGGGAGGGATTCGTTTGGTGGCTACCAGTCTTGAAGTGCGCGGCGTGTCCTTGCGCTTCGGCGGCGTTCGTGCGCTGACCGATGTCAGCTTCGCTATCAAGGGCGGCGAGCTATTCTCGATCATCGGTCCCAACGGCGCCGGCAAGACGTCTATCGTGAACTGTATTTCCGGCCGCTACAAGCCGACTGAAGGCCAGCTCTTCTATGGGGATCGCGACATCACCGGCCTGACGCCGAATGCACGGGCCTCGCTCGGCATCGGCCGCACCTTCCAGAACCTGGCGCTGTTCCACCACATGAGCGTGCTCGACAACATCATGGTCGGGCGTCATCACCTCCTGAAGAACAATTTCCTCACGGGCTCGCTGTACTGGATCACCGGTGCCCGCAAGGAGGAGCTGGAGCACCGTCGCAAGGTCGAGGAGATCATCGACTTCCTCGATCTCCAGTCGGTACGGAAAGCGCAAGCCGGCACCCTCTCCTACGGTCTGCGCAAGCGGGTGGAACTCGCCCGCGCCATGGCGCTGGAGCCGCGTCTCATTCTCCTCGACGAGCCGATGGCCGGCATGAATTTCGAGGAGAAGGAGGATATGGCCCGCTACATCGTCGACCTCAACGAGGAGTTCGGGATGACGGTGGTGATGATCGAGCACGACATGGGCGTGGTGATGGACATCTCCCATCGCGTCATGGTGCTGGATTTCGGCAAGAAGATCGCCGAGGGCGATCCGGCAACCGTGCTCGCCGATTCCCACGTCAAGCGTGCCTATCTCGGCGAGGAGGACGAGGTGCTGGTCGATCCCGACGATGCGCCGCCGGCGCAGGAGAGCGCGGCATGATGGATTATGCAGGACGCGTCGCGCAGGCCGACACCTATCCGAAGATGCTCCGGCTCAACGCGAAGGAGCATGGCAACGAAATCGCATTGCGCGAGAAGGATCTCGGGCTCTGGCGGCTGTTCACCTGGAACGACTACCAAACCCGCGTGCGCGACTTTGCGCTCGGCCTCCTCGAGCTGGGCCTCGGACGCGGCGACGTCATCGGCATCATCGGCGACAACCGGCCGGATTGGGTCGCGGCGGAAGTGGCGACGCACGCCATCGGCGGATTGAGTCTCGGGCTCTATCGCGACGTGCTCGACGAGGAGGCCTCCTATCTCCTCAACTATGGGGAGGCGCAGCTCGTCTTCGCCGAGGACGAGGAGCAGGTCGACAAGCTGCTCACCCTCGCCGACCGCGCACCGAAGCTGAAGCACATCATCTATTCCGATCCGCGCGGAATGCGGAAATACGACGATCCCAGACTGATGTCGGCGGAAGAGTTTGCCGAGCTCGGCCGCGCCCGCGCCGCGCGGGAACCGGAGCTTTACGACAGGCTGGTCGACGCCACCAAGGGCGAGGACGTCGCGATCCTCTGCACGACGTCGGGCACCACGTCCCATCCCAAGCTCGCGATGCTGGCGGCGGGCCGCGTGCTCGGCCATTGCGCGACCTATCTCGCGTTCGACCCAAAGGGCCCGGACGACGAATACGTCTCGGTGCTGCCGCTGCCGTGGATCATGGAGCAGGTCTACGTGCTCGGCAAAGGGCTCTTGTGCCGGATGAAGATCAACTTCGTCGAAGAGCCCGACACGATGATGAACGATCTGCGCGAGATCGCGCCGACATTCGTGCTGTTCGCGCCTCGCGTCTGGGAATCCATCGCCGCCGACGTCCGGGCCAAGGTGATGGACGCCACGCCTTTCAAGCAGCGCCTGTTCGATGTCGGAATGAAATCGGGCCTGGCCGCACTTGCGCAGGGTAAGCGATCGGGTTTTGCCGACGCGATCCTGTTCCGTGCGCTGCGCGACCGGCTCGGTTTCACCCGCCTGCGCTCGGCCGCGACCGGCGGCGCAGCGCTCGGCCCTGACACTTTCAAGTTCTTCCAGGCCATGGGCGTGCCGCTGCGCACGCTGTACGGCCAGACCGAGCTGCTCGGGGCCTACACGCTGCATCCCGAGGGCAAGGTCGATCCTGACACCACAGGGGTGCCGATGGCCGACGACGTCGAGATCCGCATCGACAATCCCGACGTCCATGGCGTTGGCGAGATCGTGGTGCGGCATCCCAACATGTTCCTCGGCTATTACAGGAATCCCGAGGCCAGCGTCGCCGACATCAAGGACGGCTGGATGTTGTCGGGCGATGCCGGCTATTTCAATGCGAACCAGCAGCTCGTCGTCATCGACCGCATCAAGGACCTCGCCGAGACCTCGCGCGGCGAGCGCTTCTCGCCGCAGTTCATCGAGAACAAACTGAAATTCTCGCCCTATATCGCCGAAGCCGTGGTGCTGGGTTCAGGTCGCGACGCGCTCGCGGCGATGATCTGCATCCGCTACTCCATCATCTCGAAATGGGCGGAGAAGAACCGCCTCTCGTTCACGACCTACAGCGATCTCGCCTCGCGGCCCGAGGTCTATGCGCTGCTCCAGAAGGAGGTCGAGACCGTCAACGCCACGCTGCCGCCGGCCCAGCGCATCTCGCGCTTCCTGCTGCTCTACAAGGAGCTCGACGCCGACGACGGCGAGCTCACCCGGACGCGAAAGGTGCGCCGCAGCGTCATCAACGAGAAATACGCGGGTATCATCGACGCCATCTACCGTGGCGTCGCCGACATCCCCGTCGACACCGTGATCCGCTTCCAGGACGGCACCACGCAGCGCGTGCGGACGACACTGCGCGTGGTGGATCTCGGCGAACATGGACATATGGCGGAGGCTGCGGAGTGACACAGTCTATCGCTGCGCAGTCTGTTACCCCTCGCCTCTCCCCGCTTGCGGCAGGGCTACCGCATATGACTAGCGGCGGCGGCCTGCGCGCACGCCTCGTCCTTCGAAACGGCGCTTACGCGCCTCCTCAGGATGAGGCTAATCAGCGTCAGTGCCCGTTTGAAACTGCTGCCGCATACTCCGCCCTCATCCTGAGGAGCCCGCCTAAAGCGGGCGTCTCGAAGGATGACTGCAGGGAAAAGCGCTCAAATGCGATAGCCCTGCCGCACGCGGGGAGAGGCGAAGGACAGCATATCACATGAACACCGCCTTCCTCATCCAGCTGCTGGTCAACGGCCTCGTGGTCGGCACGCTCTACGGCGTGGTCGCGATGTCGTTCGTGCTGATCTACAAGGCGACGCAGGTCGTCAATTTCGCGCAAGGCGAGCTGCTGCTGGTCGGCGCATGGGTGTGCTGGGCGCTGCTGGCGAAGTATCAGGTGCCGTTCTGGATCGGCATGCCGATGACGCTGGTGTTCATGTTCGTGTTCGGCATCGCAGTCCAGGTCCTGATCCTGCGGCCGATGATCGGCGAGCCCATCATCTCCGTGATCATGGTGACGATTGGCCTCTCCACCGTGCTGCAGGCAACGCTGAAATGGATGTTCGGCGTCAATCCGCAGCCGTTCCCGCGCGTGTTCGAGAGCCAATCGGTCAGCCTGTTCGGCCTGCAGATCCAGACCGTCTATGTCATGAGCCTCGTGGTCTCGGTCGCCATGATGATCGGCATGGCCTGGTTCTTCCGTGCCTCCAAATACGGTCTTGCGATGCGCGCCACCGCGTTCAACCAGCAGGTCGCGCAATCGCTCGGCATTTCCGTGAAGAGCGTGTTCGCGATGGCTTGGGCGATCTCGGCGACGGTGTCGGCGGTCGCGGGGGTCGTCGTTGCGGTCGTCAACGGCGTGTCCTCGGGCCTTGCCGCCTACGGCATCAAGGTATTTCCGGCGGCAATCCTCGGCGGGCTCGACTCCATCGGCGGCGCCGTGCTCGGCGGCATCATCATCGGCCTGCTCGAGAACGTCGCGCAATATGTCGACAGCGAGTACCTGCACTGGGGCAATCTCTACGAGATCGCACCGTTCTACGTCCTCATCATCGTGCTGATGATCAAGCCCTACGGGCTGTTCGGCACCCACGACATCGAGCGGATCTGACCCATGGCCGGCCCTGCCCTCATCCCTGCTGGTGATTTCCGCACCTCCTATGCGGCCGACACCACGATCTTCCCGACCACGACCAGCCGCAACTTTGCGATCGCCGGCGTGCTCGCGCTGTGCCTCGTGCCACAATTCCTCGGCGGGTACTGGCTCAGCATCCTGATCCAGATCGGCATCTTCTCGATTGCGGCGCTCGGCCTCAACATCCTGGTTGGCTTCACCGGCCAGATCTCGATCGGACATGCCGCCTTCTTCCTGCTCGGCGCCTTCACCTCGGCCTACATCTCCAACAACGCACCGATCCCGGTGTTCTTCGCCATCCCGCTCGCGGGCGTCGTCACCGCGCTGGTCGGGCTGATCTTCGGCATCCCGGCGGCGCGCCTGAAGGGGCTCTATCTCGTCATCGCAACGCTGGCCGCGCAATACATCCTGCTCGACTTCTTTTCCCGCGCCGAATGGTTCTCCGGCGGTTCGGTGCCGGCGAGCGCGGAGCCCTTTTCGATATTCGGCTATACGCTGCGCGGCGACAGACAGTATTTCTATGTCGTGCTGGCCTATGTGCTCTTGAGCTACATCCTCGTCACCAATCTGATGCGCACCCGCGACGGCCGCGCGCTGGTGGCGATCCGCGACCATTATCTCTCGGCCGAGATCATGGGCATCAACCTGACGAAATACCGCACGCTGTCGTTCGGACTCGCCGCCTTCTTCGCCGGCATCGCCGGCGCGCTCTACGCGCACTACCAGCTCGTGGTGTCGCAGGAGGGTTTCGGCATCGAGCGCTCGATCCTGTTCCTGGCCATGATCATCATCGGCGGCACCGGCTCGGTCATGGGCACGCTGATGGGCACCGCCTTCGTGGTGCTGCTGCCGGAGTCCATGGAATTCATCAGCCTGCACCTGAAGGGCGGCGCGATCGACAAGGCGCTGTCGCTCAACACCAACATCACCTTCCTGCGCGAGATCGCCATCGGGGTGATCATCATCGCGTTCCTGATGTTCGAGCCTGACGGGCTCGCGCATCGCTGGCGGCAGATCAAGGCCTACTGGAAACTCTACCCGTTCTCGCATTGAGCGCGGGCAACTTCACTTAAACAATAAGCAGGAGGAACCGACCCATGACCATGAAGTCACTTTTGAGCACCGCATCGCTCGCGATCGCGATCGCCGCATTTTCGTCCGGCGCGCAGGCGCAGATCGCGATCGGGCACCTCGCCGACTATTCCGGCGGCACCTCGGACGTTGGCACGCCCTATGGCCAGGCCGTCGCCGATACCTTCGCCTGGGTCAACAAGAACGGCGGCATCGGCGGCAAGCAGCTCAACGTCGACACCAACGACTATGGCTACCAGGTGCCGCGCGCAATCGCGCTCTACAAGAAGTGGTCGGCGCCGGACAGCAAGGTCGCCGCGATCATGGGCTGGGGCACCGCCGATACCGAGGCGCTGACCGGCTTCCTCGCCCAGGACAAGATCCCCGACATGTCGGGATCCTATGCCGCTGCCCTCACCGATCCCGAAGGCGTCAGCGGCAAGGCCAAGCCCGCGCCCTACAACTTCTTCTATGGCCCGAGCTATTCGGACTCGCTGCGTGCGATGCTGATGTGGGCCGCCGAGGATTGGAAGGCCAAGGGCAAGTCCGGCAAGCCGAAATTCGTGCACATGGGCGCAAACCATCCCTATCCGAACGCGCCGAAGGCGGCCGGTGAAGCGATGGCGAAGGAGCTCGGCTTCGAGGTGCTGCCGCCGCTGGTGTTCGCGCTCGCGCCGGGTGACTACAGCGCGCAGTGCCTGAGCTTGAAATCCTCGGGTGCCAACTACGCCTATCTCGGCAACACCGCCGCCTCCAACATCTCGGTGATGAAGGCCTGCAAGACCGCCGGCGTCGAGATCCAGTTCATGGGCAATGTCTGGGGCATGGACGAGAACGCCGCCAAGACCGCGGGCGATGCCGCCAACGGCGTGATCTTCCCCTTGCGTACGGCGGTGAGCTGGGGCGGCGATGCGCCCGGCATGAAGACGGTGATGGAGATCTCGAAGATGTCCGATCCCACCGGCAAGGTCTACCGCCCCGTGCACTACGTCGCGGCCGTCTGCTCGGCGCTGTACATGAAGGAGGCGATCGACTGGGCTGCCAAGAACGGCGGCGCCACCGGCGAGAACGTCGCCAAGGGCTTCTACCAGAAGAAGGATTGGGTGCCGGCCGGAATGGACGGCGTCTGCAATCCCTCGACCTGGACCGACAAGGACCATCGCGGCACGCTGAAGGTCGATCTCTATCGCACCAAAATCTCCGGCGCGACCGACGGCGACCTCAACGACCTCATGGCCAAGGGCACGATCAAGCTCGAGAAGGTCAAGACCGTCGAGCTGCCGCGCAAGCCGGAATTGCTGGGCTGGTGAGGCCCGGCTTTCGTCCTACACACAACCGTCATCCCCCGCGCATGCGGGGGATCCAGTACGCCGTGGCCTCTCGGGGAACGACGGGCGTCTCTGGAATACTGGGTCACCCGCCTTCGCGGATGACGACAGCGGAGTAACGAACCATGACCCAGACTGCCGAAGCAACGCGCCCCTCCCCCGGCATCGTCCCCGCGTCGTCCCTGCTCAGCGTGCGCAACATCGAGGTCGTCTATGACGACGTGATCCTGGTGCTGCGCGGCCTCAGCCTCGATGTGCCCAAGGGCGCGATCGTGGCGCTGCTGGGCGCCAACGGCGCCGGCAAGTCGACGACGCTGAAGGCGATCTCGGGGCTGCTCAAGACCGAGGACGGCGAGGTCACGCGCGGCGAGATCCTGTTCGGGGGCGAGCGCATCAACGGCATCGACCCCGACAAGATCGTCCGCCGCGGCATCTTCCAGGTCATGGAGGGCCGGCGCATCGTCGCCGACATGACGTCGCTGGAGAACCTCAAGCTCGGTGCCTTCACCCGCAGGGACCGCGAGGTCGATGCCGATCTCGACATGGTCTTCAACTACTTTCCCCGCCTGAAGGAGCGCACCGGGCTTGCCGGCTATCTCTCCGGTGGCGAGCAGCAGATGCTCGCGATCGGCCGCGCACTGATGGCGCGCCCGAAGATGATCCTGATGGACGAGCCCTCGATGGGCCTGTCGCCGCTGCTGGTGAAGGAGGTGTTCTCGATCATCCAGAAGATCAACCGCGACCTCGGCGTCACCATCCTGCTGGTCGAGCAGAACGCGCGCGCCGCGCTGTCGGTGGCGAGCCATGGCTACATCATGGAGCAGGGCAAGGTCGTGCTCGACGGCACTGCCGACGAATTGCGCGACAACGAGGACGTCAAGGAATTCTACCTCGGCGGCGCCGGCGACCAGCGCAAGAGCTTCAAGAACCTGAAGAGCTTCAAGCGGCGCAAGCGATGGTTATAGCGTTTTCGAGCGAAGTGGGAACCGGTTCGCGCGAAGAAAACGCGTCAAGACAGAACAGCTTTAACTTTCCAGCACCTGCTCCGCTTCCGTGACTGCGCAGAGAACATGATAGAACGACGACGCAGGAATGGTGTCGACAAGCGATTTGCCGTCGCGATCGAACTGGTCGTACCAGCCGCCCTTCACGGGATGGCTGAGATAATACCGTTCGAAGCGCGCCAACGCCGCACGCGCCTCATCCGCCGCGCCCGCCTCGCCGGATTCGGCTTGCGCGATCCAGGCCTTCGCGATCTCGGTCTGCGGCCACAGCCGGCGCGTGCTGCGGCGGATATTGCCGGTGGCGTCGCCCTCATCGAACAGGCAGCCCGTCGCCTCGTCGCGATAGCGCAGCGCGGTCGCCAGGAGCTCAGCGCGCCGTTGCCCGGTCGGGCAGCCCGTGATGCGTTCGAAACCTTTCAGCAGCCAGACCCATTCCGCCTGGTGCCCCGGCTCGACGCTGACCGGCTCGATCTTCGACCAGTCCTCCTCGAAATACTCCGTCAGGATACGCTTCTGCTTATCGTAGAGATTGGCCAGGAACAGTGCGAAGAATTCGCCAGCACGATTCTGGAACGACAGATCGTGTGTCGCCTCGAAGCACGCGATCATCGCCTCGAACAGATGCATATGCGGGTTCTGCCGGCGCGGCAGCGAGACCGGAAGGCCTTCGTGCACGCCCCCATGCGGCGAGCGGAGATGGCCGTCGAGGAAAGCGAGCAGCGCGTCGATCTCGGCACGAACCTGCGCGTCCTGGTCGAGCGCGTAAACGGTCGAGAGAGCAAACAGGATGAAGGCGTGGTCGTAAGCATCGCGCCGGCCGTCCAGCACCGCGCCCTCCGGCGTCAGCCGGTGCACATAGCCGGGCCGGCCGTCGGGCGCCTTGGCTTTGGCCAGAAGATGCTCAAGTCCCTTCAGCGCGATTGTGCGCCCCTCGGGATACCAGCCCATCTGCGCAGCCTTGGCGTAGCAATAGATCTGGCGGGCCTGCACGAACACGCGTCGCGGCGCGGCCGGATCCGCGGTGCCGTCGCGGTGCAGCCGGTCGATGAAACCGCCTGCGGCGTGATCCCAGCCGACCGTCGACCACAGCGGCAGCGCCTCGTCGATCATGCGCCGTTTCAGGCGCGCGACGACATCCGCAGCCTCGTCCGCCGCAATGTTTCCTACGTCCGCCATCCGGTCCTCTCCAAGCCTCGCCAATGCGGGTCTGATACCGATGCCGGTGGCGGCGCGCAACGGATGCCAACACGGAAAGAACAGCCATGACCACCCATTACGACGCCCGCGAGACGCGTGAGCCAGCAGCGCGCGAGGCCGATCTGTTCTCCCGCCTGCCGGAGGTGCTGCGAGTCGCGATGACCGCCCCGGCCTATGCCGAGCGGCTGAAAGGTCTCGATCCCGCTGCCGTGACCTCCAGGGCGGCGCTTGCGGGCCTGCCGGTGTTGCGCAAGTCGGAACTGCCCTCCCTACACAGAGCCTCCGCGCCCTTCGGAGGCTTCGTGGCGGCGCCTCCGGGCTCATTCGCCCGCCTTTTCACCTCCCCCGGCCCGATCTTCGAGCCGGAGGGACGGCAGGCCGATCCCTGGCGCGGCGCAAGGGCACTGTTCGCGGCCGGGTTCCGCCCCGATGACATCGTCCTCAACACGTTCAGCTACCATCTCACCCCTGGTGGTTTCATCTTCGATGCCTCGGCCCGTGCGCTCGGCTGCGCCGTGATCCCGGCCGGGCCCGGCAATGCTGAACAGCAATTCGAGTTGATCGAGGCCTACCGCCCGGTTGGCTACAGCGGCACGCCGGACTTCCTGAAGATATTGCTCGATGCCGCAGCGAGCTCGGGCCGGGACGTCTCCTCGATCAAGCGCGCGCTGGTCTCGGGCGCTGCGTTTCCGCCCTCGCTCCAGGCCGAGATCAAGGCGCGCGGAATCGACGCCTACCAGGCCTTCGGCACCGCCGATCTCGGCCTCATCGCGTTCGAGACCGAGGCGCGCGAGGGCATGGTCGTGAACGAGGACCTGATCCTGGAGATCGTCAAGCCCGGCACCGGCGATCCCGTTGCGCCGGGCGACGTCGGCGAGATCGTCGTGACGTCGCTCGACCCGCATCATCCCTGGATCCGGCTCGCCCTCGGCGACCTCACCGCAGCACTGCCGGGCGTGAGCCGCTGCGGGCGCACCAATCTGCGCATCAAAGGCTGGATGGGCCGGGCCGACCAGACCACCAAGGTCAAGGGCATGTTCGTCCGTCCCGAGCAGATCGTCGAGATCGGCAAGCGCCATTCCGCGCTAGGAAGACTGCGCCTCGTCGTCACGCGCCGGGGCGAGAGCGACGCGATGACGTTGAGAGCGGAAACGCCGGCTGCGAGCGATGCGTTGCGCGAAGAGGTTGCGGCCAGCTTGCGCGCCGTGACGAAACTCGGCGGCAATGTCGAGCTGGTCGGCCCAGGCGTGCTGCCGAACGATGGCAAGATGATCGCGGACGAGCGCTGACTTCAACTGATCTCGACAGCGAGGTCGCTTTCGCGAACTCGCCGATATGGCACCACTGAGCGGATCGCTGTCCGCATCGCGCCCCGGATGCGCGAAGCGCATTTGCTTGACGGCTGAAATCAACTCGCCGCTCGCGCAATAGCGCAGCGCGCCGTCGCGATGGCCATACTTGATCCCCGAGTCGTTTTCAATCGCGACCTTTCGCGTGACCGGCTACGGAAGCCGTCTTTAAAAGCCGCGGCCAAAGCGCTTATCCAGCGCCGTCTTGGCCTGATGTCGCCGGGTGCAGGAACCTTGCATCGTCCCTGCCGCTCCCGTATTACCAACCTTGCTACGATATGGCCGGAATCGGCCCTTCCTGGACCCCAAAACGTGCTTGAACGAACCCTCGTCACCATCGCCGAGACCGAGACCATTGAGGAAGCCTTCCGGCGCCTGAACGCGAACATGCTCGGCATCCTGTTCGCACAGGACGCGAGCGGACGAATCGTGGGCGCGGTGACGGACGGCGACATCCGCAGGCGCATGCTGACCGGCACCACGATCCAGGACCGGGTTGCAACCTGCATCAACCGCAACTTCGTCTGGGCGCGGACCGGCGGTCCGCGCGAGCAGATCCTCAAGCTGCTCGACCAGCGTGTGCACGTGGTGCCCATCCTCGACGGTGACGGGCGGCTCGTCGACGTGTTCAGCCGCGAGCTGTTCAACCTGTCCGAAGAGAGCGAGGTGTTCGCGCGCGCCCGCTCGCCGGTGCGGATCAGCTTCTCCGGCGGCGGCACCGACCTGACGCACTATTTCGTGGCGAATGACGGCGGCGCGGTCATCAACGCCACGATCAAGATGTACGCTCACGCGACGTTGCGGCGCCGGAGCGATTCCAGCATCCGGATCTATTCGCACGATTTCCGCCGCACGATCGAGGCCGATAGTCTCGCAGAACTCGGGACGGACGGCGATCTTGCGTTGATCAAGTCCGTCGTGCGTTTGATCAAGCCGACTTACGGGTTCGAGCTCGAAGTCTCCGCCGACTTCCCGGTCGGCTCCGGCCTCGGCGGCTCTGCGGTGGTCACCTCCGCCATCATCGGCTGCTTCAACGAATTCCGCAGCGACCAGTGGGACCGCCACGAGATCGCGGAGATGGCGTTCCAGGCCGAGCGGCTGATGCTCAACATCCCCGGGGGCTGGCAGGATCAGTACGCCACCGTGTTCGGCGGCTTCAATCACATGGAGTTCTTCTCCGACCAGAACACGATCGTGCCGCTTCGGCTCGACCCCAACATCATCGCCGAGCTCGAGGAGAGTCTGGTGCTCTGCTACACCGGCTCGGGCCGCGATTCCGGCGCCATCCATCGCGACCAGAAGGCACAGCACGAGACCAGCGATGCCGTCGCCGCGGCCGCCAAGCAGAAGGAAGTGACGCGCGATATCCGCCGGCATCTCCTGCGCGGCCAGCTCCTGGAGTGCGGCCGGCTGATCGACGAGGCCTGGCACGCCAAACGCAAGCTGAGCTCGAAGATCTCGTCTGACGCGATCGATGCGATGTACGATTTCGCCAAGCAGCATGGCGCGGTCGGCGGCAAGCTGCTGGGCGCCGGCGGCGGCGGCTACTTCATGTTCTTCGTACGTCCGTTCGAGCGCTACCAGCTCATCGCTGCGCTGGAACAACAGGGACATAGCTGTTCGCGCATCATGTTCGAAGAGAACGGGCTGCGGACGTGGAAGTCGCGCTTTCCCGCGCGATTCGCCTGACGCATATGAGACGAGAATGTTGATGACATCGCCTAAACAGCCTGCTCCGGTCCGCATCGGCAACCGTCTTCTGGGCGACGGCGAACCCTGCTACGTCATCGCCGAGATCGGCAACAATCATAATGGCGACTTCGACCGCGCCATTGCGCTGGTCGATGCCGCGGTCGCGGCCGGGGTCGATTGCGCCAAATTCCAGATGCGTAAGCTCGATGAGGTCTATCGTGCATCGAGCTTGTCGGGCAAGGATGACGACCTTGCCGTCGAATATACGCTCGATCTGTTGCGGCGCTTCGAGCTTCCGACCGCGCAGCAGAAGAAGATCGCCGAGTATTGCGCGGCGAAGGGCATCCAATATCTCTGCACGCCCTGGGACGCGAGCAGCGTCGCCGTGCTCGAAGGTTTCGGCGTAGAGGCCTACAAGGTCGCCTCGGCCGACCTCACCAACCTGCCGCTGTTGGCGCACCTCGCCGCCACCGGCAAGGCGCTGATCGTTTCGACCGGCATGAGCACGACGGACGAGATCAAGGCCGCGGCGAAATTCCTCGACGAGCGCGATGCCAGCTACGTGCTCCTGCATTGCCAAAGCACCTATCCGGCCGCGCTCCACAACATCCATCTGCGCTTCATGGAAACGCTGCGCGAGATTCATCCGGTCGTAGGCTATTCGGGTCACGAGCGCGGTATCGCCGTTTCGACCGCCGCCGTGGCGCTCGGCGCCGTGGTGATCGAACGCCACATCACGCTCGACCGCGAGATGGAAGGCCCTGACCATGCCGCGAGCCTCGAGCCCGAGGAGTTCAAGGCCCTCGTCTCGGCCATCCGCGAGGTCGAGGCGGCGCGCGGCGAGAAGCGGGCCGAGCGCGCGCTGAGCCAGGGCGAGCTCATCAACCGCGAAAACCTCGCCAAGAGCCTGGTGGCCGCGCGCGACCTTTCGGCCGGCACCGTGATCACCGAGGCCGACATCGCGGTGAAGAGCCCGGGACAGGGCCTGTCACCGCTGAAGATGCCGGCTCTGCTCGGCCGCAAGCTGACGCGGACCATGGCGGCCGACGACTATTTCTTCCAGAGCGACCTCGATGAAAGCGCGGCAAAGGCACGGCGGTTCCGCTTCGATCGTCCCTGGGGCGTGCCGGTTCGCTATCACGACGCCGAGCGCTTCCTGGAGATCTGCCAGCCCGACATCATCGAATTCCATCTCAGCTACAGCGACATGGAGCGTGATCCCGCGGCTTATCTCTCCGGCACGTACGATCTCGGCTTCGTCGTGCATGCGCCTGAGCTGTTTGCCGGCTCCAAGCTGATGGACCTCGCAACGCCGGACGAGGCGCTGCGACGCTATTCACTGGAGCAAACGCAAGCGGTGATCGACATTACCCGCGGCCTGAAAAAGTTCTTTCCCCGGACCAAGCGTCCGCCCATCGTCGCCAATATCGGCGGCTTCACCATGGACGAGCCGCTGCCGCCGGAGGAGAAGGCCGAGCGCTACCGCATCTTCGCGCAGAGCTTGACCGAGCTCGACATGGACGGCGTCGAGCTGACGCCGCAGACTATGGCGCCGTTCCCCTGGCATTTTGGCGGCCAGCGCCACCAGAACATCTTCATCTTCCCGGACGAGTCGGCGGCATTCTGCGCCAAGCACGGTTTGCGCATGTGCGTCGACATCTCGCATACGAAACTCGCCGCCAATCATTTCGGCTTCAACTTCGCGCAAGGTCTCGCCCAGCTCGGGCCGCACACCGCGCATCTGCATTTCGGCGACGCCAAGGGACTAGACGGCGAAGGCCTCCAGATCGGCGAAGGCGAGATCGATTTCGACGAGATCGGACAGGTGCTGCGCAAGCATGCGCGGACCGCCTCATTCATTCCCGAGATATGGCAGGGCCACAAGAACATGGGCGAAGGTTTCTGGACCGCGCTCGAGCGTCTCGAAGGACATATCTGATGGCGCGCAAGACGCTGGCCGTGATCGCCGCGCGCGGCGGCTCGAAGGGCATCCCGCACAAGAACCTGCTCGATCTCTGCGGCAAGCCGCTGATCGCGTGGACGGTCGAGCAGGCGCGCGCGGCGCGGGGCGTCGACGTGGTGGCGGTCTCTTCGGACAGCGACCAGATTCTCGCAGCAGCGGAAGCTGCCGGCGCCGTCGGCGTGCGGCGGCCCGACGACATTTCCGGCGACCTCGCCTCCTCCGAATCCGCCTGGCTGCACGCGCTCGAAGCCGTCGACGCGCGGCTCGGGCGCTTCGAGCGCATTGTCGCGCTCCAGGCAACCTCACCGATCCGCGAGCCCGCGGACATCGAAAACGCGCTTGCGACCTTCGACCGTGAGCAGCTCGACAGCCTGCTCTCGGTTTGCGAGGTCGAGGATTACTTCAACTGGCGGATCGGCGCGAGCGGACCGGAGCCAATCAACTACGACTATCACAACCGCCGCATGCGGCAGCAGATCGAGAAGCGCTACCTGGAAAATGGCTCCTTCTACGTGTTGATTCCTTCACTCCTGCGCGAACAGAACAATCGTCTCGGCGGCAAGATCGGTTTTCACGTGATGGAGCGCCACAAGATGTTCCAGATCGACCGCCCCGAAGACGTCAAGCTCTGTGGCGCCATCATGCGCAGTTACGGCTATGCCTGATCTCAGCGCCTTCTCTCTTTCCGGCAAGATCGCCGTCGTGACCGGGGCCTCGCGCGGCATCGGCGCTGCGATCGCAAGCGGCCTGAAAGATGCAGGCGCCACGGTGTTCGGCCTCAGCCGTTCCGGGACCGCGCCGCAGGATGTCGGCGCAGTGGCCTGCGATCTCTCCGACGATGCCGCAATTGGCCGCGCGTTCGACGCCATCGCGGCGCAAGGCGGGCGTATCGACGCGCTCGTCAACGCCGCCGGCATCAGCCTTGCCGCCCAAAGCGCCGAAAGCGAGCTCGCGCGCTTCCGCGCCACCGTCGCGACCGACCTCACCGGCGTCTACGCCACCATCCTTGCCGCCCATCCGCTCCTGAAGAACGCGGGTTCGGCTGCGATCGTCAACGTCACCAGCATCAATTCCGTCCGCGGCTTTCCCGGCAATCCGGGCTACGTGGCGGCGAAGGCCGGCCTTGCCGGGCTGACGCGTGCGCTCGCCGCCGACTATGCGCCCGACGGCATCCGCGTCAACGCGCTTGCGCCGGGCTATGTCGCGACCGAGATGACCGCGACGAGTTTTGCCGATCCCGTCATGCACGAGGCGAGGCGCCGCCACACCATGCTCGGTCGCTGGGGTCAGCCGGCCGATATGGTGGGAGCTGCCGTTTTCCTGGCATCGGAAGCCTCCGCCTATGTGACCGGTCAGGAGATCTTCGTCGACGGCGGCTGGATCGCCAAGGGCCTCGCCATCAGTTCGGATAGCAAATCGTGACCCAAACGCTGCAACGCATCGGCTTTATGCAGGGACGGCTGTCGGCCCTGGTCGACGGTAAGATCCAGGCGTTCCCCTGGGACGAATGGCGGGACGAGTTTCCGCGCGCGAAGGAACTCGGTCTGACGCGGATGGAATGGACCATCGACCAGGAACGGCTGCGCGAGAATCCGCTGATGACCGAACAGGGACAGCAGGACATTCTGGCGCTGTCGCGCGAAAACAGCGTCCGGATCCCGAGCCTGACCGGCGACTGCTTCATGCAGGCGCCGTTCTGGAAGGTCGACGCCGTCGTGCGCGATTCGCTCGTTGCCGATCTCGACCGTCTGATCGCCGCCTGTAGCCGCATCGGCATCGAATTCGTCGTGATCCCGCTGGTCGACAACGGCAAGATCGAACGCGAGAGCGAGAGCGATACGCTGAAGCGTGTGCTGCTCGCACGCTCAGAGCAGCTCGCAAGACGGAACGTCAAGATCGTCTTCGAGTCCGATCTGCCACCGGGCGAACTTGCCCGGTTCATGGAGGCCTTTCCGGCCGAAATCTTCGGCATCAACTACGACAGCGGCAACAGCGCTTCGCTCGGCTACGACAGCCACGAGGAGATCGACGCTTACGCGCCGCGCATCCTCAACGTGCACGTGAAGGACCGCATCCGCGGCGGCACCACCGTGCCGCTCGGCAGCGGCAACGCAGACCTTGCCAAGACAATCCGTCTGATCGAGCGCTCCGGCTACAAGGGCCAATACATCCTGCAAACCGCGCGCGCCTCCGACGGCGATCACGCCGGCGCGCTGGCAA
This sequence comes from Bradyrhizobium diazoefficiens, assembly GCF_016616425.1. Taxonomy (NCBI): domain Bacteria; kingdom Pseudomonadati; phylum Pseudomonadota; class Alphaproteobacteria; order Hyphomicrobiales; family Nitrobacteraceae; genus Bradyrhizobium; species Bradyrhizobium diazoefficiens. The sequence goes on from NZ_CP067101.1 coordinate 5,385,550, forward strand.
AATATCGCGACATGACGGTCGGCTGGATCGAGGACGCCGCGCGATGAAACTCGAGCTGACCGATCGCGTCGCTCTCGTCACCGGCGCCAGCCGCGGCATCGGGCTTGCGATCGCGACGATGCTCGCCGCGGAAGGTGCCAAGGTCGCGCTTGCGGCGCGGGGAGCCGATGCGCTGAACGCCGCGCGCGCGGCGGTCGGCGCGCAGAGCTCGGTTCACCTTGCCGACGTCACCGACCCGGCCGCCGCCACTGCACTGGTACAGGAGGTCGAACGGCAGTGGGGCCGGCTCGACATCCTCGTCTGCAACGTCGGCAGTGGCGCTTCCGTACCACCTGGGAAGGAAACCGCAGCGGAGTGGTCCCGGGTGATGGACCTCAATCTGTTCGCTACGACCAACATGATCGAGGCCGCCCGGCCGTTGATGGCGCGCGGCGGCGGCGACCGGGCGATCGTCTGCATCTCTTCGATCGCCGGCATGGCGGCGCTCGGCGCGCCCGTGACTTACCATGCCGCGAAGGCCGCGCTGAATGCGACCGTGCGCGGTCTGGCGCGCCCGCTGGCGCTCGAAGGCATCCGCATCAATGCGGTCGCCCCCGGAAATATCCTGTCCGCGGACGGCACCTGGGCGCGCAAGCTCGCGGAGAATAGTGCTGCGGTCGAGGAGATGCTCGTGCGCGATGTGGCGCTGCGCCGCCTGGGCAAGCCAGAGGAGATCGCCGACCTCGTCGCCTTTCTCGCCTCGCCCCGCGCGGCATTCATCACCGGCAGCATCATGGTCGCCGACGGCGGCCAGTTGCGTTAGCTGAACAGGAGCTTTCGGATGGCAAGCCCGTCTTCACGCTACGACCTGAGCGGCCGCACCGCGCTCGTGACCGGCGCAGGCGGCCTGCTCGGGCGGCAGCATGTCGCCGCGCTTTCGGAGGCAGGCGCGCGCGTCGTCGTCACCGACGTCGGGCTTGCGCAAGCCGAAGCGGCTGTCGCCGCGCTCAAGCAGAATGCGCCATCCGCCGAGCTGATCGCGCTTGCGATCGACGTCACCACGCTCGATTCGGTGCGAGCCGCAAACGAGCAACTTTCCGGCCGTGGCATCTCCATCGACATTCTCGTCAACAACGCGGCGATCGACCCTAAGGTGACGTCCGCACCGGGCGTGACGCACTCCTCGCGCTTCGAGGCGTTTCCGGTGCCGCAATGGCAGACCGAGATCGCCGTCGGCCTGACCGGCGCAATGCTGTGCGCACAAGTGTTCGGCGGCGAGATGGCAGCGCGCGGCCGCGGCGTGATTCTCAACATCGCCTCCGATCTCGGCGTGATCGCGCCGGACCAGCGGCTCTACCGCCAGCCGAACGTATCACGCGAAGAGGAACAGCCGGTGAAGCCGGTGACCTACTCGGTGATCAAGCACGGCTTGATCGGGCTGACGAAATATCTGGCGACCTATTGGGCCGATCACGGCGTGCGCGTCAACGCGATCTCGCCGGGGGGCGTCTTCAACAACCAGGATCCGGCCTTCGTTGAACGACTGACCCGCCTGATCCCGATGGGCCGCATGGCCGATGTCGACGAATACCGCGCGGCGGTGCAGTTCCTCTGCTCGGACGCCTCGAGCTACATGACCGGGCAGAACCTGGTGATGGATGGCGGGCGAAGCGTGTGGTAGCCATGGCAGCTTGACTTTCTCGCTCCAAAGCTGAAAGTCATGGATGCTGCAGCTTGTGATCGTGGAGCTTCAGCCAACCGCGCGGCGCCCCTTCACAAAACCGTCGTAGTGCAGTGGCTGAAAGTGAGCGGCAGCCATCGTGCCGAGGCCGGCCGCTGACATGCAGACGGCCGGCGCGGGGAGAATTCTAGAGATGTTGCGATGTGGATGAATACACTGCTTCTGACGCTCGTATTCTTCCTGATCCAGCTCGGCACCGGTTTTTCGATTCTAGCCATTGCGTCAACGAGATTGGTCGAAATTTGCCGGCTCACGAAGGTCCAGTTCGTCATTCTCGGGCTAACCGTCGGTGCGTCTGCAACGGGCATCCTGCTCGGATTGTTATCGGTTCTCGCAACCGATATTTGGCTTCAGCTCGCGACTATCGTTGCGTTGTCCTGCTTCGGACTGACCTGGTCGTGGCCCAACTGGCGTCCAGATGTCGGCGATATCCGCACGGCGGTCATTTGGTGCGTGCTATCGCTCCCCATCGCCCTCTTCACATGGTGGTGGACCTTCGGCGCATTTTCCAACTTCCCCTATGCGGACATCGGCGCGGATGTTCACTGGATGAAGACTGCACAAGAATACGCCGATAGCGGCATTCTCAATCCCTACGCAGCCCAATCCTATGTCGATCTCCGCTCGGCGCTCGCAGGCGCCCTGGCCGGAACGCTCGGCCTGGATCTCCTGCGGTTTAGCTGGACCTATCGCTTCTTCTCGGTCCTGTTCTTCCTGTTGGCGTCCTATGGCTTCGTGCAAGGCATCTATTCCACGTCTTCACGAAGATGGATCGCCTTCTTCTTTGCGGCGACCGGCAACACGGTCGCCTTGATGACGAACGGCAGCCTGGCCGTTGCCGGCAGCATAGTGTTTCTCGGTGTGCTGATGGGCAATTCGGACCGCAAGGCGAACGGTCCATCGGCAGATTTCGTCCTGCTACTGATTGTCGGCGCCGTCGCGACGCTGCTGCTCGCTTTTGCCGTCAACAACAACACGCTCATGCTCGCACTACTCGTGGCCTTGCTAGTACTGCTCAGAATCATGAGCAATACCACGCAATGGGCAGCGCCTCTCTTTCCCGGTTGCATCTGGCCGGCAACGTTGCTGATTGCACATCGGGGCTCCTATCTGTTCGTTCCAGCCGTTCTGGTCAGCTGGCTTCTTTATCTTGCCATCGTGCGGATGGTGTTCGCGTGGCCGTCGCGCAGCATCGCGGTCCTTCGATTTCTATCGTTTGGTCTGCCCCTGATCATTGCCGCAATCGTTCTCTGCGTTGCGGGAACGCGTTTCGGCTATATTCCGTCGCTGAGCACGAACGAGACGTTCTCCTTGGTTACGAAACTGGTTCTAGGCCGACGGATCGAGCCTGGTGACGAGCTGTTCCTAGGCTCCGGACCGCAGATCGCCACTATCGAGCTCGGGCGGACGATCGGTCCGCTCTTCGCCGTCTGCATCGCACTGGGCGTTGCATGGTGGTGGATGACCCGACCTGCCCTTCGTGGTGCCTCGGGTGCAATCGAACCTCCGGCCGCAGGTTTCACGACACTTGTCTGGTCCTGGATTGCCGGCTGCGGTCTGAGCGTCGCGGTACTTTCCGGCTTCCCTTTTCTGTATCGCACCGGCGCGATCGTCGTGTCGCTCTTCGCAATTGCGGCCACCGAAGTCTTTTGCCAGTTGCTGGTCGATTTCGATCCGCCCTCGCGATATCGGCGGACCCTGGTTGCGGCCACGGTCGCGCTGCTTGCCACCATTCTCGTGGTTGGGATCTACGCATTTGCCTGGAGGGCTGACCTGCCCTTTGCCCGTTATCAGGCATTCCTCCGACCAACGGAAATCGCGGGCGTTGGGCTGCTCATGACGCTCGCGCTGTTGACCCTGGCGCGATCGAGACCGATCTACATATGCAGTCTCGTGGCAGTCGTGGGGCTCGGCGTGGCTGTCGACAGGGCCGGCTTGTCCGGCATTCTCAAAAACTACAGCTATGGCGCGCTTCCAGACCGCACCGCGGTCGTTTCACATTACAATGCCAACGACCTTGAAGTCGCCCACTGGCTTCGTGCTAATTTCCAAACGGGGATTCTTCTCTCCGACCCCTATACGTTAGCGATAACCCAGGCATTAACGGGCGCTCCCGCGGCCTATCTGTTCTCCAACCTGGACACCGTGAACGAGGCGCTTGCGCGGCAGGCAAAGTCGATCGTGCGCGCAATACTAAATCCGGCGGAAGGACGTGAAGGAATTGCGAACGCGTGCAGGCTGATCATGCCTCTGATCGGCCCGATCAATACGGACGCCTTCTTCCAGATATACAGGAACGATCCCTACGGCGGATTCATGCGGACCATCCGCGCCGGGCCGACCGCCGTTCAGGAATTGCCGCCGTCTTTCGACGCAATCTCGAGCATTCCGGAGCCGGCGGAGGTCGATTGGAACCTCGTTGCGATCATCACCCCTCGCACGATTGCGTGGACACAGCTCCCGGCCCATCAGCGTCTCAGCTATTTTCCTTCCACCGAGCCGATTGAGCCTGCTCTCGCCGATGCGTTGCGCGCCGGCCCGTTTCGAGTGCTGTTTGCCAATAGGCAGGCAATCGTCGTTCGCACTCCCTGCTCGCGTGAGATGAAGTGGACGAGACATTGATCCTTCTATTGGCGCAGATCGGCGTTACGCTCCGCCGTCCACCCCGGCAAAGGGAAATATCATGCTGAGACAGGCCGTGATCCTCGTCGGGGGGCTGGGCACCCGGCTGGGCGAGCGAACCAAGCTGGTTCCGAAACCGATGCTCGACATCGGCGGGCGACCGTTTCTCGACACGCTGATCGACGAGCTCGTCCGCTATGGCGTGTTCGATGAAATTCTCCTGCTGGCTGGCCACAGGGCGGAGATCGTCGAGACACACTATGCGGCTGCCGTTAGGGGGCAGACACGAATTGTCGTGTCGCGCGAGACCGAGCCGCTCGGCACCGGCGGCGCGCTCGTACATGCACGCGGTTTGCTGCACGATCGCTTCCTGCTGCTGAATGGAGACTCCCTGTTCGACTTCAACCTGCTCGATCTAATTGCCCGCGCGCATGACGGGCGCGTGCACATGGCTTTACGTGAGGGCGTCGTCGGGGATCGCTACGGGCGCGTCGTACTCGATGGCGACGTGGTGCGCGACTTCATCGCTCCGGGTGCGGGTGCCACGGGACCGGTCAATGCCGGCATTTACGTGGTCGACAAGTCCGTTCTCGACGACATCGTGACGCTTCCCGCTTCGCTCGAACAGGAGATATTCCCCGGCCTCGCCAAGTCCGGGGCACTGCGCGGCACGGCCTATCGCGGTTACTTCATTGACATCGGCATTCCCGACGACTTCGCCCGCGCCGATCGCGAATTGCGTCAGCAACTGCGGCGGCCGGCCGTGTTCTTCGATCGCGACGGCGTGCTCAACCACGATTCGGGATACACTTTCGAGACGCACAAGCTCGAATGGATCGAGGGGGCACGCGAGGCCGTGAAGGCCGTCAACGACGCCGGCTATTTTGCCTTCGTCATCACCAATCAATCCGGCGTCGCACGCGGCTACTACGAGGAGCATCACGTGGTCGCGCTGCACCGCTGGATGGCGGACCAGATGGCGCCGATCGGCGCGCATATCGATGCATTCGAATATTGCCCCGATCACCCCGACGGGACCGTCGCGCGCTATTGCCGCATGAGTGACCGCCGCAAGCCGGCGCCGGGCATGATCACCGACCTCGCCAGGCGCTTCCCCGTCGACATGACACGCAGCATGGTGATCGGGGATAAGGAAAGCGACATGGAGGCGGCGCAGGCGGCCGGCGTGGCGGGCCACCTGTTCTCGGGCGGCAATCTGGAATCCTTCGTCAAACAGCGCCTCGGGCTGGCCCGCGAAGTCTAGTCCGGCCGGATGGCAGCTCAAATCGGGCTGCGGAAGCGTCATCGGGCGAGGGAGAGGACTCGTCTGTTGCGCGCAACCACCAGTGTGCTATAGCGCCATCCTATTGCGAAGACTGGATTAATCGCGTTTGGGGTCCGGCATGGAAGATCTGAAGGGCGCTCGCGTCCTCGTCACCGGCAGCGACGGCTTCATCGGCTCGCATGTCGTCGAGGAGCTGGTGAGAGCTGGTGCCCGGGTCAAGGCAATCGTCTACTACAACTCCTTCAACTCCTGGGGCTGGCTCGACACGGTACCAACCGATGTGATGACGTCGGTGGAGGTGGTGGCTGGCGACATCCGCGACCCGCATTTCATGATCGCGGCCGCGAGCGGCTGCACCGATGTGCTGCACCTGGCCGCCCTGATCGCCATCCCCTTTTCCTATGTCGCGCCCGATTCCTATGTCGAGACCAACGTTCGCGGCACCGTGAACGTACTCCAGGCCGCGCGCATGGCCGGCGTGCGGCGCTTCGTCCAGACCTCGACCAGCGAAGTCTACGGCACCGCGCAGACGGTTCCGATCGAGGAGAGCCATCCGCTGGTCGGGCAGTCCCCCTACTCGGCCTCGAAAATCGCCTCCGATCAGATGGCGTTGTCGTTCCAGGCTTCCTTCGACATGCCCGTCGTGGTGATCCGCCCATTCAACACCTTTGGTCCGCGGCAATCGGCGCGCGCGGTGATTCCGACCATCATCAGCCAGATCGCAACCGGCAAGCGCAAGATCCGCCTCGGCGCCGTCAGCCCGACGCGCGATTTCTCATTCGTCACCGACACCGCGCGCGGCCTGATCGCCGGACTCACGGCGCCTGCGGAGCAAGTCGTCGGCCAGACCATCAATCTCGGCAGCGGCTTCGAGATTTCGGTCGGTGCGACCGCACAGATGATTGCCGACGTCATGGGGACTGCGATCGAAATCGAGACCGACGAAGCGCGCCTGCGTCCCGCCAATAGCGAGGTCGAGCGGCTCTGGGCCGACAATTCCAAGGCACGCCAGCAGCTCGGCTGGAGCCCGGAATTTGGCGGCATCGAGGGCATGCGACGCGGCATGGTCAGGACGGTGAACTGGTTCACCAATCCTGCAAATCTCAGCCGCTACAAGGCTGACGTGTACAATGTCTGAGGCGATGGTGGACGGTCCCGTGACGAGGTCAGGCTTCGACCAAAAAACGATCGTCGACGCCGTGCAACGCGCGGTGGGAACGCCGAACGGCGTCCTCAGCCTGCACGAACCGGTATTCGCCGGCAACGAGATCGCCTACCTCGAAGAGTGCATCAAGAGCACCTTCGTCTCCTCGGTCGGCCCCTTCGTCGATCGATTCGAGCGCATGCTCGAGGAGGTCACCGGCGCCGAACGTGCGGTTGCCGTCGTCAATGGCACGGCCGCGCTGCATGCCTGCTTCAGGCTCGCCGGCGTCGAGCCTGGCGATGAGGTCATCTCGCCGGCGCTGACCTTCATCGCGACGACAAACGCAATCGCCTATTGCGGCGCAGCGCCTCACTTCGTCGACAGCTCGCTCGAAACACTCGGCATGGACGCGCACGCGCTCGCGGTGCGCCTCGATGCGATCGCGCAGAAGACCGCCACCGGCACCATCAACCGCGAGACCGGCCGCCGCATCGCGGCGATCGCGCCGATGCACACTTTCGGCCACCCCGTCGATCTGGACGCGATCGCTGCCCTTGCGGACCAATGGAACATCGCGCTGGTCGAAGACGCCGCGGAATCGCTCGGATCGACCTACAAGGGTCGCGCGGTCGGATCGCAGGCACGCCTTGCAGCACTCAGCTTCAACGGCAACAAGATCGTCACCACCGGCGGCGGCGGCGCCATCCTGACCAATGACGAGGAGCTGGGGCGCCGCGCCAAGCACCTGACGACGACCGCAAAATTGCCGCACAAATGGGCCTTCGTCCACGACGAGGTCGGCTTCAACTATCGCCTGCCGAACCTGAACGCCGCGCTCGGCTGCGCCCAGCTCGAGCAGCTCGACGGCTTCCTGGCGAGCAAGCGCAAATTGGCTACGGCCTATCGGCGCGCCTTTGCGGATGTTCCCGGCGTCCACTTCGCGCGCGAGCCAAAGGACACTACGAGCAATTACTGGCTGAACGCGATCCTGCTCGACGAAGCAAATGCCGGCCGTCGCGACGACGTCCTCGCCGCGCTCAACGACGCCGGCTTTGGCGCGCGCCCGGCCTGGACCTTGATGCATAAGCTGCCGATGTTCGCGCAAAGCCCCCGCGGCGATCTTTCCACCGCCGAATCCATCGAACGCAGGCTGATCAACCTGCCCAGCAGCGCCAGCATCAGGGTCCGCGATGAATAGTGTCGCGCGAAAAATCTGCTTCGTCACCGGCAGCCGTGCCGATTTCGGGCTGCTGGTCTGGCCGATGCGCACAATCCGCGAGACGCCCGGCCTGACACTTCAGCTCGTCGCCACCGGCATGCATCTCGCACCGGAGTTCGGCTACACCTTCAACGCCATCCGCGACGAGGGGTTCGAGGTCGACGAGCGCGTCGAGACGCTGCTGAGCAGCGACACCGGCGCCGGCGTGGCGAAATCCGTCGGCCTCGGCGCGATCGGCTTTGCCGATGCCTTCACCCGGCTGGCACCGGATCTGGTCGTCGTGCTCGGCGACCGGTTCGAAATGTTTGCAGCTGCCCAGACCGCGATGTTCATGCGGCTGCCGATGGCGCATCTGTTCGGCGGAGACGTCACCGAAGGCGCGGTCGACGAATGCACGCGCCATGCAATCAGCAAGATGTCGCACCTGCATTTCACCAGCAATCAGGGCTCGACGCGACGATTGATGCAGCTTGGTGAGCACCCGTCCCGCATCCATACCATCGGCTCGGTCGGCATCGACGCCATCAAGCATCTCGATCTGCTGGGCCGTGACGACATCGGCGGCGCGATCGGGATGTCGCTCGGCGAACGCAATGCGCTTATCACATTCCACCCCGTCACGGTCGAAGCCGGACGCTCGGTGGCCGAACTGGACGAATTGTTCGCGGCACTGTCGACGCTCGATCCCGCCTTTCGTTTCGTGTTCACGCTTGCCAATGCCGACGCCGAGGGCCGCGCTTTGAACGCCCGGATCGAGGCTTTCGCGGCCGGCCGGCCAAACACGATCGCGGTCGCCTCGCTCGGGCAGCTTCGCTATCTCAGCCTGATGAGCCAGGTGGACGTGGTGATCGGTAATTCCTCGAGCGGCGTCCTCGAAGCACCTTCCTTCGGCGTTCCCACGGTCGATATTGGCGACCGTCAGAAGGGACGCGAGCGCGCGACTTCGGTATTCCACGCAACAGCCGAGCGCGGCGCCATTGCCGCCGCCATCGCGGCGGGGCTCCAGCGCGGCCGTCAAGCCACCGTCAACCCTTACGGCGACGGAGAATCCAGCCGGCGATTTGCCGAAATCATCGCCAGCATCCCGGATTTCAGGCAGCTTCTGGTCAAGGGCTTTTACGAACTTCCGCCAACCGGAGCGCAGGCATGACCACGCACACGCTCATCATCGCAGAGGCCGGCGTCAACCACGACGGAAGTCTGGAGACGGCGCTGGCGCTGGTCGATGCCGCCGCGGATGCCGGCGCCGACATCGTCAAATTCCAGACCTTCAATGCGAAGGCCTTGGCGGGCAACGCGGCACGGAAGGCCGATTATCAGCAGCGCACGACGGCCGCTGACGAAAACCAGCTTGCCATGCTGGAACGGCTCGAATTGCCGCAAGCTGCCCATCACACCCTGATCGAACGCGCCGGCGAGCGCGGTATCGAATTCCTGTCGACACCATTCGACGATACTTCACTGGCCTTCTTGCTGTCGCTGAAACTGCCGCGCATCAAGATCGGATCTGGCGACCTCACCAATGCACCGCTGCTGCACGCGGCCGCGGCGGCCGGCGCGAGATTGATCCTGTCGACGGGCATGGCAACGCTCGGCGAAATCGAGGAGGCGCTGGGCGTGCTCGCGCATGGCTACGGCCAATCCGGTGACCCACCTGGCATCGCCGCTTTCCGCGCGGCTTGGCGCGATCCGGCAGCGCGCGCGGCGCTCGCACAGCACGTGAGCCTGCTCCATTGCACGACCGAATATCCCTGCCCCATCGGGGACGTGAACCTCGCGGCGATGGCGACGATGCGGTCCGCGTTCCAGCTTCCGGTCGGCTATTCCGATCACACCGATGGTTTCGAGGTTTCGGTGGCCGCCGTCGCGCTCGGCGCAACGGTCATCGAAAAGCATCTGACGCTCGATCGCGAGGCGCAAGGCCCCGATCACGCGGCCTCGCTTGAACCTGACGATTTCAAGCGGATGGTCATCGCCATCCGCAACGTCGAACGCGCGCTCGGTGACGGCGTGAAGGCGCCAAAGGGCTCCGAGATCAGGAACGTCCCTGTGGCGCGCAAGAGCATCGTCGCGGCGCGCGCGCTGAAGGCCGGCGAGACCATCGGCGCCGCCGATATCACCGCCAAGCGACCCGGCATCGGCCGGCCGCCGATCGACTACTGGTCGCTGGTCGGAACGGTTGCGCCGCGCGCGCTCGAGCCGGACGAGCCGATCTAGCCTTGCAGCTTGGCCGGAACGCCGCGAAGGACGGAGCCCGGCGGGCATGGAGCCGTGATCACCGAGCCCATCGCAGCCAGCGTGTCGTTGCCGATCGCGATGTGGTCCCTGATCCGGCTGCCGAGACCGACGAAACAGTTCTCGCCGATATTCGTGCCTCCGCCGACCACGGTTCCCGGCGAGAGGTGCGTGCAATCGCCGATCCACACGTCATGCTCGACGACGACAGCAGAATTGATGATGCAGTGATCGCCGATCCGGCTTCGCGCATTGACGATCGCGCCCGGCATGATGACGGTGCCTGCGCCGATCGTGGCCGACGGCGAGATGATCGCGCGCGGATGAATCACGGACGCCCAGCGCTTGACCTGCATGCGGCCGACCATCTGCCGGCGCGCGGGCCCCGCCTGCATCGATCCGATTCCCACCACGAAGGCGGCATCCGGATACTGTAGCGCGGCCTCGTCGGTTCCGAGATAGTCGATGTCGCCGAGCGTTCCGGGCTGGCGATCGAGGAAGCCGACGACCTTGAACTGGCCGGACAACAGCGCCGCCTCGTAGACCATGAAGGCATGCTCGCCGCCGCCTATGATGATGAGATCATCCATCGCGATTCCCCCTGCACGGGTGCGATCTTAACGGGGGACCGCGGGTCTTCAAACCGTCGATTCGGGCCGCGAAATGCGGAGTTAACGGAGCTGTTCAGGGGATACCGTTGGGGTTGACGCCGCCTCTCGCAGCCGCGATATAGCAGGCTCAGCCGTGGGCCGCCCCCCAATATCTGGCGTAAACGAGGCAGATTGCCATGAAATCCTGGCGTAAGGCCGTCGTTGGAACGCAGGCGAGCGTGGGCGAGGCCATTGCTGCCATCGAGAGCGGAAGCATTCAGATTGCGCTGGTGCTCGACCACCAGAATCGCCTGCTCGGAGTCGTTACCGATGGTGACGTGAGGCGCGGGCTGCTGCGGGGCATCCCGCTCACCGGGCTCGCGACCGACATCATGAACCGTGCACCGGTGTCGGTTCCTGCGACGCTGCCGCGCGAGGAGCGCCTGCAGCTGATGCGGCAGAAGTCGATCAAGCAGCTCCCGCTTGTCGACGAGGGCGGCCATCTGGTCGTGGTCGAGACGCTCGATGAGCTGCTCGAACCGGCTCACTATCCGAACCCTGTCCTGATCATGGCGGGCGGCCTCGGCGAGCGCCTGGGCGCGCTGACGCGCGACGTGCCGAAGCCGATGCTCAATGTCGGCGGCCGACCGCTGCTCGAGACGATCGTCCGCAACGTCGTGCAGCAGGGTTTTGGCAACATCTACATCTCGGTCAACTACAAGGCCCAGACGATCAAGGACTACTTTGCCGATGGCGCCGCCTTCGGCGCCAATATCCAGTACATCCACGAAACCGAACGCCTGGGGACTGCAGGCGCGCTCGGGCTGTTCAGGACGCCGCCGGACCTGCCGATGATCGTCACCAATGGCGACATCCTCACCACGATCAACTACGGGGCTCTCCTCGACTTCCATAACGCAGCACCGGCGGAAGCGACGATGGCGGTGCGCGAGCACAAGGTCCACGTACCCTATGGCGTGGTATCGACGTCGGACGGCTTTCTCGATGCCATCCGCGAGAAGCCGACCGAGAGCTGGTTCGTCAGCGCCGGCATCTATGTGATCGGCCGGTCCGTCTTCAGCCATCTCACGCCCGGCGTCAGCATCGACATGCCGACCGTCCTGGAGCGCGTGATCGCCGGCAAGGGGCAGGTCGCGGTCTATCCTATCAGGGAATACTGGCTCGACATCGGCCGCCTGGAGGATTTCGAGCAGGCTCATGCGGAGTTTCACGAGGTGTTCCCGTGACCTCGACAAAAGCCGTCGTGGTTGGCCTCGGCTCGATCGGAACAAGGCATGCGCGCATCCTGCGCGAGCTTGGCCTTGAGGTCGCGACCGTCAGCCGCCGCGAAGGCGGCGACTACGGGTCGATTGCGCAGGCCATCGCGGCGGCGCGTCCGGATTACGTGGTGATCGCCACCGAGACCGCGCGTCATGCGGCCAACCTGCAAGAGCTCGCGGAGGCCGGCTTCCGTGGCAAAGTTCTTGTCGAAAAGCCGTTATTTGCGGCACCGGCCCCACCCCCGAAATATCCGTTTGCCCATATCAGCGTCGGATACAATCTGCGTTTCCATCCCGTGATGACGGCTCTGGCTGAAAGGCTGCGCGGGCGCGACGTGATCACGGTCGCCGCCTATGTCGGCCAGGACATCAGGGACTGGCGGCCCGGCCGTGATCATCGCGCGACCGCATCCGCCACGGTTGATTCCGGAGGCGGCGTGCTACGGGATCTCAGCCACGAACTGGACTATCTCCTGTGGCTGTTCGGGCCATGGCATCGCGTCGCAGCGCTCGGCGGCGCGTCCGGCGCGCGCGAGATCGACGTCGACGATCACCTCGACCTGCTGCTCGACATGCAGCGGGCGCCGTCGGTCCACGTCCACATGGATTATCTCGACCGCCAGGGCATCCGCCGCATTCGCGTCAATGTCGACGACGACACCATCGAGGCCGATCTCGTCGGCAGCCGTCTGACCCTCAACGGCAAGGCAACGGAGTTTCCCAGCGAGCGCGACCAAAGCTATCGCGACATGCATGCCGCGGCGATGCGCGGCGCGAGTCCGGCTTGCTCGCTGCCCGAAGCGCTCGGCGTGGTCCATCTGATCGACGCAAGCGAGCGTGCGCTGCGCACCAAGAGCTGGATATCGCCATGAGTCTCCTCTGCACCATCTGCGCGCGCGGCGGCTCGAAAGGGGTCATCGGCAAGAATGCGCGCGATCTCCTCGGCAGGCCCGTGCTCGCGTGGAGCATCGCGCAGGCGCGCGAGACCGGGCTGTTCGACGCGATCGCCTTCAGCAGCGATTCGGATGCGCTGCTCGACGCAGCACTGAAGGCCGGCGCCGACATCGCGGTCAAGCGTCCGGACGAGATGGCGACCGATACCGCACCGAAGCTGCCGGCGATCCGCCACTGCCTCGAGCAGGCCATCGCGCGAACGGGCAAGACGCCGGAAATCTTCGTCGATCTCGACGTCACCTCGCCGCTGCGGCTGGCGTCCGACATCACCGGTGCGGTAGCACTGCTGCGCGAGAGCGGCTCGCGCAACGTCATCACCGGGGCGCCGGCGCGCCGCTCGCCCTATTTCAACCTGGTCGAGCAGCGCATCGATGGCAGCGTCGGCCTCTCCAAGTCCGCCCATCCTCCGATCACGCGCCGGCAGGATGCGCCGCGCTGCTTCGACATGAACGCGTCGATCTACGTCTGGCGCGTCGCGCCATTCCTGGAGCAGCCTGCGGTGTTCTATCCGGACACGCGGCTGTTCGAGATGCCGGAGGAACGCTCGATCGACATCGACTCCGATCTCGATTTTGTCTTGGTGGAACTGCTGCTGCGCCAGCGACTGCCGGCCTGAGGAGCCTCAAGTGATGACCCCGAGCTTCAAGGCTTTGTTCGATCTGACCGGCCGAACCGCCGTCGTCACCGGCGGGTGCGGCATCCTCGGACGTCGGTTTGCCGAGGGGCTTGCCGAGTTTGGCGCCAATGTTGCGATCGTCGATCTCGATCAGGCCGCGACCAATGCTGCGGCAGCCGAGATCGCCTCGCGCCACGCCGTCCGCACGAAAGGCTATAGCTGCGACATCACCCAGCCCGACTCCGTGCGCAGCACCGCTGATGCGCTCGAAGCCGATCTCGGAACCGTTTCGATCCTGCTCAACAACGCGGCGAGCAAGACCCGTGACATCGACGCCTTCTTTGCACCCGTCGAGAAATTCTCGCTGGACACCTGGCGGGAGATCATGGCGGTCAATCTCGACGGCATGTTCAACGTCGCGCAGGTTTTCGGCGGCCGAATGGCCGAGCGCGGCTACGGCGCTATCGTGCAGACCGCCTCGATCTACGGCCTGATGGCGCCCGACCAGCGCATCTATGAAGGCTCCGAATATCTCGGCCGCGCCATCAATACGCCGGCGGTCTACACGGCGTCCAAAGCCGGTGTCATCGGCCTGACCAAGCACCTCGCGACCTACTGGGCGGCGAAGGGCGTTCGCGTCAATACCCTCACCCCCGGCGGGGTCGAGAGCGGACAGAACGAAACCTTCAAGACGCGCTATGGCGCCCGTATCCCGCTCGGCCGCATGGCTCGCGCGGACGAGATGGTGGGGACGATGCTGTTCCTGGTGTCGGATGCCGCCTCCTACGTGACCGGCCAGAACATCGCCGTAGACGGCGGGCTGAGTGCATGGTGAGCCGGGCCATGCCATGCTGAAGCGCCTCGTCCAGAATACCGTCGTGTCGGCGATCGTCTTCGGGCTTGTCGCTATCCTCGGCGTCATCGTCATTCCGATCATTATCCGCACCTGGGGCGTTGCCGAGTTCGGGCTCATCGTCCTCACCCGCCTCTTGCTGCCCTCTGGACTGATCGGTGTCATCGATTTCGGCCTGCCGGAGGTGACGACCCAAGTGGTCGCTCGCGCTAGGGAGCATCGCGACTGGCGCCTGGCAGGCGGTCAGATCCTGCTGCTATCCGTGATCTCGTTGCTGCTGGGACTCGCGCTGAGCCTTGCGATATGGCTGGCTGCGCCGCTGCTCGTCGCCCAGTTCAAGGTCGAGCCGACGCACGCCGCAAGCTTCACCAATATGCTGCTCGCGACGGCTGTCAGCAACGTCTTGCTGTTCCCGGCCTTGGTGTGGGAGGGCATCGTCAAGGGGTTCGAGCGCTACGGGCTGTTGCGGATTTGCGAATTTCTGACGACCTTGCTCTACGTCCTTGCCACCATCCACGCTGCCCGATCCGGGCAGCCGTACGAGATGGTGACCTACTATTTCCTTGGCAGCGGGCTGTTGCGCGCGCTGATCCTGCTCGGCGCCTCGATCGCCGCACTTCGCCGTACGCGGATCAGACCGACGGTTCCCGGCGCTGCGATCGCCCGCGAGGTGATGACGCGCTGCCTCCTGGTGATGCAGGGCAAGTTGATCGGCGGCATCATCGCGCCGATCCAGCCATTCCTGATCGGCAGCTATATCGGCGCGCAGAGTGTCGGTATCTATGACACCCTGGTGAGAATCCCGCGCCTCGCCAAGGTGGTCGCGAGTTTGCTCATCTCGGCGATGCTCCCCGTGGTGAGCCGCCTCGATCAGCGCAACAGCCACGGCCAGTTCAACCGATTTGGCGAAGCCGGGATCGTGATGTTGCCGATCGTGACGGTGCCGCCCTTTGTCGCGGCCGCGGTGATGTCGCCTACGATCATGCATATGTGGATCGGACCACAGATCGTTCCTTACGCTCACTGGATGGGCTGGATGTTCGTGGTCACGATGTGCTTTCAATACGTCATCTTCGGCAACACGCTGTTCATGACGCGCACCAAGGTTCAGCGGCGGCTGAACCGGCTGATGATGATCCATCTGGTGATCTGGGCGGCGGTCACCCTTGCGGCCGCCCACCTTCTCGCGGAGCGGGCCTTCATCCTCGGACAGACCATTGGAACCGCCGCGATCGTACCTTGGCAGCTCATGACGTTCGTCAGGGAGCTCGGACTGGATGCGAGACGGTTCTGGTCCGCCATGTTGGCCCATTGGGCCATCCTCGTGCTCGCAGCACTTCCCCTCGCCGCCATCCAGTATTTTGTGCCCGACGCGGGAATTGTCGCACTGGCGGTGCTGATGGCTGCGTTTTGCGCGGCCACATGGACGGCCCAATATTTTCTGGTCCTGACCGCGGAACAACGCGGCCTGATTGTCGCGCTTGGGCGGAGCTATTTCGGGCGAAAGGGTATCTCTCCGGCAACACTTTAGGGTAGCAAAAGGATGAGCCTTGGGGTTAAAGAGGCTGCTTTCCTGCGATCGGGTACCCCCAGATGACGAGCATCGATGCCGGCGTGAAAACGCCGAAAAGGCAGAAGATCAACCAGTTTCGCCGCGTCCTGTGGCACTTCAACCGGACGGATCTCGGCTGGGTCACCAAGGCGGTTCTGACAAGCCTGCAACCGGGCGCCCGGGCCCGGCGCGTCGCCCTGCTCGATCAGCTCCCGTCGAAAGCGGAATGGAGCGAGGCAAGCCAGAAGCTCGACCGTGACGGCTACGTCGACGTGTCCGCGCTAATGGACCGCGGCCTCGCAAAAGCCGTTGCCGACGTTGCCGACGACAAGGTGGCTCGGCTGAAGGAGCTCTCCGGCAAGCAGCAGCTCGGTCACAAGTCCTTCTGGGTCAGCTTGCTGGACGAGGACCTCGTCAACGGCGCCTTTGCGACCGACCATCCGTTCGTGCGCTACGCGCTGCAACCGGCCGCGTTGCGCATCATCGGCGATTTCATGCACGATCTGCCGCAATTGTCGGACGTGCTGTTGACGTTGTCGCAACCAACTCCAAACGAGGCGCTGAGCTATTCCCAGCTCTGGCATCTCGATCACGACGACAAGCGCGTCTGCAAGCTCTTCATCTATCTGACCGATGTTCAGAACACAGCCGACGGTCCGTTCACCTTCATTCCGGCCGGGCCCTCGAAGGCGTTCCGCAACACGATCAAGAGTCACATGAGCGACGCCCAGGTGTTCGCCAAGACCGGTCCCAACGCGGTCAAGGAAATGATCGCGCCGCGCCTGTCGTCCTTCATCATCAACACGGCCCGCTGTCTGCACATGGGAAGCCGGATCCAGTCGGATCACAACCGCCTGCTCTACACGGCAACCTATATCCAGCGGCCCCGCATCTATCCCGAGCCGCCGCCGCGCTTCCGCGCGGTGGGTACCCTGACGGACCTTGAGCGCACCGTGATGCGACTCTGAAGCGGACCTGCCAGGAGCTCATATCTTGCGCATAGGCCTGGTGGTCGATCACCCCAAGCGTGACCTGCCCGGGGCAGTCATGCTTGGTTATCAGCTCGCGCGGCGTGGCGTGTCCGTCATGCTCGTGCCGATGTACGAGCAGGCCGTCGATGTCCCGCGACTTGGGCTGGACGCACTGGTCGTCAACTACGCACGTCCCGTCAATCTCGACCTGATGCGCAGCTTTTCCGGCGCCGGTCTGGCGCTGTACGTGCTCGATACCGAAGGCGGCGTGCTCGCGGAAAAGGGCGGCAACTCGCCCCCGGCGATGGCCGCCCACGTCAAGGGCAGCGGTTACGCCGACATTCTGACGGGTTATTTCTTCTGGGGCAGCCGGTTGCACGACGCCTTCCTTGCCGCCGGAACCATGAAGCCGGAGCAGCTTCATCTCACCGGATGTCCGCGCTTCGATTTCGCAGCTCCACGCTGGCGCGCGCTGCTCGACGGCGAGCCGCGCGGCTATCTGCTCGTCAACGCCAACTTTCCGCTGGTCAATTCCCGCTTCACCGGCAAGCCGGGCGGCGAGCGCGAGGCGATGGTGCGGGCCGGTTGGGATGGGGCCTATGTCGATCGCTTCATCGCGGACCTGAAGCAGGTCTTCGCCAACTATCTTGTCGAGATCGACCGGCTCGCCGCAGCGCGGCCCGACCGCAACATTCTCGTGCGTCCGCATCCCTTCGAGAGCGAGGACGTCTATCGCAATGCACTCTCGCGTCACGCCAACGTCCTGATCGACGGTACCGGCAGCGTGCTCGACCGCATCCGCAATGCAGCCGCGGTCATTCATCTCAACTGCGGGACGGCTGTCGAATCGGTATTGCTGGGAAAGCTGCCGCTCCAGCTCGAATATTTGAACACACCCGCCACTGCAGGCCATGCCACGCTGCCGGCGCGCGTGAGCAGGCAGGTCGCCTCGTTCGACGAGCTGCTCGGCGCGGTCGATCACGTCGAGCGCGAGACCGAGACCTTCGATTTCGCCCGCGTTCACGCCGCCGATATCGAGGCCTTCTTCCATCTCAACGACGGAAAAGCCGCCGAACGTGTCGCCGATGTCCTGACTGGCGCAACGCGTTCGCGCCGGCCTTACGTCTCGCTGCTTGCAACCGTGAAGGGAACGCGTGCCAAGCCGAGCCTTGGCCAGATCGTCAAAGGCGCCGCGAGCGCCGCGCTCGGCTCGGCGGCCACCGAGCGGCTACGCAGCCAGTTCAATCCGGTCCGGCGCGACAAGCGGATCGTGCCTCCGTTCGTCCAGACCCTGCTTCAGCGCATCGCCGCTCACGATCAGGCGAGCCCGTCTCGATTTACGGCAAGACGAGCGCACTGCACGACGACAGGCTTGCCGCTCGCAAGCATTGCGATCGAACACGTCCAATAGCGCCATGACAACATCAGCAAAGACCATTCTCATCACCACGCTTGCCGAATACCAGACTAGGTTCTGGATTCCGGTCGCACAGCGATTACGCGCGGCAGGCCATGACGTCGAGTTGCTTGCCTTCGACGATCGCAGCGCGGAGATGTCGATTGCCGAAGGCGTTCCGGTCACGAATATGTATCGCGAGGGCCTCAAGGCCGGTCCGTCGCCCGACGATCGCACGGCCTTCGACGCGCGCGTTGCTGCCTACGGACTCGACGGGACCAATTTCCTGTTCAGCCACGAGCGTTTCACTTTCGGCATCCGCGACACCGCGGCCCTGCGCCGACGCTTCATGATCTATTCCAACGCGATGGAGACGCTGCTCGACCGGTTGGAGTCGCAGGGGCGGCGTGTCGAACTGGTCCAGGAGCTCGGCGGCTTTCTGTCCGTGATCGCAAGCTTCTACGCCGCCAGGCGCCGGGGCACCCGCAACTGGTTCATAGAACCCTCCTTCTTCCGCGGCCGGATGTATTTCACGCCGGACAGCTTTGCCGCACCCGATATGATGGCAGTGCCGGCGGACGCGGTGTCCCCCGAGGTACGCACCTATCTGGACGACACGCTGCGGCAGCGTGCGATCGTCATTCCCAAAAAGGATCAGCACCATTATTCGGCGGCCTTCAAGAAGGTCGTCAATTTACGCAACGCCCATCGTCTGGCTGAAAAACTTTGGGACCAGTTCGCGCTCGGCAAGCACCAGGAATTCGGACACAATCTGCGCCATGCCCAGGTGCATGCGGCGATGGCGCTCAACGCGACGCGGCTGCGTAAGCTCTATAGCCCGCTGCCCGAAACTCCCTTCGTCTACTATCCGTTCCACGTTCCCGCCGACATGGCGCTGACGCTGCGCTCGCCGGACTATCTCGACCAGGTCGCGACCGTCGACTTCCTGCTACGCACGATTCCGGATTCGCATGTGCTCGTGGTGAAAGAGCATCCCGCCCAGATCGGCGCAATCCCGGCTGCCCGCCTCCTCGAGCTGGCACGCCGGTTCGACAATCTGGTGCTGCTGCCGCCGCAGACCAACAATTACACCGTGCTCAATCGCGCCGATGCGGTCATCTCCGTCAACAGCAAGTCGGGCGCCGAAGCGCTGCTGCTCGGCAAGCCGGTCGTGGTGATGGGCGATGCGTTCTACCGCTCATGCCCGCTGGTGTATGCGGTCGATCGTCTGGCCGACGTGCCCGCACGCCTGCGCGAGGCACTCTCCGCCGGACCGTTCGATCCGGCCAAAGGCGCGCCCTATTTCGAGTCTGCCTGGCGCCGGTCTTATCCGGGCGAGCTCTATATCGGCGATCCCAAGCTGCTCGACACGTTTGCGGCTAGCTTGCGCGCGGCGATCGCCTAGCCGGCCCGCGTGAACTGAACGGATCCATCATGCCGCTCGTCTCGATCATCACACCGTCCTGGAACGTCGAAGGCCTGATCGAGGAGACGATCCGCTCGGTACAGAGCCAGACATTCGCCGACTGGGAGCTCCTGATCGCCGACGACTGCTCGACGGACAAGACGCCGGCGATCATCGCGGACGTCGGCGAGCGCGATCCGCGCGTCAAGCTGATTCGGCAAGCCAGGAATGGCGGCCCGGCACTCGCGCGCCAGGCGTCGATTGACGCCGCGCAGGGCCGCTATCTCGCCTTCCTCGACAGCGACGATCTTTGGCTGCCCGAGAAGCTGGAGCGGCAGCTTGCCTTCGCTCGGCAGAAGCAGGCCGCTCTCAGCTACACTGCCTTCCGCCGCGTCAACGAGACCAACACCGTCACCGGACGGCTGATCGAAGCGCCTGCCTCGCTCACCTATGGGCAGCTTCTGAAGAACACCGCGATCGCGACGCTGACCGCGATGGTTGATCGCGAGATCGCAGGCCCCATCGCGATGAAGAACGAGGGCTATGACGATTTTTGCCTGTGGCTCTCGGTCCTCAAGCGCGGCCACACCGCGTACGGCCTCAACGAGGATCTTGCACGCTATCGCGTCAGGGGCTCCTCAGTGTCCAGCCGCCCGATGCGCTCCGCCAAATGGGTCTGGCAGATCTACCGCAATGTCGAGCACCTCTCCCTGACCAGATCGGCCTGGTGCTTTGCCCATTGGGGTGCGCGGGCCTGGTTGAAGCGGCGGGAATTTTAGCAGCGCTCGGGACTCGCTGGGTAGCCACCTGCAAAGGCCGGAATTGTACATTGCGGCCTTGGCGGGTTGTCTCTAATCTGCCACGAACAGAGGCGCTTTGCGTGCGTCCTCTCACCGATCGCCGAGGTTGATGACATCCGACGTGACGGCCAATGCCGACCGCTGGCCTGGCGATGGCATCGCCGCGCATTACTACAAAACTGTCACCTGCGCCGCCGAGACATCGCGGCGACCAATCATCTTCCTGCAGAGGCCCCAACGTGAAAACAATCAGCGTCATCACGCCCTGCTATAATGAAGAGCTCAATGTCAGGGATTGCTATCAGGCGATCCGAAAGATCTTCGACGGCGAGCTCCAGGGCTATCGGCGCGAGCACATCTTCTGCGACAACGCCTCCGACGATCGCACCTTGGAGATCCTGCGCGAGATTGCTGCACAGGATCCTGCGGTGAAGATTATCGTCAACGCACGCAATTTCGGGCCGCTACGCAACACCTATAACGGGGTAATGGCAAGCAGTGGGGACGCCGTTCTGCTGTTCATGCCGGCCGACCTCCAGGACCCGCCGGAATTGCTGCCCGATTTCGTCAAGCTGTGGGAGGCAGGCAACGAGATCGTCTACGGCATCCGCGCCGTGCGCGAGGAAGGAAGGCTGATGCGCAGGCTGCGCGACGTCTACTACCGCGTGCTGACCAGATTCTCCGAACTCAAGGTGCCTCCGGGCGTCGGCGACTTTCAGCTCGTCGATAGGCGCATCGTCGAGGCGATGCGTCACGTCCGCGACGCCTATCCGTTCATGCGAATGATGACATTCGAGTGCGGCGGGCGCGCCGTTGGCGTGTCCTACACCTGGCGCGCGCGCAAGAAAGGACTGTCGAAAAATCGCGCGGCGGCCCTGATCGACCAGGGCATCAACGGGCTGGTCTCCTTCACCTCGGCTCCGCTGCGCCTCGGGCTGTATGCCGGCTTCACCCTCTCGTTCCTGAGCATCGGCTATGCCGTCGCCAATTTTCTGATCGGCCTGATCCTTTATCAGCGCCTTGCCGAACCCGGCATCCTGACCCTGATCGTCGCGATGTTCTTCTTCGGCGGCGTCCAGCTGTTCTTCATGGGAATGATCGGAGAATACATCCTGGCGATCTACGGTCAGGTCCGTGAGAAGCCCGTCGTGTTCGAGCGCGAGCGCGTCAATTTCGACGGGCCGTCCAGCCCTTGAGGGCTCACGTTATGGCCTGCTCCGAGGCGGCCTGCCAGGCGAGCGTCTCCCGCAATCCCTGATCAAGATCGACTGCAGGACGCCAGCCGAGGGCTTCCAGCCGCGTCATGTCGGCGGCAAGGACCATGACTTGGTCGGGTCGATACGGTACTTCGCCAAGGCCGAGCACGCCGGCGCCGATCAGCTCGTGTAGACGCCTCACCGTCTCGCGAAGCTGCGGCGCCTCAGGGCTGCCAAGATTGTAGATGCCGAACGCCGCCGGGCTTTCGAGCACCAGGCGAAAGGCGGCAGCCACATCGCGAGCGTGGAGGAAGCCCCAACGCTGTTCGCAAGCGGTGAGCGCCATATGCCCATTGATGCGCAAGGTGCGTATCAGGCTTGGAATCAACCACGCTTGGCTATCCCTGGGACCGTAGGCCGAGAAGATGCGCAGCCAGACAAAGCGCAGCTTGCGCTCGGCGCAGCGGCGCTCGGCCATCAGACCGCTCGCGAGCTTGGCGATGCCGTAGAGCGTCGTCGGTCGCGGCACGTCGCTCTCGACGATCGCGCGATCATAGGGCCCGTATTCGGCCTGCGATCCCGCGCCGACGAAGATCGCTGCGCCGACATCTGCCGCAAGATCCGCCAGCTCCATAGTGTCGGCGATGTTGCGCACCTGATCCTTGCTGTTTCGCTCGCTGCTGCCCACCCCGCGCCAGGCCATGTGCACGACGGCATTGGGCGCAAAAGAACGAAGCCGGCTGTCGAACGACGCTACATCGTCCAGCGTACCCTCCATGACGGTGAGGCGATCGAAGATGGCGGCGAGTCGCCACGGTCTCGTGCCCGGCCGCAGCAGCACGGCGACGTCATGTCCCTGCGCAATCAAGTCTTCTGCAACATAGGATCCCAGAAAGCCTGTAGCGCCCGTTACGAATATGCGCATCGCGATCCCGTCGCTGTCTTGGAATTTCCCGCCGCTCTAAACAGTTCGCAACGACGCTGGCCTCGGATAATCGACGAAGCGGTTGCCTTCCGCGTATTCGCACTCGCTGAGGTAAGGGAACTGATCGTTGATGGGGCGCCCCATCTCGAGCTTGGGTTCGATCAGCGTATGCTCGCTCAGCATCACGTCGATCACGATCGGTCCGCCCTCGAACAATCCCGGCTCGATCTGCTCGAGGCGCTCGATGCGCGCGTAGCGCAGGCCGTAGGCCGCCGCGAGCGCGCCGAAATCCGGAAAGCTCAGGCCATCTCGCGAGGCGCTGTAGCGGCTCTGCATGTAGCTGTCCTGAAACTGCTTGATGATCCCGTACGACCCGTTGTTCATGACGATGATCGCGATATCGAGATTGTTGTGCTTGACGGTATGAAGTTCCTGGATGTTCAGGTGGAAGCCGCCGTCACCATTGTAGGAAATCACCTGCCGGTCCGGCCGGTCGATCTTGGCTCCGATCGCAGCCGGCAGCGCGTAGCCCATCGGCGAGTTACCGCCCGGATTGAACAGGGTGTGGCGCTTCACCTTGAACGCCTGGTAGAGCCAGCAGACTGCAGCACCGGTGTCGCCGATGACAATTGCATCCTCCGCGATGATCTCGTTGACCCGACGGATCACATCGTAGGGCGACAATGAGTTCAGCCGCGCGGCGGAGGTGCTGACCTCTTTGTGGTAGTAGCGCTGCTTCATTTCGGCGACGTACTTGGTCCACGCCGGGTCCTGCGGGCCGACATCGAGCTGGCGCAACACCCCCGGCAGCGCGGCGAAGTCCAGATGGCTGACGCGATAGCCATCATTGCGGTATTTCGCGAGCTCCTCCTTGTCGATGTCGACGACGTGGACGGTCGCGCCGGTCGCAAATTGCTTGGTGTTGCCGGAGCGCTGGCGGTTATCGAGCCGGCTGCCGAGCACAATCACGGCATCGGCGTTCTGTAAGACGAAGTTCGAACCGCGATTGCCGTAGACGCCGATCTGTCCGACGAAGCCCGGATGATCATGATCGAAATAGCTGAGCCCGGCCCAGCTCGAGACGAACGGCAGGCCGCTGCGCTGCAGCCAGTCCGCAACATCACGTTCGACACCAGCAAGTCCAACGCCCGCGCCACAGAGCACCACCGGGCGTTTCGCTTCCCCCAGCGTCCGCTTTAGATACGCCAGCACCTGGGCCGGCGCGTCCGTCGCCTGAGGCAGTTTTGACGGAAGCAGGATATCGTCGCCGACCTCGGCCTGCTGGATGTCCATGGGAACGTCGATCAGGACCGGCCCCATGCGGCCGGAGATCGCGATCGAATAGGCCTTGGCCAGCTCTTCGCGCAGCTCGGCCGCGTTCTTGACCATCACCGCGTATTTGGTGATCGGCCGCACCATCTCCACGATCCTGGTCTCCTGGAATCCGGCCTGACGCACATTCGCGCCGTGGAATGCGCTGCTCTCGCGCTGGTTCACCTGGCCGGTGATGTGCAGGCACGGAATCGAATCGAAATGGGATGTGGCTATGCCGGTGATGAGGTTGGTCGCGCCCGGGCCGGAGGTTGCGAGCGTTACGCCGACCTTGTGACTGACGCGCCACAACGCGTCCGCGGCCATAGCGGCGCCCTGCTCGTGCTGGAAACAGGTGTAGCTGAGCTTCGGATGCTGCGCGACTGCGTCGATCATGAAGGCGCAGGCGCCGCCCGTCAGCAGAAAGACCCGATCGCTTCCGACCAGCGCGAGAAATTCCGCAATGTACTGTGCTCCCTTCATCGCGTTATTCTCGCATTAGGCGCCGCTGATCTGGGCAGCGCAGAAATCGCGGATGACCTGAAGCACATAGCCGATATGCTCGTCGCCCAGCCCCGGATAGACGCCTATCCAGAAGGCCCGGTTCATGATCGTATCGCTGTTGGCAAGCGAGCCGTGCACGCGGAAATTCCGTCCTATCATGTAGGGCTGCCGCACCAGATTGCCGCCGAACAGCAGCCTCGTGCCGATCCTGCGCTCGTTCAGATGGCGGACGATGGCGTCACGTTCGAACGGTGCGCCGTCGCGAACGGTCAGCACGAAGCCGAACCAGGAGGGATCGCTATTTCGTGTGGCCTCGGGCAGGATAAAGAATTCCTCGAGCTCCTTCAGCCCGCTCTTCAAGAGATCGAAGTTCCGGCGCCGGTCGGCGATGAAGCCTTCGAGATGGTCGAGCTGGGACACGCCGACCGCTGCCTGCATGTCGGTGATCTTCAAATTGAAGCCGAGATGACTGTAGATGTATTTGTGATCGTAGCCGCGGGGCAGCTCGCCGAGCTGCCAGTCGAAGCGACGCTCGCAGGTATTGTCCTTGCCCGGATCGCAGTAGCAGTCGCGTCCCCAGTCGCGGAAGGTCTCCATGGCGCGGCGTAAGCCCGGATGGCTGGTGAAGACGGCGCCTCCCTCGCCCGTCGTGATGTGGTGCGCGGGGTAGAAACTGAGCGTCCCGATGTCGCCGAACGTGCCGACATGACGCCCGTCAAAGGTCGCACCGAGCGCGTCGCAACAATCCTCGATCAGCCACAGTTTGTGACGCTTGGCAATATCCGCGATCTTGCCGGCGTCGAATGGATTGCCGAGCGTGTGC
This sequence comes from Bradyrhizobium diazoefficiens, assembly GCF_016616425.1. Taxonomy (NCBI): domain Bacteria; kingdom Pseudomonadati; phylum Pseudomonadota; class Alphaproteobacteria; order Hyphomicrobiales; family Nitrobacteraceae; genus Bradyrhizobium; species Bradyrhizobium diazoefficiens. Next base: position 5,410,951 of record NZ_CP067101.1, read on the forward strand.
GCCACCATGATCGCGCGCGTGTTCGGCGTGATCGCCTCTTCCACGCGTTCGGGAATGATGTTGTAGGTGGGAATATCGACATCGACAAACACCGGCACCATGCCCTGCGTCATCGATGGATTGACGGTCGTCGGAAATCCAGTCGCTGCCGTGATCACCTCGCTCCCGAGCGGGACTTGCCGGTCGCGCAGCAGGGGCGAGGTTAACGCCGAGAAAGCGACCAGATTAGCCGAAGAACCGGAATTTACGGTCAACGCGTAGCGCGCACCGACCCGCTTGGCGAGTTTCCGCTGGAACTCCTCATTGAAGCGCCCCGTGGTCAACCAGAAATCCAGTGCGGAATCGACCAGCGATTTGACGTCGCTCGCATCGAAGACGCGTCCTGATACGGGCACGGGCGATTGGCCGGCGACGAACTGCTTCGGCGCGTGCGCGATGACGTGGTATTCCTCCACCAGTTCCATGATTGATGCCCTGATCTCTTCGGGGCTTCGTTGACCCGCGCGTGCGGGAGCTGGCGCCGATGTCATGTAAGTCACTTAGCGTTGGCGGCAATTCTGCCGCGAGATGGTTCCGATGGCGCCTGCGACCTGCCCGCCGCGACCGCGCCATCCAGCACGCGCTCGAGCTGTTCGAGCGAAACCTGGCGCAGATCCTGGCCGCGCTGAAACGCCTTATACCAGTCAACGGTCAGGCTGAGCCCCTGGACCAAGTCCAGGCGCGGCGTCCAGTTCAATTGCGTGCGGGCGCGTTCGCAGTCGAGCCTCAGAAACGCGGCTTCATGCGGATGCAGGCCGTCGTTGCTGATCCATTCCGCACCCTCACCCCACAGCGCCTGCAAATGCTCCACGATATTCCGCACCGGCTGCTCGCTTTCGGCGTTCGGACCGAAGTTCCAGCCATCGGCAAGGCTCGCATCGGCGAACAGCCTTTCGACGAGCGTGAGATAGCCAAGGATGGGATCGAGCGCGTGCTGCCATGGGCGCACCGAATCAGGATTGCGGATGCGCAGCGGCTGACGATCCAGGAACGCCTGCATCGCATCTGGCACAAGGCGATCACGAGCCCAGTCGCCGCCACCGTATACATTTCCTGCGCGCGCACTCGCGATGCGCGCTGCGCCGCTGTCGGCGAAGAAGCTTCGCCGGTAGGAATGGGTCACGAGCTCCGCGCACGCCTTGCTGTTGCTGTAGGGGTCGTTGCCGCCCAGCCGATCGCCCTCGCGGAAGGCTGCCTGGCCGCCATTGTTCTCGTAGCACTTGTCGCTGGTGACGATCAGCACGGCCTTGACGGAAGGCAGATGTCGCGCAGCTTCCAGAATGTGCACCGTTCCCATCACATTCGTCGCAAAGGTCTCGACCGGCTCGGAATAGGACGGCCGCACCAGCGCCTGCGCTGCCATGTGAATGATCACGTCGGGCTGGGCTTCCGTCAGTGCCGCAGTCAATCTGCCGAGATCACGAATGTCGGCAAGACACTGCTTGACGTCGTCAGCGACCCGCGCCGCCACGAACAGTGACGATGGATGGTCCGGCGCCAACGCGTAGCCATAGACGTCGGCGCCGAAGCCTCGCAGCAGCAGCGAGGCCCACGCGCCCTTGAAGCCGGTATGCCCGGTCAGAAAGACCTTCTTGCCGCGCCAGAACGCCGGATCGGTCACCAGACCCTCCATTTGGCGCGATTGTTGGCCCACTCGTCCTCAAGATAGTTTCTATCGCGCAACGTGTCCATCGGGTGCCAGAAGCCGTGATGCACGAAGGCGCGAAGCTGATCCGTGCGCGCGAGTTGCTCCATCGGCTGGCGCTCCCAGATCGTTTTGTCGTCCGCAATCAGTCCAGCGACCGATGGCGAAAGCAGAAAGAAACCACCATTGATCCAGCCGCCATCGTCATTCGGCTTTTCCTCAAAGTTGACGACCCGAGTGCCTTCGATTGCGACCGCGCCGAAGCGCTTTGCCGGCCGCACGACCGAAACGGTCGCAGCGCGCCCATGTTTGGTGTGGAACGCGATCTCGGCGGAGAGATCGATGTCGGCGACACCATCGCCATAAGTCAGCGCGAAGAAAGGTTCGTTCACGAGATAGGGCAGCACCCGCTTCAGCCGGCCACCGGTTTGCGTCTCCTCACCGGTATCAACCAGCGTGACGCGCCAGGGCTCGGCCGTTTCACGATGCACCTCCATACGATTCTCAGCGAGATGGAAGGTCACGTCGGACATGTGCAGGAAGTAGTTCGCAAAATACTCCTTGATCATGTAGCCCTTGTAGCCAAGGCAAATCACGAAATCATGGAAACCGTAATGGCTGTAGATCTTCATGATGTGCCAGAGGATGGGCCGGCCGCCGATCTCGACCATGGGCTTCGGGCGCGTTGTCGTTTCCTCGGCGATACGCGTGCCCAGACCTCCGGCCAGGATAACAACTTTCATCAAAGATTCCCTAAGGAGGGTGGTCGTATCATGAACGCGCTTTTACACAATTTTGCAACCTTGAGAAACCGTCAGAATTCTCGGTGAAACATTCGCTGGCCGGGCCAATGCGCTTTTCCCACTAGGAAACTAACGGAAACACACCCTAGCGAGCAGGCACTGATTTCGCGTCGTTTTCGATGATAAGACGTGCCACGGCCTCTTCGCCCAGGCAGGCGTTTTTGACCACCTCCGGACTTGCCGGCGCAGGTCGCTCGCTGGCCGCTCTGCCCGAACCCGCAACCCTCACGACGCCTTCGATCCGGCTGCCTTCATAGAGCAATTCACGGCAAATGTCCGCGGGAACGGAATGAAAATCCAGCGTCGTCGTGTGTGCCAGACGCGTCACGACGACTTGTCCCCAGGGCGATGAGAAGCTTTGCCCCGCGATCAGCAGCGATGGAACATCGATGCTCAAGAGAGCCAGTTGCGAGGGCGTTACGAGGCCAGGTTTGATCGAACCATTATGCGAACGAATGTCACTAATCAGCTTTGGAAGCTCTGCCAGAACTTCGGAAGGCGTGCCGGCTTTGACCGTCGGCTGGACGATGACAGCCTTCTTTCCATAAAACTGCGCGATGCAATCGTTCGGCAACCGATTGGGTTTATCTCCTATCTCTCCGGCCGATAGCACCGTTGGCAGCACTGTGTGACTGGCGAGCACGAAACTGTCTTCCGGTGCCAACGACAGCTGCGCGTGCCGCGCCATCCCCTCCAGCCAGAACGTACGGAAGGAGGCTTGTTCCGATCGCAACAGTTTGGTCGTGGCACTGTTCGCCAATGGAAAAATCAACACTGCGCCCACCACAACGGCGGCGATCGCCTCACTGACAAGCCCGGCTTTTGCCGGAGATGCTACCGATCCAGACAGTCGCCAGCTCTGAAACGCCCGCACCAACAATGCCGCACTGATCGTCAACCCCGCACCTAGCAAGATGATGGTCTGGTTTTGGGATCGCGGTGGCAGGCCGCCGCCCATGGAATATTCCGCGGTGAAGATGGCGAAGTAGGTGCACGCCAGCGAGAACATCGATGCAAGCGCGGCCAGCAGGAGCTTCTCGCGGACAGCCTTGCGGGCTGGCGGCGGCTGAATCGAAGTGAAAACCAGCACGACGATGAGCCAGGCCAGTATGCGACGATCATGCGCAAAGGGTTTCAGATCCGTGATAATCAGCTCGAAGGCTTCGCTGAAAGAGTGGCTGAGATCGCCAGCCGCCGGAAACATTCCCATGCGAACCGAATTTCCAGGGGCGAGAAGAAGAATTGCGAGCCCGGCAAGCGTGCTCGCACCAATGATGGCATGCGCTCCCAACTGAACCTTATCGCGCCAGAACGCCACGCGAAAAGCCAGCGAACCGAGGACGAGACCAAGCAGCCAGGCAGGGGTGAATTCATTGCATAGGGCAGCAACAAAGCAGCCGACCGACAGCATGCTGACCTCAGCTGGCGTCATTCTTGTTCGGCTCTCGGCGGAACGGAAGAACGCCGCAAATACCGGCAACACGATCGCGGCAGGAACCGCGTAGCAGGCAGTTCCAGGCAACCAGTACAGAAGCTCCCGCAAATTGGGAACGTTGCTAAGCACCACGGCTGTCATGGCCGTTCCGATAAAGATGATTTGCGGGAGCGGCGCTCGAGGCCAGAGCCGACGGGCAAACAGAAGCGTTGCCGCAACAAAGCAGATTTGAATGCCGATCAGCACTGCGACATAAGTCATGAAGTAGTCGAGACCCGTCGCACGACCGAGAGCCGCTGGAAGCTGAATCAAGAGCAGTGGAACGATACGGCCAACGGCGGTGCGGTACCAAATCTCGGTAGCCCAAAGGAAGCCGCCCGCGGAGTTCAGATATGCCAGACAGTAGTCGTCGGACGCAGGCATGCTGTAGAGCGTCACGGCGAGCAAACGCGCAAGAAATTGCAGCGGAACCAAGCTGGCAAGCAACCACAAAACAGACCATCGAATTCGAGCGTCGGTCTGTCCAACCCAAGCATCACCAAGGCGCATCTCTAGACCTCTCACAGCCGCTCGGCACCGAATGCCAGATTCGGGACTGCAGCTCCTACTAGCCGCTGAAAGCCCTCACAAGTAGCGGGCGCCCGCAGTGAATAGTGGCCACCGTGGGAAAACGGGAAGGATCGGACGGATAAGCCGCTCCACTCGATACAAGAAATAGCAAAAAACGGTATTGAACTACCTACCAAAAAGTGTTGGCGATCTCAGCCTGAGCCGATACCACTGTGCTGGCTTACCCCTTCCTTCACCATCAGCTCCCCCTCCTGGCATGGACCACGCTGGAACCGATAATGGCGTTTGAAAACTACAAGAACAGCCGCGTCCTCGTGACCGGGGGCGCCGGGTTCATCGGATCGCACCTCTGCGAACGACTGCTCGATGCCGGGGCCGAGGTGGTGTGCGCGGACAATTATTTCACCGGCAGCCGGCGCAACATCGCCCATCTGATCGCAAATCCGCTGTTCGAGGCGGTCAGGCACGACGTCACCTTCGCGCTCTACATCGAGGTCGACGCGATCTTCAACCTGGCCTGTCCAGCCTCGCCGATCCACTACCAGCGCGATCCCGTGCAAACCACCAAGACCTCGGTACACGGCGCCATCAACATGCTGGGGCTCGCCAAGCGGCTCAAGGCGCGCATCTTCCAGGCCTCGACCAGCGAGGTCTATGGCGATCCGCTGATCCATCCGCAGACCGAGGATTACTGGGGCAACGTCAACCCGATCGGCATCCGCTCCTGCTACGACGAGGGCAAGCGCTGCGCCGAGACGCTGTTCTTCGACTATTGGCGTCAGCACGGCCTGCCGATCAAGGTCGCGCGCATCTTCAACACCTACGGCCCGCGCATGCAGCCAAATGACGGCCGCGTCGTATCCTCCTTCATTGTCCAGGCGCTCAAGGGCGAGCCGATCACCGTGTTCGGCGACGGCGGTCAGACCCGCTCGTTCTGCTATGTCGACGACCTCGTCGAGGCCATCATGCGGTTGATGGTGACCGCGGACGACATCACCGGCCCGATCAATCTCGGCAACAATTCCGAGTTCACGATCCGTGAACTCGCCGAGAAGGTCATCAAGCTCACCGGCTCGCGTTCCAAGCTGGTGTTCAAGCCGCTGCCGCAGGACGACCCGCGCCAGCGCCAGCCCGACCTCACCAAGGCGAAGGCGGCGCTGAACTGGGAGCCGAAGGTTGCGCTCGAGGACGGCTTGAAGGAGACGATCGCCTACTTCAAGCACTCGCTTGAACTGACCTGATTCCGCGCGCTGCGATCGGGAAAAATCGTCAATTCGATGCTCGCGCGACAAAATGCGCGAAAACAACCCCATGCACAGTAGCCGGGACCCGCTTTATCAATGACTTAAGCGCTGGCCCGAACCGCCCTGCGGGTTTCCCGAAACGATTTGACCCGTCGGGCGAAACAGGGGCACTATCTCAGCATCGCAACGATACGTCAGGCCAGCAGGAATCCTCTCCCGTGCAGGTCGTGGAGCAGATCGATCGGGCTGACCTGCACGGTGGTATCATGGCTCGCCACCGCCTCGACGAATACCACCGGCGAAGGCGTGACCTCCGCGCCAACCCAACCGGGCATGGGATCAGGCGGCTCCGGCGGGCTGGACAGTGACGTGTCACCAAAATTGAACACAAAACCATCCCCAGCTAGCGGCGCTGCGCCGATGGCGCCATCGCCATTGAGATCCTGCTGGAGCGTCGGCTCCAGTGCTTTGAGGGACGGATCGGTCCCCAGCACTTCGGGAGCCGCGGCGAGCGTCGTCACGAAATTGCCGCTGCTGTCCGTGCTCCAGACCGAATAGTGTCCGTTCGAGGAGTCCTTCCAGACCACGTCATAACCGCCACCTGACACCTGCTCGGCCGCGATGACGGACCACGTGGTGTAATTGGCCGTGTTCACCACATTGCCTAGGTATTTCAGCGTAGGGCCTGTGCCGGTCGAGATGTTGTCCAGATAATAGTTGCCGCCGGACACCACCACGCTGGTTGATCCGATCGCCTCGATCGTGACGGGGCTGGCGATCGGTATTCCGATCGTGCCGTCGCCATTGAGATCCTGCTGGAGCGTCGGCTCGAGCGCTTTCAAGGACGGATCGGTCCCCAGCACTTCGGGGGCTGCGGCAAGCGTCTTCACGAAATTGCCAGTGCTGTCCGTGCTCCAGACCGAATAGTGCCCGTTCGAGGAGTCCTTCCAGACCACGTCGTAGCCACCACCTGACACCTGCTCGGCCGCAATCACGGACCACGTGGTGTAATTGGCCGTGTTCACCACAGAGCCTGCATATTTCAGCGTAGGCCCGCTACCGGTCGAGATGTTGTCCAGATAATAGTTGCCGCCAGACACCACCACGCTGGTTGATCCGACCGCCTCGATCGTGACGGGGCTGGCAACCGGTATTCCGATCGTGCCGTCGCCATTGAGATCTTGATGAAGCGTCGGCTCCAGTGCTTGCAGGGAGGGATCACTCCCCAGCACTTCGGGAGCCGCGGCCAGCGTCTTCACGAAATTGCCGGTGCTGTCCGTGCTCCAGACCGAGTAATGCCCGTCCGACGAATCCTTCCAGACCACGTCATAGCCACCACCGGACACCTGCTCGGCCGCAATCACGGACCACGTGGTGTAATTGGCCGTGTTCACCACATTGCCTAGGTATTTCAGCGCAGGGCCTGTGCCTGTCGAGATGTTGTCCAGATAGTAATTGCCGCCGGACACCACCACGCTGGTTGATCCGACCGCCTCGACCGTGACGAGGCTGGCAGCCGGTATTCCGATCGTGCCGTCGCCATTGAGATCCTGCTGGAGCGTCGTCTCCAGTGCTTGCAGGGACGGATCGCTCCCCAGCACTTCGGGAGCCGCGGCCAGCGTCTTCACGAAATTGCCGGTGCTGTCCGTGCTCCAGACCGAGTAATGCCCGTCCGACGAATCCTTCCAGACCACATCGTAGCCACCACCGGACACCTGCTCGGCCGCAATGACGGACCACGTGGTGTAATTGGCCGTGTTCACCACATTGCCTAGGTATTTCAGCGTAGGGCCTGTGCCGGTCGAGATGTTGTCCAGATGATAGTTGCCGCCGGACAAGAATACGCTGGTCGATCCGAACGCCTCGATCGTTCTCGAAACGAGGCTGGAGCTGGCGACGGTGACGCCTCCAAACTGGAAATATTCGACGCCGGTGACGGTGTCGGTGCCGTCAGGTGAGCCGCTACGCTGATCAACCAACGTAAATGTCTGCGTCGCCGTGTCATATGAAATCGTATAATTGGCCTGGCTGCCCGAATATACCGCGGTGTCGGTGCCGGCGCCGCCGATGATGGTGTCGTTACCCGCCCCGCCGGTGATCGTATCGTTGCCGCCGCCGCCGTTCAGCGTATTGGCGATGGCGTTGCCGACGATGGTGTCGTTGCCGGATCCGCCGATGGCGTTGTCGATGTAGGAGCGCGCGTCGCCATTGTAGAGATAGGCGTTGTAGACGTTGCCCGAGGCATAATGGCCGTCACCGAGATAGGCCAGCTGCGTTGTGGAGAACACCGACGAGGCGCCGGGATTGAGGTTGATGCTCAGATTGGTCGTGTAGTTCGACAGGTCGTAGGTATCGACGCCGCCGCCGTCCCAGATCGTCTCATAGATGCGGTTGGCCGAGCCGCCGACGCCGCCGCCCGGCGCGAGCTGGGCGACGCCGTTGATGAACTCCTGCCCCGTGGTCGGATTCCAGGTGTAGACGGTGGCGCTGCTCTGGGTCGTGAAGTTCGCCCCGTACATGGTCTGCAGCGCGAGGACATCGTTGGCCATGTAGGTCTGCGGATATCCGTACGCTTCGTTGGTGTACCCGCTCGTGGTTGAAGCGCCGACATAGCTGCGATAGCTCATGACGGTATATTCGCTGTCGTCGTGCGCGCTCGGCACCGCGACGTTGCCGGGGCCTCCGGCCTCCTGGCTGTGCTTGAGGCCGACCGCATGGCCGAGTTCGTGCAGCGCGGTCGTGAAGTAGTAATTGCCGAGCTTGGCGAGCGAGTAATTGTACTGAGTCCCGAACCAGACGTCGCCGCCGGACGCATAGTTGCCGGGATAGTAGGCGTAGGAGGTGGGATTGGCCGCCGGCGACTGCGCGACCATGATGTCGGCACCGTTCGTGCCCGCGTACTGGATGTTGGCGTTGGTGTAGCCGTTGATCAATCCGATGGCGTAGTTGATCGCCGCCTGCATCTGCGCCGGCGCCGAGGCAAAGCCCGACGTTGTCGGCTCGCCGCTGCCGCCGGTGTACGGATTAGCGTAGTCGCTCGGCGAATCCGGAAAGCTGTAGGTGATCGCGCCCGACCATTTGTAGCCCGACAGCAGACCGTCGATATCGGCATTGTTGGTCTTGGTGACCGTGACAGCGGTAGCCAAAGGGAAACTCCGAATCAGCAAGCCCCGTGCTGGTCGAGGCGTTAACAGATGATTCTAGCTAGAGTCCTGAACGTTTGGTTTAAATGGGGCGACACCGTCCGGATCTCTGCCATAATGCGCCGTTAATCATCCAATCCCGTAGTCGTACGGGCGCGAACAGGAGGCTCAGTTCCGCAGTGCCCGTGATTTGCAGGGTTTTATGAAGAGACGTTCACCCTCGACCTGCCTGTTTGGAGCGCTGATGATGCTCGCGGGAATCAATCACATGGCCCTCGGAGGACTGCCCCTCATGGTGGAAAAGGCCAACGCAGGTGAGAACCGCAAGGCGGGGCGCTCGCCATCCATGCCAATGGCCCGCGATCCCGCCGCAGCGGTGGCCGAGGAATACGAAGCTGCGCGCCGGAAGGGAACGCGGGAGGCATTCGAACTCTTCATCGCGCGCCATGGCGACGACCCGTTGGCCGAGCAGGCCCGCGCGGAACTAAAGCGCCTGCCGCGCTGAGCTCTTTACGCACCCGCAGCAAAGCCGTACCAGGTATGGCATTTCGACAGGCAGCATCGGCGCCCGTCCGGGCTTGCCGCGTGATCTTTCGGCACTATGGTGGGCCCGCAATCTGTCCCGGAGCCTTTCAAGATGCCCTTTCCGCCTGCCTCGGAAGCCCTGTCGCGCTTCACCGTGCTCGATCTGACCCGCGTCCGCTCCGGGCCCACCTGCGTGCGGCAGCTGGCGGACTGGGGCGCGAATGTCGTCAAGATCGACGCGCTGACCGAGGACGCGGGCGGCGAGCAGCCGGGTGGCCCCCGGCGCGGTTCCGACTTCCAGAATTTGCATCGCAACAAACGGGCCATGACGCTGAATCTGAAGGACGAGCGCGGGCTCGCCGTGTTCAAGCGCCTCGCCGCCAAGGCCGACGTCGTGGTCGAGAATTTCCGGCCCGACGTGAAGAAGAAGCTCGGCATCGACTATGACAGTCTCGCCGCGATCAATCCACGCATCGTCTATGGCAGCATCTCCGGCTTCGGCCAGGATGGCCCCTATCACAAACGGCCCGGCTTCGATCAGATCGCGCAAGGCATGGGCGGGCTGATGTCGATCACCGGAGCGCCGGGTGAAGGCCCGATGCGGGTCGGCATTCCCGTCGCCGACCTCACGGCCGGCCTGTTCTGCGCCATTGGCATCCTCACCGCACTGCTCGAGCGCGAGATCTCGGGCAAGGGGCAATGGGTGCAGACCTCGCTGCTCCAGGCCCAGATCTTCATGCTCGACTTCCAGGCGGCGCGCTGGCTGATGGAGAAGGAAGTCGCCAAGCAGGCCGGCAACAACCATCCGACCAGCATCCCGACCGGCGTGTTCAAGAGCTCGGACGGCTACATCAACATCGCCACTACCGGCGGGCGGATCTGGGAGCGCTGCGCCCAGGCGATCGGCGCGCCGGAACTCGTTGGCCATCCCGACTATGCCACGGCCCCTGCCCGCTCCAAGAACCGCGACGCGCTCAACGCCGAGATCGAGAAGCGGACCGTGACGAAGTCGACCGAGACCTGGGTCCGCGAACTCAACGAGGCCGGCGTGCCTTGCGGGCCGATCTATGCGATCGACCAGATGTTCGAGGACGCCCAAGTCAAGCATCTCGGCATCGCCCAGGATGTGCCGAACGAGGAGGGCCGCCATATCCGCCTCGTCGGCCAGCCCTTAACGCTGTCGCGCACGCCGAGCAGGATGGTGGCGCGGCCGCCGGAGTTCGGCGAGCAGACCGACGAGGTGCTGAAGGAGTTCGGCTTCGGCGCCGACGAGATCGCCAGGCTCAGGGACGCCAAGGTGGTGTGAGCCAGCCAGAAACGACGATGCCCGGCAAGATTGCCGGGCACGAATATTTGAACTCGCCGACCGCGAGACCAACGGATTATGGCGACACGATAAGTCTAAGGCACTGATCAAATTCACTTTTCATTGTGCCGCCGTTTTGGCCCGCGGCCTCCAGCCGACGCGACCGAGCAGGTTGTCGATCGCGGGCCAGAACAGCAGCACGATCGCCAGCGTCGTGATCGAGCCCACGAGTCCGTTCGACCAGAACACCTTGAGGTCGCCACTGGCGCCGATCATCGACAGACGAAAGGCATCCTCGGCGCGGTTGCCGAGCACGAGCGCGAGCGTGAACGGCGCCAGCGGAATGCCGATCTTCTTGAAGACGTAGCCGACGATGCCGAAGCCGAGCATCAGCCAGATGTCGAACATCGCGTTCTGGATCGCATAGGCGCCGATCGCGCAGGACACCACGATCATCGGCGCCACCGCGGCAAACGGCACGCGCAGGATCGAGGCGAAGATCGGCACCGTCGTCAAGACCAGCACCAGGCCGACGACATTGCCGAGATACATCGAGGCGATCAGGCCCCAGACGAAATCCTTGTGCTCGACGAACAGCAGAGGTCCCGGATTGAGGCCCCATACCATCAGGCCACCGAGCAGGATCGCCGCGGTGCCCGAGCCGGGAATGCCGAGCGCCAGCATCGGCAGCAGCGCCGCGGTGCCTGACGCATGCGCCGCCGTTTCCGGCGCGAACACGCCCTCGATGCGGCCCTTGCCGAAGCTTTCGGGATCCTTCGTGAAGCGTTTTGCGAGGTTGTAGCCCATGAAGGAGGCCGCGATCGCGCCGCCCGGCGTGATGCCGAGCCAGCAGCCGATGAAGGAGCAGCGCAGCAGCGTCATCCAGTATTTCGGCAGATTCCTCCAGACGCCGAGCACGACGCGGAGCGAAATGCTCGCCGCGTGTCCGCGCAGCGCCAGCCGTTCCTCCATGGTCAGCAGGATCTCGCTGATGCCGAATAGGCCGATGACGGCGACCAGGAAGTTGATGCCGCGGAGCAGCTCCGGCGAACCGAAGGTCATGCGGAGATTGCCCGACACCGTATCCATGCCGATGCCGGCCAGCAGCAGCCCCAGCGACATCGAGATGACCGTCTTGTGCTTGGCCTCGCGCCCCAATCCGACGAAGGAGCAGAAGGTGAGCAGATAGACCGCGAAGAACTCCGGCGGACCGAATTTCAGCGCGAAGGACGAGATCATCGGCGCGAGGAACGTGATCAGCAGCACCGCGACCAGCGAGCCGATGAAAGAAGAGGTGAACGCCGCGGTCAGCGCCTCGGCCGCCCTGCCCTGCTGCGCCATCGGATAACCGTCGAACGTAGTCGCGACCGACCAGGCTTCGCCTGGGATGTTGAACAGGATCGAGGTGATCGCGCCGCCGAACAACGCGCCCCAATAGATGCAGGACAGCATCACGATCGCCGAGGTCGGATCCATTGTGAAGGTGAGCGGCAGCAGGATCGCGACGCCGTTCGGGCCGCCGAGGCCCGGCAGCACGCCGACGAAGATCCCGAGCACCAGCCCGACCATCATCAGGACGAGCGTCTTCCAGGTCAGCAGGACGGCGAAGCCGTGAAGCAGGAGACCGAAAGCTTCCATCACGAGCCCGCCTAGTAACCGAAGGCCGCTTCGAGCGGCCCTTTCGGCATGATGACGTCGAAGGCGATGTCAAAGGTGACGAACATGATCGCCGTGAACACGAATGCGGTGAGTAGCGACTTCCACAGCGCGATCTTGCCGACGAGCCGCATGAAGCCCGCGATCAGGAGGAAGCTCGCGACATAGAGACCGAGGAACTGCGTCACCAGGCAGAACAGCAGCGTCGGCACGAACACCGCCATTACCCGGCGGCCCTGCGCGCGCGTGACGAAGGTCTCTGCCGCCTTGCGGTGGGCGATCCGCGCCGCGATCAGGCCGTAGAGGCTGCCGCCGCCGAGAATGACGGAGAGATAGAACGGGAAATAGCCGGGCTCGGGTCCGGTCGAATCCCAGGACGCCCCGGTGCGCCAATTGTCGTAGCCGAGCGTGACGGCCAGCGCGAGCAGCAGGAGGCAGATGAATATCTCGATGGTGCCGGAACAGACGACAGAGGGCGACTCGTCTTCAGGCGCGGTCGGATCGTCGACGACGATTTCAAGTTCGGGTTGGGGCATGCGCAAATTTGCAATCGAGGGCGTTCACCTCTCCCCGCTTGCGGCGAGAGGTCGGCGCGAAGCGCCGGGCGAGGGGGAGCTTCCGCGGGTCCGTCTGTCACCATCTTCCGGGAGAAAGCCCCCTCCCCGCAACCCTCTCCCCGTAAGAACGGGGAGAGGGGGAAGAGAGAGCCGATTATTTCGCGACGAATCCGGCTTCCGTCATCAGCGACTTGTTCTTCGCATCGTCCTCCTCGAGGAACTGCACCATGTCCTTGCCGGTGAGGAAGATCGGCTTCAGCGCCTGCTTCTCCATGTAGTCCCTGTACTCGGCGGTCTGCGTCACCTTGTGGAACAGCTCGACATAGAACGCCTGCTGCTCCGGCGTGACCTTGCCGGGCAGGAACATCGCGCGCAGCATCAGATATTGCACGTCGACGCCCTCCTCCTTGCAGGTGGGGATGTCGGCCCAGGACTGGGTATCCGTCACCTTGCTGGTATAGGAGATGCGCTCCTTGTCGAACACGCAGAGCGGATGCACCTGGCCCGCGCGCCAGACCTCGAGATTTTCGCTGGGGTTATTGACGTTGGCTTCGGTGTGCTTGCCGACCAGCTGGGTCGCGGCCTCGCCGCCAGATTTGTAGGGCAGATAGGAGAACTTTGCGCCGGTCTTCTGCTCCAGGAAGACGGTCAGCACGTGATCCTCGCGCTTGGAGCCGGTGCCGCCCATCTTGAACGGCGCGCTCGCGGCCTTTGCGGCCGCGACGAAATCCTTCACCGTCTTGGGGCCTGCGCTGTTGTCCCACAGAACGAATTGGTCGAGCGCGACCACCGAAACCGGAGTCAGCTCGCGCCAGTTGAACGGGATCTTCGCCGACAGCGGCAGCATGTAGATCAGCGAATAGGCGATCAACACCTTGTTCGGATCGCCCTCGCTGGACTTCATGTACATCAGCGCTTCCGCACCCGAGGCGCCGCCCTTCAGCGAGACGACCATCGGCTGCTTCATCAGATTGTTCTTCTGGATCGCGGCCTGCATCATCCGCGCCATCTGGTCAGAGGCGCCGCCCGCGCCCGCCGCCACCACGATCTCGACCGGCTTTGCCGGCTCCCAGCCGGCAACAGCCGGCGTGCTCAACAACAGCGCCGTCGCAGCGCCGACGGCCTTCACTGGAATTCGCACGAGTTTCATCCCCTGATGTTTTTTTGAGTTATGGTGCGGAAATTCTATCCCTGTATTGTGCGGAGTAATACTGACGAGTTCAAGCAGGCGAGCCATTCAACGCATATGACTTTCGACGAACGAGGCCGAAAGCTCACAAGACTTGAATGCCCTTCCAGTTTACCTGCCCTTCCAGACCGGCGCGCGCTTGTTGAGGAAGGCGTCCATGCCCTCGCGAAAATCCTCGCTCAAATAGGCCTTCAGGATCAGGTCCTCGCCCTCTTCGCGCGACAGCGTGCGGCGGATGCGGCGCACGGCTTCCTTGGTGGCCTCCAGCGTGAGCGGGGCGTGGCTGGCAACGAGCTTTGCGGTCTCGTGCGCGCGGCGCTGCAGCGTCTCGACGTCGGGCACGACCTCGTTGAGCAGCCCGAGCGCCAGCGCTTCCTGCGCTTCGACGAGGCGCGCCTTGAAGATCAGATCCTTGGTGCGGGCGGGACCGACCAGGGCGACGACGCGGCTGATGTTCGACATCGACAGGCAGTTGCCGAGCGTGCGCGCGATCGGAAAGCCGATCCGTGTCGTCTCGGTGCCGATGCGGAGATCGCAGCAGGCGGCAATGCCGGCGCCGCCGCCGGTGCAGGCGCCGGCGATGGCCGCGATCACGGGTACGCGGCACTGCTCGAGCGTACCGAGCACGCGATCGATGCGCGCCTCGTAGTCGAGTGCGTCCTGCGCGGTCTTGAACGCTCGGAACTGGGAAATGTCGGTGCCGGAGGCAAACGCCTTGTCGCCGGCGCCGGTGAGGATCAACGCCTTGATGGAGCGATCGGCGTTGATCTCCTGGCAGATCTCCGCCATGCGGTCGTACATGGCGAAGGTCATTGCGTTGCGCGCCTGCGGGCGGTTGAACGTGATCCGCGCGATGCCGTCCTGGACGGAGTAGAGCAGGTCTTCGTTGGCGGTTGTCGGTGGGTTCATCGCGCGCTCACTTCAGTGTTGTTGATCTTAAGCCACCTGAGCCTTTAAGCCACCTGGGCTTTGGCCATCGGCATCGCATCGCGTCCCTTCAGGACGTCCATGGCTGCCAGCACGCCGCCGCTCCGGTGCGGAATCTTTGCAATATCCAGACCCATCTCGACGCCGGCGAGCGTGCCCATCAGCATCAGATCGTTGAAATGGCCGATATGGCCAATGCGGAACACCTTGCCCTTGACCTTGTTCAGGCCGGTGCCGAGCGACATGTCGAAGTTTTCCAGCACCACCTTGCGGAAGGCGTCGGCGTCGTATCCATCCGGCACACGCACGCCGGTCAGCGCCGGCGAGTGCGCGGCAGGATCGGCGCACTGGGTCTCCAGGCCCCAGACCTTGGCCGCGGCACGCGTTGCCGCGCTATGGCGGTTATGGCGGGCCCAGACGTTCTCCAGCCCCTCCTCCTCCAGCATCTTGACCGCTTCACGCAGGCCATAGAGCAGGTTCGTCGCGGGGGTATAGGGAAAGGTGCCGAGCTTGTTGAAGCTGATCACTTCCTGCCAATCCCAGTAAGAGCGCATGCCGGGGTTAGCCTTGGCAACAGCGAGCGCCTTCTCCGAGACGGCGTTGAAGCCGAGACCCGGCGGCAGCATCAACCCCTTCTGGGAGCCCGCGACAGAGACGTCGATGCCCCAAGCATCGTGCTCATATTCCATCGAGCCGAGGCCGGAGATGGTGTCGACCATCAGCAGCGCCGGATGCTTGACGCGGTCGAGCAGCTTGCGCACCTCCAGCGGCGGCGTCACGCAGCCGGTCGAGGTCTCGTTGTGCACGACGCAGACCGCCTTGATCGTGTGCTGCTTGTCGGCGCCAAGGCGCTTCTCGATCTCGGCGAGGTCGGCGCCATGGCGCCAGTCGCTCGGAATGAAGTCGACGTCGAGCTTGAACTTGTCGGCGATGCCGCGCCACAGCACGGCGAACTGGCCGGTCTCGCACATCAGGACCTTGTCGCCGGGCGAGAACACGTTGACCATCGCCGCTTCCCAGGCGCCGGTGCCGGACGAGGGGAAGATGATCACGGGCTGCTTGGTGCGGAACACCCGCTGCATCGAGGCGAGAACCGCGAAACCGAGCTCGGCGAACTCCGGACCGCGATGGTCCAGCGTCGGCATATCCATCGCCCGCAGCACCCGGTCGGGCACATTGGTCGGTCCTGGAATCTGTAGGAAATGCCTTCCAGTATGCACGGTCATCGGCGTCCTTCCCGGTCTTTGAAGCTTGTCTTTGAAGCTTGTCTTGGAAACTTGTCTTGGAAGCTTGTCTCGGCGCTAGCGTCGGGCGGCCCGAATTCGGGGCTCCCGCGAGCCGCTCGCATATCACTATTCGCCGGGCTTGTCCCTCGCCCGGCGAGGTCCGTCAATGCACAAGAAGCAGGGCTCGCTTGCCAAGGGCCGTGGCGGGAGGCAAGACGGTGCCGGCGAACAGGCGAGAGCGGACCATGGCGGCGGAAGTGGCTGGAAAATCTCCCGAATCGGTCCGAAGGGACGGCTTGGCGGCACGTCTGGCCCGGGAAATTACGGGCGAGGTGCTGTTCGATCGTTTCAGCCGCGGTCGCTACGCCACCGATGCTTCGTTCTACCAGATCATGCCGGCCGGCGTCGTGGTGCCGCGCAGCATGGACGAGGCCTTGCTGGCGCTGGCGATCGCCCGCGACGAGGGGCTGAAGGTCACCCCGCGCGGCGGCGGCACCTCGCAATGCGGCCAGACTGTCAATGACGGGCTCGTGGTCGATCTCTCCAAGCATCTCAACCAGATCCTGTCGCTCGACGTCGAAGGCCGGACCTGCATGGTCGAGCCGGGCATCGTGCTCGACGATCTCAACCGCCAGCTCAGGAAGCATGGCTTGTGGTTTCCGGTGGACGTCTCCACGGCCTCGCGCGCCACCATCGGCGGCATGGCCGGCAACAATTCCTGCGGCGGGCGCAGCTTACGCTACGGCACCATGCGCGACAACACGCTGTCGATGGAGGCCGCGCTCGCCGACGGCACGCTGAGCCGCTTCGGCGAGGTGCCGCGCGACCTCACCGATCTTGATTTGAGCGACACGACGCGTGCGTTGTTCCGCGACATGCTCGATCTCGGCGCCCGCGAGGCCAACGAGATCGCCGCACGATTTCCAAAGGTGCAGCGCCGCGTCGGCGGGTACAATCTCGATGCGCTGGTACCGCGCAATGCGCCGAACAACATGGCGCATCTGCTGGTCGGCTCCGAAGGCACCCTCGCCTTCACCACCAAGGTCGAGCTGAAGCTGTGGCCTGTCATCCGCAACAAGGCGCTCGGCGTCTGCCATTTCGGCAGCTTCTACGAGGCGATGGACGCGGCCCAGCACCTCGTCAAGCTCAAGCCGATCGCTGTCGAGCTGGTCGATCGCACCATGATCGCGCTCGGCCGGGAGATCGCGATGTTCAAGCCGATCATCTCCACTGCCATCAAGGGCGATCCGGACGCCGTGCTGGTGGTCGAATTCGCCGAAGAGGACCAGGCGGACAACCTCGTACGCCTGAAGCAGCTCGGCGAGCTGATGAGCGATCTCGGCTTCGGCTGGCATAACGACAAGCGCAAATGGGGCGGCGTGGTCGAGATATCAGAGCCCGCGCTGCAAAGCGGCATCGCCGATTTCCGCGCCGCCGGCCTCAATGTCATGATGTCGATGAAGCAGGAGGGCAAGCCGGTGTCCTTTGTCGAGGACTGCGCGGTCCCGCTGCCGCACCTCGCCGACTACACCGCGCGGCTGAACGAGGTGTTCGCCAGGCACGGCACCAGCGGCACGATGTACGCGCACGCCTCCGAGGGCTGCCTGCACGTGCGCCCCGTGCTGAACCTCAAGCTGGAGAAGGACGTCAAGGCGATGCGCGCCATCGCCGAAGAGGCTTTTGCGCTGGTGCGCGAATACAAGGGCTCGCATTCCGGCGAACATGGCGACGGCCTGGTGCGCTCCGAATTCCACGAGACCATGTTCGGCAAACGCCTCGTCGCCGACTTGAAAGAGGTGAAGCAGCGCTTCGACCCCGACGGCGTCCTCAATCCCGGCAAGATCGTCGACGCCCCCAAAATGGACGACCGCTCGCTGTTCCGCTTCAAGCCCGACTATCGCGTGAGCGAGTTCAAGACCAAGCTCGACTGGTCGGCCTATCCCGGCGCCGGCGGCGGCTTCCAGGGCGCGGTGGAGATGTGCAACAACAACGGCGCCTGCCGCAAGCTCGAGGGCGGCGTGATGTGCCCATCCTATCGCGCCACCCGTAACGAGAAGGACGTCACGCGCGGGCGCGCCAACACGCTGCGGCTCGCGATCTCCGGCCAGCTCGGTCCCGATGCGTTGGCGTCAGACGAGATGATGGAGACGCTCAAACTCTGCGTCTCCTGCAAGGCCTGCCGCCACGAGTGTCCGACCGGCGTCGACATGGCCAAGATGAAGATCGAGGTGCTGGCGGCGCGCGCCGTCTCGCACGGCCTGACGCTGCGCGACCGCCTGGTCGGTTATCTCCCGCGTTATGCCGGCCTCGCATCGCGCTTCGCGCCGCTGGCGAATTTGCGCAATCGCAGCCCGCTGTTGCGAAAGCTGTTCGAGCGCTTTGCCGGCATCAGCGCGCGCCGGACGCTCCCCGCCTTCCGCCGCGACGCGTTCGTGGCGCCGGCAGAAGCGGTTGGATCCGAGGCCGGCCGCGAGGTCGTGCTGTTTACCGATACCTTCAACCGCGTCTATGAGCGCGAGAACCTCGACGCCGCGCTGCGCGTGCTCGCGGCCGGCGGTTATCGCGTGCATCTGCCGAAGCCCGTGAGCGGCAGCCGCCCGCTCTGCTGCGGCCGCACCTTCCTCTCTGCCGGCCTCATCGACGAAGCCAGGGCCGAGCTCGACCGTCTTGTCGCCGCCTTTGCGCCTTTTGCCGCCCGGGGCGTGCCGATCGTCGGCCTCGAGCCGAGCTGCCTGCTGACGCTGCGCGACGAGCTCGCTTCGCTGCGCAAGGACAACGACGCCAGGGCTGTCGGCGCGCATGCGCTGACCTTCGAGGAATTTCTGGTGCGCGAGGCCGAAGCCGGCCGGCTGCAATTGCCGCTCGGCACCGTCGCTGAGAAGGCCGTCGTGCACGGCCATTGCCACCAAAAATCCTTCGGCGCCTTCAAGCCGGTCGAGCAGGTGCTGCGCCTCGTCCCCGGTCTTGAGGTCGAGACCATCGAGTCGAGCTGCTGCGGCATGGCCGGCGCCTTCGGTTATGGCGCCGACACCTATGATGCCTCGATCGAGATGGCCGAGCTCTCGCTGCTGCCCGCCGTGCGGCGCGCGGACCAGAATACGCTGGTCATCGCCGATGGCACCTCCTGCCGCCACCAGATCCATGACGGCGCGCAGCGCGAGGCGCTTCACGTCGCGCGCGTGCTGGCAATGAGCCTTGATCGCGCCGAAACCAATTCCACGTCCACCGTTGCAAAGGAACCCAGCCATGGCTGACCTCACGCTCGACACCGCCCGCAAGATCCTCGACGCCGCCTTCGCAAAGGCCGGCGAGCTGAAGCTCAAGCCGCTGGTCGTCACCATCCTGGACGCGCGCGGCGTGCTCAAGCTCGCCGCCGCGCAGGACGGCACCAGCCTGATGCGCGCCGAGATCGCGCACGGCAAGGCCTATGGTGCGCTCGCCATGGGCATGGGCTCGCGCGCACTGTTCCAGCGCGCCCAGGAGCCAGGCCTATTTCATTGACGCCGTGAACACGATCGCCAAGGGCGCGCTGGTGCCGGTCCCCGGCGGCGTGCTGATCATGGACGGCACGACGCTGCTCGGCGCCGTCGGCGTCTCCGGCGACACCTCGGACAACGACGAGGCCTGCGCGGTGGCGGGTATCCACGCGGCGGGGCTGAAGGCGAACGCGGGGTAACATGCCATAGGGCTAGCTTTAGCCTGCGGAGCGCGAAGCCAATCGATGGACGTGACTTGCGCTTTCTCTGGTGGGTGCCAGATCGAGCTCTCCTCTACCTTCCCGTCCAGACCGGCTTCCGCTTCTCGCCGAACGCTTTCAGGCCTTCCTTGGCGTCCTCGGTCATTGCGAGCAGCGCGATCTGGCTTTCGGTGTAGGCGATGCTCTCGTCGAACGACATCGAGGCGATGGCGCGCATCGCGTATTTGCCGCGGCGGATCGCGGTCGGGGACTTGTCGACGATGCGGCCGATCAGCCAGTCGACCTTGGCATCAAGCTCGGTTGTGGGCACGACGTAGTTGAGGAGGCCCGCGGCTTGCGCGGCCTTGGCGTCGAACGGCTCGCCGGTGAGCGCCCATTCGTTGACGAGGCGAGGCGGCGCGATGGACTGCAACAGGCTCAGCACCTGCATCGGGAATACGCCGACCTTCACCTCCGGCAGGCCGAAGACGACGTGATCGGCCGCAACCGCCATGTCGGTCATGCAGAGCAGGCCCATCCCGCCGGCCATGCAGACGCCGCCGACGCGCGCAATCGCCGGCTTCGTCGCGTTCTGTGACAAACGTAACAGATCGGCATAGTCGACATTTGGCTTGGAATGATCCATCGCGAAAGCCGCGCCGGAATTCTGCAAGTCCGCGCCCGCGCAGAACGCCTTGTCGCCCGCACCCGTCAGCACGATGACGCGGACGTCCTTGTCGTCGTGCGCGTCGCGATAGCCGCGTGTGATGCCGGCAATGACCTCACCGTTCAGCGCGTTGCGTTTCTCCGGTCGATTGATGGTGATCCAGAACGCCTGCCCGCGCTTCTCAGTGATGACAGCTGTGGTGTCGGTCATGGTGCGCTCGCTTCCTTGGCTCCGTATGCGGCCATTTGCGGCAGCCCGGTCGGAAGGTGCAAGGGCAATCTGCGGCGAAGCGCCGCTTCAACGCCTCGACACAAATTTGCACGGCGATCGCAGCGCGCGCTCAGGCCGCAGATGCCTTCCTGATCCAGACCTTGTTGTCGTGGAACGCGGCCCCGCCGATCGGCGCGACGGTTTCGGCTCCCGTCAGCATGTTGATGCCGCGGCCGCCGATATGGTTCTTGTTGGGATGAACGGACTCCGCGATCAGCACACCGCGCCGCACACCGTCGAACAGCGTCGCCACCAGCGTGGTCTCGCCGCGGGTATTGCCGAGCGTCACCGCATCGCCGTCGGCGATGTCAAGCGCGGCGGCATCCAGGGGATGGATCATCACGCTCGCCTTGCCCTCGCGCGCCTGCGAGGACGGCGTCTCGTTGAAGGTGGTGTTGAGGAAGCTGCGGGACGGGCTGGTCGCGAGCCGGAACGGATGGGCCTGGTCGACCTGCTCGATCACCGCCCAGTGGTCGGGCAGATCAGGCATCTTGTCGACATCGCCCATCGTCACGCCGAACGGCGGATGCGCCCAGTCCGCCCTGAAATGGAATTTCCCGTCGGCATGGGCGAAGCCGTCGAGGAAATGAGAGGTGCGGAAATCCGGCTGCAGGTCGCGCCACAGATCGGCTTCGAGGCCGCCGATGTCGCCGTGGCCGCTCAGCTTCAGCGTCGCGTCGATCAATTCGCGCGGCGTCATCTCGAATCCAGGATGCCTGGCGCCGAGCCGCGGCGCCAGCGCCTGCAAAACCTGATGGTTGGAGCGGCATTCGCCGGGCGGGTCGATCAGCTTGGGTCCGACCGAGATGTGCTGGTGGCCGCCGCCGTAATAGAGATCGTCATGCTCCATGAACATGGTCGCCGGCAGCACGATGTCGGCCATCGCCGCCGTCTCGGTCATGAACTGCTCGTGCACCGCGACGAACAGATCCTCGCGCGCAAAGCCCTGACGCACCAGCGCCTGCTCCGGCGCCACCGTCATCGGATTGGTGTTCTGGATCAGCATCGCCTTGACCGGCCCCTTGCCGCGCAAGGCCTCGGCATCGCCGGTGAGGATGCGGCCGATCTGCGACTGGTCCAGCGCGCGGATGCTCTGGTCGATGGCATCGTGGCCCTCGATGATGGATTCGTTGAAATGCCACAGCGCGTAATTGTTGAAGAAGGCGCCGCCGCCTTCGTACTGCCAGGCGCCGGTCACCGCAGGAATGCATGTTGCCGCATGCATCTGCGTCGCGCCGTTGCGCGAGCGGGTGAAACCATAACCGAGCCGGAAGAAGGTCCGCTTCGTCTCGCCGACTGCCTTGGCGAAGGCCTCGATCTCCGATACCGGCACGCCCGAGATCGCGGACGCCCATTCCGGCGTGCGCGTCTTCAGATGCGCCTCGAGCTCGGTGGGGCAATCGGTGTATTTGTCCAAATAGGCGCGGTCCGCGTAGCCGTCGCGAAACAGGACGTGCATCACGCCGCAGGCAAAGGCGCCGTCGGTGCCGGGCCGCAGGATGATCTTGATGTCGGCCTGCTTCATGGTCTCGTTGTCGTAGATGTCGATCGCCGCAATCTTCGCGCCGCGCTCCTTGCGTGCGCGGGAGGCGTGCGTCATCACGTTGACCTGGGTGTTGACAGGGTTGGTGCCCCAGATCACGACGAGGTCGGAGAGCGCCATCTCGCGCGGATCGACGCCGGCGATCTTGCCGGTGCCGATGGCATAGCCGATGCGGGCGACATTGGCGCAGATCGTCTGATAGAAGCGCGAATATTTCTTCACATGCGTGAGGCGGTTAAGGCCGTCGCGCATCACCAGCCCCATCGTGCCGGCATAGTAGTAAGGCCAGATCGATTCCGCGCCGAACTCGCGCTCGGCCGCATTGAAGCGATGCCCGATCTCGTCCAGCGCCTCGTCCCAGGAGATGCGAGCGAATTGCCCCGAGCCCTTCGGCCCAATGCGGCGCATCGGAAATGTGACCCGCTCGGGGTGATGGATGCGCTCGGCGTAGCGGGCGACCTTGGCGCAGACGACGCCGGCCGTATAGGTCTGCTGCTTCGAACCACGGACACGACCGATGCTGCGGCCCTCGATCACCTCGACATCGAGGGCACAGGCCGAGGGGCAATCGTGCGGACAGGTCGAATGGCGGATTTCGATCTTCGTTTCGATCTTGGCGTGCTGGTTCATGTCCCAGTTCGTAACACCAAAATACCAGCCAGCCGAGCGCATTTATCCGGCAAGGCCCATGCGATTTGCTCAAGCCGCACGCCGCAGGTTCCTGCTGCGCCTGCGAGATGCGGATCGACACACCGGAAGCCGCCCGGTATTCCCGGCCCAATCGCCTTTGTGAGGCGTCGACAGTCCGTATCCGCTGCCGCTACAGTGCCGGCCAACAAGAACGATATCAGGGAGGTGGGCATGATCGCCCGACGATTCGTGCTGGCATTGGCGGCCGGCCTGCTTGCCGCAGCCCCGTCATTCGCACAGGATTATCCCACCCACGCGGTCCGGATCGTCGTGCCGTTCGGCGCCGGCGGGCCGGCTGACGTCGCGGCCCGGCTGATCGGCAATGTGCTTCAGGAAAACTTTGGCCAGCCCTTCGTGATCGAGAACCGTACCGGCGCCGGCGGTGTCATCGGCACCGTCGAAGCGGTGAAGTCGCCGGCCGACGGCTACACGCTCTTGATGATGTCCAATACCCAGACCGCGAATGAATCGCTGCTCACACCCGCGCAACGCAAGTACGATCTGATGCGCGACCTCGCGCCGATCGCGCCGGTGAACTATTCCGATCTCGTCATTGTGGTGCACCCGAGTGTTCCAGCGAAGACGCTGCAGGAATTCATCACGCTCGCCAAAGCGCAGCCGGGCAAGCTGAACTACGCCTCCTCCGGCCAGGGCACGCCCTACCACATGGCGGGCGAGCTGTTCAAAGCCATGGCCGGCATCGATGTCGTCCATGTTCCCTATCGCAACAGCGGCGAGGCCCGCAGCGGCGTGATCGGCGGACAGGTGCAGATGATGATCGACGCGGTGCCGGCAATGGCGCCGAACATCGCCGAGAACCAGGTCCGCGCCCTTGCGACGACAGGCAAGCAACGCTCGGCCGTGCTGCCGAATGCGCCGACCGCGATTGAGGCGGGAGTCCCCGGTTACGAGGCGACGATCTGGCTGGGCCTGATGGCGCCGGCCGGCACACCCAAGCCCGTTATCGACAAGCTCAACGCGGCCGTAACCGCAATGGTGAAGCGGCCAGACATCGCCAAGCTCTGGACGGAACAGGGCGCCATGCCCATGTCGATGACACCGGAACAGTTCGACAAATTCCTGCGCGGCGACATCGAGAAATGGGCCGACGTCGTCAAGAAGTTCAACAAGACCTGAGGTCGCGGAGCGAAGATGCCCACGATTCAATTCCGGCTCAACGGCGCGGCGACGGCCGTGGACGTCGATCCCGATTTGACGCTGCTCGATGTGCTGCGCGGCCGGCTTGGTGTCACGAGCGCGCATTTCGGCTGCGGCGCCAACGAGTGTGGCGCCTGTTACGTCATGGTCGACGAACGCGCGATGGCCTCCTGCGACTTGCCGATGTGGTCGGTCGCAGGCAAGGACGTCGTCACGGTGGAAGGTCTCGGCACGGCAGAGCAGCCACATCCGCTGCAACGCGCCTTCATCTCCGAACAGGCGATGCAATGCGGCTATTGCGTATCAGGAATCCTCGTCAGCGCGGCGGCGTTGCTGAAGCGCAATCCGTCACCGACGGAGCCCGAAATCAGGGCTGCGCTCGATCGCAATCTGTGCCGTTGCGGGTCGCACAACCGTATGGTCCGCGCCGTGCTGCGGGCGGCGTCGGAGATGACGACGTCATGAGCGTGCCGTCCCCTGCCCCGAAGCTGCCGGTGAGCCTCGTGGCCAATCCCAAGCTGTCGTCATGGGTGCGGTTCACCGGTGACAGCCGTGTGGCGATCTCGCCCGGCAAGGTCGAGATCGGCCAGGGCATCGTCACGGCGCTGGCGCAGATTGCGGCAGACGAACTCGACGTCGACATGTCCAGGATCGAGATGATCCGCGCCTCGACGGCGATCAGCCCGAACGAAGGCGTCACGTCGGGCAGCCTCTCGATTCAGCAGTCCGGCCGCGCGTTGCGCCAGGTCTGCGCCGAGATACGCCAGCGCTTCCTTGTCGCGGCATCGGAGCGTCTCGGCGTCGATGCGGCGCTGCTCGATATCGACGACGGCACGATCTCGGGACCGGGCAACGTCAGAACCAGCTATTGGGAGCTGGCCGGCGAGGTCTCGCTGGGCCACGACGCCAGCACGGGCCCAGCAGCGAAGAGCATTGCCAAGCGCACCGTCGCCGGACATTCGATCCAGCGTGTCGACATCCCCGACAAGGTGTTCGCGCGGCCGCGTTTCATCCACGATCTTGTGCTGCCGGGGCTGATGCACGGACGCGTGCTGCGGCCGGATATCCCGGGCGCCAAATTGATCGCACTCAATGAGGAGGCGGCGCGCGCGATCGACGGCGTCGTTGCGATCGTCCGCGACGGCGGCTTTGCCGGCGTGGTCGCGGACAATGAGGCGGCGGCGGAAGCCACGCTTACAGCCTTGCGCAAGAGCGCGACATGGTCGGCCGGCGAGCCGCTGCCCGATGAAGACGATCTGGCGGTGTTCCTGAAGAGCCAGCCGGTCGAGACTGATATCATCGACACCAGGACGGCGGAGCCGGTGCGCAAGCCCGCCAAAGCCCTGCGCCGGCAATACACCCGTCCCTACATCGCACACGGGTCGATCGCGCCGTCCTGCGCCCTGGCGCAGTGGGATGGCGATCGCGTTCATGTCTGGACGCACAGCCAGGGCGTCTATCTGCTGCGGGCGGACCTCGCGATCGTGCTCAAATTGCCGGCTGAAAACATCGTCGTCGAGCACATGGAAGGCGCCGGTTGCTACGGGCACAATGCGGCTGATGACGTCGCGCTCGATGCGGTGCTACTGGCAAAGGCGGCCGGCAATCGTCCAGTGCGGGTGCAGTGGTCGCGCCACGACGAGATGTCCCATGCGCCGTTTGGTGCGGCCATGGCCATCGAGATCGAAGCCGATCTCGATGCGGACAACGAAATTACGGGCTGGCGCCACGCGATCTGGAGCAACGGCCATGCCGCTCGGCCGGGACGCGCGGCGCAGCCCGCGCTGCTCGCCGCGACCGAGATCGCCGCCCCCTACCCCCGCATGATCTCGACGAATCCACCCGCCGCCAATGGCGGCGGCGGCGACCGCAACGCCGTCCCGCTCTATGATTTTCCAGCCTGGACGATCACGAGCCACCGGCTGCTGACCATGCCGGTGCGCACCTCGGCGCTGCGGACGCTCGGCGCACAAGGCAATGTGTTCGCCATCGAATCCCTGCTCGATGAGATCGCCGTCCTGCGCGGCGAGGACCCGATCGCGTTCCGCCTGCGCCATCTGCGCGACCCACGGGCGAAGGATGTGATCCGCGCCGCAGCACAGCGTGCGGCGTGGAAACCGCGGAAGCAGTCCGGGATCGGCCACGGCGTCGGTTTTGCCCGCTACAAGAACATGGGCGCCTATTGCGCCGCGATTGCCGAGATCGAAGGGACCGACGACATCCGGGTAAAGCGGCTGACGCTTGCGGTCGATGTCGGCGAAGCCATCAATCCGGACGGCGTCGTCAACCAGATCGAAGGCGGCGCGATCCAGGCGACGAGCTGGGTGCTGAAGGAGCGCGTCCGCTTCGACCGGACCCGCATCACCTCGACCTCCTGGACCGACTATCCGATCCTGACCTTCAGCGAGGTGCCGGCGGTGGATGTCGAGATCATCCAGCGGCCGGAGATCGAGCCGGTCGGCGCTGGTGAGGCCGCACACGGCCCGGTGACGGCTGCGATCGCCAATGCAGTCTACGATTGCCTCGGCGTGCGGGTGCGCGATCTGCCGATCACGCGCGACAGGATCATTGCAGCGGCGGAGCTTGTATCGTGACGACAGTGAACATCCTGAGCGGTGGCGCGGCGCAAGGCCTGGTGCGCGGGCTCGCGGAAGCCTTCAAGGCGCAGACCGGCCTTGGCATCGACGGCGAATTCGGGGCGGTTGGCATCATGGCCGACAAGCTGCGCGCGGGAACGTCGGCGGATCTCGTGGTCCTGACGCGGACGCTGCTCGCAAAGCTCTCGGAAGAGAAGCTTGTCGTCCCCTCCTCGATCGCGGATGTCGGCCGGGTCGAGACCGCACTGGCGGTTCGCAGCCGTGATCCCAGGGTAACGGTGAAAACCGAAGCCGATTTGCGTGACGTGCTGCGAGGCGCCGACGCCCTCTATGTCCCGGACACCAAGGCTTCGACCGCGGGACAGCACGTCGCAAAAGTACTGGATCAGCTGGGCATCGCCTATGAGGTCGAATCGCGCCTCAAAATCTTTCCAAACGGTGCGACGGCGATGCGGGAGCTCGCGACCTCGACCGCGACGCGGCCAATCGGATGCACGCAAGCCACCGAGATCATCGCAACCGACGGCATCGCCCTGTCGGGATCGCTGCCGCCGGGATGCGAGTTGGCGACGATGTACACGGCCGGGGTGACGGCGCGCGCGGCACATCCGAAGGAGGCCGCCGCGTTGGTCGCACTGCTGACCGGCGCAGACCAGAAGGAGCAGCGCCAGCGCGTGGGCTTTGCCGGCTAGACGGCCGCCCTATTTGTGCAACTGGGTGAGGCCGGTGGGCGGGCCGTCGACGGCGGTCCAGCCGCCATCGACGAACAGCGTGCTGCCGCTGACATAGCTCGCGGCGTCCGAGGCGAGATAGGCCACCGCGGTCGCGACCTCGTCGGCACTGCTCCAGCGGTTGAACACTGTGTGGCCGGCGTAGAGATTGTAGATGTCGGGCCGCTGCTTGAACGGGCTGGTGAGCGCAGTCTCGGCGATGCTCGGCGCGATCGCGTTGACGCGCACGCCGGCGTGGCCGACCTCGGAGGCAAAGCCCTTCACGAGAAGGCCGATCGCCGCCTTGGTCGAGCCATAGACGCCGAGGCCCGGTTCGATGGTGACCGCCCGAACCGAGGAGCAGGCGATGATGCTGCCGCCCTTCTGCTCGACCATGATGCGGCCGAAAGCCTGGAAGAACCACACCGTGCCCTTGACGTTAAGGTTGAGGACGCGGTCGAGATCCTCCTCGGTGTAGTCGAGGATGGTCTTGCGGATGTTGAGCCCGGGCGTCGTCACCGCGATGTCGAGCCGCGAGAATTTCTGCATCACGGTCTTGGCCAGCGCGTTGACGTCCGCAGCGCTCGCGCCGTCGCAGCTAGCCGCCTCGGCCCAGCCGCCCTTGTCGCGAATGCCGGCAGCGGTGGCTTCCGCCGCATCAAGCGCGCGATCGGCGCAGACGACACGCGCCCCTAACCCGGCCAGCGCTTCGGCCGACGATTTGCCGATGCCGGAAGCGGCACCGAGGACGACTGCGGTCTTGCCGGTGAGATCGAAGAGCTTGCGATAGTCCGTCACTGACACATCCTTTTTTATGTTGCAGCCACGTCGCTCATTGCGCGCCAAACGACCGGGACAGGAGAGGTTCACTCCAAATGTCGTACACCTGGTAGCGGAGCTATCAATCCAAAAACGGTATCGATCGATGCTCCCTTCAACTTGGACTCCTTGCTCCGCGCGCCCTTAGGAAGGCCAACGGGGAAATAGATTCAAGGGAGGGGCGCTTGAGCGCGAGACACCCGACATGGCCGCAAGAGAGGTTTCGCGCCCGGCTTTTGGTTCTTACGATTCCTGCCGCAGTGCAGGAGCCGCCCCCCTCCTAATCTCCTAGTTGATCTTCCCGTATCTCGCCTCGTATACTAATATATTAATTTGCAGAGCACGCATGTCCGCCCGATCGACGAAGAAAACTGAAGCCTCGTCCGCTTCAGCCATGACCGGCACTCGCCGCACCAAGCCACCGCAACGAGCGACGGCTTCGTCGCGCATCTATAGCGAGCTGCGCAGCGAGTTGGTCTCGATGCGACGCCGACCCGGCGAGGTGATCTCCGAGGCCGAGATCGCCCTCAGCTATGGCGTCAGCCGGACGCCGGTGCGCGAGGCGGTCCTCAAATTATCGGATGAGGGCCTGCTCGACGTTTTCCCGCAATCGGGCATTTTCGTTTCCCGCATCCCGCTCGCCGCCCTGCCCGAAGCCATCATCATCCGCAAGGCGCTGGAAGAGACCACGGCGCGGCTCGCAGCCGAACGCGCAACCGCGAGCCAGATTTTGCAATTGCGGTCGATCGTGGAACGCCAGCGCGAGGCGGACGAGGCCGGCGACCGTGTTGCCTTTCATCAGACCGACGAGCTGTTCCACGCCACCATTGCCGATGTCGCCAGACATCCGGGCATCTGGACGCTGATCCTGCAGGTGAAGATGCATGTCGACCGCTATCGTCAACTGACGCTGCCGGTCACCGGGCGCATGACGCAGGTGATCGCCGAGCATGAGCCGATCCTCGCGGCGATCGAGGCGCACGATCCGCAACGTGCAGGGATTGCGATGGAGCGGCACCTCGACCGGCTGCTCCGCGACATCTCGGAGACGCAACACACCAATCCGGAGTATTTCGCCAGCACGGAATGACCGGATCACCGGTCAATAACGACACACACCGAAAGAACTAATGAGGGAGGACTAACATGCTACGCCGTGATTTCATCAAATTGAGCGCCGGCCTGGGAGCTGCCACGCTTGCTCCGATCTCGTCGGGTCGCGCCCAGACCAAGGCCGTGTTCAAGGCTGCCGACGTGCAGCCGGTCGGCTACCCGACGGTCGCCGCCGTCGAGAGCATGGGCAAGAAGCTCGCCCAGGCGACGCAAGGGCGTCTCTCGATCCAGACCTACCCTTCCGCCCAGCTCGGCGCCGAGAAAGAGACGATCGAGCAGACCCAGATCGGCGCGATCCAGTTGCTGCGCGTCAGCGCCGGTGCTGTCGGCCCGATCGTCGACGACATCAATGTCGTCAACATGCCATTCCTGTTCAAGAATGTGGCACAATCCTGGAAGATGATGGACGGCGAGGTCGGCCAGGAGCTGCTCGAGAAGATCACTGCGAGCCCGAATGCCAACCTGGTCGGTCTGTGCTGGATGGATTCGGGCGCGCGCAGCTTCTACAACACCAAGCACCCGATCAAATCGACAGCCGACGTTCATGGCCTGAAGCTTCGTGTGATCGGCAACCCGATCTTCATTGACATGGTCAACGCGCTCGGCGGTAACGGCATCGCCATGGGCTATGACCAGGTGTTCTCCTCGCTCCAGACCGGTGTGATCGACGGCGCCGAGAACAACCCGCCGAGCTACGTGTTCAGCAACCACTACACCGCGGCGAAATACTACTCGCTGACGGAGCACCTGATCATTCCCGAGATCCTCTGCTTCTCCAAGCGGTCCTGGACCGCGTTGTCGGCCGATGACCAGGCGCTGATCAGGAAGTTCGCGCGCGAAGCTCAGCTTGAGGAGCGCGAGCTCTGGAAGAAGTACGAAACGACGGCGATGGAGAAGGCCAAAGCCGCCGGCTGCGAGATCGTGGAGATCGCCGACAAGAAGCCATTCCAGGATGCGGTCAAGCCGGTTTGGGACAAGTATGGTCCGAAATACCAGGCCATGATCAAGCGCATCCAGGCGCTCTGAGCGTTCTCAAACGAGAGCCAAAGCGCGATGATCACTCATCGCGCTTGTGCTCGACAATCGAAACCACTGACAGAGCAGGAACGCGGATGGCCGCACTGTTTCGCCGAGCGATGGACTTTCTCTACCTGTCATGCGTGATCGTCGGCTGCACCGCGCTGGTCGCGATCTCCGCAGTGATCCCATGGGCGGTGTTCACGCGCTATGTGCTCAACAGTGCGGCTTCCTGGCCGGAGCCGACAGCGGTGTTGCTGACGATCGTGTTGACCTTTATCGGCGCCGCCGCCGGCTACCGCCTCAACCTGCATATGAACGTCGCCTATTTCGCCAAGAAACTGCCTGCGCCCCTGCAACGGGCAACCGACATTCTGGTGCAGTTGCTAATGGCGATGATCGCGCTGTTCATGGCGATCTGGGGCGAGCGCCTGGTCGAAGTCACCTGGTACAACACTATCCCCGACTTCCCCTCACTGTCGGTGGGCGTCACCTATCTGCCGATTCCGATCGGCGGAGTCTGCCTCCTGCTCTTTGTGATCGAGCGAATTTTCCTCGGCGTGCCGCCCGACCCGATCGGCAAGCATTCCGAAGCCGCCCCCTTCGAGTGAGCCGGGAGCTATTGCAATGGACATTTTTATCCTTCTCGGCACGATGATCGTGTGCTTCCTGATTGGCATGCCCATCGCCTATTCGCTGGCGATGGCGGCGATCGCCGGCGCGCTGTCGGTCGGCATCCCCCTTGAAGCCTTGATGCTGAAGATATCGGACGGCGTCAGCAAGGTTGCGATGCTGACGATCCCCTTCTTCGTGCTCGCCGGCGCCATCATGGCCGAAGGCGGCATGGCGCGGCGGCTCGTCGCCTTTGCTGACGTGCTGGTCGGCTTGACCCGGCTACGCGGCGGACTCTCGATCGTCAACGTGCTGGCGACGACGTTCCTCAGTGGCATCTCCGGCTCGGCGGTGGCCGATACCTCGGCGATCGGTTCGGTGATGATCCCCCAGATGGAGAAGAACGGCTATCCTCGCGTGTTCGCCACCAACCTCACGATCTCCTCGTCGGTACAGGCGCTCCTGGTGCCGCCGAGCCACAACGCCGTGCTGTATTCACTCGCGACCGGCGGCACTATCTCGATCAGCGCGCTGTTCATGGCCGGCGTTTTTCCGGGGCTATTGATCGGATTCTCGCTGATCATCCTGTGCCTGGTGATCGCTTATCGCGAAGGCCACCCGCACGGCCGCACCGTGCCGGCCAAGGATGCAATCAAAATCACGATCGATGCGGCCTGGGGCCTGATCACGCTCGTCATCATCCTCGGCGGCATTCTGGGCGGCATCTTCACCGCGATCGAAGCCGGCGCGGTCGCCTGCATCTGGGCCTTCTTCGTCACCATGTTTATCTACCGCGACTACAAATGGCGCGATCTGCCGGTGCTGCTGCACCGGACCTTGCGAACGGTCGCAATGGTCATGACGCTGATCGCCTGCGCCTCCGCCGTCGGCTATATCATGGCGCTGACGCAGATGCCGGCGAAGATGACGGCGTTCTTCCTGTCGATCTCGAGCAACAAATACGTCATCCTGCTACTGCTCAACGTCTTGTTGCTGCTGCTCGGCACGCTGCTCGACATGGCGCCGTCGATCCTGATCGCCACGCCAATCCTCCTGCCGGTAATGCAGAATTTCGGCGTCGATCCTGTGCACTTCGGCATGATCATGTTGCTCAACCTCGGCATTGGCCTGTGCCATCCGCCGGTCGGCGCGATCCTGTTCGTCGGCTGCGCTGTCGGCAAGGTCTCGCTCGAAGAGGTCATGCGCAAGATCTGGCCGTTTTACGGCGTCATGCTGTTCGTGCTGATGCTCGTCACTTTCCTGCCGGAGATCTCGCTCTGGCTGCCGCGTCACATCCTGCGCTGAAGCAGGTCACGCCAGCTTGACGTCGCCGGCCCGTCTCTTGACGTCGCCGGCGCGGCGCCCTCAAGTTGTTCCGAAGCACGATCCACCATCTCGAGGGAACCACAAGGCGGGACGTCACATCGGCTATTGCCATCTCGAGAAGCTGCACAATCTCGACCAGTTGCCCTCGACCGGGTTCACGGTCTCATGCTTTCCGGTAAAGATCGAACGCGCCTCCGCTGGCTGGACCCGGGCGGTCGCCATCATCGACAATCACGACTGAGGCATCACTCGCCGCCGAGACCACTCTCGGCGAGTTCGCGCAGCGCACTGGTATCCAGCACGACGATGGCGCCGTGCTCGAGGCGAACCCAGTTGCGTCCGGCCCAGGCGCGCAATTGCTTGTTGATGCTCTCGCGCGTCATCCCCACCATCTCGCTGATCTCCTGCTGCGTGATGGCAAGCGTGCCGCTGCCGGAGTCGAACTTGCGCTCCTCGGTGAGACCGAGCAGCGCGCTCGCCAGCCGGCCCGGCAGATTCTGGAGGATCACCTGCTCGACCTGCTGACTGGTCCAGCGCAGGCGCGCGCAGAGCAGCTCGATGAATTTCATCGCCAGCGCCGGCTGACTCTTCACGAATGGCAAGAAGTCCCGGCGATCGATGACGTAGAGCTCGCAATTGGTGTTGGCGGTCGCATCGGCCGACCTGGGAGCGCCGTCCAGCACCGCGATCTCGCCGAAGATCTCTCCGGGACCGATCAGATTGAGAATGGCGTTGCGTCCGTCAGGTGACGAGGAAGAAATCTTCACCGTGCCTGTGATCACCGCGAACAGATTGTTGCCGGGATCGCCCTTGGCGGCGATCGTGGCGCCGCGCTTCACGGTGGTGTGCTTGGCGTAGCGGCAGAGCTGGTCAAGCGCCTCCGGCTCCAGATCCGCGAAGATCGGGTGCTTGCGCAGGACCGATAGTTTGTTGCCCGCCGACTGTCGGGGGTCGCCGGTCTTGTCCTGAGGCACGCCGCGGAGCTCCTAAGACTGCGAGGCACTGGGCTTCCTGCGTAGTCAACGTTATCAGGCTTTTCAACCGGAAAGCACGCGCGCTATTTGAGGCAATTGCCGCGAAAAGGCCGCGATCAGGTCTGAGGTCCGCATCCGAAGGGTGCGCCGATGCGCTTCAACCGATGCAGAGTTGCAGGCAGCGCAAGCCGCGATTGCGTTGAGGCGCTATCAAACGGCCAAGCCGGCCCGGCGAGCGTCGGCTGTTGATCTTGACCCGTGTCTTGCCTTCCGTGGCGATCCGAAAGCGCCGGATATCGATCAGGAGCTGGTAGTCAGCATGACCGAGGTCGGCCGCACTCAGAGCTTCAATCTGACGTCGCAGATATCCGGTTCGGTCGGATCCGGCTTGACCTCGAAGCCAAGGTGCCGGCACATTTCGAGCATCACGGTGTTCTCCTTTAGCACGTCGCCCGATATGACTTTCAGCCCTTCCGACTTGGCGTAGTCGATGATCAGCTGCATCAGCGCCCAGCCGAGACCCCTGCCCTTGAGATCGGACCGGAGCAGGATCGCGTATTCGCCGCGCTCGTAGATCGAATCCGAATGGAGCCGGACCACGCCGACCATTTCGCCGGTGGCCTCGTCGAATGCAATGAAGGCCATCGCGCGCGCATAGTCGAGTTGGGTCAGGCGCGCGATGAACTCGTGGGTAAACTCCTTCATCGGGGCGAAGAAGCGCAGGCGAAGGTCGTGCGGTGTGACGTGACGCAGGAATTCGTGGATGATCGGCTCGTCCTCAGGGCGCATGGGTCGCGCGAAGATGCGCCAGTCGTCCTTGAGCTTGAGGCGGCGCTCCCATTGTGACGGATAGGCGCGAACTGCGAAATTGCCCGGACCGGAACCGGCAAACTTCCGTTGCGGCGGTCCGACCGCAACGCGGGCATCAACCGCGGTCACGCCGGTTTCATCGGCCAGCAGCGGATTGATTTCGAATTCGCGGATCTCGGGAATGTCGGCCGCGATCTGCGCCAGCTTGACCAGCACCATGGCGACGGCGTCCGGTTTCACCGCCGGCACGTCCCGGTAAGCGTGTAGCAACCGCGAGACGCGCGTGCGGTCGATCAGGTCGCGGGCCAGTTGCAGATCGAGCGGCGGCAGTGCAAGCGCCTTGTCGTTGATGATCTCCACCGCTGTCCCGCCGCGGCCAAAGACGACCACGGTGCCGAAGGTCGGATCGTCGGCGAGGCCAAGGATCAGCTCGCGCGCTTTCGCCTTGACCACCATCGCCTGGACGATGACGCCGCCGATGCGCGCTTCCGGACGTAGCTTCTGCGCGCGCGCGAGAATGCCCGTCGCCGCCGCTTGCACGGCTTCAGGCGTGGTCAGGTTGAGAACGACGCCGCCGACATCGGATTTGTGGACGATGTCCCGCGACATGATCTTCAACACGACGGTGTCGCTCTGTGCCAAAATGTCCTTCGCATGGCCCACCGCCTGCTCGACATCGGTTGCCGCATGGGTCGGCACCATCGCGATGTCATAAGCTTCGAGCAGGTGCTTGATCTCGACCGGCTCGAGCCATTGACGACCATCCGCGATCGCGGCGGTGACGATCTGCCTCGCCCCCTGAGCGTCCGGAACGAACGTGTCGGGCATCGCGGGGGGAACCTGACTCAGCTCCTCCACCACTTCGCGGTGCCGGACCAGATGCATGAAGCCGCGCACCGCGTCGTCCTCGGTCGGATAGTTCGGCATACCGGCTCCGGAAAGTGCCTGAATGATGTGCTGATCGGCCCCGAGCCACGCTGCCAGCACCGGCTTGGCCCAACGGCGGTGCTGCTCGCGATATTTGCCGACGAGCTCGGTCACAGTGGTGGCGATCTCGGCCGCCGAGGCGATCGCCGTTTGCACGTTGAGGACCAGAACCGCGTCGTTGTCGCGATCGGCCAGCAGCACCTCAAGCGCCGCCGCGTAGCGCGAGGCGTCAGCGTCACCCACGATGTCGACGGGATTTGCGCCGGACCAGGTCTTCGGCAGTACGGCATCGAGCTTCGTGAACGCCTCGGCCGAGATGTTCGCCGGAATTCCGCCGAGCTCGACCAATCGATCGACGGCGAGGACGCCGATGCCGCCACCGTTGGTCAGGATGGCGAGACGCTTTCCCGTCGGCGATTCGACGCGGCCGAGCGTCTCGGCACAATCGAACAGTTCGCGCAGATCGGAGACCCGCAGGACGCCCGCCCGGCGAAACGCCGCATCGTAAACCGCGTCGGCGCCGGCGAGCGCGCCGGTATGCGTGGCAGCCGCCTTCGCACCCTGCGCCATGCGGCCGGACTTCACCACGACGACGGGCTTCACGCGCGCGGCGGCGCGCGCCGCCGACATGAATTTGCGCGCGTCCTTGATGGACTCGATATAGAGCAGGATCGCGCGCGTCTTGCGATCCATCGCGAAATGGTCCAGCAGATCCGCAATATCGACGTCGATCTGGTCGCCGATCGAGACGATACCGGAGAAACCGACGCCGCGCTGCGCAGCCCAGTCCACCATGCCGGCAGCGATCGCGCCCGATTGCGAGATCAGCGCGAGGCTGCCCGCCCCCGGCATATGGGCGGCAAAGCTGGCATTCAGGCTGACCCCGGGGATCATGATGCCGAGGCAGTTCGGTCCGATCAGCCGCATGCCGTATTTGCGTGCCGCGGCGGTTGCAGCCTCGTGCAGAGATCCGGCTCCATGGCCGAGCCCGGCCGAGACGATCAGCGCGCCCGCAGACCCGCAGCGCCCGGCTTGTTCGACAATGCCTGGGATATCGCCGGCCGGGGCAGTGATGACCACGAGCTCGGGCTCGAAGTCCAGCCTATCCAGGCTCTTCACCGCTGCGATTCCGCCGATCCCGGCATGGCGTAGGTTGACGAGGCCAAATTGACCCTTGAATCCGGCCTTGCGGATGTTCTCCAGGACGGCGCGTCCCACGGACGCCGGACGGGCGCTCGCCCCGACAAGCGCAACCGAGCGCGGCGACAGCAGGTTGTTCAGACGATGGGTTGACATGAAGCAAATGCGCCGGGTCAGCGTCAGTTCCGATGGTTACAATCAGGCCGAAAGATAACGGGCCTGGTACGAAAATCATAACCCAGCATGGTGGCTGGCCAATGACGGTCTTTGTCACACCACCCTAGACGATCTCGTTCAGGCGCGAATGCATTGTCGTTCGCCTCACGCGAACTGCCGGACTCCGCGGAATCGCGGTCCGTAGGGCAGCATCAGCTTCGGCCGCTCGAAAACCTCTTCCTCGAGCGCGAGCGCGTTGATCCTTGCGCCGAGCTCGGCGGCGACGGTCACACATTTCTCGATGACAACCGGGGGCTGACCCGCGCGGCTCGCCGACAAGCGGCAGAAAGACGTCCTTGATGGGCATCGGGATGCTCCTTGGCCGCCACGATAGGCCGGCTTTTGTCGAGACGGTTGATCCTCGTCAAGCCAAGGAACTCGGCACGGTCGGGACCAGGCGCTGGACCGACGTCAAGGACTGGCCATTCGGCTGTTCTATGAATAGTTCAGTCGGAGCGGTTCGCCCCCGGAGAGACTTATGCGTGCGATGGTGTTGCCGGCCCCACGAACGCGGCTGCAGATGCAGGAGCGGCCTGATCCGATGCCTGGCGAGGGTCAGCTCCGGGTGAAGATCAGCGCCTGTGGGGTATGCCGAACCGATCTTCACCTCGTCGATGCCGAGCTGCCCGCTATTGGCTATCCGATCGTGCCTGGCCATGAGATCGTCGGTCGGGTCGATCTCGTGGGTCCGAATGTCGCAACGCATGCGCCCGGTGATCGGGTCGGCGTCCCCTGGCTCGGCTTTACCTGCGGGCACTGTCGCTTCTGCCGCCAAGGCATGGAAAACCTGTGCGACGCACCGCTGTTCACCGGCTACACGCGCGACGGCGGCTACGCGACCCACACCATCGCCGACGCACGCTACGCCTTTCCCCTCGGTGAGGCCGGCAGCGACGTGGAGATTGCCCCTCTGCTGTGCGCTGGGCTGATCGGCTGGCGCTCGCTGGTGCTGGCCGGCCCTGCCGACCGGCTCGGTCTCTATGGTTTCGGCGCGGCCGGCCACATCATTGCGCAAGTCGCGGTTTGGCAGGGACGATCCGTCCATGCCTTCACGCGACGGGGCGATACCGCTGCACAAGACCTTGCACGTCGCCTCGGCGCCGTCTGGGTGGGGGCCTCTGACGAGGTGCCTGACGAGCCGCTCGACGCTGCCATCATCTACGCATCATCAGGCGAGCTTGTCCCGGCCGCGTTGCGCGCCGTACGCAAAGGCGGTCGCGTCGTATGCGCCGGCATCCACATGACCGACATTCCAAGCTTTCCGTATGATTTGCTCTGGCAGGAACGGCAGCTGGTCTCTGTCGCCAATCTGACCCGGCAGGATGGCCTCGATTTTCTCAAGATCGCTCCGCAAGCTGGCGTGCGTACCGAAACGACCGCATTTCCGCTCGATCAGGCCAACGAGGTTCTGAACATGCTGCGGGCTGGCCAGATTCTCGGCGCGGCCGTGCTGACGCCCTGATGGTGCTTTCGGATGCCCGTTTCCATGAAAGATGAAATGGCGGCCCAGGAGCGGATCTTCAGGACGCTGACCGGCCATGCCGGTGTAACGCGGATCGACACGCATGCCGCCTCGGTGTTCCTCGACGGGAAGCGGGCGTTGAAGATCAAGCGTGCCGTCCGGTTTCCCTTCCTCGATTATTCGACGCTCGAGAAGCGCAAGGCGGCGTGCGAGGAGGAGATCAGGATCAACCGGCCGCTGGCGCCGCAGATCTATCATCGCGTCGTAGCTATCACGGAAGAGCCGGATGGATCGGTGCAAGTCGGCGGTCCGGGCCGGCCGATCGAATATGCGGTGGACATGTTGCGCTTCGACGAAAGCAGGACGCTGGATCATCTGGCAAAGGCCGGCCTGCTGGATGCGAAGCTCGCCTCGGCCACCGCCGACGCAATCGTAGCCTCGCACGCGGCAGCGACTCGCGCCGACGGAAATGCATGGGTCTCATCCATCCCCGCCCTGATCGGCGGCAACAGCAACGGCCTGCGGGCTGGCGGGCGTCTCAAAGCTGACGACATCGAAAGGCTCGGCAAAGCCTCGCACGAGGCATTTCTGCGTATTCGTCCAATGCTCGCAGAGCGCGGCCGCCGGGGCTTCGTGCGCCGCTGCCATGGCGATCTGCATCTTGCAAACATCGTTCTGATCGATGACTGGCCCGTGCTGTTCGACGCCATCGAGTTCGATGCGCAGATGGCAACCGTCGATGTGCTCTACGATCTCGCATTCACGCTGATGGACCTGTTGCACCACGATCAGCCTCGCGCGACCAACATCGTTCTGAACCGCTATCTCGCCGCGACGCCGGCCGACAATCTCGACGCGCTCTCGGCCCTGCCGCTGTTCATGTCCATCCGGGCGGCGATCCGCGCCCAGGTGGCGCTGGCACGGCTGAAGCCGCCGCATTCCGATGACCCCGGCATTCTTGACCAGGCACGGCGTTATTTTGCTCTCGCCAGGATGCTGATCCGTCCTCCTGCTCCGCGCCTGATTGCGGTTGGCGGCCTGTCTGGCACCGGCAAGACGGTTCTGGCGCAAGCGCTCGCGCCCGTCGTGGCACCGGCTCCGGGAGCCGTCGTGCTGCGCAGCGATTTTGTCCGCAAGCAGATGTTCGGGGTCGAGGACACGCACCGGCTGCCGCCGTCCGCCTACACGCCAGAGCACACGGCCCGCGTCTACGACACGCTGGCTTACCACGCTCGGCGGGTGCTGGCGCAAGGCCATTCGGCGATCATCGACGGCGTCTTTGCCCGCGAGGACGAACGAGACGCGATCGCCGCACTGGCGCGCGAACGCAACGTGCCGCTGAACGGCCTGTTTCTGGTTGCGGATCTCGCGACCCGGCAGATGCGGATCGGAGGCCGCCGGGGAGACGCATCCGACGCCACGCAAGAGGTTGCCGCGCTGCAGGAGCACTATAATATCGGCCATGTCGGTTGGGCGACCATCGATGCATCAGGGACACAAGAGCAGACGCTCCAGAACTGCCGGGACGTGATCGCTGAAGGCAATAGGGCAATCTGATTGGTGCCGGCAAAGATGGCGCGATCCACCACGACCTCGACGGCCGCTCGCGCCACGCCGGCAGCGAGGCGCAACGCCTTGCCCGGCCGCCTCAGCCCCGGGATGGCCTGCGATACGGCATTCCGGATCATCGCGCGCCGTCACCTCGATGCCGTCCTTGCTCAGCATGACGGCACCTGCCGCGGCGATCCCGACGCGCTGCACCAGATCCGGATCGCATTGACCCATCTACGAACCGCCATCCGCTTCTTCTCGCCGATGGTCGACGACGCCCTGCGGCCGAATGTCTGGGCCGAACTGAAATGGCTGAACAGTCAGCTCGGCATGGTGCGGGACCTCGACGTGGCGATCGAGCGGGTCGTCGCCGAAAGTGGCGACGAGCTCGCCGTGATCGCCGAGCTTCAGCACTGGGACGAAAAACGCGCCGAGAGCCACCGCTTGCTGGCGCGTGCGCTGCAATCCGCGCGCTATCGCCGCCTCGTCGAGCGGACCTCGACCTGGATCGAGAGCGGTCCATGGTCGACCCGGCGCAGCAAGGAAGCCATCCGGTTGCGCCGCTGCACGCTCGCCGAGCATGCGACGGAGCGGCTGATAGAGTGGGAGACCACGCTGCTCAAGAAAGCGCGAAAGCTGCGCAAGCTCGATGTCGAGAAACGCCACAAGCTGCGGATTCTCAACAAGCGGCTGACCTACTCGATCGAGTCGCTGCAGGACCTGTTCACCGAGGAATCGCTGACGAAGCAGAAGTCAATCCTCAAGATATTGCGCAGGGCGCAACGGTCGCTCGGACAATTGAACGACGATGCACGGGGACAAGCGCTGGCATCGTCGTTGAACGGCACGGGACTTGATGCAAGCAATCGCTTCCGCAACCGCAAGCGGGAAAAGAAGCTGTTGCGAACCGCTTCAGTGGCCTATCGGAAACTGGACAAAGCCAAGCCCTTCCGCTCCTCGGATCTCACGCCGAGCTCCGAGCCGGAGATTTAGAAGCGTGATGAAATGAGGCTCGATCGCTGCTGCGACGGAGGTGCGCTCCCTCTCCCGCTTGCGAGAGCTTTGCATAATTCGGAACGAAGCCGAATGGTTCTTCGGCAATGGGACACTCCCCAAAAGGAGAGACCCCTCACCCGCGCCTTCGGCGCGACCTCTCCCGCAAGCGCAAGCGGGCGAGGTGAACGAGCCGCGACAATCGATTCAACCTAAAGCCATTCCGCTTTAGGTGTGGACGACGAGCTCGCCAAAGCGAGCTGATTCCAGATTCAGCGCGGAACGATGGCAGTGGCCTCGATCTCGACGCGCGCCTCCTTCTCGACGAGGCGCACCACCTGCACCAGCGCCATCGCCGGATAGTGCGCACCGAAGATGGCACGGTAGATCTTGCCGAGCTCCTTCAGGTTGGACAGGTACTCTTCCATGTCCACGACGTACCAGGTCAACCGCACGAGGTGCTCGGGCCGGGCGCCGGCCTCAGTCAGGATCGCGGCAATGTTGCTCAGCGTCTGGCGCACCTGCGCGACGAAGCCTTCCGCGAGACGCTCTTCGGCGTCCCAGCCGATCACGCCCCCGGTGACGACGATGAGCCCCTCGGCGGCCATGCCATTGGCATAGCCCTTCGGCATCGGCCAGCCCGTTGGCTGGAGCACCTGCACCCTCGAACGGGTGTCGTCTTCGGCTGCGGTCGGCAGCACCGCGAGCTGCGGGCCTTTCGGCGTCGTCACGGACAATTCTCCATCCTTTTCATTCCGCCGCAACGCCTGAGGATGTCACGGCGGCCTGCGCCAGTTGCCGCAGGGCAAAGCGCTTCAGTTTTCCGGTCTCGGTCTTCGGGAGTTGCGTCACGAATTCGATAGCGCGTGGATATTTGTACGGCGCGATCTCGCGTTTGACATGCTCCTGCAACTCGGCCACGAGCTGTGCATCCGGTGTCACGCCGGACGCCGCGACGACATACGCCTTCACGATCATGCCGCGCGCTTCGTCCGGGGCGCCCACCACACCGCATTCGGCGACCGCCGGATGCGTGAGCAGCGCCGCCTCGACGTCCGTGCCCGCGATATTGTAGCCGGCCGACACGATCATGTCGTCGGAGCGCGACTGGTACCAGAAATAGCCGTCGCTATCCATCAGATAGGTATCGCCGGTGATGTTCCAGCCGTTCTGGACGTATTTGCGCTGCCGCTCGTCGGCAAGATAGCGGCAACCGGTCGGCCCGCGCACTGCAAGCTTCCCCATCGTGCCCGGCGGCACGTCATTGCCGGCGTCATCGACGATCTTCGCCTCATAACCCGGCACGGGCTTGCCCGTCGCACCCGGACGAATTTCGTCTTCCGTTGCGCTGATGAAGATGTGCAGCAGCTCGGTCGAACCGATGCCATCCATCAACTTGATGCCGGTCGCCTTGAGCCAGGCATCGAAGGTCGGCTTGGGCAGTGTCTCGCCGGCAGAGACGCATTTTCGAAGGGATGAAATGTCGCGGCCCGGCAGCTTGCCGATCATCGCCCGATACGCTGTCGGCGCGGTGAAGCAGACCGTGATCTTGTATTGCTCGATCGCCGACAGCACGTCGTCCGGCGTCGTCTTCTCCAGCACGACGAAGGAGGCGCCGACGTGCATCGGAAACAGCACGCCGCCGAAGCCGAACGTGAACGCGAGCGGCGCCGAGCCGACGAAGCGATCTTTCGCCCCCGCCCGCAGGATGTTACGCGCATAGCCGTCGCAGACCGCGAGCATGTCGCGGTGGAAATGCATGGTGCCCTTGGGATCGCCTGTTGTGCCCGATGTGAAGGCGATCAGGCAGATATCGTCGGACGCGGTATCGACGGCCGTGAACTCCGGGCTTGCATCGGCGATCAGCGCCTCGAGCGAACCGGCGGCGCCAGTGCCCCAATAGACCACCTGCTTGAGACCGGGCGTCGCGGCTTTCGCCTTCTCCATCTCCTCGAAGAGCTTTCCATCACAGAGTGCCAGCGCGATCTCCGCCTTCTGGATCGGATAAGACAGCTCCTTGGCACGCAGGAGCGGCATCGTGGCCACGACGATGCCACCGGCCTTGATGACCGCCAGATAGGTCGCGACCATCATCGGATTGTTGGCCGAGCGCAGCAGCACGCGCCCGCCGGGGACAAGACCCAGCTTGCCGACCAGCACGTTGGCGATGCGGTTCACGAGCGCCTGCAGCTCGCGATAGGTGTAACTGGCAGTCGGGCTGATGACGCAGGATGCCTCGCCATGGCCCTGCTCGACCCAGCGATCGAGGAAATAGCTGACGCAGTTCAATCGCGGCGGATAGCGCAGCTCCGGACACGTGAAGATGAATTCGGGCCAGAGCTCGCGCGGCGGCAGATGCTGCCGCGCAAACGTATCGACATGGGCCGTCGCGGCGTTGCCGTCATCCGAGCCCGTCACGTGAATCTTGGCGGCGTTGGCCATCGCACGCTCCTTTCAGCATGGATTGCACCCGGCAGCATGATCTGGAAAACATTTTAGGCTTAAAACAATTTGGCGCAATAGTGGATTTTGGGCATTCCGTGCTTTTTCCTGTGGCAAAAGGGATTGGGCGGCCTGCCGGCCTGCGCTTACGGCCGGCGGTGCGCAGCCGATTTCTGCGCCGACGCCTTGGTCTTGGCCAGGAGCCGCATCAATTCGCGCACGTCCTTCGGCGTCAGGTCGGCGAACAGATCGGCGATCCAGGTCTCGTGCTCCGCAGCCATCCTGCGGAACTCGGCTCGACCGAGTTTTGTGAGGCGGATCACCTGGACCCGGCGGTCTGTCTCTGATGTCCGACGATCGAGATGACCGGATTCCACCAGGCGTTCGACAAGGCCGGTGACGTTGCCGTTCGATACCATCATGCGCTTGGAGACATCGGACAGCGTCATGCCGTCAGGCGCCTTGTCGAGCTGCGCCATCAGATCAAAACGGGGCAGCGTGACGTCGAAGCGCTGCCGCAGGCGGCCGCGGACCTCGCCTTCGATCAAGGTCGTGCAGGTGAGCAGGCGCAACCACAGCCGAAGCTCTTCGGCATGGTCCTCCGGAGTTTCGACGGCCTTGGTCTCGGAATCGAGCATCTCGGTGCAGTTACCCACGGCCGGTATTGGCGCCGGCACGGATTCCCCAACATTTTGAACTTCAAGTAAATCGGAGCCGGCCGCAAGTCCAAAGCTGCAATAATCGACCGCACGTGATTTTCTTTAGGCTTCAAATAATTGGCGCGCCGCTTGCATGCGCGCGGCTCGCATGGATGGCGACGCCATGAGCGCTGCTTGCCGCGGCCGCCATCATCGGCATAAGCTTGGGTTGGAGTAAGCGGCTTGCAGCGCAGGCCCTGATGTCACGGGGACAGATCATGAAGATGCAATCGACCTTGGCCGCAGCGGCGATGCTGCTCGGCACCGCGGCGACCCCTTCCCTCGCCCAGGAGAAGATCAAGCTGGGTGTGATCGTGACCCTGTCGGGACCGGCCGCCGCGCTTGGCCAGCAGGTCCGCGACGGCTTTGCGCTCGCGGTGAAGGACCTCGGCGGCAAGATGGGCGGCCGCGATGTCGAGGTCGTGGTGGTCGACGACGAACTGAAGCCGGATGCAGCAGTGACCAAGGTCAAGGGGCTGCTCGAACGCGACAAGGTCGATTTCGTGATCGGACCGATCTTCTCCAACATTCTCCAGGCGATCCACAGGCCCGTCACGGAATCGAAGACCTTCCTGATCAGCCCCAATGCAGGCCCGTCGACCTTTGCCGGCAAGGACTGCAACCCGTTCTTCTATGTGACGTCGTATCAGAACGACCAGGTGCACGAGATCCTCGGCAAGGTCGCGCAGGATCGCGGCTATAAGCGCATGTACCTGATGGTGCCGAACTATCAAGCCGGCAAGGATTCGGTGGCGGGCTTCAAGCGCGACTACAAGGGCGAGATCGTCGAGGAATCGTACATGCCGCTGAACACGCTGGACTTCCAGCCGGAGCTGTCCAAGATCGCCTCGCAGAAGCCCGATGCCCTCTTCACGTTCATGCCGGGCGGCCTCGGCGTCAATCTCGTCAAGCAATACCGGCAGGCAGGCCTTGCCGACAGCATTCCGGTGCTCTCGGCATTCACCGTGGATGAATCGACCTTGCCGGCGCAGCAGGACGCGGCCGTCGGCA
The DNA here is from genome assembly GCF_016616425.1 of Bradyrhizobium diazoefficiens. Lineage (NCBI taxonomy): Bacteria > Pseudomonadati > Pseudomonadota > Alphaproteobacteria > Hyphomicrobiales > Nitrobacteraceae > Bradyrhizobium > Bradyrhizobium diazoefficiens. Next base: position 5,455,638 of record NZ_CP067101.1, read on the forward strand.
TGTTCGGCGGCGCGAACTGGGCGCCCAATCTCGACAATCCCCAGAACAAGAGGTTCGTCGCGTCCTACGAGGCCGCCTATAACGCTGTGCCCGGTACCTACGCCTTCCAGGCCTATGACGCCGCGATGCTGATCGATAGCGCGGTCAAGGCCGTGAAGGGCGATCTGTCGAACAAGGACGCCGTCCGGGCCGCGCTGAAGAAGGCCGACTTCACCTCGCTGCGCGGTGCCTTCCAGTTCAACACCAACGGCTATCCGATCCAGGACTTTTACCTGACCAGGGTTGCCAAGCGTCCGGACGGCAAGTTCCAGACCGAGATCGTCCAGAAGATCTTCGAGCATTACGGCGACCGTTATGCCAAGGACTGCAAGGCGGCGAATTAAGCCGAGCGTCGCGTTAAGGGGAGGACTTCAATGAGCAGCGAAATCACCGGCATCACGCGGGCCAATGAGGGCATCCAGGGCATTTCCTGGAACATCCTCGGCCAGACCTATGTGCCGAAGAGCAAGACCGAGCACAGCTTCTCGTGGCACGCGACATTGCCGCCGGGCACGTTCGTGCCGCCGCACATTCATCCCAACCAGGATGAATATCTCTACATGCTGGAGGGCAAGCTCGACTTCATGCTCGGAAATTCGGAGTCGCAGGCGACCGCCGGGGACCTGATCCGCCTCGGCATGGGCGTGCCGCACGGTATCTTCAACAAATCGGAGCAGACCGCAAAGGTGCTGTTCTGGGTCTCACCAACCCGCAAGCTGTTCGACCTGTTCTGGGGCCTTCACAACATGAAAGAACAGAAGCCGGAGGACGTTGTGGCGATGGCCGCCGAGTTCAACATCCACTTCCTGCCGCCGCCGCCCGGTGGCTAGGACCGAGTCTTAGGCGCGCACCGCCGCAAGCCCCGGCACGGCGGCGAAACCGGCCTTGGTCGCATAGCCGCGTACGATGGCCTCGCGCTGGGAATAGCTGAGCACATTGTCGATGTTGTCGAAGCCGTCGGGCGCGAGTTGCTCGACGGCGTCGATGACGCCTTCGGGGCCGCCGCGCCGGTTGGAGCGGACGATATCGGCTGTCATCGGCAGGCGCTTCTTCTCGTATTCGAGCAGCGCCTGGCGCGGATGTTCGGCGCGCACCAGCGCGTCGGCAAGGCAGCGCGCATCGAGGATCGCCTGCGACGCGCCATTGGAACCGACCGGATACATCGGATGCGCGGCATCGCCGAGCAGCGTGACTCTGCCCGACGACCAACAGGGCAAGGGATCGCGGTCGCAGGTCGGATATTCGTAGAATTCGGGTGTCGCCGAGATCAGGCTCTTCACGTCGACATAGGGCACGGAGAAGCGCGCGACGTGGGGCATCAGCTCCTCGCGGCGACCCGGCCGCGACCAGTCTTCCTTGCGCGGCGGCGGCGCATTACCCTCACCGACCTTCACCAGCACAGCCCAATTGGTCAGGCGGCTCGCGGGGCTCGATCCCTCCGCGATCGGATAGATCACCACCTTGGCATTGAGGCCACCGGCCACGATCATCGATTTGCCGGTGAGAAATAGCGGCCAGTCGCGCGCACCGCGCCACAGCATCAGGCCATTCCAGCAGGGAGGGCCTTCATTCGGGAACAATGTCTCGCGGACGCGGGAATGGATGCCGTCGGCGCCGATCAGGATGTCGCCACGCGCGGTGTAGACATGCGCGCCGGCACGATCGAAGAAGTAAGCGGTGACACCGCCCTCGTCCTGCGTGAAGGCGCCGAGACGGCAGCCGGTGTGGATTGCGGCTCCCCCGAGCCGCTCCTCAACCGCGCGATGGATGACACTCTGAAGGCGGCCGCGATGGATCGAGAATTGTGGCACGTCGTGCCCGGCGTCGATGCCGCGGGCTTCGCGCCAGACCTCCTGGCCATGGCGGTTGAGGTAATAGAGCTGATCGGTGCGGATCGCGACGTCGTCGAGCTTCTGGAGCAGGCCAAGTCCGGCGAGCTCGCGCATGGCATGCGGCAGCGTGTTGATGCCGACGCCAAGCTCGCGAATGGTGTCAGCTTGCTCGAAAATCTCGCAGACCAGGCCGCGCGAGCGCAGCATCAATGCCGTGGTGAGACCCCCAATACCCCCACCGACGATAATCGCCTTCATCGCCCTTACTCCACTCAAAATATGCCAGGCAATGAGGTCAACGTCGCACGGGCCGTCACTCCGCCGCAAGCGGCTTTGTCGCTTCCGCCTTGAGCTCGGCCCGGGTCTTGGGCTTAGCCTTAATTCTCAGCTCCTCGAGATCCTGCCGGTCGCGGACGCTGTTGCGGAAAATTTGTTCTTTCCCCGGCAGATATTGCGGCGGACAGAACGCCGTATCTGCCCCGTACCAAGCCGCCGCCCTCATGGTGAAGAACGGATCGACCAGATGCGGCCGCCCGAGCGCGACGAGATCCGCCCGGCCGGCAGCCAGAATGGTGTTGGCCTGGTCCGCAGTCGTGATGTTGCCGACGCACATCGTGGCCACGCGCGCTTCGTTACGGACCTGATCCGAGAACGGCGTCTGGAACATGCGCCCGTAGATTGGCTGAGCATCGCGCACGGTTTGTCCCGTCGAGATGTCGACGAGATCGACGCCGGCTTCGGCGAAAGCGCGCGCAATCGCCACCGCATCGTCGCCGGTGATACCGCCGTCCGCCCAATCGGTCGCGGAGATGCGGACCGACATCGGCTTGTGCGACGGCCACACCGCGCGCAGGGCCTCGAAGATTTCGAGCGGGAATCGCAGACGATTCTCGAGTGAGCCGCCGTACTCGTCCGTGCGGGTGTTCGTCAGCGGCGAGATGAAGCTCGCGAGCAGATAGCCGTGGGCGCAATGCAGCTCCAACATGTCGAAGCCGCAGCGCTCGCCGCGCTCGGCCGCCGCAACGAAAGAGTCCCTCACAGCGCTCATTCCGACGCGATCGAGCTCGCGCGGCACCTGACTGTCCGGGAAATAGGGCAGCGGCGATGCCGAGAAAACTTCCCAGCCGCCCTCCTCGAGCGGGCGATCGATGCCGTCCCACATCAGCTTGGTCGCGCCCTTGCGGCCGGCGTGGCCCAGTTGAAGGCAGATCTTTGCAGCCGAATTGCCGTGGACGAAATCCACGATGCGCCGCCAGGCGGCCTCCTGATCGTCGTTCCACAATCCCGCACAGCCGGGCGTGATGCGGGCATCGCGGCTGACGCAGGTCATCTCCGTGAAGATCAAGCCGGCACCACCGATCGCGCGGGATCCGTAGTGCACCAGATGGAAGTCGGTCGGCACACCCTCCTTGGCCGAGTACATGCACATCGGCGACATCACGGCGCGATTGGCGATCTCCATCTCGCGCAGCCGGAACGGCTGAAACAGCGGCACTACCGGCTTATTCGTATCGACGTCAAATCCGCCGTCGCGAACACGCTTGGCAAACGATCTTTCGACCTCGGCCACGAAATCGGGCGCGCGAAGTCTAAGATTATCGTAGGTGATCGCCTTCGAGCGCGTCATCACGCCGAAGGCAAACTGCACGGGATCGAAATCCCAGAAGCGATCGACGTGCTCGAACCAGACCAGCGAGACGTCGGCGGCGTGCTGCGTCTTCTCGACCTCCTCGCGGCGGCCCTGCTCATAGCGATCGAGCGCCGCCTTAACGCTCGGCGCGTTCTGCATCGCCTCGGCCAGCGCGATCGCGTCTTCCATCGCGAGCTTGGTGCCGGAACCGATCGAAAAATGCGCGCTCGCCTTGGCGTCGCCGAGCAGCACCATGTTGTCCTTGACCCAGCGCTTGCTGCGAACCATCGGGAAATTGCGCCACATCGAACGGTTGGTGAGGAGCTTGTGCCCATCGAGGAACCAGCCGAAAATCTCGGCCATTCGCGCCGCGGACTGTGTCTCGTCCAATTCCCTCAGTCCGGCCCGCTCGAACGTTTCAGGATCGGTCTCGAAGATCCATGTCGAGTGTCCGGCCTCATACTGATAGGCATGGGCGATGAACGGCCCCCACTCGGTCTCCTGGAAGATGAAGGTGAAGGCATCGAGCGGCCTGGTCGAGCCCATCCAGGCGAACTTGTTGGAGCGGACGTCGACTTCCGGCTGGAAATGATCGACGTGTTTCTCGCGGAAGCGGCTGTTGATCCCGTCGGCGATCAGGACGAGATCGGCATCGGCGAAGCGCGATTCGTCGCCGACGTCCACCTCGAAATGCAGGACGACGCCAAGCTCGCGGGCCCGCTCCTGAAGAATCAGAAGCAGCTTGCGCCGCGAGCAGCCGCAAAAACCGTTGCCGCCGACCCGGTGGACGGTGCCCCGGAAATGCACGGCAATGTCGTCCCAGTACGCGAATTCCTGGGTGATGCGGCGATAGCTCGGCAGGTCGTGCTTTTCGAAATTGTCCAGCGTGGCATCCGAGAACACCACGCCGAAGCCGAACGTATCGTCGGCCCGATTGCGCTCATACACCGTGACGTCGGCTCCCGGGCGCTGCTTCTTGAGCAGGATCGCAGCGTAGAGACCTGCAGGTCCGCCACCGATGATCGCGACTTTCATGGGAGCCTCGCCAATTCACCCGGCCATGAAACTATTTTAAGCCTAAAATAATTTCGCGCAAGTCCCCTTGCTGGCTGACGTACGGGCAAGGCGCCCGTTTAGTCGCCCCTGAAGACCGGCTTGACCTTGTTGGCAAAGGCCTCGAAGGCGCGCTCGAAATCGGCCGTCGTCATGCACAGGGCCTGGGCAACGGCTTCAGCCTCGATCGCCTCCTCCACCGACATTGCCCATTCCATCGCCAGCATCCGCTTGGTCATGGTGTTGGCGAAGGTCGGCCCTTCCGCGACCTGCTTGGCCAGCAGTTGCGCCTGGGTCAGCACCTGCTCCGGCGTCACGATGCGGCTGAAGAAGCCCCAACGCTCGCCCTCCTCCGCGGTCATGAACCGGCCGGTATAGAGCAACTCGGAAGCACGGGACTGTCCGATGATCCGCGGCAGGATCGCGCAGGCGCCCATGTCGCAACCGGCAAGGCCCACCTTGTTGAACAGGAACGCAACCTTGGCCCCGCTCGCTGCAAGGCGCATGTCCGAGGCCATGGCGATGATCGCCCCCGCCCCCGCGCAGATGCCCTCGACGGCGGCCACGATCGGCTGCGGGCACGCTCGCATCGCCTTGACCAGGTCGCCCGTCATGCGCGTGAAGGCAGTCAGCCCCTTGGTGTCCATCTTCACCAGCGGGCCAATGATCTCGAACACATCTCCGCCGGAGGAGAAATTGCCGCCGGCACCGGCGACGACGATGGATTTGACCTCGTCGTCAAACGCGCAAGCGCGGAAGAAATCGGTCAGTTCCCGATAGCTTTCGAATGTCAATGGATTCTTCCGCTCGGGACGATTGAGCGTGACCGTTGCGACGCCGCCGACCACAGCCAGCAGGAAGTGCTGCGGCGAATAGTCCGCAAGCGGAACGGTGACGGGATTTGCTGGTCTGCTCATGCGATCTCCTTCGCCTCCTTGTTCCGCGCTCGCGCTGTGCACGCTAGACCTCGCCCCCGGCCACGGCAATTGCCTGCCCGGTGATGGCGCCGGCGCCCTCGCCGCACAACCACAGAACCGCGTCTGCCACCTCCTGAGGTGTGATCAGGCGCCCTTGCGGATTGTGCTTGGCGAGCTCTGCGATCGCCTGCTCACGGCTGCGCCCCGTCTTGTTCATGATGTTCTCGATACTGCCAGCGACGAGATCGGTGTCGGTGAAGCCGGGGCACACCGCGTTCACGGTTACATTGCTGCCAGCCATCTCGATGGCAAGGGAACGCACCAGACCGATCACGGCGTGCTTGGCCGCGCTGTACGCGCTGACATAGGCATAGCCCTTCAATCCCGCCGTCGACGCGACCGCGACAATGCGGCCATAAGGACGATCTTTCATGCCCGGCAGCACAGCACGGACGGCGTGGACCACGCCCATGAAATTGACATCCATCATGCGCTTGAAAAGAGCTGCGTCCGACTTCGCGAATGGCGCCGATTCAGCGCTGCCCGCGTTGGCAATGAGGATATCGATCGGCCGCCGCGAACCCGCCTCGGCAATGGCGGCTTTCAACGACGCTTCGTCCGAGACATCAGCAACCGCCGCAAAATGTGCGGCGCCGGCTTCGATCGCCTCCTCAAGAGTCGCCGCATTCCGGCCAAGCACCGTCACGGTGGCCCCCGCGCCAACCAGAGATGCCGCGATCGCGCGGCCGATGCCGCGACCTCCACCTGTCACCAACGCGTGCGGCGAGTGCGGTAATCCGGACATGCGCTGGCTCCCTCGGGTCTTGTGATCGCCGCCCCGATATATTTTAACCTTCAAATTTTTGCAACGAAGGCGACCCTCGCCGCCGTGAACGCGACCGCAGGAGGGGGCCCGAAAATTGCTTTAAGTATAAAATTATCGCTTCCCATCCCCTACAGGCCTGTTAGCATCGAAGGGCCAGCAAAGGGACGTCGCGTGTCGCAGCCTGCGCCAATGATAACAAAGGATGGACGCTTCGCCTATGAAGCCGCTGGCGATCCGAGCGCGACGCCTCTGATCTTCCTGCATGGCATCGGCGGCGCGGCGCAAGCCTGGCGGCGGCAGCTTGCCACATTCAGCGGCCGCTTCCGCGCAATCGCATGGGACATGCCGGGCTATGGCGGATCGCCACCGCTCACCCGCGTCAGCATCGCCGCCCTGGCGGGGGCGCTCCAGCAATTCATCGAGCAACTCGGCGCAACCAGCCCCGTTCTCGTCGGTCACTCGATCGGCGGCATGATCGTCCAGAAGTGGCTGGTGCAGTCGCCGAAACTGGCGCGCGCGGTGGTGCTGGCGCAGACTAGCCCGGCGTTCGGCAAGGCCGACGGCGACTGGCAGAAATCGTTTATCGCGGCACGGCTCGGACCGCTCGATCGCGGAGAGACGATGAAGTCGCTGGCGCCCTCGCTGGTGAACGAGCTTGTCGGCGACGATCCGGACCCGAACGGAATGGAGCTTGCGCGCGAATGCATGGGGAGCGTGCCTGAGACAAGCTATCGCGCCATGATGCGGGCTCTCATCGGATTCGACCAGCGCAGCACGCTTGGGGATATTTCCGTCCCCACGCTGCTGCTGTCCGGCTCCAGGGACAACAATGCGCCTGCGCCCATGATGGCAAAGACGGCGACGTACATTCCTTCGTCCGAATATGTCGAGCTCGCCGGCGTCGGCCATCTCGCCAACCTTGAACGTCCAGATGCCTTCGACGAGGCCCTCGGCCTGTTCCTGAACTCACTCGCGACAAGAGCGTAAGGTGACTGCGCAATGACCATGCAAGTCAGCAAGACCATCGGCACGACTGACAAGGTCGCGCTGGATGCGCCGATCTTCGATCCCGTTGCATTCCGCTTGAGCGACGAGCAGGCCGGCATCATCACGCGTGCAAGGGAGATCGGCCAGACAGTGTTCGCCGGTCGCGCCGCGGCCTACGATCGCGAGGCGATTTTCCCGACCGAGAACTACCGCGACCTGCATCGCGTCGGCCTGCTGGGCATCGCCGTGCCCAGGAAGCATGGCGGGCTTGGTGCGAACTATCAGACCTATGCGCTGGCGGCGGCCGAGATCGGCCGCTATTGCGGCGCAACGGCGCTGACCTGGAACATGCACGTTTGCTCGACCTTGTGGTCGGGCCCGCTCGCCGACGATCTCGACATGGACGCGGAAACCCGTTCCGAGCACGAGCAGCGGCGCGCGGTTCACTACAGGCGCATCGTCGAGGACGGCGCGATCTACTCGCAACCCTTCTCTGAAGGTGGTGCAGCGGCTGCGGGCGGCGTCGCTTTCGGTACGGAAGCGAGGCCGGTCGAAGGCGGCTGGATCGTCAACGGCAAGAAGATATTCGCGTCGCTCTCCGGCCACGCCGACTATTACGGCGTGCTCTGCACCGAGATCGAGGAAGGCGAGAAGGCGTCTCGCCGCAACACGCTTTACCTCGCGATATCGGCCAAATCCCAGGGCGTCTCGGTCATCGGTGACTGGGATCCGCTGGGCATGCGCGGAACGGTTTCGCGGACGCTCCTGTTCAAGGACGTGTTCGTGCCGGATGATGCCGCGCTGATGCCGCGCGGCGTCTACTTCCAGGCCGCGATGCGCTGGCCGCACATGTTCCTCACCCTGTCGCCGACCTATATGGGCCTGGCGCAGGCCGCCTATGATTTCACCGTGCGCTACCTGCGCGGCGAAGTGCCTGGCATGCCGCCGGTCAAGCGGCGGATGTATCCGACCAAACAGATCGCGGTCGCGCAGATGCAGATCAAGCTTGAACAGATCAAGGCGATCTGGTTCCAGGCCGTCACCGAGGCCTGCGCCAATCCGAGCAAGGAGCAGGTGTTGCGGGCCTATGCCGCACAATATTCGGTGATGGAGGGCGCCAATGAACTCGCCGCGCTCGCGATCCGCACCTGCGGCGGTCAGGCCATGCTTCGCTCGCTGCCGCTGGAGCGGATCTATCGCGACAGCCGCTGCGGCTCGCTGATGCTGCCCTGGACCGCTGAACTGTGCCTCGACCGGATCGGACGCGAGGCGCTGTACGAGGCCGGCGAAACGGACGACTGACGGTGGACCTCTGCAGTCTGATCGAACGCAATGCGGCCTTCGCGCCTGACAAGACGGCTATTGCCTTCGAAGGGAAACGGCTGAGCTATGCGGCGTTCGCCGAACGCATCGAACGAACCGCGACGGCCTTGAAGCAGGAGCTCGGCGTCGGCCGCGGCGATCGCGTCGCCGTTCTAAGTTTGAACCGGCCGGATTACCTGGTTCTGCTCTATGCCTGCGCGCGGCTGGGGGCGATGCTGGTGCCGCTGAACTGGCGGCTTGCTATCGCTGAGCAACTCTTCATTCTCACCGATGCGGGCGCCAAGGTGCTGGTGCTCGATCGGGCCTTCGAGGACGTTCTTTCCGAGCTTGCACGGACTGCGCCAGGAACTGCCGTCGTCGGCCTCGACTTTGCGCCACCTCGCGGCACGACATTCGAAAACCTGCTGACGCGCGGCGACGGCACCAGCCGAAATCCGCACACCGATCTCTCCTGCCCGCTGCTCATCGTCTACACATCGGGAACAACCGGGCGGCCGAAAGGCGCGGTGCTGCGCCAGGAGGCGCTGTTCTGGAACGGCGTCATGAGCCAGCACATGCACAACATGACGTCCGACGATCACGTGCTGACCGTGCTGCCATTCTTCCACGTCGGTGGACTCAACATCCAGACCACGCCGGCACTGCAGCTGGGCGCGACCGTCACGGTCCACGCGCGCTTCACGCCGGATGCCGCGCTCGCGGCCATCGAACAGGAACGGCCGACACTCACGGTGATGGTGCCTGCGATCATCCAGGCGGTGAGCGAGCATCCCGCCTGGGCGACCACTGATCTTTCGTCACTCAAAGCCGTTGCGACCGGCTCGACCATCGTACCTCCGCACCTGATCGAGCGCTTCGTCGCGCGCGACGTCCCGGTGCTTCAGGTCTACGGCTCGACGGAGACCTGTCCGATCGCCGTTTATACGCGGCTTGGCGGCGACCATTCGCGTGCGGGATCGACCGGCCTTGCGGGCTTGTGCTGCGAAGCGAAGGTGGTCGATCATTCCGGCATCGAGGTGCCCGCGGGCACGACGGGCGAGATCGCGGTGCGCGGGCCCAACGTGTTCTTCGAGTACTGGGGCAACGAGGCCGCAACGCGCGACGCGTTGCACGATGGCTGGTATCGCACCGGCGATATCGGCCTGTGCGACGCCGAGGGCTATTTCTGGGTGCGCGACCGCAAGAAGAACATGATCATATCCGGTGGGGAAAACGTCTATCCGGCCGAGGTCGAGCGCGTCCTGCTCGAACATCCCGATGTCAGCGAATGCGCCGTGATCGGTCGGCCGGATCCGCGCTGGGACGAGGTGCCGATTGCCTATGTCATCCCCCGATTCGGCTGCCGACCCGAGACGGACGAGTTGAGAGCCCATCTCCAGGCGCAACTCGCGCGCTACAAGGTGCCCCGCGACATCGTCTTCGTCACCGACCTGCCACGCACCGCGCTCGGCAAGGTCCAGCATTTTCTGCTGAAGCAGCTCGATGCGCAGTCCCGCGCGCAAGGAGGGGCGTCTTGAGGATTGCAGTTCTGGGTGGAGGAAACGGCTCTTTCGCGGCCGCGGCCGATTTTGCGCTCTCGGGCCATGAGGTGCGCCTCTGGCGCCGCGACGCCGATCAGGTCGCGGCGCATCGCACTGCCGGCTCGCGGATCCTGGTGAAGGATCACAACGGCCGCCACGACGTGAAGCTGGCGCTGGTCACGACCGACATCGCCGACGCCGTCGATGGCACCGAGTTGATCCTGTGCCCCGCTCCTGCCTTCGCGCAGCCGGACATCGCCCGCCTGCTCGTGCCGCATCTTCGGGACGGCCAGGTCGTATTTTTGCCGCCAGCGACATTCGGCTCGATGATCTTCGCCCAGGCCGCGCGGGGTGCGGGGAACCACGCCAAGGCAAGCTTTGCCGAAACGGGCACACTGCCGTGGCTGACCCGCAAGCACGGACCGTTCGAGGTCGCGATCACCATCCGCGCCAAACGCCTGCCGGTCGGTGTGTTCCCGCTTGATCGTGCACCCCATGCACTCGAAGTCATCGGACGCGCTTTCCCGGCCGTGATCGAACCGTGTGGAGATGCGCTGTCCGGAGCACTGATGAATGCAGGACCCATCATCCATCCGCCGTTGATCGTGATGAACGCCGGTCCGATCGAGCATTTCGAGCGCTGGGACATTCACAAGGAGGGCACGCAAGCTGCGATACGCCGGGTCACCGACGCGCTTGATGGCGAGCGGATTGCGGTGCGCGAAGCGCTCGGCTACGGCGCACCACATTTTCCGCTCGCTCATCACTACGCGAAGGAAGGCGAGATCTGGATGTACGGCCGCGGCTCGCACGACCGGCTGACCGATTCCGGCGACTGGCGCGAACGGATCGTGCTGACCGAGCACCGCTACATGCGCGAGGATCTGCGGCTTGGGCTATCGCTGCTAGTTTCTATCGCTCGCCTGGCTGGCGTGGCCACACCGCTCGCCAAAGCGTTTCTGTCGATCGGCGGCGCGGTCTGCGGCGAGGATTTTTCGCAAGGCGGCCGAACGCTTAAGTCGCTGAGGCTCGACAGTCTCGGCAAGGCTGAATTGCAGACGCTGCTACGCAATGGATTCTGATCGATGACCAATCGCGCCAACATCGCCTGTCTCGGCGCCGGCCGCATGGGCCGCGGCATCGCCGTCGCGTTCGCCTATGCGGGGCACCGCGTCATGATGATCGACGTCAAGGCGCGCGCCGCAGAGGAGTTCGCCAAGCTGGAGGCGGACGCGCTGGACGAAGTCGGTAAGACCTTTGCCAGCCTATCGAAGCTGGGACTGCTGACCGAAGCGGATGTTGGTCCGCTCATCGCGCGGGTCTCGGTGGTATCGGCCGGCGAAAGCGGTGAAGCGCTATCCGACGCCGGGATAGTCTTTGAGGGCGTTCCCGAGGTCGTCGAACTCAAGCGGGAGGTGCTCGGGGCGGCTTCAAAGCAGGTCGGTCCGGATACGATCATCGCGTCGACGACGTCGACCATTCTCGTCGACGACCTATCCGGTGCAATCGTGGACCCACGCCGCTTTCTCAACGTGCACTGGCTCAATCCAGCCTATCTCATTCCGCTGGTCGAGATTTCGCCCGGCAGAGCTACCGGCCCCGCGATCGTCGACGAGGTCAAGACACTGCTCGAAGGCATCGGCAAGGTGCCCGTGGTCTGCGCGGCGACACCGGGCTTTATCGTCCCGCGCATCCAGGCCCTGGCAATGAACGAAGCCGCACGCATGGTCGAGAAAGGCGTCGCCAGCGCGGAGGACATCGACAAGGCGATCCGCTACGGTTTCGGCTTCCGCTACGCCGTGCTCGGACTGCTCGAATTCATCGACTGGGGCGGCGGCGACATCCTCTACTACGCAAGCCGGTACCTCGAAGGCGCGCTCGGCAGCGACCGCTATCGGGCGCCGGACGTCATTTCCCGCAACATGCATGAAGGCCGGATCGGCTTGCGTACGGGCGCGGGCTTTCTCGATTATTCCGGCCTCGACATCGACGCCTATCGCATGAAGCGGCTGCAGGCCATGGTCGACCTGCTCCGGCACTTCGGACTCGCGCGCCCCCCGGTGCTCGACCGCAATTAGCCGAAGACATCCTGGAGCACGCCCTCCCGGATCACGGCAACGCCATCGAGCTCGATCGTCGTTCCCATCATAGGCAGATCGAAATGCCCCGCCGTGTAGCGGCCGGCGAATTCGTTGGCGCCGGTCGAGAACAGGAAATTGCCGGAGACCGCCCGAATCTCCGTGCCGTTGGTGTCACGCTGGTCGTACATCGAGAGCGCTTCATAACGCGCACCAGGATTCATGCCGAAGCCGACATGCGACACGGCATAGGCCTCGCGATCGCCCCAGGCGGCGAGATAGGCGCGCATCATCGCGGCATCCGTGCCCTCGCCGTCCAGCTCGACGACGTAGTCGTCTTTCAACGTCATCTTCACGGGCGACGTCAGGTAGCGCTTGAAGGTGAGATTGATGTCGCCCGGCGCCATCACCAGCGTGCCGTTGATGGTCCGGCTCTTGGGGAAGCTGACGACGATGCCGCCGGGCCAATGTGCCAGCGTGCCCGGCTTGTCGGTCCAGCCCCACACGCCGACCGTGGACGCACCAACCATATCGACGTCGAGCGCCGTGCCGGCCTTCGAGGTCACCCGCATCCGTTTGGTCCCGCGCAGCATCTTGGCCGCCGCCCGAACACGCTTCTCGAGCGCGGAATCTGGCACCATTCGCTCCAGCGCCTCGGGATGCTCGTTGGAGATCACCAGGATCCTTGCCCCGGCCTTGAGGATCTCCGGCGTCTCGACCGCGTGCATCAGACCCTCGACGGTGCAATCCACCACAAAGCCGGCCTGCTGAAGCGCGGTGATGACCGGGCCAAGCTTCTGGATCGCCTCACTCGCTCCCGTGGAACGAACCGGAACGATATTCCGGTTGCGCGGCGTCGGCATCACGACGTGGAACGGCCGCGCCCCCATGCGCAGCAGCGCGAGCTCCGCCAGATGAACGTTCAACGCACGCGACTGCGTTTCCGAAAGGATCGCCGCGGTATCGCCGGTCTTGACGGCGCAGCGCTCGAAGATCTCGCAAAATGCGTCAATCCATTTCGCCTCGATGCGATCAGCCAGCATGGTTCACTCCCGGTACGGTTGTTTCTGGTCAGGCCGCATCACGCCTCGGGAAAGCCCCGCAGGAGGTACGAGCGCAGAGCGCCCAGCAGGGCGTTCAGGATCAACCCCAACAGTGAGATCGTGATCAGCGGCACAAACATGTCAACGGCCTGGAAGGTTCGGGCCGCGGTCACGAGCGCGTGCCCCAATCCGTCCGTCGACGTAATCATCTCGGCCAGAAACACCACGATGCAGGAAATGACAAGGCCGATCCGGCATCCGGTCAGGATCGACGGCATCGCGGCCGGCAGCACCACCTTGAAGAGGATTTCATAACGCGGCGTTCCCGCTGCCATCGCCGACCAGATCAGCTTCTGCTCGATGCTCGACGCGCCGTAATAGGTGGAGAGCAGAATAGGAAAGAGCGCGTCCGCGGCCACCAAGGTGATCTTCGACCCGTGACCGAATCCAAGCAAAAGCAGGAGCGCCGGATAGAGCGCAACCTTCGGCAGCGGGGCCAATACGCGGACGATCGGCCGAACCACGGCATTGATTGCAGGATTGGCGGCAGCGGCGATGCCGATGCTGACACCCAGCACGACCGCAATCGCGAACCCGGCAAACAGCCGGATCAGAGTTGCCGCGATCTCCTGCTGAAACGTCCACGTGACGAGTTGCTGGAGCAGCCGGCTGAAGACGAAGCCCGGCGGCGGCAGCAGGACCGCGGGCGCAAAGCCAAATGACACCAGGCCTTGCCACAGCGCGATGACCAGGACGATTGGAGCAATCCCAAGAACGACGTGTGGGGAGAGAAGGCGCGACATCACGAGAAGCTCAGCGGCAGGTCGAACTGAGGCTCGGACCAGCGCACGAGTCTGGAACGAACCTTTTCGAAGATCGCGTCGAGGCAGATTCCCATCGCCCCCACGATGATGATCATCGCAAAGACGGTATCATATTGGCCCATGTCGAGCGCGTTGAAGAGAATGTTGCCGGCGCCAGACTGGCGGGCGATCATCTCGCTGGTGATCATCGTGATAAGCGCCAACACCAATCCCGTGCGGCATCCGGTCAGGATCTCCGGCAGCGCCGCGGGCAACACGATCCGCACAAGGCGTTGTGCGGGCGACAGACCCATCGCGGCACTTGACCACAGCATCTTCTCTTCGACCGCTTTCGCACCCTCGAAGCTGTGATAGATCACGGGAAGGCTGACGCCCAGAAAGATCACCAACGTCTTGGTGACGTCGCCGACGCCCAGCCAAAGCATGATGATCGGCATCAACGCAGCCTTCGGCACCGGATAAATCACCATCAAAAGTGGATTGAAGAACGCCGCGACGCCCCGGCTGCGTCCCATCAACAAGCCCAGCGGAATCGAAACCAGCACCGCCACACCGAACCCCATCGCCATGCGGCGAAGCGAGGCCAATATGTTGATCAGGGATTCCCTGTCGCCGAGAATGTCCGGAATTGCCCGCATCGCCTCGATCGCCGTCGGGAAGCTGTCGTTCTTCAGCGCAAGTGACGCAACCTGCCACACGGCCAGCAGCCCGATGCAGGCCAACACCGGGGCAGATCGTCTGATCAAGACGTCCGGCGACATCATGAGGCGAGCCCGGGTTCGTCGCTTTCATCGAACATGCGCTCGATATCGACGACATACTTCTGGTAGCGCGGTTCGAGCAATAGCTCGTTGCGACGGCGCGGCCGCGGCAGATCGATGTCGATCACCTCGCGAATGCGGCCGGGAGATTTCGACATCATGACGACTTTGTCAGAGAGGAAGACGGCCTCGTCAACCGAATGGGTCACGAACAACACCGTCTTGCGATCGCGCTCCCAGATGTTCAGTAGATCGTTCTGCAGGCGCGTCCTGGTGTGCGCGTCGAGCGCGCCGAACGGCTCGTCCATCAGCAGCACTTCGGGATGATAAGCGAGCGTCCGGGCCAGCGCCACGCGCTGCTTCATGCCGCCTGACAGCTCCTTGGGATAAAAGTTTTCGTAACCCTTGAGACCGACCATCTCGATCAAGGCCCGACTCTGCGCTTCTGCGTCGGTGGTGCGCACACCTTGCTGTCGCGGGCCATACATCACGTTGCCCAGCACGGTCTTCCAGGGAAACAGGGCAAATTCCTGGAACACCGGCCCACGATCAGGACCGGGCCCCGTGATCGCGTGTCCCTTGATCTTCGCCGAGCCGCTGGTCGGACTGACAAAACCGCCGACGATGTAAAGCAGTGTCGACTTGCCGCAGCCGGACGGACCAAGGATGGAGACGAAGGCTCGCTCCTCGATGGTCAACGAGATGTCCGAAAGCGCCACATGATCCTTGCGCGCCGAGGTCTGAAAGACCTGCGAGACACGGTCGATCTCGATGATTGCAGAAGCCGGCCTCTGTGATGTCACCGGTCTCACCCATTCGCTCGATCTCGCAGGCACCACCGTCATCACGTCTCTCGTCTCACTCGCGCGAACATTTCTCGACGAACCCGCTGAACGTTCTCCGTCAGCTGCGCGAGCTTAGCAAGAAACTCGCCAGACAAGCGGTCGTTTTCGCACCCGTGCAGTCCGTCATTCGAACCACGGCCATTCTGCCGGGCCTTCATGCGTAACGGCTCCGCCCGGCGCCTGCCCAACGAGCCTTGCGTACTTTGCAAGCGCACCTCCACGGTGACGCGGCGGGCGTTGCTTCCAATCGCGTCGCCGCGCGGTGAGTTCCGGCTCATCGAGCAAGACATCCATCCGCCGGTTTGCGGCATCGATCCTGATCCTGTCACCGTCGCGAACCAGCGCCAGTGGACCGCCAACAAATGCTTCGGGGGCCACGTAGCCGATGCACATGCCGCGGGTCGCACCGGAGAACCGGCCATCGGTGACCAGCGCCACCTTTTCGCCCATGCCCTGCCCGTAGATCAGCGCAGTGACCCCGAGCATCTCACGCATGCCGGGGCCGCCGACCGGACCCTCGTTCCGGATCACGAGAACCTCGCCCGCCTTGTAGCTGCGGCCACGCACCGCGGCGACGCAGGCTTCCTCATCCTCGAAAACGCACGCCACGCCTTCGAAGAACTGGCTCTTCAGGCCCGCGACCTTGATCACCGCACCATCGGGACAGAGATTGCCCTTCAGCACCGCCACACCGCCGTCAGGCATGATCGGCGCGCTTGCCGCATGCACCACTTCTCCATCGGGCGCATTGGCCGCGCCATATTCGTCGGCAAGCGTGCGGCCGGTGATGGACAGACAGCTGCCGTCGATATGCCCACTCTGGATCAGCTCGCGGATCACGACCGCCGCGCCGCCGATATCGTAGACATCCTTTGCCGTGTATTTGCCCCCGGGGCGCAGATTCCCGATCAGCGGCGTCCTGGCAAAGACCTCACCGACATCGTCGATCGTGAAGGCAATGCCGGCCTCGTTCGCGATCGCCGGCAGATGCAACGCGGCGTTGGTCGAGCCCCCCGTCGCGGCGACGATCGCGGCGCCGTTCTCGAGGGACTTTCGCGTCACGATGTCGCGCGGCAATGGCCCGCCGCGGGCCAGCATCTCCATGATCAGGCGTCCAGCACGTCGCGAGATCTGCGCGCGCTCGGCATAGACACCGGGCACCATCGAAACGTTGGGCATGGTCAGCCCCATCGCCTCCGAGACCATTCCCATCGTGTTCGCGGTGAACTGTCCGGCGCAGGCGCCGATCGTCGGCAAGCAGGCACGCTCGATCCGCTCGAGCGTGCCGCCGTCGATCTCGCCGGTCATGAAGCTGCCGACAGCTTCGTAGGAATCAAGCACCGTCAGTGTGCGCCCATCCACGCGGCCCGGCAGCGAGCTGCCGCCATAGATGAAGATGGAGAGCACGTTACAGCGAACCATGCCCATCATCACGCCGGGAAGGGTCTTGTCGCATCCGCCGTATCCGATCAGCGCGTCGTAGGCCAGACCATGGACGACGGCCTCGATCGAGTCGGCGATCAGTTCACGCGAAAACAGCGAGAACTTCATTCCCTCGTGGTTCATGCTGATGCCGTCGGAAACCGACACGGTCGAGAATTCGCGCGGCGTGCCGCCGGCCTCCTCGATTCCGGTTTTGGCCGCGGCCACCTGGAAGTCGTGGGTCATGTTGCAGGGGGTCTGCTCGCCCTTCATGCTGACGACGCCCACCATCGGCTTCGCAATCGCCGCGTCGTCGAGTCCCATCGCACGCATGAATGCCCGGTGCGGCGCCCGGTCGAGGCCATCTGTCGTGACGCGTGATCGCAGCTTCCTCATACGTGCATCTTCTTCGTGCCTTGTTCCGGATTGCCCGGGACGCCGCGAGCTCTTCGTTTGGATCGTTCGCTCCCTCGCCTATTGCAGCGGCGCGACGATCGTCGGATGCTTGAACTGCGCAACATCCAGTTTCGGCAGCATTCCCGTCTCCGCGTAGATGTCGAGCATCTTCTGGATCGCGGGAAAGTTCGGCGCCGCTCCCGGATCACGGCCGAAATCGTTGTCCTTGAGCAGGTAGGTGTCGAGCACCGGAACGGGCGCCTTCAGCACCTCCGATACGACCTTCAAGGTCTCTTCGCGGTTCGCCAGCGCCTTCCTCATGCCGGATGTGATGTCGCGAACATAGGTCTTGACCAACTCCGGGTTCTTGTCGACGAAATCGGCACGGCAGGCTTCCAGGATATGAACGATGTTCGGCATGGCCTGGGAGAGCGAGAAGAGCTTCCTCGTGCCGCCCTTTGCCTCCGCGCGCGCGGCAAACGGCTGGTTCATGTTGACCGCATCGACTCGGCCTTGGCGCAGCGCATCCTCGGAGACGGCAAAGCCGACCTCGACCAGCTTGATATCCTTGGTTGGATCGACACCATTCTGCTTCAGCAGCATGTTGAACGGGCCTTGTGTGCCGCCGCCGATCACGGAAATTCCGACCGTCTTGCCCTTGAGATCGGCGATTGTCTTGATCGGCGAGTCGTCCTTGACGGCCCAGTAGACCGAGAAGCCGCCAGGCTTCTCGAACACGTGCTGCGCCACGATGTAGGCTTTGAGATTGCCGCCGACCACACCGTTGGCGAGCGACAGCGGTGCCTGCGTCGCGCAGTCCAGCGCGCCGGCCGCCAAGGCCTGCGTCATCGGCGCGGTGCCCTGGAATTGGGTCCATTCGATGTTGTAGGTCTTGCCGATATTGGGAAATTCAGCCGGGCGACGCATCATCCAGTACTTGGATTCCTCGGCCGGGATCGTCCAGCCGACGCGGATGGTCTGCTGCGCCCATGACGGGCTTGCGCCCGCGCTCACGGCCGCTGCCGCCCCCAAAGCCAGGATCCATTTCGAAACGGTTCGCATCGTGCCCACTCCGCTGCTCCGGCGCCGACCGGCGCCACCCAACCCGACCGCCTCAAATGTTTCATGGTTCAAACAGTCAGGCAAGCCATGCGATCCGGGCGGTTTTGCCGTCCGATGCGCAATATATGGTAAAGCGGCGTCGCGCTGCGACAGAAGGAGGCAACCTATGGCTGATGCGAGCAAGGCAAACCCGCAAGGCGCCGAAAGGCTTGGCTATCTCGGCCTGGGGCTGATGGGAATGCCGATGACCCGGCGCCTGCTCAAGGCCGGCTGTCAGGTCACTGTCTGGAACCGTTCGGAGGGCAAGGTGGCTCCGCTCGTCGAAGCCGGTGCCAGGCGTGCCGTCACGCCTCGCGATCTCCTGGTGAACGCGGATATCGTCTTCATGTGCGTGACGGATGCGGCGGCGGTCGAAGACGTGATCTTCGGGTCCGAGGGGCTGGCGGCGGCGCCCGGCGCAGGCAAGCTTGTCGTCGACTTCTCGTCGATACATCCCGACGCCGCGCGCAACCTTGCAAAGCGATTGAAAGACGCCAATGGGGCCGGCTGGATCGATGCACCAGTTTCCGGCGGGACGAAGGGCGCCGAGGAAGGCACGCTTGCGATCATGGCCGGCGGAGAAGCCGGCGACATCGAGAGAGTGCGCCCCTATATGCTGGCAATGGCGCGCCGGCTCACCCACATGGGCCCGACCGGCGCCGGACAGACCACGAAGCTATGCAATCAGGTGATCGTCGGTTGCGCGATGGCCGTGCTGGCAGAAGCCACACGCCTGGCCGTCAACGCCGGAATTGACGCCAATCGCCTGCCCGAAGCGCTCGCCGGCGGCTTCGCGGACTCCATTCCGCTTCAGCTTTTCGTGCCGCGAATGGTCCAAGGCATTCACTCACCACCACTTGGCCATATTGCTACGATGCTCAAGGACCTCGATACGGTCGCCGACGTCGCGCAGGCGACGTCGACGCCGGTGCCGATGGCCTCGCTTGCGGGGCAGCTTTTCAGGCTGGCCAAGGCCGCGCGCGGCGCGGAAGCCGATGCGCTCGAGATCTACAAGCTGTCAGCAGCGGAGCACTGAGCCGTCGAGCGCGACCTGAGGCACGCTAGGATGAGGTCTTCGCGTCGCCTGCGAAGAATCGGCCAAACTCCCCTCGCGCAAAGAGCAGCGGCTCCTTCGTATTGTAGGTGTAAGCCTCGACGGCGCCGAGAAAGATCACGTGGTCGCCGCCGTAGTAGCGATTGACGGAGCGGCATTGAAAGTTGGCAACGCTCTCGGCAAGCACCGGCGCCCCGCCGAGGCCCGGCCTCCAGTCCACGCCGGTGAATTTGTCGTCCGAGGACTTGGCGAATTTGCTCGCAAGGGCCTGCTGCGAAGCGCCAAGCACGTTGACCGTGAAATGGCTGGCGTTCTGGAAGATGGTCAGGCTCGCGGAATAGACGACCAGGCTCCACAGAACCAGCGGAGGATTCAGCGAGACCGAGGCGAACGAATTGCATGTCAGGCCGTAAGGCTTGCCGTCAGGCGCTGCGGCCGTGATGATCGTCACGCCCGTTGCATAAGTTCCGAGCGCATTGCGAAAGTCGCGAGGATCGATCAGCGAGTTGTCGCTCGCGAATTCGTTGGCTGGATCAGAAGCGGCTGGCTGCTGCGGCAGATCATTCATCAGCCCGCCTCACAGCGTGAGATTTTCGGACGGTAGGCCCAGCGCCACGCGTCCATAGTTGGTCCCGGCCGCATCGAAGTTGAATGCGAGATGCGAGTTGATCGCATGCCCATCGCGGAACTGCCGCTGCAGCACGCCGGTCGTGAACAGACCACGCGCGCCGCTCGCGGCAAACAGCATCGAGACCGCGTCCGTACACAAGTTCACCGAAAAAGATCCATCGCGCCGATAGCGGGTCTTGGTCGCCATGTCAGGGATCTGGCCGTGCCGCGCGTCCTCCATGGCCTCGAGGCACGCCGACCGCATGATCAAGCGTGCGGCGTCGATCTTCGCCGAGGCCTCCGCGATCTTGATCTGAGTGCTTTGAAAATCGCTGAGCTTGGCGCGGTTGTAGGTCGAAATGCGATGACGTGCGACCTCCGTATAATCGTCGAGGCACGCTTGCGCATTCCCCAGCGCGACACCGGAGAGGACGTAAGGGAATAGCGAGAACACGGGCAGCGCATAAAGCGGATTTGGATTGACCTTGCTTCCCGGCGTCGGGCCGCCTGAGAGATCACCGACAGCGACCGTCATGTGGTCAGCCACGAAGGCATCCCTGACTTCCACATCGCAAGACCCCGTCCCGCGCAGTCCCGCGACATTCCAGGTGTCCAGCACGTTGTAATCGTCTTTCGGCAACAGAAAGACGCGATACTCGATGCCGTCCGCCTCATCGTCAGAGTACACCACGCTTGCAAGCATGTTCCATTCGCAGGAGGCAACACCGGAGGAGAATGGCCAGCTGCCGTGCAGCCGGTATCCGCCCTCGACCCGCGTGGCGCGTCCGGCGGGGAAAATGAACGAGGATGCGATCAGTGCGTCCGGATCACGGCCCCAGACCAGATCCTGCGCCTTCTGCTCGAACATGCCGAGCATCCAGTGATGGCTCGCCAGATTAGCGAGATTCCAGGCGACCGACGCATCCGCTTGTCCGAGCAGCTCGGCACAGTCGACGAGAGCGACATAGTCAAGCTCGGCGCCGCCAACCCGTGCCGGTTGGAGCATTCGGAACAGACCGCCATCGTGAAGATCCCTCTCGGTTTCCGACGGGAGATGCCGCAGCTCCTCCGTTCGCGCCGCCCGCTCTCGCAGTCGCGGCACGAGGGCCCGGGCCTTCGCGACCATTGCCGCATAGGCGCGTTCGCCGGTTTCCGGCTCGGTGGGCTGACCCATGCTCGGCTTTCGACCAGGCGCCATTCGATCCCTCGCTTTCAAATACTTATGCGGCCGCCCCTTCGCCAAATCAAGCCAATGCAGCTGGCATCGATTCGCATGCCCGGCGATCCCTGATGCCATGGAGACAGACTGCCCAGGCCTAAACCGGCGTCGTGGATCTGCTTGGACCAAAAACTCCCTTCTGGGTAAACTCCGTAATCCGACGCTCGTCATAACCGAGCAGACTGCGTAAGACCTCCTCGGTATGTTCGCCCAACAGAGGGGCCGCAACGGGGTCGATCGCGCCGGTCAGGGTCATGGTAATCGGCGGCTCGATGTTGGGCACCCATTCCGCTGTACGATGCGGAATCTGGTTCACGCGATGGCGCTCGCGAGCTTCGGGCGCGTTGAACCCCTCCTCAACTGTCCGGAGATAGCCGACCGGAATGTTGGCAAGTTTCATCTTCGCCATCCAGTTCTCGAGAGTATCGCTGGCAAAGACCTCCGCAATGGCTGCGCGCAGGAGCTCCTTGTTCTCGGAACGGGCCTTGCGGGTGGCAAACTGCGGATCGGTGATGAGATCTGGCCGGTTGAACACCTCGACCACCAGCCGGCGATAGAGCCGATCGTTGGCGCAGGCCATGTAGAGCGGCCCATCGGAGGCTTCGTAGACACCGACGGTGGGAGAGCCGCTCGGTGAATTGCCGAACCGGCCGGGGTTTTGGCCACTGATGAGATAGGCCATGCCGTAGAAGCCGGTCATTCCCATTGCGACGTCGAACAAGGCGACTTCGACATGTTGCCCGCGGCCGAGCCGGTCCCGCGCCAACAGCGCCAGCAGGATGGCATTACAGGCCGACATCCCCGTTGCCATGTCCACGATGGGCGGGCCAGTACGAACCGCCGGGCCGTCGGCAAATCCGTTGAGCGACATGAAGCCGCTCTCGGCCTGCGTGATGGGATCGAAACCGGGGCGCGAGGCGAACGGTCCGGAGCGTCCGTAGGCGGAGATCGAGCAATAGACTAGCCGTGGATTGAGCGGCTCGACCGCCTCATAGTCGAGCCCGAACTTCTTCATGACGCCGCTCGAGAAGTTCTCCACGACCACATCCGCCTTGCGGATCAGATCGAGCGCGATCTCGCGAGCCTCCAGCACGGTAAGGTCGAGCACAATGCCGTGCTTGTTGCGGTTCAGGCTGAGAAAGGCGGCGCTCTCGCCGCCAATTTCGGCGTGCTCATAGGCGCGCGTATCGTCGCCGCCGTCGGGATTCTCGATCTTGATGACGTGCGCGCCAAAATCGGCGAGTGTCTGCGTGCAGGCAGGGCCGGCGACGACACGCGTGAAATCGACGACCAGCAGACCATCGAGCGCAGTCGGCCCTCCCGTCGCCCGCAACGAACGTTCCGGCAATTGAGGCTTGTTGGGCATCGATGGCGCTCCCTTACATCGGCTTATGGCCGCCGAATTTCCTGCAAGAGCAAACTTAAAGCCCGGCGCCGCCAACTTCGCAAGTGTTTCACCGGCATCGCCTGTAAATGCAAAAGCCCGGCAGCCGTCGGGCTGCCGGGCTTTTCGACGTCCTACGCATACAGGCTGCGCCCCACCTCTTATAAGCCATTGCAGCCCACGTTCCGCATCACGGGAAACGCGACCCCACCCGCTCAGCGCAGCCACTTTCGCCAGTAAAGCGTATGCGACCAGGCCCAGGGCACCGCGGGCTCATAGAGCCGATAACCTGCCTGGATGAAGTTGTTGGCAGACACGGGATTGTCGGTCGTATCCGAAACGACACTGTCCCATCCATTACGCCGCCCCCTCGCCTCGATCGCCCGCATCAGCCTGATTTGAAGCCCGTGCCCCCAATGCCGCCGCAAGACTCCGACCCTCGAAAAATAGCCGCTATGTCGCACATGCGTCGACGGTACGACACCGGCAAAGGCGACCGCCTCATCGCCATGATAGGCCAGCCACCACGCCCCAAGGTCGAACTCGGGCATTGCGGCGGCATCGAAAAACGTCAACTGGTGCAGATCGGCCAGGGTGTCGGCAACGTCATCATCAGATGTATCGGCCATACGAATTCTGTACATGGCATATCCATTGGCGAAGGATCATTCGTCCCGTCATGCGGCAACGTCGCCGTCGCGGCAGCTCATTTGCCCAGCGCGACCTTGACGCCGAGCCAAATGGCCCCCATCAGTCCGGTGGCGACCACCGTGATTACGGCCTTGAACGTATAACTCTGCGCCTGTTCCACGCTCTTCCGCCAGCGCCGCAGATGCTGGAAGTCAGCTCTAAGCTCCTTCCGATCGTCATCTTCGATTCCAAGAGAAGCCAGCACCGACGCCACCACCTTCAAGACGATCGCATCAATGCTTTCTTGCTGGAGCCTGTGCTGTTCGGCCAGCGTCTCGGCAACGATCGCCCTTATTTCGTCGTCTACCATCTTCATCGCTTGATGATCCTCGCAACATTCTCGAAGCCGCGCTTGGCGAAGTAGAAAGCAATGATCGTGTTGGATACGCTCGTCATCCAGCCGTCGTGCAGGTTGGTGGTACCGAGACCAAAACAGATGTCCCAGACGATCAGCTTGCCGAGCAAAAGGGCAACCAAGTAGCCCATGATCTTGTCGGGCTCGTACCAATGCCCGATCTCTGCAATCCGATACTGCGTAATTGCCTGTGTCTCAGCCGACTGCGCTGCGATCTCGGTGGCGGCGAGATCGGATGCTATCTTGCTCTCGACGTTGCCCGCCTTGAGCTTCGCTTGGTAGGCGTCGATCAAACCTTTGATGACGGGCCGGCCCAGGAAGCTGAGGATCGTCATCCACATCAAGTCTTGGCCTTCTGCGAATTGTAGGCCGTCACGAGCGCCTTGGTTACAGCGGTCCAGAACATAATCTCGCCGGCACGCTCCTTGGACATGACCTGCGTGAAGTCCACCCCCATCAACTGGTCGAGGTATTCAATTCCGACCGTGAGGACGCCGAGAGCCATAGCAACCAGAACCGTGATCCAGTGCCAGACCCAGAGAGCCGCGGCCTTGAGCTTGTCGAGCATGTTATTTCCTCTTGAAGATGGCGTTGAGAATTGAGGCGATGGATGCCCCGAGAGACCCCTTGGCGGGATTGGTGACGGATGGAGCGGGTTGGATGGGGATGATCTTGGCGCCCGTGAACGTGATGGAAGGGTCAAGCGCCATCATCGAGAACAGCATAGCGACGCAGCCGAGTTGCTGATCAACGTCGGATGGGTCATAGACGCCATCACGGACGTACTTGCCGGATTTGTATTGATCGGTACCGGCCCAGAGATACGGAGAGGGGACGCCTTTGCTGGCGTAGCCAAGGCCGTTGTACATCTCGAGCGCGATCAGGACGCCGGCCAAAGACCAGTCCTTGCGCTTGGCCAAGTACGGATGGCAGTTGACCAGAGCGTCGGCCGCGGCCTCTTCCCAACTTCCAAATGGGCCTCTGCCGGCCGGAATATGGGTCGAGACCCTATCCCAAGGATCGCCTTGGGCGAGCGATCGGCCCCAATTCTGAGAGGATTCCCGCTGATGAATGACGGCGATAACCGCCCACGGAACGCCCGTCCTGGCCCCTACGGCCTCATAGCGCTTCTTGGCGGCAACCAAGGACTTTGCAACGTTGTCGCTCAGCGTTTTGCGCGTGAGGCTGGCTTCCTGCCAGCGCCGTAGGCTCGCCCGCGTGAGGGCGTCAAAGTCCACCATGCTATTGCCTTATTTCGGGTCGTGGTGCTAGTTACCGCCCGTATTGCGGGCAGAGGATTTATGGATCAGATTTCCGATTATCGGCGTCTCGCCGCCTCGGGGTGGCGTGGCGTCGATCTTCCAAGCCTTTTTGAAGCGGGCCTATGCGCCTCGCTCCTCTACGGCGCGAACCTGTACTTTTCGACAAATACGAACATCAATGACCCGATCGTCCCCATCTGGTGGCCGATCGCGAAGGATGGGATCCTAACGACTCTGTTCGGGTATCTCGTCGTCAAGCTGTGGCCGCCAAAGTCACTCACGCTCTTTTTGACCGTTGCCTTCGCTACCTGCACGGCCGCGCTGTGCATAGTACGGTTCGGGATATCCGTCCCTCCCGTCACCTTCGCGAAAAACCTTGTTCTCTATTTCGCTGGAGGCGCTGTTCTCGGCGCCGCCATCGCTGGCAAGATCGCGCCATCCGAGATCGGAGAGCGAGTGTTGCGCGCCATTTCAATCTCGCTAGTGGCTAGCGTGGCCTGCACGCTGCTGCCCGTCCAACCACTGGATGAAAGGCTCTACGGCACCTACGGAAACCCGACATCGTTCGGCTTCTCCGGCTTTGCCCTGCTTGTTATCATCACGGCATTCCGACCCAAGATAGAGACGATTGCTGCGGCCTTCGGCATAGGCGCCATTTACATCATGGCCGGGTCTATCTCAGTGGTTGTCGCCGCCATTGCGTTCTTTCTCCTATTATCGATGGCAGAGTTGTTAAGTGGCGGCTCGGCGATGCGGTATGCTTGGCACCTGGCGGCCATCCCGGCTTCAATTGCCCTCCTCGGACCGATCTTCCATTATCTTCAATTGCCCGACTTCGGCTACGAGAGGCTGGCCACGCTTCTCGGGTCGGACTCGTTCAGGCTGCGAATGATTGCTTTCACCAGCGTTAATGACGGCTTCTATCACCGATACGACAGCTTCTTCGTGAGCCTTTACAAGAACTTCGGCATCGCCCCGCTCTTGATGTACTCGGCTATCGTTGCATCACTCGCTTGGCAGTACATCAACTCGGCCAGAGGGCACATGCAGACCACTATTGCGGCCGGGCTCGCGTGCCTCCTCGTCCTCAACCCACTGCTGCAACATCAGCTTGAGATTTTCCCGACGAACCTCCTGTTC
The DNA here is from genome assembly GCF_016616425.1 of Bradyrhizobium diazoefficiens. Taxonomy (NCBI): domain Bacteria; kingdom Pseudomonadati; phylum Pseudomonadota; class Alphaproteobacteria; order Hyphomicrobiales; family Nitrobacteraceae; genus Bradyrhizobium; species Bradyrhizobium diazoefficiens. Next base: position 5,481,948 of record NZ_CP067101.1, read on the forward strand.
GGGGTTTTCGTCGGGCTCGGAGCTGTATGGCTGGAGCGATCAGATAATTCGCAACAGCTTGGTTGCACATTAACAAGCCCGGATCGACGCAGGTTTCGCTCATTGACTAGACCTTTCGGCTACCATGGGTTGACACTCCCATTGGTTGCAGTGCTAGACTCCTGCCCGGCAGGGAGGCCGGAATGCAGGACTTGATACTTGTGGGCGGAGGGGAACTGGCGCGCGTCATCATCGAGACGGCGCAATCTCAGGGGTGCTGGAACGTCATCGGCTTTGTGGACCCTGAGCCCTGTGAGGAGACCACGCGAAGGCTGCATGTCGAGAGGCTCGGGATAGACAAGGATTTATTGTCATATCCACAGGCCAAACTCGTTCTCGGCGTCGGCACGATCAAGGTCAGCAACGCGCGACGAAATATCGTGACAAATCTAGACTTGCCGGATTCGCGATGGGCTACCATCGTTCATCCGTCCGCGTATGTCTCGCCATCTGCGTCGATCAGTCACGGCGCGATCGTTCTGGCCGGCGCCGTTGTTTGCTCCGGCGCATCGATCGGCAGCCATTGCATCATCAATCTCGGCGCCAAGATCGATCACGATGTCCATGTCGGATCTTTCGTTCACGTTGCTCCGCAGGCGGCGCTTGGAGGCGGAAGCCACATTGAGGACGATGCCTATATCGGCATGGGCGCCGTTATCAGAGACCACCTGACTGTCAGTTCGCGAACCTTGGTAGGTATGGGCGCCGTTGTTTCGAAGCAATTTGCCCCCGGCAAGACGCTCGTTGGCGTTCCGGCTCGGGAGCTTTAGATAACCCGCAGCAGCTTGTTGGCGACGATCATTGGGGGCAAGTTGACAAGCGGCGTGCTCGTACCACCCTGCGGAGACGCCGATACAGAGAACCCACTAACTGCCAGAGCCGTAGTCGTACCAGTACCAGTACCGTTCAAGAACTTAACGACCTGAGTACTACCTGCTCCTTGCACACTATCCGTAGTGTTTCCGATAGTGACCGAACCAGTATTCATCGATACAGACGGAGTGTAGGGAGGTAGGTTGGCGGTGACCAGGGTAAGCGACTGAGCGCCGCCAGCGTCTCCGCGACTTGCAACGCCGGACACGGCCGTCGTGATGCGACCGGCGGCAGAACCACCCATCGCGTCATCGCCGGCAACCACACGCCCGCGGAGGTCCGGAACATTGAATGTCGTCGAGCCATCGCCGCTTCCGTATGTCGTGCTGAACATCGCGAAAAGGGTAGAATAAGTCGTTCGCGAGATTGCCTGTCCGTATGCCAGGACAAAAGAGCTGTTCGGGGCGGTAGCTCCCCAGAAATCGACGCTCGCGCCGATCGGGATCGAATACGGATTGGAAAAGAAGCTCTGGAGGTAAAACGCCGCGTCGCTCGAGTTGTAGAGCGCGACATAGGGCGTGCCCTGCACCAGTACGCCGGCCGGCAGTTCGACGTTCGGCGCCGATCGGAGTGGCTTCCCACCGAGCGAATCGATGTTGATCGTGACCGTCGCACCATTCGTCGCATGCGGTGTGAACGCGATCAATTGACCGTTCAGTTGCGACAATGATTGAAAGCCCTGATAAGTGTTGACAACATAGGCCGTGCTGGTTCCAGTCGTGACGATCGCTCCGGCGACATCGTCCCGATATTTCGCAATCGCCGCCATCATCGCGCGTGCCGAGTCGTTGACACTGGCGGGCGACTGCCCCTCCGCCCAGTTGATCGTCGAATCGGCCGTGGCGTCGGCGGACGCCGTTTGGGACCATTTGTAGAGAGTCATCCTGTATCCTTGATGTGAAGATGCGACGCCATGGTCGCCATCGCGTGGTTCGATGAGGTCGCGCTGCTTGCCGTCAGTCCGGCGTTTTCGCCTCGCTGCTGCACAGCTCGATGTACTGGGCGCAGCGACAGGACGGCGCCCGGGCCGTCAGGAGGTTGCGGATCACGCCTGCCGGGACGCCGGGGCTTTCGCTTGCGATCCGGGCGACGCGCGCATCGATGATGCCGTCGATCTCGGCGCGCAGTTCCTCGATGCGATCTTCAATTCTGGTCAGGCGTTGCAGCTTCGTTGCCATTGGTTTTTCCGTCCTTCGCTTCGGCCTCGAATGCCGCCAGTTTCCGGCGGGCGGAGGCAGCATCGTTTTGCGCACGCCGGAGCGCACGTTCGCGCTGCGCTTCGTGCGCGGCGAGATGAACCTGGATATCGTAGGGGAGCGCAGTGAACCGTTGCTTGAACGGTCCCGGCCAGGACCGTGGCGGAGAGATGGCCGCGATCGCACTCATCGCACTCGCCGCCGCACCGCCGAGAGTGGGGTCGGCGAGACCCAGCGATACGTGCATCCGCGATATGTCCTGCACGGCGGGCCAGAGCCGGCTCATGCCGAGCGCTGCACAATCGGCGACGAAGCGCGCCACCGACGCCGGCGTCGCCGGACAGGCCGACACACCGTTCAACTCGCACCATTTGACGAACATCGGCGCGTCGCGCAGGCGCGCCTGCGCCAGCGCCGTCAGCAGCGGATGTGTCATCGCTTGGCTTTGCGCAACGCCTCATGGAGGCTCCCCATGCGCCGGCGCAGATCGACGAGCTGAACGCGCTTTCGCAAGCTGTGAGGGCTCGAATCGATGTCGCCGCCCAGTTCGGCATCGAACCTCTCGAGCGCAGCCACGCGCTTCCTCAAGCCGTAGAGCGCGAAATTCTCCGCGATCCGCTCCGGCGACATCGGCTCGCCGTAGAGATTTCCGGTGATGGACTCGGCGCGTTCGATGAAATTCCTGTCGTCTTCGCTCATGGTATGTCTTCCTGTCGTAAGTCCAGTTTGATCGTATGGTCGGTGCGGCTAGTAGGTCGACGCAGGTTTCACTGGAACGGGAAGAATATTGGTGGTGCGATGCGCCGCTCAGGCGTGCCGATCCCGCTACTCGTGGCGCCTCCAACGGTCGACGAAATCGGCCACTCTTGTCGCGGCCGGGGAGGAGTCTTCATCGGAGGAGCAAACGAATTTGGATCTACGTACAGCTCGTTCCTGTCTCGGGTCGTCGGCGACAGCCCTGGCGGGAGCTCGATCGGGTCGGAAGGCCCTACGCCCTTCATTCTGTCGTGGAAGTTTTTGGCATGTGCGCGGAGGTACCTGACCACGTCTCCGAGGATATCCGCCGGATCATTGACGTGTCCCTGCGAGCTCCTGAACGATTTGATGTAGCGGTCCAGATCATCGGCCCGGGCCTGCCAGTCCTTCTGGACCCCATCGGGATAGTAGGACTGATTGCCTTCCAGCAGATCGCCCAGTTGCTTGCGAACGGCGTCGTAAATACGCGGACGGTCTGCCTCCGCGATCGTCGTCTCGTAATCCGGGGGAGGCAGATACTGTTGCTCGATGGTAGCCATGACGAACTCCTGTCGAATCATGACGAAGCAGCCCGCGATCAACAAAGGATCGCAGAATGATTCGGCTAACGAATAAGGGGAAAGAGGGGCTGGCGGCGCGCCCGGCGCCGAACTACGCCGAACTATTTGAAGTCCGAGAACTGCAGATACAGAAGCCCTAAGGGAATATTTTCAACGTATTCGTTTCTCTTGCGAGCTTGCCCTTCGTAGATCCAAAGGCGAAGCAATGGCTCGGTAAGCTCCCTTGCAACCAGGCGATCGCCACCGAAAAAATAGCAACAACCGTCGCTGCGGCTGCGGCCGCCGTCGGCAAAGACCGTCACCTTACGGGACCACCCTGAACGCTCAACGCGGAGCGATATCGTCAGATCCGATTTTGTCAGCTCGATCGTGCAACGCCGCCCGTACTGACATTCTTTCGCGATCCCGACTTCGTTGGACGCGCCTGTCGCGCCTCTGGCGACGTCCGCCCTCGTCGTACCATCGAAGGCATACGAAACGATGTAATCACCGGCAAAGGCATCGAGCGATAGAAGCAGGCTCGTCAGGACAATCACGAGGGACAAAACAGGTCTCGACAGCATTGGCACCCTATCCAGTATGCAGAAGTCTCTAGCCCGAGCCGACCAAGGTAAACTCGTCGTTATCGTGCGCGAAAGCTCGCCGATACACACCTCATGGCCGAGCGGCCGTCTTCGCGCGATAAGGAAAATGGCAATAAGCCGGCTCAAGCGCCTTGCGCGAATTCGTCGGTGTGCACCACCGGCGTGTGCCGTCCGCACAGTCGGCTTGCGGCTACAAGACCGGAGATACGAACAACCCAAGGTCAATAGAACAAATCAAGAACAATGTCAATGACAACGAAAATGCCGAGTACATTCGCTCATTCGCCACGCGTTCGCCTTGCTTGGTAGAGCGCGACTGCATCCTTGAGATCACCCGTGCTGGAAAGTCGGGCGCTCAACGTGCGCAGATCATGCTGATCGCGCTCACCGCGGCTCGCCGTCATGCCCGGTCGCTGCACCGGTGGAATAGGCTTCGCCGCGACAGCGTCCCTCGCCTTCATCATCAAACGATATTTCCCGGCATCATCCTTACGTCCTAAATTTCCAATGAGATCGCAGACACGTCCACCATGCTTTCAATCCAACCCGACGACCTCACCTCTGAACCCACCCGTCGCCTCCTTGCGCTGCACCTTGCCGGCATGCATGCGAGCTCGCCGCCGGGCAGCGTGTTCGCGCTCGACCTGTCGGGACTGATGGCGCCCGGCGTCACCGTCTGGTCGGTGCGCGAGGGCGATGACGTCCTCGGCATTGGCGCGCTGAAGGAGCTGGGCGGCGGCGGCGGCGAGGTGAAGTCGATGCGGACTCATCCCGATCATCTGCGCCGCGGCGTGGCGGCGCTGCTGCTGGATCACATCATCGCCGAGGCGAGATCGCGCGGGGTGAGGCGGCTGAGCCTCGAGACCGGCAGCGGACCGGCGTTCGAGCCGGCGCTGGCGCTGTACCGCAAGCGCGGCTTCGTGAACGGCGAGGCGTTCGCCGATTACCAACCCAGTGCCTTCAACCAGTTCCTGCATCTCGCGCTTTCGGCCTGAGCCGACGCGCGGCCGCTTCCCACTCGAAATCGCCTCGGCGCAAAATGAGTAAGTCGCTCAAAAGGCCCAGCTTTACCCGTGAAATTTAGTATGCGGCACGGTATCATAAGATACAGACTCTCCGCCGCGGCCGGGCCTAGGCTTCAGGATATCACCGCAACGCTCTCGGCAGCGATCGGTGATGAGAACGTCAATTGTGCTCCCGCCAAACCGAACCAGGGAATAGCGCCATGGTGAAACGGCGTCGCTTCAAACAGATCATGACACTCAGCGAAAGACTCGCAGACGAGGCCGCACGCTGTCGCGAGGAAGCGCGCACGCTCGCGCCCGGGCGCGAGCGCGAGATACTGCTGCGTCGGGCGCGGCAGGACGAGACCGCGATGCAGATCGACGCCTGGCTTCATTCGCCCGGCTTGAGGGCGCCGACATGAGCCAGCATTATCGCGCTTATCTCATCGGCGAGAACGGCGTCTTCCGCTCCGCCGAAGCTTTCGAGGCCTTGTCCGACGAAGCCGCCCTCACCTTCGCGCAGCAGTTCACCCGGCACGGCAAGGTTGAGGTGTGGCAGCTCGGCCGGAAGATCGCGGTGCTGGAGCCGGAGCAATTGCCGCCGCCGCTGCCCGCGCAATCCCGACCGGCGCTGACGCGTCAATGATCGCGTGATCGCGCTCGCGAGTCGGGAGTCTCGATCTCGAAGCAGAACGTCACCTGCATGACAGGCCCGCTGGCGTCGCGAACGTCGATCGCCATCCGTTGCTTACCGCCTGCAGGGGGCGCGGAAAGGACGGCGTCGCGCGCCATGTCGGCTACTGAGTTGGCAGCCTCGGCCTGGACGGCGCGCGGACTGGACAACTCCAACCCTTCCTCGTCGAGCGCGGTTCCCATCTCATCGCGTAGATCGAAGTAATATCGGGGCATTGCCGCATCCTTTGCCATATCAGGCGCGAGGCAGGCAAAGGTTGCTGGCGCGTCAAAAAATTGTCTGCAGATCCAACGCCCGTTCCGCGAACACTGCCGGGGAGCGATATGGCAGGAGCGAGATCACGCCTGGTTGCGCAGCCGTCCTTACTCTACTCTTCCGCAATCTTGCGCTCGCTAGAGGCGTCCACCATCTCGGCGAACGAGCGCTGCACGCCGACCGCCACATCGTGCTGGTCGAGTGCGCCACTGGAGCACGCGCAGGCTGCACCCGCGGGCGCTGATCCGGCAAGATCGCCTCGCTCACATGCGGGCCCTCGAACCAAGGCGTTTGCTCATACACCGCGCTGCTCTTCGTATGAGCCCCCTGCTCAGATAGCGGGACAGGAAAGAGCTGCCGAGCGAGACTCAGCAGCTCTTTTCCTGGTCTGGCCACGGGGCGAGATCGTCAGCGACCGGTGGGATCGTTGCTCCCGCCGGGACGAAGTGTCTGGGGGCCACCCTGGCCGCTGGCGCTCCCGTTGGATCCGGAACCTGAAGCGCCGGTGCCTGTGCCGCTTGTGCTGCCGCTCGATCCGTTGCCGGCCGCAGAGCCAGCGGCTCCAGTGCCCGCACCTGTTCCGGCGCCCGTGCCGGTTCCGGCGCTCGCGCCCGTCCCGGATCCTCCGGCACCACCACCCGATCCGCCTGCGCCGCCCGCCTGTGCGTGGGCGAAACCGATCGACGCGCCGGCCAGCAACGCGCACATGGCCACTATGAAAATCGTCTTTCGCATTTTCAACTCCATTTGACGTTGTGTTCGTCAACCGAAGCTGCATACGGACGTTCCTAAGAGGCGATGACAACCTTTCGCATCGTCAGGGACAATTGTCGCCGGACCGGTGCTTGCCGTCGGCAACAATTCGTAGCAAGATTCGGGGGACCGGCTACCCTTTCCAGGCGCGCTTTTTCCGGCGGTAGTCAGCTGACGTGATGGAGGGTCTGATGCGAATCGCCGTGCTGGTTGTCTTCATTGTGGCGGGGCTTGCTCGCGCAGCACACGCCGAGCGTGACTATCCCTGGTGCGTCTTTGGCGGAGAGCTGGGCCCTGCCGGCGAGTGCATGTATGAGACACGACAACAGTGCCTGGCCTCGGCATACGGACGGTGGAACACCTATTGCGATGTGAACCCGCGCGTGAGGTGGCTCAAACAGCCGCCTCCGCCCCCGCGGCGCTGATCCCGGGAACGCGGCACGCGATCAGCACGTTTGCCCGACCGGTCAACTTTGTCCTAAATGCAGTAAATCGAATTCGGCAAAACGAAATCTCTTCGCGCCACGCTGGACATGTCGCCTGGACGGGGCGAGCCGGAGAGATCGCCAATGTACTACGTCGCCGCTGCATTGCTGGTGCTGTCGGGACTGTTCTACTCCGCGGGCCATCACGAGATCGGCTCGTTCGGCGTCACCATGTGCAGCTATGGCGGCGCGTTCTGCGACAACCCGCTGATCGTCTTTTCCGGCGCGACGCTGGCCGCAGCCTGGGGCATGTTCGTCAGCGTCAGGTAGCGGCGCGGCGCAAGTCCTTCATCCGTGACGTTCAAGATCCCGCCGCCGGACGCGGACAAGCCGCGCGGGACGGAGCGTGAGGTGGCGAGAATTCTTGCGATGATGGCAATCTACAGGTGTTTTGCCCGACCGTCAAGTTGAATTAGCATTTTCAGAAGTTGCTGCCTTCCCGCGAAGCAAGGAACTTATGTTGCTTGCCCGGCATTTGCTATGAAAACACCTCTCCGATCGAGTCCCCTTCATGAGCGACCGCGGCCTCACCCCGTCGAAATCCGAGCCGACGCTGCTGAAGAGATTGGGACCGGGCCTCGTCACCGGGGCGGCGGATGACGATCCCTCGGGCATCGCCACCTATTCGCAGGCCGGCGCGCAATTCGGTTATGGGCTGCTGTGGACGGTATTTCTGACCACACCGTTCATGATCGCCATCCAGCTCGTCAGCGCGCAGATCGGCCGTGTCACCGGCAAGGGGGTCGCCGCCAACGTCATGCGGATCGCGCCGCGCCGGGCGGTCTTGGGCCTCATCGCCATGCTCGTTGCCGCGAACACGTTCAACATCGCCGCCGACATTGCCGCAATGGCCGAGGCGCTTTCGCTCGTCATCGGCGGACTCGATCACGAGCACGCGCTGATCTTCGCGGCGGGCTCGACCCTGCTCCAGGTGTTCCTGCCCTATCGGCGTTATTCGCCGGTGCTGAAATTCCTCACCCTGGCGCTGCTCGCCTATGTCGCGACCGCTTTCACCGTCAAAATTCCGTGGAGCACGGCGCTGCTGGCCGCGGTGTGGCCCAAGGCCAATGTCAGTGCCGACTATTTCATGATGGTGGTCGCCGTGCTCGGCACCACCATCAGCCCCTATCTGTTCTTCTGGCAGGCCTCGCAGGAAGTCGAGGAGATGAATCAGGGCAAGCACGACAAGCCGCTTCGCGCGCTGAAGCACGGCGGCAGCCCGGAACTCGCGCGCATCAGGGCCGACACCATCTCCGGGATGCTGCTCTCCAACAGCATCGCCTTCTTCATCATTCTCACCACCGCATCGGTCCTGCATGCCAACGGCGTCACCAGCATCGGTTCGGCGACGGAAGCCGCCGAAGCGCTGCGGCCGCTCGCCGGGGATTTCACCTTCGCGCTGTTCGCGCTCGGCATCATCGGCACGGGTCTGCTCGCAATCCCGGTATTGGCGGGCTCGGCCGCTTATGGCGTCGCAGAGATCTTCGGCTGGCGTGCCACGCTGGAGGCAAAGCCCGACGAGGCGGTCGGCTTCTACACCATCATCGCTGCGGCAACCATCATCGGCTTCGGCCTCGGCTTCACGGGAATTGACTCCATCCACATGCTGGTGTGGAGCGCGGTGCTCAACGGCATCGTCGCCGTCCCCATCATGGCGATGATGATGCTGATCGTCTCGAGCCGCGCGATCATGGGCCGCTTCAGGGCCCGGTCATGGCTGATCGCACTGGGCTGGCTCGGCACCGCGCTGATGGCGCTGGCCGTCCTCGCCTTGCTCGGCTCGTCGGTGATTGGTCGAGACTAGACCGGCGACGGCACCGCCAATTATTCGCGGCGACGCGTCCTGCAGCCGGCGGCGTGGTGGCGCGAGCGCTCGGCGCGATCGAGAATGCGCTGCTCGATGCCAAAGCGAAGTGTCTTGGCGTCCCCTGTTACGAGCTGCTCTGAACTACGGTCGCAAGAGCCTGACGAGATTAGAGCGCGATGCGATCAGGACAAGTCGTTAATCGCGCCTTAGGTTGTTGTTTGAGCATGATCTCCGCGCAAACGCGTCCCGCGTTTGTCGCGAGGGAAAGCCGCTGCGCACTTCCGGATCACGCTCTACCTACGGCGTCACGGGATTGATGACCGGGGACATCTTGGGCCCCGGCCGCGCCGGCTCGATCGGCGACTTGGGCCTGGTCGGGAGCACCTTGGCGCCAGCGGCCCGTGCCGCTTCTCCTGTGGTCGCATACATCGCAACATGGGCCGGCTGGGTCTTGGCGCGATTCCAAGGGCCGTGGTCCACGATCAGCATTGCTGCAATCGTCACACCAGCCACGACGAGCGCGATCACGCCGGGATGGCGGAGGGCGGAGGTGATAGAGCTCACGAAACGACCATTGATCATCGAAGGATCCGCTCTTGTCCTCTCGAAGATTAATTCAAACCCGTCCCTTCCGGTTCCCCTTTCGGCGAGCAGGTTCCAAATTGCCTACTCAACATGGGAACCTCGCTACGTCCTCCTGACGTCAGCCAATGACGATGCAATGGTTCAGATCAGCCAGTCATGAGGCGCAGTTGCAATGCCGTGATGCTGACCGTTATGATCGTGTTCATCCGGTGCATTTGGGATCATTTCGATGATCGTCCGCAGGTGGAGCGCACCGTGCGGATCATGAGGGATTCCCGGTTCGACGGCGGAGGCGAAAGTAGAGGGAGCTGCCTCGCCATCAAAACGGAACGTCGCTTCTTGCTCCACGCTACCGATGCCAGACGCAGCTTGAGCCGGCTGCGCGGCCTCTGATGCAGGTGCATCCGATTGTGCGCCCTGCTCCGCGTTTCCACCTCCACCCTCATGGCCCATTGCGACGCTCTGCTGGACAAACTCATGGGCGGCGTTTGTAGGGGTCGAAGGCAAGTCATGGCCCGACTTGCCGTGCTCAGCGACAACTGGTTCTGCCGCCTTCGGTGCCGTTGGCGCGTCCCCGGATTCCGGAGCCTGGGAATGATGCTCACCAGCGTTGCCAACGCCGCTGTCCGGTTTGAACTTTGCTTCAATTGTCTCCATGGCCAGCGCCTTTCCCGGCCCCGCAGCGTGCTGTGAGTTGCCGTGGTCCGCGCTGGCAGGAGTTGCGGCGCTCTCGCTTGCTTCCGCTCCTTTGGCAGAAGCTGAGTGCTCCGAATTTCCGTGCTCGCCGCCGCCTGATTCTGTCGTCTTGGCTGCTCCTGGCAAACCGTCGGAAGCCTTGGAGTGGTGCCCATTGTCATTGCCGACGCCGTTGTCCGATCTGGACGTGGCTTCGGCGGTCTCCGCGGCGCTCCGCTTCGCCGATCCCGGCTCCGAAACGTGGTCAGAGTTACCGGAGCCCACGCCGGTGACCAACGCGGGGCTTGATTGGACGATCTCGTTCTGCTTTGTCGCAACAGCGTCGGTGTCCGCATGAACCGGCGCACTCTTCGACGTGAGATTTTCAATTGCCGGAGCCGCCGCATTGTGATCCGGCGCGATTGATGATCCGTGAGCCGACACACTGCTTTCTTCCGCTGCATCCTCCGAGTCGCTCGTGAAGGTCTTGAGCTTCTCCGACGCCCCGGAGCCGGTCCCAGCCTGTACGAACTGGAAGCTCAAGCCGTCATCGGCCCAGGCGCTCCAAACTCCGGCCGTCCCGAGCGAACTCTCGCTCGCATGGATATTGTCCGGCCTCGAAACAGTCTCGTCGGTCGCGGTCGGTGATACCAGGGCTTGTTCAAGCTGCTCCAAGGTGACGGCGACGATGGCGCCACTTGGGGCGACGACCTCCGCTTCGGCAATGGCAACGATCCCCTGCAAATGAATTTCCAGCAGACCGCGATCCCCGACATCAAGCACACGATCGGTTGGATTCACATAGACGATCGTTTGATTGCTTGCGGGATCATAGAACCAGGCGAGGGTATGCGGCGGTACGTATTTGGTTGCAGCCGTCAGGTGCAGCCAGGCAAGCGCTCCGAAAGCCGCGAGATTGAGCCCGCCGGGCCCAGATTCGAATTCGAAGGCGGAATCCGAAGAACCAGCCCTGAAGTCGATGGGTGAGCGACCAGCAACCTTGTCGAGATTGCGACCGACCGGTTGGTCGCCACTATATCCGCCAACACCAGCATCGTGACTGGAGTCCAGCATGCCAAGAGACTTCGGGAGGTTGTCACCCGCAGCGCCTGAGCCCATCTGGCCTCCAGTGCCTCCTTCTTGAGCGATATTGCCGTTCCCAGTGGTCGCAACGCCAAAAGGCGGATGGAAATCCTGCGAAAGAAAACCCTGGACCGAGTTCTCTGCGTGATTGGCGTCAACATGCGAAATCTCGGCCAGTTTTGCGGTCGCATTCTCTCCGCTGGCCAGCACGCTATCCATCAATGCTTGACCTGGATGATGCGGCTGCGCGGCGACATCAGAATCGCTAAGTGCGTAGATCAACGCACCGGCGAGAGCGGCGAAAGTGCCGTACCCTTCGTGGCTCGACATCGGATTGGAAGCAAGCCGCGGGAGATGATACTCCGGGGTGGCCTCACCTCCGATCAATGTGTCGTTTGTTCTTCGCAGCAAGGGCGCAGGAAGATTGGGCGTGCTCGATCCCACAGGACCGTCTTTCCACGGCTTCGAGACTATGAATTGCTCGGCTGCGCGCAGCGCTTCCATTGCCGCCGCCGAGTTGGCGGTCTGGCTCGCCCTGGCAAAAAAGTCCCTCTCGGTGAACGGAGGCGTCTCGCCGGTTTCCGAGACGATGAGGCGCTGGAGAATGGCTTTCTTCCAGACCTCATACACGGCGTGCTCGCCGGCGTGGCCGGCGCCGTTGTCATCCGGCGAGATGTGGTTCGCTTCCGACGCCTTGAGTTCGTCCGCAATTGCGAACGCCAGAAACGCCAGAGCGAGCGCGCTGAAGCCGGAGGTGCGCTGCAACAATGCGATGGTCGCGAGCACGGTTCTGTTGGTGATCTCGAGCTTCTGAAAAATATTGTACAGGTGGACCTTGACTGTGCCCTGGGAAACGTCGAGCTGGCGCGCGATCTCCTTGTTCGACATTCCTTCGGACACGAGCCGTACAATTTGACGTTCCCGCTGCGTCAATAGCTCCAGCATCTTCCCGATTTTGTCGCCCTCGCCTTCCCCGCCGGTTGGCGCGAGATCGGACCGGTCCAGCGACACACCGCTTTTCGTCATCAGCCTCAGTGACCGCAGCATGGTGGCGGGGGCGGCATACTTCGAAATTGCGCTGCAGGCGCCAGCAGCAATCGCTGCAGCCAGATCGTGGTCGATGTCGGATTCGGTAAAGAATACCAGGCGCGCGGAGAGCTTCTCAGCCTTTGCGATCGCGAGGATTTCGGATGTCGTCAGATCCGGCAGGGTGTCGGCAATGAGCGCGACGTCGGGTGTCAAATTCCGGACGGCTTCGAGGCCGCTTGTCGCATCGTTTGCCGATGCGACAACATCAAAATCCTGCTGCGCCCCCAGTACCGATTTCAGTCCCTGTAGGACGATCGGTTGCCGATCGACGATCACAAGCCGGATGCGCTTGAATGTCCCCTGCTTCGCAGACGCGTCTAACATGGACTTTGCCTCGGCCCGGGCATCTATGTCCTTCGGCATATGGCCAGGGCCGGGCGGAGGAGTATTAAAATACAATTAAACGATTGGAGAAAGAGGCTTAGCGGGGTTAACCCGCCCTTTATATCTCGATATCTCGGATTTGGACGGCATGTAACCATGTCCTTTGACCCGATGGCCATTGCGGTCGACTGGCTTGATGCGTATCGCGCGGGCGATATCGAAGCGATCTTGGAACTCCATGCCGAAGATGCCGTGGTGCACTGCGGCTGCAGCGGCGTCCGAACCATTACCGGTCGCGAGGCACTTCGCGCCTATTGGGTCGATCGTCTCCGAGAATATCCGGCAGGCCCGCTGGACGATCTCAATCCCTGGAACGACGGAACCGTTATCTCTTACGCCACCAGCACTGGTGTCATGCGTGCGCTTTTGGCGTTTGACGCCGCCGGAAGGATCAAGGAGCTAGATTGCAATCCCTTGCGCTAGGCCCGCGGAATGATCGCGAGAACAGGTCCGTCTCGCGTTAGGATCGCACCTCGGTGCCAACGCCGGTCCCAATATCTTCGCTGCCGATTCACCAGTTCATGAGAAGGGCCGCTGCGAGCGGCCCCTCTTCTTGAAGGATCACTCGACCACTTCGATGACACGACGCTCCCGGCATTCAACGATGTGGGTTGTGGCTGTCGCGGTTGACGTGCCGGTACTCGCGCCGGATCGGAGCATTCCGATAGACCTCCTCCGGAAACGTTTCGATCTCCTCGCCAGCACGCATTCTCCGGTGCGGATCTCGGCCGGCCGTGCTGGGAGGCGGTGCGACGCTTGCGTTCGGTCGGGCACGCCTTGTTCATCCGATACCTCCAAAATGCGCCGATCGACAATCTATACGGAGCGCGGTTCCGATTCGGGAAATCCCGGCAACGCTGCTAAATGCATTTCTTCCAGGAGATCGAGGATTCGGCTGTAACGAAATGGCACGGCGCCTCCGGAGTCGGGAACGACCGGAACTTCGGCCGAGCCTTCCCGTTGGCAGGCAGTGACTACTTGCGAGTCATTCGATCATTTTGGAGGACACCATGAAGAAGCTGATCGTGTGCGGCGCTCTCGCCGCCTTCACCCTCGGGACCCAGGCCGCCAGCGCCGCCGAGTTCTACATCGTGCGCGACGCAACCACGAAGAAGTGCACCGTCGTCGACAGCAAGCCGACCACCACCACCACCACGGTCGTGGGCAACGGCGTCTACAAGACCAGAACGGAAGCTGAGTCTGCCGTGAAGACCACCAAGGTCTGCACCGAGCACTAAGCGGTTCTTGCGGACCCCCGGGAGCGCGTCGGAAGCGTCCCTGACAGCAATTGGAGGAGAAAATGCCTGTACTGATTTTGTGGGCCGTTCCTGCCGTCCTAGTTGTTGGCGGCGTCGGCTATTGGATAGTTCACATGCACTGAGCGAACAGGCGTTCGCACGAACGGTTCGCCCGATACTCCGGGCGGGCCGTTTTTCTTTCGGCCAGCTTCACCGGGCGCTCATCAAGAGAGGAGGCCCCCCGATGGGGCCCGCGTTTCGAGAACGTTTCGTGCCGTTGGTTCTAGTCCGAATACTTGAACTGCGGGGGCGCCTTGAGTCGCTCCTTGTTGCCGCTCATGACCAAGGGCGATCCGCATCGAACTAGGCCCCGATCACGATCCGCAAGCCGATCACGATGAGCGCCGAGATGAGAAACGAGATCGCAAGCAGCGTCCAACTCGGCCTTGTGCTTCCGCGGGCTACGCGCGCGACGAGCATTTTCATGCTCGTCAACATTCGTCTCGGGAAAGCCGGTGCAGGTAGGCTATCCCGAAGCCGGTCAGTTCTTCGGAATCGCTCTCTCGCTCTTCCCGTCTCCTCTGCAAACGGCGTTCCAGCAGGCTTCGCCTGCTGTCGAAGGCGTCGACATCGGGATGCCGCGCCCGAAACACCGTCCAGGCGGTCTCCGTGGCGTTCTTCAAGATGGCATCGTCGACCATGCTTGCTCTCCGGGCATCGATTCCAATCGCTGCCAACTCAAGGCTCTTCCGAAGGTTTCTAGTTTTTCCCGACTGTCCGAATCCGGCCCAGGCGCGGCAGGATCAACTCGCCTTGGTTCGTGCCCGTTGCGGGCGTCTGCTTCGGCGGACCTCTGAGGCCAGCAACCATTGCCTGTTGTTCCCGTTATCGCCGGGGCGGAAGCAACGTGATGTGAAAGGAATCTCAATGAAGAAAATTGTGATGTCGACACTGATGGTCGGCGTGCTTGGTCTGAGCTCGGTCGCGGCGACGTCTCCGGCCGAAGCGCAATGGCGAGGTTGGGGACCGGGCATCGCCGGAGGCCTTATTGCGGGTGCCGTGATCGGCGGGCTTGCCTCCTCGGCATATGGTTGGGGGCCCGGCTACTACGGTTACGGCCCGGGCTACTACGGTGCGGATTACTATGGCACCGGCTACTATGCCGGCCCATACGCCTACGATTACGGATACGTCGTACCGTATCGTTGGGGCGGATACACCACGACAACCTATTACACGCGGCCCGTTTCCTACGGCTACCGCTATCGCCGCGTCGTGCGCCCCGCCTACGCCTATTACGGCGGATCCTATCCCGTCGTGCGACACCGTTGGTATCGTCACCATCGTCACCACTGGTAAGAGTTTCGCTCATCATCGCGAATAGGGCCGCGCTGCGAATGAGCGCGGCCTTCGCGCCCTCCGACTCGGGTCCTGGCGCAATCAGTCCGCCGAGTCACTCGCCGGGAGCGATCGCGTTGCTCGGCGTCGGTCGGTCGGTGATCTGCTGGCCGAACAGGCTGCCGATCAGCTCGACAGCAGTGCGCGCCGTCCGACCGCGCTCGTCCAGAAAGGGATTGAGCTCGACGATGTCGACCGATCGGACCACGCCGGAATCGTGCAACAGTTCCATGATAAGGTGTGCCTCGCGATAGGTCGCGCCGCCGGGCACCGTGGTGCCGACGCCCGGCGCCACGCATGGGTCGAGGAAATCGACGTCGAAGCTGACATGCAGCACGCCGTTGCTCGCCTTGACCCGCTCGATCACGCGCCGGATCAACACGGCGACGCCGAACTCGTCGATCTGGCGCATGTCGACGACCCTGATCCGGCGCGCGCGCATCAGCTCCTTTTCGAGCTTGTCGATCGAACGCGCGCCGAACAGGTCCAGCCTGTCCGGGGCGATCGAAACGCGGGGATCGTCACCGAGCAGGCCGTCGAGGCCGGGTTCGCCGCACAAGAACGCCGCCGACATGCCGTGCATGTTCGCGGTGATCGTCGTCTCCGGCGTGTTGTAGTCGGCATGGGCATCGAGCCAGAGCACGAACAGCTCGCGTCGACGCTCCTGCCAATGACGTGCCATGGCATTGACCGACCCCATGGACAGCGTGTGATCGCCGCCGAGGAAGATCGGCAGCGCGCCGGTTTTCGCGATCTCATAACCTCTGCAGCTCAGGACGCGCGTCCAGCGCTGGATCTCGCGGTAATGATTGGCACGTTCTGGCGGCCCGTCGGCGAGGTCCGGGACCTCGGCTACGGAAAGATCGCCGTGGTCGACGACCTCGAAATCCAGGCTTTCGAGCAGTGTCGCAAGGCCGGCGGTGCGCAATGCCGCAGGGCCCATCAAGGTGCCGCGCTGCGACGCCCCCATGTCGATGGGAGCACCGAGCAAGGCGATGCGCCGGGCTCGATCCGTCATGGTCCGATCGGTCACGGCTGTCTCCTGACATCAACATGGCCACCGCCAGCCTAACAGAGATTCGCATCCGGCGTTTCCCGGGGACGATGAGCCGCGGCCGACATATCGGCCGGAACAAAAGCCCTTGCGTTGAATTGCCCATCCAAGGCCGGCACCCGCCGTAAATCACGGCGCCTCTCGCGGATAGCCAAAGGTCATCGGACCCGCTGTTCTAAACGAGCGCTCGCGCGGATAGCCAAAGGTGCCGGCCTCCGCATCAGGCCTGGAGGTCGCGCATTTGAGCACGGAGATACCGCAATCGCCTCCCCAACCCGGCGTGGCCGAGCGTGCCATCGATACAGCCGCGGACGTCTCTCGTACGGTCGGTGAAGTGGCCGGAGGCCTGCACGCAGCGGTCGACCGTCTGACCTCCGCAGTCGAGGAATCGCGGAAGCCTGGCGGAACTCTCGCGACGGTCGCAGCGATCACGCGTGAAGCGCCGCTTGCGAGCCTCTTCGTCGCATTCCTCTTCGGCGTAGCTGTCGCGCGGCGGCGATAGAAGCGAGGCCGCCCTGCTCAGGCAGCGCTGGCGGTCGCGCGCGCGGCCGTGAGGAATTGCTTTTCGAATGCCTCGGCAGGCATCGGACGGCCGAAGAAATATCCCTGCCCTTCCTCGCGTCCATGCTGACCAGGAACTCGGCGGTGGCTTTGTTCTCGATACCCTCAGCCACGACGGTGAGACCGAGCTGCTTGCCGAGCCCGATCGTCGAGCTGACGATGGCAGCGTCTTCGGAATTGGCCAGCAGATCAAACACGAACGAGCGGTCGATCTTGAGCCCGTCGAGTGGAAACTTCCTGAGATAGCTCAGGCTCGCGTAACCGGTACCGAAATCATCGAACAGGACCCGCACGCCGAGCTCCTGAATGCGCTTGAAGATGGCGAGCACGCGACGTTCGTCATGGAGCAGGATGTCTTCGGTGACTTCGATTTCGAGAAGCGATGAGGTCAGCCCTCTCGCTTCGAGCAGCGCCGCAACTGAATCGGCGAGATCGTCCGACTGAAGCTGCGAGGGTGAGATTGATTGCGACCCGCACGTTGCTGCCCGACAATTCCCACGCACGCGCCTGGCGGCAGGCGGTCTCCATCACCCAGTTCGCGATCCGCTCGGACAGGCCGAGGTGTTGACCACTGGCATGAATTCTCCGGGCGCACCGGCCGGAGCTGGTATACGCTTCGTCCTGCCAGACGATCTCCAGGTCGATCTCGGCGTGGCCGTGCCCTTGAGCCACCGGGCGCCGGACAACGGGCGCCGCAGCCCCCGGCCTCCTGTTCACGCTGTCGAGCGCGTTCCGGCTCTGTCCCGAACGCGGCAAATCCGGCTGTCTCTAGCTAGCCGCCGTGCCGTTTGGCCCCCGGCATGCGGCCTTGCTCACAGTCTTGCCTAAATTTAATCCCGTAACCTGCTCACGATCGCTCGATCCGGGAGTTCCCAATGACCATGTTCAGCCAAACGTGATTTGAGACGAAACCATGAAGAGGGTGTTTGCAATCCTGGCGTTTCTCAGCGTCCTCGGCGTCGGGGAGTATCTCGTCATTAGCCGGTTCGCGATCCGCCACGAGACTTTGGCGCTATTCGACGCCTCGCGGCAGCGGCCGATCTCGGTCGATCTGGCGGTGCGGCGCGATTACGAGACCAAGGCCAATCTGGGCCTGTGGAAGCTGCCGCTCGCCATCATCAGCAACGGCAACACCGTCAAGGCCACCGAATATTCCTTCCTCGCCAACGTGCTCGCCGCGCGCGGCTATCTGGTTGCCAGCATCCAGCAGGACCTGCCGAGCGACCCGCCGCTGATGACCCATGTCGGCCAGCAATATGTCGGCCGGCGCAACGTCTATATCCGCTGCGAGGCCAACATTCTCTTCGTGCTGGACAAGCTGAAGGCGCGGCAGGAGAACGTCGATTACGACCACATCACCCTCGTCGGCCATTCCAACGGCGGCGATGTCTCCATGTATGTCGCCCGTCAGCATCCGGAGCTGGTGTCGAAGGTGATCACGCTCGACAATCTGCGGGTGCCCTTCGTGCTCAGCAAAGGCATGAAGATCCTGTCGTTCCGCTCGAAGGACCCGCGTTTCGTGACCGATCCCGGCGTGCTGCCGACGCCGGAAGAGGCCAAGGCGCGCGGTATCGACATTGTCCACACCGGCGCGCAGCACACGGAGATGAGCGATCGCGGTCCCGACTCGGTCAAGGAGAAGATCCAGGAGACGCTCGACCGTTTCCTGCGCGACAGCGCCAGCAGCGCTCTCGCGCCGGCTGATACGAAAAGCCCGATGATCATGAACCCGGGCGACTATTAGCCGGTAACGCTTTGCGGCAGATCAAGGTGGTTCCGAGGCGGCAGGATAGAAAGGCCATATTGCTTCGGAGAGGCACGTGTCGCCCTCTATCGAAAGTCTTGATACGAAGGGTCTCGATGCGAGACGTCTCGATACAAGAAGCCGCGATAGAAGAAGTCTCGATATAGGATGGCGGCCGCTAACGAAGAGCGCCGGGGCACGACATCTGCCGCAAATGCAAATCCCTGCCGGGGGATCGGCAGGGATCAGCAGAAGGGATGACGGACGGCGAATGAGTTATCGTTCGTTGGCCCGGCATGGACCTGCATCGAAGTGATCCCCACGCCATGCAAGTCGAATTTGTAGGCATGCCGTGCACACGCCGAAAATCAGGACTTGTCCTTGCCCGGTTGCATGAGACTGCCGGTCATCTGGCGCATGTGATCTCCGGCGCTGGTGAACTGGCTGCGCAGGAAATCGGACTGGATGCGCATCGCTTCCTGAAGGTCGGTGGCATGAACCAGCTTGCGCGCATGCTCGAAGGCCGATTTCATGTTCTGCTCGGTGAAAGCCAGCGCCTGCTTCGACACGTCCGTCCCCGATCCTGGAACGGACGACATCGATTTGGTGGCGGCTTCGAAAAACATGCCGAATGCTTTTTCCGCCTGGTCAATCGTCTTCTCGGCCAGGTCGCGCAGTTCGGCCGGAACTTCGAGCTTCGGTTCGATCATGGTCGCACTCCTCCCGTTTCCCGACTGAATACCACACTTGCGGGATCGCCTTCCAGCGGCCAGCCTCGGGGAAACGTCGCCGGCGGTCCGGCTCCAGCGGAAAAACGAAGACGACGGCGTAAGCCGGCGCGCGGCCCGGCTCAGGACAAGGGGTGCTCGGGAAGAGCTTCTTCGGTGGCGAGGTCTTCGACCAGCTTGATGACCTCGAAACGCTGTCGCGGCGCGAGCTTCAGGAACGCGCGGAGCAGGCGCAGACTTTCGACCGTGCCGCTTGCAGGCGCGCCGAGCTTGAGGTGCAGTTCAGCCGCGAAATTGAGGTTCTTCATCTCGCACCTATGACAAGCGCCGGCCTTCGTGATCCACTCGAAAACCGAACGCCATAACACGACGCCACAACGGAACCCCCATGGGCGACGAATTCTCGGCCGGGTGGCCCCGGCGGGTTGGCGCGCTGGACGGCATGTCCAGACGACGGCTCAACCAATATATGGTTGCAACTATGGCAAAGAACAACCCCTCCGGCAAGCCCGAGGGGGCGTGTCGCGATGCTTCGTCTGAATCGCACCAAGGCGATTCCGGATAACAGGAATATCGACCGCCGTCACCCACCTGCGTCAAGAAGCGGCATCAATCACGCACACAGCCCCCCTTTCGCTGTCAATCGGCACAACGTTTCGGTTTGTTTCCGATATGAATGCACATTGGCTGCGAATTGGCGCTTCTCCAGCCCGTACACATAATTGTTGAGTGCGACCCCGGCGGTTGTATCAGCGACGAAATGAAGATCGATCTCGCAGCCGATCTCCCGCGACCGGATCTCGCGCGGCTGCCGTCTTCGGATTCATCGGTCCGGAAATGTTTCCGGCCATGCACAGGTATCGACGAGCCAACGACAGGCCGTTGCGAGACACGGCCACGCAGACAACGGGCGCCGTGGCCAAGACTCCACGATTCGGGCGCGCGTCATCTGCGCCGTTCGGCCCGTTGTGTCCCCGTTTCCGTCGCAAAGCCATAGATCAGCGCCAGCCGGTCCAGACATTCGCGAAAACGCCGCGCGAAATAATCGTTCCAGCGCTGCGTGCGGACGGCGCGACGCTCTCCGATCTGATCCATGGTCAGGCCCAGGATCAGCACGTCATGCACCAGCGCGGCGCCGTCGGTGCCTAGCTCGCGCTCGACCCGGTTCAATTGCAACACCGCCCGGCGCTGGCTCTCGGTGACGGGCTCGCGCGTGCGCGCGCCATCGACATAGTCGCGGGTCGGGTCCATCGCCTGAGGCCCCCGCTCCGCCCTCTCCCAATCGTCCTGGAAGGCACGCCCTCCGCGGTATTGCGCCTCGTCGATCTGGTGGTGTGCGTGCAGGCGCCCCAGCGGATCGCTGCGGATCGACCGGATCGCCAGGATCTTCTCGCCGGAATCGAGCGCCAGCGGATTGTCGACCTCGACCTCCGCCACCTCGGCATTGAACGGCACCTCGCGGGACCGCCGGTCGTAGATCTGCGCCAATCTATAGGACTTGTTGCGTCGGGCACGCGCCACTCGGATACTCCTTGCGAATTGACGATGGGGGTGGGAGCTCACGCTGCGGAGACCAGCCTCAGGACGACGGGACCAGGGACACGGGCGGACGCCGCCCCAGAGCGACGCGTCAGGCCCGCATGCGGCGCGCAATAGCTGGAGCCCGGCTGGCACGGATGGCCGCAGAAGGCGATCCCTTCCCCGTCCTTGTCGCCGCCATAGGGATAGCGGCAATCGGCCGGCTCGAGTTCGACCAGTGGGATCAGGCGCGGCTGAACGCCGACGCAGCGCAGCTGCGCCCTCGCCGCAGGCTTCATTGCGGATTTCGGCGGGAAGTTCAGGTTCGGCAGCACCGCGCGGCGCGGCGCAACCGGAGCCTCACCCGGCAAAAATGGCGCGACCGATGGGCTTGCGATCCATTCCGGTATGACGAGCCCGAGCCGCTTGGCGCGGCCGACCACCGCGTTGCGCGTGTAAGCCGTTCCAAATCTTGCGTTAATCTGCCTTCCGATCTCCGCGTAAGACATGCCTTTGAGAAAATAGTCGCGAAGCGCGTCGGAATGCTCCGACGGCCAATGGCCCGGTTCCATGTTGCTGTCCTGTGATGCGCCTCCTCCCGTCGACCGACCGGGAGGCGAAACACACATTCCGGTATTCCGAAGCCCAAGTCAAGCAATAATTCTGATATTCATAATTGCAATAATTCCGAATTTCGGATTACAAGAGGCAAGTCGGTGCGCAATCGAGGGAATCACCATGTTGGACGTTGCAATGATCGAGCGGGGCCTGGAGAAGACGGGCAAGAGCAAGGGCGGCCTGGCGGCGGCCATGGGCGTGCGGCCCGGCGCGGTCTCGGAGATCCTCGGCGGCGAACGCCTGGTGAAGGCCTCGGAGATCATTCCGATCATGGAATATCTCGAGCTCAATCTGGCGCCGATCATGGGCCGCGTCGGCGCCGGTGCGGTGATCGAGCCGGATTACGAGCAGGTTCCGCCAGAGGGGCTCGGCGACATCGCGCTGCCCTTCCCGATCATGGACGAGACCGTCGCATTCGAGATCGTGGGCGATTCGATGCTGCCCAAATACGAGAGCGGCGACGTGATCGTGGTCTACAAGGACCAGCGCCATCCGCTGTCGAGCTTCTACGGCGAAGAAGCCGTGGTCCGGCTCAAGACCGGCGAGCGCTATTTGAAGACCATCGAGCGGGGAAAAAGCCCGTCCGTCGTCAATCTCACCAGCTTCAACGCCAAGCCGATCGTCGGCGTGAAGCTGGACTGGGTCGGGGAGATCTGCCTGTCGATGCCCAAAGGGCAGCTCGAACGGCTGCGCGCGAAATCGGCCCGCCCCCGCAAGAAGGGCAAGTGAGGGCTCCGCATGGCCGCTCGATTTCGATTTTTTGGAAATCGAACTTGACTTGATTCCGTTTTTCGGAAATACTCTGCCGCACTCCCCACCGGGAGGCGGCAGGGTCGTTTTCATGCAGTATTTCGTCGTGATGATCGACTATGGGCGGCGGGGCCGCGAGGCGGTCGTCGATCCTGAAGTCACCCGGCGTGAGGTCATCTCCCGCATCGCCTCGGGTGAATACCGCAATGTCTCGTTCATCCACGAGATCGCGGAGAATTCGGTCGAGGACGTTACCGAGGCCATCCTGAGCGAGGCCGCCCTGCCCCGGATTCCGCCTGAAGATGTCGATCTCCAGGCATCCCGCCTCGATCACGTCCGCGATCTGCGCAAGCACGAGCGGACGTGACGGAGGCCTTTGCCGCCCCGCGCTTCGCCCTGCAGGACATTACACCAGGAGGACGGTCGACCCTGTGGTCTTGCGTGCGGCGAGATCGGCGTGCGCCTTGGCGGCGTCCTTCAGCGGATAGGTCTGGTGCACCTCGATCTTGACCGCGCCGGACTTGACCACGTCGAACAGTTCGTTGGCCATCGCGACCAGATTTTCGCGCTTGGCGGCGTAGGTGAACAGCGTCGGGCGGGTGACGTAAAGCGAGCCCTTCTGGGCCAGCAGGCCGAGATTGAGCGGCTCGACCGCGCCGGAGGACTGACCGAACAGCGCGGCCACGCCGAGCGGCGCGAGGCAATCCAGCGATTTCAGGAACGTGTCCTTGCCGACGGAATCGTAGACCACGGGGACCTTCTTGCCGCCGGTGATCTCGTCGACCCGCTTCACGAAATCCTCGCGGGTGTAGATGATGACGTGATCGCAGCCATGCGCCTTGGCGAGCTTGGCCTTCTCGTCGTTGCCGACGGTGCCGACCACGGTCGCGCCGAGGTGCTTGGCCCACTGACCCAGGATCAGACCGACGCCGCCGGCCGCGGCATGCAGCAGGATGGTGTCGCCGGCCTTCACCCGATAGGTTTGCCGGATCAGATATTGCGTGGTGAGCCCCTTGAGCATCATCGCCGCCGCGGTCTTGTCGTCGACGCCGTCGGGCAGCTTCAGCAGGCGGTCCGCAGGAATCAGCCGCGCCTCGGAATAGGCGCCGAGCGGCGAGGCGCCGTAAGCGACACGATCGCCCGGCTTCAGATCGGTGACACCGGGCCCGACTTCCTCGACGACGCCGGCCGCCTCGCTGCCGAGCCCGCTCGGCAGTTGCGCCGGGTACAGGCCCGAACGGTTGTAGATGTCGACGAAGTTGAGGCCGACGGCGGTGTGACGGATGCGCGCCTCACCCGGCCCGGGCTTGCCGACGCTGACCTCCTCCCAGACCAGGACTTCCGGACCGCCGGTCTTGTGAAAACGAATGGCATGCGTCATGGCCGTTGCTCCCTCATCGTTGGGTGAAAATCCGAGAAAAGCCGGATTGGCCGCACAAATAGGCATCCGATCCGCTCGTTACAGTATCGACGCGTAACAAGAATGTCACAGCGAACGACAAACATCCGCCGTTCCATCTCCGTTCGAAAGAGTTGATGACGCGCCTGGCGCGACCGGCTGTAGCCTCGGGCGCGGGGTTTGGTGGTCGCCTGCGAAGGAGAGCCGGGATGCCAGCTTATGTACAGCATCATCAGGATGTCGAGATCGCGCCCGTGAATTGTCCCGCCTGCATGGGGTTCCTGCCGATGTATGTGCGCGAGGTCGAGCCGCATTGGAGCCTTGCCAAGATCGACTTTGTGTATGAATGCGCCGATTGCGGCGCCGAGGTCAGACAGACCCTCCGCAAGCCGGAGCCGCTGCGGCACTGATTGCGCGAACGCGAACCGCTCAACTATTTGCGTTCAGCGGAAAAAACGCCGTTCACGCGGGTCTGATGCCTCCCAAACGAGGCTTGTTCTTTGCCGGGAACGCAGGCAGAACAAGCCTCAAGCAAGACCTTTGGGAGCGCCATTTCGTGGCTGATCAGAAGGCCTCGACCGCGATCGAGGCAGTGGAGAGCGGCCTCGCCGCGCAGGGCTATATCGCGAGCCGGCAGATCGCAACCGCTGTCTATTTGGCGCAGCAGATCGACAAGCCGATCCTGGTCGAGGGCCCCGCGGGCGTCGGCAAGACCGAGCTTGCCAAGGCGATCGCGGCCTGGCGCGGCATGAAGATGATCCGTCTGCAATGCTACGAGGGTCTCGACGAGGCCAAGGCGCTCTACGAGTGGAAATACGCCAAGCAGCTTCTCTATACGCAGATCCTCAAGGACAAGCTCGGCGAAGTCTTGGGCGGCGCGCAGACGCTGCATGCCGCGCTCGACCAGCTCCACGATTTCGGCGACGTGTTCTTCTCCAAGGAATTCGTCGAGCCGCGTCCGCTGCTCCAGGCGCTGGAGCAGCCGGGCGGCTGCGTGCTCCTGATCGACGAGATCGACAAGTCGGACGCGGAGTTCGAATCGCTACTGCTGGAGATCCTGTCCGACTTCCAGGTCACGATCCCCGAGCTCGGCACCGTCTCGGCAATCACGCCGCCGACCGTGATCCTCACCTCCAACAGCGAGCGCGACCTCGGCGACGCCCTGAAGCGGCGCTGCCTGCATCTGCACATCGGCTTCCCCGAGCAGCGGCTGGAGGAGCGCATCGTCGAGAGCCGCGTGCCCGGCATCTCGCAGACGCTGCGCCGGCAGATGGTCGGCTTCATCCACGAGATCCGCTCGCTCGACCTGAAGAAACTGCCCTCGGTCAGTGAGACCATCGACTGGGCGCGCGTGCTGGTGCTGCTCCAGGCCATGGAGCTCGACAGCGAGACCGTCAAGGACACGCTCAACGTGCTCCTGAAATACGAAGCCGACATCGAGGCAGCAGCGCCGCAGGTGACGACCTTCATCGCCAAGGCGGCACGGTCCAACGTCTTCGGTTGACGCCGATGCGCGAGAACCTCCATCGTTTCTTTCGGGCAGCACGGGGCGTCGGCGTGCACGTTTCGCCTGCCGAAAGCATCGATGCGATGCGCGCGGTCGCGCAGGTCGGCATCTCCGACCGGACTATCCTGCGCGACACGCTGCTCCTGACGCTTGCCAAGTCGCAGGACGAGAAGCTCGCGCTCGGGGACTGTTTCGATCTCTTCTTCAGCCAACCAGAGAGGCGGCAGGATCAGCCCGAGGCGGGTAACGATGACGCGTCGCAGGATGCAGATCAGTCGCCCTCCTCAAGTTCGGCCAGCGAGTCGGGCGAGGGTCAGCATCCCGAGGCTTTGGGCCCGCTAGCGCAGATGCTGCTGTCGCAGGACCGCAATGCAGTCGCGGCCGCCATCGCCAGCGCCTCCGGGGCTGCCTCTCTGTCGGACATCCGCTATTCCACCCAGCGCGGCATCTTCTCCAGCCGCATCCTCGACGCCATGGGCCTCCAGCGCCTACGCGACGATCTCGACGGATTGACCGCGACCAATCCGGCGCTCGCGGAGCGCCTGCGCGCCGCGCTCGACGCCTTGCGCGAGGCCGTGCGCGACACGGTCTCGCAGGGGCTTGCGCTCTATGCCCGCGAGGAGGCCGAAAATCTCCGCAACGAGATCCTGCGCAACGCACCGCTTGCCCGCATCGAGCGGCGTCAAATCGCCGAGATGCGCGCCCTCATCCGCCAGATCGCGCGCCGCCTGCGCGAGCGCTATTCGAAGCCGCGCAAGCGCCAGCGACGCGGCCATCTCGACGTCCGCCGCACGCTCCGCCGCAACGCGGCCTGGGGGGGCGTGCCCTTCCTCACGGCTTGGAAGCGCAAGCATCGCGATCGGCCGAAAATCGTGGCGCTCTGCGACGTCTCCGGCTCGGTCGCGCAGGTCTCGGATTTCTTCCTGCTCCTGGTCCACTCGCTGCACGAGGTGGTCGACGACGTCCGCTCGTTCGCCTTTTCCTCGCACCTGATCGAGGTCAGCGACATTCTGGAGGCGAAGTCGCCGGAAGAGGCGATGGCCGAGATCATGTCCAAGGTCGGCTTCGGCTCGTCCGACTACGGCTCGTCGCTGGCCGATTTCGAGAAGCAGTTCATGAGCGCGCTAACGCCGCAGACCACGGTGATCGTGCTCGGCGACGCCCGCAGCAACAATCTCGACCCGCGCGCCGACGTCTTGCGCCGCATCTCCGAACGCTCGAAGCGGCTGGTCTGGCTCAATCCCGAAGGACGGCTCGCCTGGGGCTTTGGCGATTCCGAGATGCCGCGCTACGCGACCTTCTGTACCGTCGTGCGTCAATGCGCCACCGCGCAACAGCTCGAGCGCGCCGTGTCCGATATCGTGGCGATTTATCGGTAGGTCCCGCTCGCGGCAACGTCAGTTTCGCGCAGGCTCCGCCTGGCCGACATTGCATTGCCGGAAGTGATAGGCAATTTCGTCGAGCGCGCGCTGCTCCCATTCCTCGGCTTGCGCGAGCCAGAAAATCCGGCGCTTGAAATCAAGCGCAGCACGTTCCCGGCACAAGGATTCCTGATTGCGAATTTCAACCAGCCGGTTCATGCACTCCACTCCTGCCGCGTGAAGTCATTCCTCGCGAATGAACCTAACAGAGTCCCGAATTGCCCGCCTCATGATTCCTGCGCATATCGCGCCGCATAGTGGGGCAGCGATACTTCCCGTGCACCGCGGTAGTTCGCATTGCAACATCAACTGCAGATCATCAATTAGTGATCGAGCTTCGGGACGATGCCCGCGATTGGGCGATCTAGCTCTTGTGTCGCAATGAAGTGCGGCAATTTGTGAAGAGACGTTCTAAACAGCCGACCGAATTCCCGACTCATTGTCGTCGCACGGTCTTCATGCAGCGCCGCTAACAGAGGCGCGCGAACGGCACTATCGCTTGAGGCAAGCATGAGCAACGATTTCGACTTCGAACTTTCGCCGGACCAATGGGAAGCGCTGCGCACACTTCGCAACCCCATATCGAATGGTCGCATTTCGAAAGCCTATCTCGTCGAAAGCCTCGTCACGCTCGGCCTCATTGTCATTAATGACGGCGTGCCTGCAATGACGCCCACGGGACGCAAGGTGCTCGTGCGGGGATCGTGCCGGCTGCTGGATCTCGTGGCGTGACAGGTTCGCTATGATCTGCGGCAATTCCCCGCCGGCACACGTCATCGCGCGGATCAGTCATTCCATTGGAGGAGCGGCGCTCCATACGCCCTCTTCCAGACCGACAGGAAGCGCGGAAACCAGGAGTGAGCCACGGCGCCCTTGTACGCCCAGGTGCGATATTTCAGACCCTGCTCCGAAATCAGCTCCTGATATCCGCCGTGAACCTCGGTCGCGGTCCGAATGTCCTTCAATATTCCCTGGGCGCAGGAGCGATAGGTATCGCTTCCCGAGAATTCATCATAGTCCAGCATGCGATCCGCGAACTCGACGTTGAACGTCGGCCAGGAGGAACGTCCCTGATAGGCGGGAGCCGCAATCTTGTGGATCATCTTGTTTCGCGGGTTCTCCGCGGACACCAGGAAGTGGAACGTAGAGGGGATGCGAAAGCGCGGCTCCGCAATGATCAGATCGGCCGTGGCCGCGAACAGCGCCCGCTCGCTCGCGTCGTTCAGATCCCAGAAGCCGCGATGCACGCTGACGAAATCCAGCGCAACGGAGGATGCGGGCGATCCCGCCCGGCCATCCAGGGAGTGCCTGATGTATCCGTTCCTGCCGAACAGACGAAGCAGATCCTTCTTGTAATGCGCGAGGCTGCGCCCGAGCAGCCGCTTCAGCTCGTTCTCGGCGACGATTCCGAGCTGTACGCTCCAGACGAAGGTCGTGTAGACGCAGGCATTGGTCACGAAACGCCTGCGCTCGGCGCGTGTGTCCGTAGCCGCCGAGCGCGGAGCGCGGGCATCGCAAAGCAGATATCTGGTGCCGTCATCGACAAACGGCTCGAGCCCGCTCGCGAGCTGGAGGATCGCCCGCTTCAGGTCACCGCCGTATTCGGCCAGCAGCAGGCGGCCGGCATACGCACATTGCGACATCGCGACATAGGACCATGCCCTCTCCTCGGCGGAGATCATCTGCTGCAGGCCGGCCAGAATGCCGAGCAGCGTATCCGACGGGCGCGAGAAATAATTCACGCCGAGATACCGGCCCCGCCCTGCCGGAACGATGGTCGTCGTGACGACGTCGGCGCGTACCGCCTCAAGCAACAAACGGACGCTCTTGTCGAGCAGCCGAACCCGCCGCACGGCGTCCTGCGCATCCATCACGGTTTCGGGGTCGAGAACGTCGGGATAGAACCAGGCGAAGTCACGTGGATAATAGGCGGAGGCATGCGGCGCGCCCGTGACGAGAAAGGATTCGGTCACCGAAAAGGCGCTGTCCATCGAGTGCCGGTAAAGGTCCTCGATGGCCGAGAACGAATGATGCGACTGTCTCAGGAATCGATCACCGAGAAAGTTGGCCGCCTGAAGCGCGTTGGCGACGAAGGTCGCAGCTCGGCCCCGGTAAAACCGGTTCTCACGATGTGAAGGAATGGAAATGTCGCTGTTCATGTGCGTCGTCGGCTAAAATCTCGTGATTCCGGTAATGGTCGCAACCATTCTAAGCATGTGTGATTCGTGTCTCTACCCGGTGACTTGCGGGCTGATGGCGGTCAGTCCGGACTGACCAGGCCCTCCCACGGCCTGAAATCCTCGATCACCCGCAGCAGCACCCGCGCACCGGCGTCGACATCGGCGAGCTCCACATGCTCGTCCGGGTGATGGCTGATGCCGCCGCGGCAGCGGACGAAGATCATGCCGACATCGGCGATGTCGACCATCGCCATGCCATCGTGCCCTGCCCCGCTCGGCAGCTCGAACACGGAAAATCCCTCCGCTCCGATCGCCTGCGCGATCTGGTCCTTGAGCCACGGCGCGCAAGGTGCGGTGCGGTTCTCGTGGCTGACGTCGAGCTGAAGCGCCAGCTGCCGGCGCTTGGCGATCGCCTCGATCTGGCGCACGATGTCGGCGACCGCGCGCTTGCGATGCATGTCGGTCGGCGCGCGCATGTCGATGGTGAACGACACCTCGCCCGGAATGACATTGGTCGCGCCTGGCCTCGCCTGGATGCTGCCGACGGTGCCGACCAGGCCGCCCGCATCGGCGCGGCAAAATTGCTCGATCGCGCCGATGCATTCGGCAGCGCCAGCGAGCGCGTCACGACGCAACGCCATCGGCACGGTGCCGGCGTGCCCCGCCATGCCGGTCAGCCGCGCGGCAAGGCGCGTGGCACCGGCAATCGCGGTGACGACTCCCACGGGCAGGTTCTGGGCTTCCAGCACCGGCCCCTGCTCGATGTGCAATTCGAGATAGGCCAGCAGCTCGCGCCGCGCCCGCGCGGCCGCGCCGATGTGATCGGGGTCGAGGCCGAACTGCACGAGCGCATCGCGCATCGACACGCCGTCACGGTCGCGCACATTCAAGACACTCGCGTCAAAGGTACCGGCCACCGCCCGGCTGCCGAGCAAGGTCGAAGCAAAGCGCACCCCTTCCTCGTCGGCAAAGCCGACGATCTCGATCGCAAACGGCAGGCGCTTGCCGCGGCGGTTGAGGCTGGCGATGCAAGAGATCGCCGTGATCACGCCCAGCGGTCCGTCCCATTTGCCGGCATCGCGCACGGTGTCGTAGTGCGAGCCGAGCATCAGGCAGGGCGCACCCGCCCGCTCGCCCTCGTAACGACCGCAGACATTGCCGACAGCGTCGAGACGCGCGCTCATGCCGGCTTCGCGCATCCAGCTCAGGATGAGGTCCGCCGCCTCGCGCAACTCCTTGGTGAGATAGATGCGGGTGAGATTATCGCTTCCTTCCGAGATCGCAGCCAGATCGTTGATTCGGCGCACGATCTCTTCGCCGAGCGATGCATTTTGAATTGCGTTGACGGCACCCATCTCGACGAGCTTTCTCTTCTCTGAACCGCGGCAGCCGCTGTCCTGGCGATCAATCGGTACACGTTCGGCCGAAAAAATTACGCAGGGATCGCCTGCCTCGGCCAGCGCATGGCTAGCATGAATGCCAGTACGAGGCAGGCTGCCGCACGCAATCAACCTGCACGGGTCAACACCATAATTTCATCCGACATCTTCCTTATCAGGATCTCAGTGGCCGGCATATTCGATATTTTTCAATCGGTTATCCGCAAGATCTGTTCGGCAACAACCTGCCGATCCGCCGGTGGTGATGTTCAATGACGAATCCGGGTATGAAGCAGGGACCAGGGACGCCGATCTCGCCGTGATCGGCCGGCGCATGGCGGGACACTGACCGCGGAGGATTGATGACCGGCGCATCCGAACGTGACGAACACTTCCTGCGCCTGTCCTTTGCGGTCGCCCGCCGCTCGCTCACCCATGGCAATCATCCCTTCGGCTGTATCGTCGTCGCTGCGGACGACAGGGTGCTCATCGAGGCCGAGAACGGCTACATGCCTGATCATGACGGCACCGCGCATGCCGAACGTCTCGCGGCCACCCAGGCCTGCCGCACACTCAGCCGCGAGGTGCTGGCGACAGCGACCCTCTATTCGTCGGCCGAACCCTGTGCGATGTGCGCCGGCGCGATCTACTGGGCCGGCATCGGCCGGGTCGTCTACGGCCTCAGCGAGCATCGCCTGCGCGGCGTCACCAGCAACCATCCGGAGAACCCGACGCTCGACCTGCCGTGCCGCAAGGTCTTTGCCAGCGGCCAGCGGTCGACCGAAATTGTTGGTCCACTGCTCGAGGACGAAGCCGAAGCGCTGCACGAAGGCGTGTGGACGAAGTAGGCGCCGCCGAGGCGTGCGCTCCTTTCGCCGATTGTTCTGCCGGTAACGACAGGCGACCCAATGTCCCCGACGTCCGTGACGGCGCGACGTGCACCTCACGTCAAGCTCGCATGGCGGGTTCCAATTTGACTTGAATGGCTACAAATTTACAACAGGCGCCATGCGGGCCGTGCGGGCCAACGGCTGTACAGAGAGTGCTCCGCGGACGCGGCCCGAGCAGCGCGTCACCGATACCACCAGCCTGCCGAGGCGTTGAGCAAGGAATGACGCATTTTCACACCTTACCTTGGGGTTCAAACTGGCCCACTATCGAGGCACCTCACCCATGCAAGCGCATCAGCGAATGGTTGATTCGACACCTGACAGCCTGAATTCCGGCGAATCCCCGCTGCTGCGGACGGTCGGGCTGACCAAACGCTATGGCGATTTTCTCGCCAACGATTCCATCGACATCGATGTCCGGTCCGGCGAGATCCATGCACTGCTCGGCGAGAACGGCGCCGGCAAATCGACGCTGGTCAGGGCGATCTACGGGCTGATCCAGCCCAGCGCCGGCGAGATTCGCTGGCAGGGCAAACGAATTGCGCTGTCCAGCCCCTCGGAAGCACGCAGCCGCGGCATCGGCATGGTATTTCAGCACTTCTCACTGTTCGACAATCTCACCGTCGCCGAGAATGTCGCGCTCGGCCTCGACGGACGGGAATCCTTCAAGGACATGTCGGCGCGGCTGGAGCACGTGTCGAAAACTTACGGCCTTCCCCTCGATCCCCGGCGCGAGGTCTGGCAATTGTCAGTCGGAGAGCGCCAGCGCATCGAGATCGTCCGCGCCCTGATGCAGGATCCGAAATTCCTGATCCTGGACGAGCCCACCGCAGTCTTGACGCCGCAGGAAGCCGATCAGCTCTTCATCGTGCTGGAGCGGCTCAAGACCGAAGGCCGCGCCATCCTCTACATCAGCCACAAGCTCGAGGAGGTGAAGCGGCTCTGCGACACCGCAACGATCCTGCGCGGCGGCAAGAAAGTCGGAACCTGCAATCCCCGGCGCGAGACCGCCGCTTCGCTCGCGCGCATGATGGTCGGCGGCGAGATCAAGGAGGTCAAGTCAGCATCCGGCCGGACGACCACCGCTCCGCGCCTCGTCGTCAACGATCTCTCGCTCGCGCCAAGCGAGGCGCATGGCGTACGGCTCGAGCACATCTCGTTCGAACTGAAGGGCGGCGAGATCCTGGGCATCGCCGGCGTCGCCGGCAACGGCCAGGACGAATTGTTCGCCGCACTGTCCGGCGAGCGGTTGTCGAAGGCGCCCGGCACGGTGGTAATCGAAGGCATTGCCGCCGGCCATCTCTCCATCACACAGCGACGCAGGCTGGGCGCGGCTTTCGTTCCCGAAGAGCGGCTCGGTCATGGCACCGCGCCGCGCATGAAGCTGTCGGAGAATGCGCTGCTCACCGGACATGCCGCGAGCGGCATGGTCCATCGCGGCTTCATCAACACCGCCGTGACGCTGCAGACCGTCGACCGCGCGACCGAAACGTTCGACGTGCGCAAGGCCAAGCGCGACCCGGAGGCTGCTAGCCTGTCCGGCGGCAATCTGCAAAAGTTCATCGTGGGACGCGAGATCCTGCGCAACCCAGCGGTGCTGGTGGTGACCCAGCCGACCTGGGGCCTCGACGCCGGCGCTACCGCCGTCATTCGCCAGGCGCTGCTTGATCTCGCAACCGCGGGCGCCGCCGTGCTCGTGACCAGCCAGGATCTGGATGAACTCGCCGAGATCGCCGACCGCATCGCCGTGATGTTCCACGGCAAGCTATCAGCGCCGCTCACCATCGTCGAAGCGACGCGCGAAAAGCTCGGCCTTCTCATGGGCGGCAGCAGCCTGGAGCCGAAGGAGGCCGCGCATGCAGTTGGTGCTTGAGAAGCGCGCCGAACGCTCCCACGCGATCGCGCTGGTCTCGCCGCTGATCGCAATCGGCCTCACGCTCGCCACCATGGTCATCCTTTTCGCGATCCTCGGCAAGAATCCGCTGCTCGCCCTGCATGCCTATTTCATCGCGCCCCTGACCGACGCTTATTCGCTCCAGGAAATCGCGGTGAAGGCGACGCCACTGGTGATGATCGCGATAGGACTGTCGCTTTGCTATCTCGCCAATGCCTGGAACATCGGCGCCGAAGGCCAATTCCTGATCGGCGCGGTGGCCGGAAGCTGGATCGCTGTGAGGACGCAAGGCACCGACGCCGGCGCCTGGGTGCTGCCGGCCATGCTCGTCCTCGCCGCCGCAGCGGGCGCGCTCTATGCGCTGATCCCGGCGATCTGCAAGGTGAGGTTCGGCGCCAGCGAGATCCTGACCAGCCTGATGCTGGTCTACGTGGCCGACCTCTTCCTCGACTATCTCGTGCGCGGGCCCTGGCGCGATCCGCACGGCTTCAACTTCCCGACCACAGCCGAGTTCGATCCGGTCGCAACCGTTCCGCTGCTGATCGAAGGCGGCCGCCTGCATCTCGGCTCGATCATCGCGCTTCTTGTCGTCGCGGCAGCCGCAATCCTGCTCGGGCGCACCATCAAGGGTTTCGAGATCCGCGTCGTCGGCGCAGCGCCCCGTGCGGCGCGGTTCGGCGGCTTCAATGCCGATCGGCTGATCATCCTGACCTTCGCCGTATCGGGCGCGCTCGCGGGCCTTGCCGGAATCATCGAGGTCGCAGGCCCGGTCGGGCACCTCCAACCCGGCATCTCACCCGGCTATGGTTTTACCGCGATCATCGTCGCCTTCCTCGGCCGGCTGAATCCGCTTGGAATATTGATTGCAGGCCTTTTCCTCGCGTTGACCTTCATCGGCGGCGAGCAGGCGCAGATCGCGATGAAGATCCCGTTGGATGCCACCAAGGTGTTTCAAGGAATCCTGCTGTTCTACGTGCTCGCCTGCGATTCCCTGATTCTCTATCGCTTCAAGCTGGAGTTCCCGAACCGACAGGTGACTCGTGGAGCTGGCTGAGGCCATCATCCTTTCGGTGCTCGCCGCATCGACGCCGCTGCTGATCGCGGCGACCGGCGAGCTCGTGACCGAGCGCTCCGGCGTGCTCAATCTCGGCGTCGAAGGTATGATGATCGTTGGCGCGGCCTGCGGCTTTGCTGGGGCCTGGCTCACCGGATCGATCTTCATCGGCGCACTGTTCGGCATCGTCGCGGGCACGATGATGTCGCTGATCTTCGCATTGATGGCCCTCGGGCTCGCCGTCAACCAGGTTGCGGCGGGTCTCGCGCTGACCATCCTCGGCGTCGGGTTGTCCGGACTGATCGGCGCCCGCCTCGTCGGCGAGCGCATCACGCCGGCAGTCCATCTCTCCATTCCAGGCCTCACCGACGTCCCGCTGGTCGGCCGCGTGCTGTTCGGCGAGGACGCCTTCGTCTACTTCTCCATTGCACTCGTCGTCGGCGTCTGGTGGTTCCTGTACCGCACGCGCGCGGGACTGGTTCTGCGCGCCTGCGGCGACAATCATGTCTCCGCGCATGCGCTCGGCTACCCCGTGCTACGCATCCGCACCTTCGCCGTGATGTTCGGCGGCGCCTGCGCGGGACTTGCGGGAGCCTATCTGCCGCTCGCCTATACGCCGTTCTTCATTCCCGGCATGACCGCCGGCCGCGGCTGGATCGCACTTGCGCTGGTGGTGTTCGCGTCGTGGCGGCCGGGCCGGCTCGTGGTCGGCGCCTATCTCTTCGGCGCAGTGACGATCCTGCAATTGCACGCGCAAGGCTGGGGCGTCGGCATTCCCTCGCAATTCATGTCGGCGCTGCCCTATCTCGCGACCGTCATCGTCCTCGTTCTGCTCTCCCGCGCGCGCGGCGGCGGCTCGACCGCACCGGCTGCGCTCGGCACGGTGTTCGTGCCTGACCGCTGAATTTCATTTCCGCGACGGGCGCGATGGGGCGCGCAGGTTGCGGATCGTGGCTTTCCCCTGACGTTTGGAGATCGACGATGAGAAAATCACTTCTTGCGCTGGCGACCGGGATCTTGCTTGCCGGGAACGTCGGTGCAGCGTCCGCCGCCGACAAGCTGAAGGTCGGCTTCATCTATCTGGGCCCGATCGGAGATCTCGGCTGGACCTATCAGCACGATCTCGCGCGCCAGGCGCTGGTGAAGGAGTTGGGCGACAAGATCGAGACCACCTATCTCGAGAACGTGCCTGAAGGCCCCGACGCCGAGCGCTCCATCGAGCAGCTCGTCCGCGCGGGCAACAAGCTGATCTTCACCACGTCGTTCGGCTACATGGATTCGACGCTGAAGGTCGCCAAGAAATATCCGAACGTGCATTTCGAGCACGCCACCGGCTACAAGCGCAATCAGAATATGTCGACCTATTCGGCCAGATGGTATCAGGGCCGCTACATCCAGGGCTTGATCGCGGCCAAGATGTCGAAGTCGGGCGTGCTCGGCTATATCGGCTCGTTCCCGATTCCGGAGGTCGTCTCCGGCATCAACGCGACGATGCTGGCGGCGCAGACAATCAATCCGAACATCAAGGTCAAGATCATCTGGGCCAACACCTGGTTCGACCCCGGCAAGGAGGCCGACGCCGCCAAGGCGCTGATCGACCAGGGCGCCGACGTCATCATGCAGCACACGGATTCGCCCGCCGCGATGCAGATCGCCAGCGAACGCGGCAAGCTCGCCTTCGGGCAGGATTCCGAGATGATCAAGTTCGGGCCGAAAACCCAGCTCACTTCGATCCTCGACACCTGGGGCCCCTACTACATCGAGCGCGTCAAGGTCGAGCTCGCCGGCACCTGGAAGTCCAAGGACAGCTGGGGCGGGCTCGACAGCCACATGTTCGCGATGGCGCCCTATACCAACATGCCTGACGAGGTGAAGAAAATGGCGGAGGATGCCCAGGCTGCGATCACCGCGGGCAAGCTGCATCCGTTCAAATGCCCGATCGTTGGGCAGGACGGCAAGCCGGTCGAGTGCAAAGGCGGCGATCGCCTCGACGACGGCCAGATTCTCGGCATGAATTTCTACGTGAAGGGCATCGACGACAAGCTTCCGGGCAAGTAGCACGCTTCTTGCTTTACCCAAATCACCTGCTCCTCCCGGAGGAGGTTCGGAGGGGGTGGCCAGAAGCACCCGGCACTTGTGGTCGCCCCCTCTTTCAATTTCCGCCTATCCCGCCTGCATGGCCCGCGCCGCCGCGCTGTGGCGGTGGATCAGGTCCACCACATCAAGGCCCGGTATCGCGCCGTCGATCACGGTCCATTGTCCAGCCACCATTACCCGGTCGGCCCGATGCGCCCCGCACAGCACCAATGCGGCCAAGGGGTCGCCATGGCCGGAGAAGCGCAGCTCATCGAGCCGGAACAGTGCAAGATCGGCGGCCCTGCCGACGGCGATCTCGCCGAGTTCCGGACGGCCGACGCAAGCTGCCGAACCTCTGGTGGCCCAGCGTAGCGCGTCCTTGTGACTGACCTTGGCCACCCCGTAACGCGCCCGCTGCAGCAGGAAGGCGGCACGGACCTCCTGCATCAGGTTCGAGCCGTCGTTCGAGGCCGAACCGTCGACACCGATGCCGATTCCGACGCCGGCCTCCTCCATCTCGCAGACTGGACAGCAGCCGGACGCCAGCAATTGATTGCTGCACGCGCAATGGCTGATGGTCGTCCTCGCCTTGCCGAGCCGCTTGATCTCGTCGGCATCGAAAAAAATGCCATGGGCGAGCCAGGTTCGCGCATTGAGCCAGCCGCATTGTTCGAGATAGTCGAGCGGGCGGCAGCCGTACATCTGCTCGCAGAATCTGTTCTCGTCCTCGGTCTCGGCAAGATGGGTATGCAGGCGCACATCGAGCTTGCTAGCGAGATCGGCGGTTGCGCGCATCAGCGACGTCGTCACCGAGAACGGCGAACACGGCGCCAGCGCAATCTGCACCATGGCATCCGGACCGCGCTGGTGATGCTTGGCGACCACGCGCGCACTGTCGGCGAGAATCGTGTCCTCGTCCTGCACCACGCTATCAGGCGGCAGGCCGCCGTTGCCTTGCGACAGGTTCATCGAGCCCCGCGTCAGCAGCACGCGCATGCCGAGCCGCCTTGCCACCGCCACTTCGATATCCACGGCGTCCTCGAGTCCGGCCGGGAATACGTAATGGTGGTCGGTCGTCGTCGTGCACCCTGACAACAACAGCTCGGACATCGCCACGGTGACGCCGAGTTCCAGCGCTTCCGGCGTCAGCTTCGCCCACACGGGATAGAGTGCCTGCAACCAGGTAAACAGCTCGCGGTCCATCGCCGCCGGCAGCGCCCGCGTCAGCGTCTGATAGAAATGATGATGGGTGTTGATGAGGCCCGGCAGCACGACGTGTTGGCCCGCATCGAACACCGCGGCCTCCGCAGTCGCAGGTGTAGCGCCGGCCGGTACGAGCTCGGCGATCCGGCCACCCTTCACCACGATGCCGCGCTCTGCACCGTCGGCGAGGATTGCCAAGGGATCCCTGATCCAGATCGGCTTTGCGTCGCTCATGATGCCCTTTCTCCTCACATCCGCTGACGACGGGCTTGCAACGCGGCCGCCAGCAAGATCGCATTCTTGCCGCGACTTCTTGTTGCGACTTGGCTCCGGTCTTGCAAGACTCGTCTGTACGATTCACCGGGCGGAAGCGTTGGCGCAGCCATGGACCTGAATACCATCACAGCGGTCGCCCATCCGCAAACGCGCGCGCAGCTGCCGGTTTGGACGGCAGGCGATGCTTGGCTCGCAGGAGGCACCTGGCTGTTCTCGGAGCCGCAAGCGCACCTCACACGACTGATCGATCTCACCGATCTGAAATGGCCGGCGCTGACGGTCACCGGGAGTCATCTCAGCATCGCCGCCACTTGCACCATCGCGCAGCTCGATGGACTTGCCTGCCCGTCCGATTGGCTGGCCGCGCCGCTGATCAACCAATGCTGCCGCGCCTTCCTTGCATCGTTCAAGATCTGGAGGACCGCCACCGTCGGCGGCAATCTCTGCATGTCGTTGCCGGCCGGACCGATGATCTCGCTCACGTCAGCACTCGACGGCGTCTGCACCATCTGGAAGGCCGGCGGCGGCGAGCAAAAGGTTCCTGTCGTCGACTTCGTCACCGGCAACCAGCGCAATCGCCTGACGCCGGGCGACCTGATCCGGCAGATCGATATTCCGATTGCCGCGTTGAAGCGCCGCACGGCATTTCGCCAGATCTCGCTGGCGCCGGCCGGCCGCTCGGCGGCGCTCCTCATCGGCAGCCTCGATACCGATGGCACGCTGACGCTCACGGTCACCGCATCGACCGTGCGGCCGATCCAGCTATCCTTTCGCAGGATCCCGGACACGCGCACGCTGCGCGACGCGATCGCGCAGCAGATTACGGACGATCTGTACCACACCGACATCCATGGCCAGCCACTCTGGCGCAAGCACATGACACTGCGGCTCGCCGAAGAGGTTCGCAGCGAGCTGCTGGGAGCAATGCCGTCATGAGCTTCGAGATCAACGGCAAGACATTTGCCCAGGCGCCGCGCGCCGGCCAGTGCCTGCGCACGTTCTTGCGCGAGCTTGGCCATTTCGGCGTGAAGAAGGGCTGCGATGCCGGTGACTGCGGCGCCTGCACCGTGCTGCTCGACGGGGAGCCGGTGCACAGCTGCCTGATTCCGGCGTTCCGGGCCGACGGACGCACTGTGACCACGATCGAAGGGCTTGGCGGAGAGAGCGGCCTGCATCCGATGCAGCAGGCCTTCCTCGATGCGCAGGGCTTTCAATGCGGCTTCTGCACCGCCGGCATGATCCTGACCTGCGCCTCGCTGAACCAGGCGCAGCGGACCGATCTCGGCGCAGCGCTGAAGGGCAATATCTGCCGCTGCACCGGCTATCGCGCGATCGAGGATGCGATCCTCGGCAAGACCAATGTCGAGGCGAGCGTCGAGGCCGGCGTCGCATTCGGCCGCAGCCTGCCGGCGCCGGCAGGCCCCGACATCGTGCGCGGCAAGGCGCGCTACACCTTCGACAGCGCCATCGACGGCCTGCTCCACGTCAAGCTGGTGCGCTCGCCGCACGCGCACGCCAGGATCGTCGCGATCGACAAGTCGGACGCCCTTCGCGTTCCCGGCGTGCGCGCGGTGCTGACGCATGACGACGCACCGTCGGTCCTGATCTCCACTGCGCGGCACGAGCAGGACTGGATGGATCCGGAGGACACCCGTATCCTCGACGACGTCGTCCGTTTCGTTGGACAGCGGGTCGCCGCCGTCGTCGCCGAGACCGAAGCCGCCGCCGAGGAGGCGTGCCGTCGGCTCAGGGTCGAATACGAGGTCCTGCCCGCGCTGATCGACCCTGAAGAGGCGATGGCGCCGGGCGCACCCATCATTCATCCCGACCGCACGATCGCGAACCGCGTCGCCGACGCCAAACGCAACGTCGTGGCGGAGGTGCACGGCGAGTTCGGCGAGGTCGCGGCGGCGCTTGCGACGTCCGCGGTGACCTACGAGGGCACCTTTCATAGCCATCGCGTGCAGCATGCGGCGCTGGAGACCCATGGCGGCCTCGCCTGGCTCGATGATGCGGGCGTGCTCAATGTCCGCACCTCGACGCAGGTGCCCTTCCTGACCCGGCGCGCGCTGTCGGGCATCTTCGGGCTCCCCATGGACAAGGTGCGCGTGTTCTGCGAGCGCGTCGGCGGCGGCTTTGGCGGCAAGCAGGAGATGTTCGTCGAGGACATTCTGGCGCTCGCTACGCTGAAGACCGGACGTCCGGTGAAGCTGGAGCTGACCCGCGAGGAGCAGTTCATCGCGACCTCGACGCGGCACCCGATGCGGGTCCACATCAAGGCGGGGGCCGATAGCGACGGCAAGCTCACCGCGCTTCAGCTCGACGTACTCTCCAATACCGGCGCTTACGGCAATCATGCCGGACCCGTGATGTTCCATGCGCTGGCCGAGTCCATCAGCGTCTACAACTGTCCGAACAAGCGCGTCGACGGCACCGCCGTCTACACCAACACGGTGCCGGCGGGAGCGTTTCGCGGTTACGGCCTGCCGCAGGCGCTGATCGCCGTGGAAGCCGCAATCGACGAGCTGGCAAGGCAACTCGGCATCGGCCCCTACGACATGCGCCGGCGCAACATCATCAGGGACGGCGACCCCATGCTGTCGCCGCCTCCGTCCGAATATCACGACGTCGTCTATGGCTCCTACGGCCTCGACCAGTGCCTCGATCTCGTCGAGCGCGCCATGCAGGCCGATGGCCCGCAGCCGGACCTGTCGCCGGAATGGCTGATCGGCGACGGTATCGCTCTCACCATGATCGACTCCGCGCCGCCGGCCGGCCACATCGCCGACGCCACGATCGCGCTCAACGAGGAGGGCGGCTTCGACCTCACCGTCGGCACAGCCGAGTTCGGCAACGGCACCAGCACCGTGCACCGGCAGATCGCGGCGACCACGCTGGCGACCACCGTCGACAGAATCCGCCTGCGCCAGTCCGACACCGCCCATGGCGGCCACGACACCGGCGCTTATGGCAGCGCCGGCACCTTCGTCGCCGGCAAGGCGACCCATGCGGCTTCCATGCAGCTTGCGACCGAGCTGAAGGCGGCAGCCGCCAGTGCGTGGCTGTGTGGCGTCGAGGCCTGCGTGCTCGAGGATGATGCCGTCGTCAGCGGCGTCCGGCGCATGCCGTTTACGGAGCTGGTGAAGCTTGCGGGCGAGCGCGGACAGCCGTTCGCAGGCAGTGGCAATTCCACCGGCACGCCACGTTCGGTCGGCTTCAACGTCCATGGCTTTCGCATCGCCGTGAACAAGGGCACCGGCGAGCTCAGAATTCTCAGGAGCGTGCAGGCCGCGGATGCGGGCGTCGTCGCCAATCCCATGCAGTGCCGCGGTCAGGTCGAAGGCGGCGTCGCGCAGGCGCTCGGCGCCGCGCTCTACGAGGAGATGGCGATCGACGCGAACGGCCGCGTCACCAACCCGAGATTCCGCGACTATCACCTGCCCTCTTTCGCCGACGTACCACGCACCGAGGTGTTCTTCGCCGAGACGTCCGACACCATCGGTCCGTTGGGAGCGAAGTCGATGAGCGAGAGTCCGTACAATCCGGT
Source organism: Bradyrhizobium diazoefficiens (assembly GCF_016616425.1). NCBI lineage: Bacteria > Pseudomonadati > Pseudomonadota > Alphaproteobacteria > Hyphomicrobiales > Nitrobacteraceae > Bradyrhizobium > Bradyrhizobium diazoefficiens. The sequence continues at coordinate 5,523,205 of NZ_CP067101.1, forward strand.
CACGGCCGCGCTCGGCAACGCCATTGCCGATGCCACCGGCATCCGCTTCACCGCACCACCCTTCAAGCCGGACCGGCTGTTTCCGGCGCTGTTCGAGAAGTTCGGCGGCTGAGCGTGTTGGTTCGCTTCACCTCTCCCGTAGGGAGAGGTCGGAGCGCATCGAAGATGCGATCCGGGTGAGGGGCTTGGGTCTCACTGAGTCCCGCAGCCCCTCACCCGGATTGCTGCGCAATCCGACCTCTCCCCGTCGGGGAGAGGTGAACCACCCACACTCCGCCGAACTTACATGGCCTAGCTGCCGCGATAGGTCGAATAGCTCCACGGCGTGATCAGCAGCGGCACGTGATAGTGATCTTCCGGCGCACTGATTCCGAACCGAAGCGGGATTTCGTCGAGGAACGGCGGGTCCGACATCGGCACGTTGCGCTCGGCGTAATATCGACCGACGCTGAATTTGAGCTCGTAGCGGCCGATCGGCAACGGCCGGCCGCTGATCAGCGGCTGATCGGTGCGGCCGTCCGCATTGATCACGTCGCGCGTGATCACGCGGTTCTCTCCGAGATTCGCAAGCTCGACCAGTTCAACCGCAATGCCGGCCGCGGGCTTGCCAATGTGATTGTCCAGCACATGCGTCGACAGCCGGCCATGCACCTTCAACTTGTCGTCGGCAGCGACCAGCTGGTCGAGCCTCAGCGCCGAGATACGGCCGATCTCCTCGATCGCACGGCGCATCTCGGTCTTGGCGATATTGCGCAACCGGATCTCGAAATCGTGCAGCACGGAATCCCTGGTGTGACGCCGCACGCAGACGATGTAGGGGAAGCCGAACTTGTCCCGATAGGCGCTGTTGACGCGCTCGAACGCCGCATATTCGGCGTCCGACAGCCGATCGAGTCCGGCGCTGTTCTGTTCGCCGGTCGATTCCGCCGTGAGGCCGGCGGCGCGCTGCGTCTTGCTGGCAAGATCGGGATGTGCCCGGATCAGCGCCAGCTGCACATCGGGTTCGGCGCTCTGGATCGCCGCCATCAGCGCTGTGTGCAACTGATTGATGCCGGCGAACGGCCGCTTGCCGGCGAGTTGCTCGGCGATCCATGGGGAATATTCGACGACATTGCCGAGCGTCGCGACGAAATCGGCGTTGTCAGCGGCATTGAGATCGGACAGCGAGATCTGCGACATCGTCCTCAACCGATCTCGAACGCGTTGGCCGCAAGATGTGCGTGCCTGTCGTGCCAGTGCTGCGCGATCTGGAGCCGCGTCGGCACCCAGACGCGCTCATGCTTGCCGATATAGTCGAGGAAGCGGATCAGACCTGCGGCGCGGCCGGGCCGCCCGGCGAGACGGCAGTGCAGACCGACCGACATCATTTTCGGCGCGGTCTCGCCTTCCGCATAGAGCACGTCGAAGGCGTCCTTCAGATAGCTGAAGAATTGCTCGCCTCCGGCAAAGCCCTGCGGATTGATGAAACGCATGTCGTTGGCGTCTAACGTATAGGGAATGATGAGCTGCTTGCGGCCTGCGCCCCGGACCCAATAGGGCAGATCGTCGGCATAGGAGTCGCAGAGATAGAGGAAACCGCCCTCCTCCATCAACAGACGGTTGGTGTTGATCGAGGAGCGCCCGGTATACCAGCCGAGCGGCCGCGCGCCGGTAGCTTCGGTGTGGACGCGGATCGCTTCTGCAATCTCGGCGCGCTCCTGCGCCTCGGTCATGTCCTTGTGCTCAATCCATTTCAAGCTGTGGCTGGCGATATCCCAGCCCGCCTCCTTCATGGCAGCGACGATGTCCGGATTGCGCTTCAGCGCAGTGGCGACACCGAACACGGTCGCCGGCCAGCTGCGCGCGGTGAATATCCGCCACAGCCGCCAGAAGCCGGCGCGCGAGCCGTATTCGAACATCGATTCGATGTTGGCGTGGCGCCGACCGGGCCAGGGCTGTGCGCCGAGCACGTCGGACAGAAACGCTTCCGAGGCGCGGTCGCCATGCAAGATGTTGTTCTCGCCGCCCTCCTCGAAATTGACGACGAACTGCACCGCGACCCGCGCGTTGCCGGGCCACTCGGGAGGCGGCGGGTTGCGGCCGTAACCGCGGAGATCGCGCGGGTAGCGGGGCTCTGTCACTCAGACTTCCTCGAAGCGGATCGGCAGCGCGCCCTTCCACAGCACGCTCTTGCCCAGCGTCGCCAGATTCTCCAGTCCCGAGGTCAGCGTGATGAAATGGTTGCCGGCGAGCTGGCCCATCTTGCTCGCGAAGTGCACGCCGCCATAGGCGAGCAGGATCTCGGTTTCGCTGATGCCGCCGGGATAGAGTATGATCTGGCCGGGCGCAGGATAGCTGGTGTGGTTCTCGTAACCGACGCCGAAGTCGAGATCGCCGAGCGGCATCCACACGCCCTCGCCGCTCCAGCGCACATGAATGATGTGGCTTTCGAACGGCAGCGCCTTGCGGAAGGCAGCGACGGTCTTGGGTGCCAGTTGCTCCTCGAAGCGGGCATCGAAGGTGAAATCGCCGGCGCGGATAACGAGTTTGCTCATCTCATCTCTCTGGATCGGGGCCGGTGGCCCCACGGAAAACTTTCAAGCAAAGAGCACTCCCGACAGCTTCGCGCAAGTGCTGCGGCCGCATCGCGCGCGCTCCGGTTGGCGCCTCCTCAAGTTCCGCCTGCGGCGGCTGGAAGCTCGCTCGGTCCATTGAAGCGGATTGACAGGGGCAAGTCCATCAGCGCCGGAGGGCGCGGTCGCCGGTACAGCGAGGCGAAACCCATCACACTGTTATCCACGCCGAAACATGATGGGTTTCGCAAGTGCTCTACCCATCCTACGACCTCTCGTTTCGATTTGCGGACATGCCTTCGCGTTCTCGCGGCGCATTTCGCCCGAGCTTTGCTTGATCGCTCCACCCTCTGAAAGCCAGGAGGGCGCAGGGAAGGCCGGGTGCCGGCTCGCACCCGCGGTCTGCTGCGCGAATGGCACGCGCAGAAGAACCGCACAGCAGCATACAGGTGGTGCCGAACGCTCGGCCTTCCCTGCGCGATGGTCGGACGGCTTATGCCGTGATCTCCCGGGAGCCGAGTTCGTTCTGGCCTCCCTCGCCCCGCGAATTCATGATGCAGTCTGCCCGGTTGGGCTCGCTCGCATCTTCGAAGGGCTTGACCGTAGCAACGACGGCCAGGACCACACGGTTTTGCCGTACGCGCGTTCGCCGACCGCCGCATGATCTCCCGGCCTTGTCGACGTTGCCGGAAGCATGCTGGCGAGACGAACTTGACAGCGCCGCTCGTCCGCACGCGGTTTCGGGCTCACGGGGACTACCCGCCCTGCCCGTACCCTTCGTGCCGACGCTGCCGCGTCCACCGCAGGCCCGGCTCGCGACAGTGACGACACAAGATCGCCCCTCCTGGATGAGCCGGGATGAGCGACACATACGACAAAACCGAATTTCGGTAAAGTGGAATATTTTCGCGCGAGCGGGTTGACAGCGGCGCGACACAGCAAGGTGCCGTAGTCCGGATGGAGCGCCGGCGTAATCCGGGACATTGCGCGATGCCGGGCGAGCGGTACCGGATCTCGCTTTCGTTCCGGGCTACGGCGGTACGGACGCATCAAAAAAGGGCGGCGCAACGCACCGCCCCTGTTCGCGCAATCCGGACTCTTCCCGCGGGTCCGGCCGCTGACGAACCCAATCCGGTCGGCGTCCAGAACGACCGTTCAGTATGGCCGGCCCTAGTAGCCCGGATCGTAATAGTAAGGACTGCCGCCATAATAGCCCGGACCGCCGTAGTAAGGACGCGGGCCATAATAATAGCGGTTCTCGTAATAGTCGCGGCGCCGACTCTCGGCAATCGCACTGCCGATCAGACCTGCCGCCGCGCCCATGAAGGCGAGACCCGCGGCGCTCGGCCCGCGTCGATAGTGGTGGTGGCGACGGCGGGCGCTGAAATCGGTGGTGTCGGAGGAGCCCTGCCCTGCGGTGACAGGCGTTGCGGATACCGCCACAGCCGGGACCGGGGGCGCCGCAGCCGATGGCGATGTGGAGGTCGCGATCAATGCCAGGCTGGCGAACGCGGCCAGTACGGTGTTGCGGCCGGACGCGGAAATCGTGGGTCTAATACTCATTTGACCTTCCTCTGTTCTCGCCCAAAGAGAGATATGCAAACCATGTATAATGCGCAAACCGCTGAGATGGTTTCATGATCGCGGCAATCTGCCACGCTTCGAACCGAACAACCGGCCCCCAGCCTGAACCATCCAACCTGAGCGGATCATGAACAGCCGCGCTGTTTTTCGGTCGCCGCAAGCGATATCAGGCGCCGGCGCCTATGACAGCGCGCCGAGCACGCCCCGCGTCGCCTTGTCGATCTCCTCGACATAGCGGCGGCGGGCGAAGGTCTCGGTGAGGAAGCCGACCACCTTGCGACTGTCCGTGGAATCGACCACCGCCAGCATCTCGGCCTCCGCCTCGTCGAACACGGCCATCGCCGACTTCACGTTCATTTCCGGGATCAGCACGATGTCGATCAGGCGCGCCAGTTCGATCACCTGGATCTCGTCGGCGATGGTGTCGAGGTCGCTGGAGAACAAATCGGGCAACAGGACGAGGCCGACATATTCGTCCGCATTGTTGACGATGACGACGCCCGGCCGCGAGCCCAGCGCAAACTCGCGGCGGACCGCTGCGATCGTCGTCGTCGAGGGCACCTTGCCGACGTCGGAGCGCATCAGCCGCTCGACGGTGAGATTGCGCAGCCAGCCGACGTCGTTGGCGCTGCGGATGGTCTCGCCGCGCAGATGCAGACGCCAGGTCGAGAAGGAGTGGCCGAACATGAAGCGGACGCAGATCGAGGTGACGATGCAGCCGGCCAGCACCACGGCGGTGACGTCGACGTTGCGGGTCATCTCGAGCACCAGGAACGACATGGTCAGGGGGCCGCCGACGATGGCGACACCGAGCGTCGCCATGCCGGTCAGCATCGCCACCAGCGGATCGATCGCGAAGTTCGGACTGATCAAGAGCAGCACCGCGGCAAAGAACTTTCCGATCAGGCTGCCGACGAACAGCGATGCGAAGAACAGGCCGCCCCGGAAACCCGAGGCCAGCGAGATCAGGCAGGCCGTCACCTTCAAGGCGATGATCAGCGCGATCATGCCGATCGCCATGTCGTGAAAGAGATCGAGCACCATGGCGCCGTGGCCGGCCGCCAGCACCTGCGGCGTAACAATCGCAAAGCTGCCGACGATGAGACCGCCGATCACCGGACGGAGCCAGACCGGCATCCAGGCGAACAGGCGCTCGAACGTCGGCGAGGTGCGCATCACGGCGATGCCGACGCCACTTGTGACGAGGGCGAGCCCGATCAGCGCCAGATACTGCTCGACGCCGACGGCGCTGACCTTCGGTATCTCCAGCGAGTACGGTGCGCCGCCGAGCCATTGCGCGGTCAGGGCGCCGGCAAGCGAGGCCGCCAGGATCGGCGCTGCGCTGCCGACCGAATAGACGCCGACGATGAGCTCGCAGGCGTAGAAGGCGCCGGTGATCGGAGCGCCGAACGCCGCCGCGATCGCCGCGGCGGCGCCGCAACCGACCATCAGGCGCTGATCGTTGCGGCGCAGATTGAAGAACTTTCCCAACAGCGAGGCGATCCCCGAGCCGATCTGGGTATAGCCCGCCTCGAGGCCGACCGAGGCGCCGCAGCCGTTGGAGATCAGCGTCTGGCTCGACACCACCACGCTGTCACGCATCGACAGATTGCCGCCGCGCAGCGCGTTCGCCTCGACCGGGTCGACCGCGCTCGAAATCTTCATGCGCCGCCGCGACCATTCCATGACGCCGAGCGCCAGCCCGCCGAGCGCGGGCGCGATCAGCGCCGCCCACGGGCTCACATAGGCGTTGGACGAGAGGCGCACGTCGATCGGGATGCCGTAGATCACCACATGCGCGATCTGCGCGATCTCGGCCATCAGCGTCACGATCGCCCCGGCCAGCGTGCCGATCACGAGCGCCAGCGGGATCAGGTAGAACTCGTTGCTGCGCAGAAGCGCACGCAGCCGAACCATGGTGCGGTTCGATCCCTTGCGATCGACGATATGCCTGATCCGCACGAACACCTTCTGCCCGCCCTACCCTTCCGACAGGCCGTAGCCGGCCATGCGCTGGCGGACCCGGTCGATCTCGGCGCTGGGGAGCAGCGGCGGTTGTCCGATCTGGAGGCAGCCGTGATATTGCCGCGCCAGCGTCTCGACCTCGACGGCCAGCCAAATCGCCTTGTCCAGCGTCTTGCCGATCGCGATCATGCCGTGATGGTCCAGCAGGCAGGCCAGCCGCCCCTCCAGCGCCCGCACGGCATATTCGGACAACTCCGCGGTTCCGAACGTCGCATAGGGCGCGCAGCGGATGCTGTCGCCGCCGGCCGCCGCGATCATGTAGTGCACCGGCGGAATCTCCATGCCCATGATGGCCAGAACGGTGCAATAGGTCGGATGGGCGTGCACGACGGCGTCGACGTCGGGCCGCAACTTCAGGATGTCGCGATGAAAGCGCCACTCGCTCGACGGCTTCTGGTCGGCTGCGTGCGCGCCGTCCATGGTCATGAAGACGATCTGGTCCGGCGTCATGGCCTCATAGGGCACGCTGGTCGGCGTGACCAAAAGTCCCCCCACATGCCGGACAGAGATATTGCCCGAGGTGCCCTGGTTGATGCCGAGCGCGTTCATGCGCCGGCAAGCGTCGATGATGGCCTGTCTCTTGGCGAGCTCGTCCGCAGTCATCGATATCCCGATTTCCTGACGATGGGCTTGTTAAACCGGAAGTACGTCAAAGCAACGTGGCAGTGCAAGCGAAAGCGACCCGAATCCGGTGCCACCTTGGCGCCCTCCTGCCAAATCACGAAATGGACGGCAAAATCAATGGATTCACGGATTATCGCAGCCCTATGACAGGCTGGTCCGGACGGCCGCAATCCCGTTGATCACGAACTGCACGGAATAGGCGGCGAGCAGCATGCCGAGAACACGCGAGAGCACGGCATTTCCGGTGCGTCCGAGGGTGCGGGCGATCAGGTGAGCCGAGACGAAGCACAGCATGCAGACCAGGCAAACCGCGAGGACGACCGCGATGATGATCGCGAGCCTCGTCCCATAGCCGGCATCGCCGGAAAGGAGCAGCGTGGTCGCAATCGCCCCCGGGCCGGCCATCATGGGGATGGCCAGGGGAAACACCGCGACATCGGAGGCGTGCTCCGACGTCGCCTTGTCGGCCTCGCGGGCCTCGCGATGCGGACGATCGCCGAAGATCATCTGGTAGGACACGCCGAACAGCAGCAGCCCGCCGGCGATCTGGAAGGCGGGAATGCCGATTCCGAGCTGGCGGAGCAGCCAGTTTCCGACCAGCGCGATCACCACCAGGATCGAGGCCGCGATCAGCGGCGCGCGCAACGCGATCATACGCTTGACCGTGTCGGGCATGCCCCCGGTCGCAGCGAGAAAGGCTGGCGCAAGGCCGACCGGATCGACAACCAACAACAGCGTCACGAAGGCGGACAGGGCGAAGTCGAGCATGGGAGGGGCATCTCGGGCGTGGCTCGGGCAGCAAGCCTTAACGGCTCGCGGCGGCCTTCGCGAGGAACATTTGCTTTCGAAGAATCTTTATCGCCTGAGGATTGAGGAAGGCGACGCCTTCCCTTGTCACCTCAAGAGGAGGATGTATGGCCAAACGATCGAAGAAACGCACAACCAAGAAGACCGCGGCGCGCCGACCGCGTCAGGCGCCCAAGATGCTGAGCGACCTGTTTCTGGAGACGCTGAAGGACATCTATTTCGCCGAGAACAAGATCATCAAGACCCTGCCCAAGATGGCCAAGGCCGCGCAATCGAAGGATTTGGCGGCCGCCTTCAACAAGCACCTGCGTGAGACCCAGGGCCAGGTCAAGCGGCTGGACCAGATCTTCAAGATGCTGGGCAAGCCTGCACGCGGCAAGCCCTGCGAGGCGATCAACGGCATCACCGACGAGGGCGCCGAGATCATGAAGGAATTCAAGGGCGCGCCGGCCCTCGATGCGGGACTGCTTTCGGCTGCCCAGGCGGTCGAGCACTATGAGATCTCGCGCTATGGCACCCTTCGCACCTGGGCCGAGGAGCTCGGCATGCAGGACGCAGCCAGGCTGCTTCAGGCGACGCTGGAAGAGGAAGAAGCGACCGACCATACGCTGACCGAGCTCGCCACCTCCGTGATCAATCTCGAGGCGGAAGACGAGTACCGAGCGGCAGCCTGACCCGCACCCCTGCCAATGGCGCAACGCCGCGGTCGATGCCGCGGCGTTTGCGTTTTGGATCGCACGACGGCGCATGGCACGTCAGCGACACCGCACTGGATTTTCCCGGAACCAGCCCCATATGCAGCCTTTCCCAGCCCTGAGCCCCGCATCATGCAACCCAAAAATCCCCTCGACTGGATGCTGTCCGAAGCCCTGGACACGCTGACCCGCGCCGACCGGCTGCGCCAGCAGTTCGGCCGCCAGGAGGCCTGCTGGGAGCCGCCGATCGACGTGCTCGAAACCGAGCATGAGCTCCTGATCCTGGTGGCGCTTCCCGGCGTCAACCCTGACAATGTCGAGACGGTCATTCATGACGGCGTGCTCGTCATCTCCGGCCAGCGTACCCTTCCGCCGGAGCTCCGCAACGCCCGCATCCACCGGCTCGAGCTGCCGCAGGGGCGTTTTGAGCGCCGCATTGCATTGCCGCTCGGCCGCTACGCCATCAGCCGCTTCGTGATGGACGGCTGCGTCGCATTGCGCCTCGCCAAATCCTGAGGTCGATCATGGCCACCGAACAGATGAACAACGAACAGACCAATAACGACGTGAAGATTCCCGACGACGCGCTGATTATCATCCCGGTGCGCGAGATGGTGCTGTTTCCAGGTGCCATCGCACCGATCACGATCGGCCGGGCGAAGTCCATCGCCGCGGCCCAGCAGGCGCTGCGCGAGCAGCGGCCGGTCGGCATCGTCCTGCAACGCAGCGCCGAGATCGAGGAGCCCGGACCGGACGACCTCTACCGGGTCGCGACCATCGCCAACATCGTGCGCTACATCACCGCGCCCGACGGCACCCACCACATCGTCTGCCAGGGCGTGCAGCGCGCGCGCATCCTCGACTTCCTGCCGGGAACGCCGTTCCCGGTGGCGCGCATCCAGCAAATTCCGGAGCCGACCACGAACTCGCCGGAGATCGAGGCGCGCGCCCTGAACCTGCAGCGCCAGGCGATCGAGGCGATTGAGCTGCTGCCGCAGGCGCCGCCCGAGCTCGCCGCGATGTTCCAGGGCACCACCGCGCCCGGCGCGCTGGCCGATCTGGCGACCTCGTTCATGGACATCAAGCCGCAGGACAAGCAGGAGGTGCTGGAGACCATCGACCTCGCCTTGCGCGTCGAGAAGGTGTCGAAGCATCTGGCCGAGCGGCTGGAGGTGCTGCGCATCTCCAACGAGATCGGCCAGAAGACCCGCGCCAGCTTCGACGAGCGGCAGCGCGAGGCGATCCTGCGCGAGCAGATGGCGACCATCCAGCGCCAACTCGGCGAAGGCGACGGCAAGGCGGCCGAGGTCGCCGAGCTGACTTCTGCCATCGCCAAGGCCAACATGCCGCCCGAGGCCGACGCGCATGCCAGGAAGGAGCTGCGCCGCTACGAGCGCATGCCGGAGGCCGCCGGCGAAGCCGGCATGGTCCGCACCTATCTCGACTGGCTGATCGAGCTGCCCTGGGCGCTGCCCGCGGAGAAGCCGATCGACATCAAGGAAGCGCGCCGAATCCTGGATGCCGACCATTTCGGCCTGGAGAAGATCAAGGGCCGGATCATCGAATATCTGGCGGTGCGCAAGCTCGCGCCGCAAGGCAAGGCGCCGATCCTGTGCTTCGTCGGTCCGCCCGGCGTCGGCAAGACCTCGCTCGGCCAGTCCATCGCGCGCGCGATGGACCGCCCCTTCGCGCGCGTCAGCCTTGGCGGCGTGCATGACGAGGCCGAGATCCGCGGCCACCGGCGCACCTATATCGGCGCGCTGCCGGGCAACATCATCCAGGGCATCAAGAAGGCGGGCGCGCGCAACTGCGTCATGATGCTGGACGAGATCGACAAGATGGGCCGCGGCGTGCAGGGCGATCCGTCGGCTGCGATGCTGGAGGTGCTCGACCCCGAGCAGAACGGGACGTTCCGGGACAATTACCTGGGCGTGCCCTTCGACCTGTCGCGCGTTGTGTTCATCACGACCGCCAACATGCTGGACCAGATCCCGGGTCCGCTGCTCGACCGCATGGAGGTGATCAGCCTCGCCGGCTACACCGAGGACGAGAAGCTCGAGATCGCACGGCGCTATCTGGTGCGGCGACAGCTCGAGGCCAACGGCCTCTCGGCCGAGCAGGCCGAGATCGAGCCGGAGGCGCTGAAGCTGGTGGTCAAGGGCTACACCCGTGAGGCCGGCGTGCGTAACCTCGAGCGCGAGATCGGCAAGCTGTTCCGGCATGCCGCGGTGCAGGTCGCCGAGGGCACGGCCGCGAAGATCGTGGTGAAGGCCAAGGACATCGCCACCGTGCTCGGCCAGCCTCGCTTTGAAGGCGAGATCGCTCAGCGCACCAGCATTCCGGGCGTGGCCACCGGCCTTGCCTGGACGCCGGTGGGCGGCGACATCCTGTTCATCGAGGCTTCGCGGGTGCCCGGCAAGGGCGGCATGATCCTGACCGGCCAGCTCGGCGACGTCATGCGCGAGAGCGTGCAGGCGGCGATGACGCTGGTGAAGAGCAGAGCCGCTCAGCTCGGCATCGATCCGCACACGTTCGAGAAGAGCGACATCCACGTTCACGTGCCGGCGGGGGCGACCCCGAAGGACGGACCGAGCGCGGGCGTTGCGATGTTCACCGCGCTGACGTCGCTGCTCACCAACCGGACGGTGCGCAGCGACACCGCCATGACCGGCGAGATCTCGCTGCGCGGCCTGGTGCTGCCGGTCGGCGGCATCAAGGAGAAGGTGGTCGCAGCCGCGGCCGCAGGCCTGAAGCGGGTGATGCTGCCGGCGCGCAACAAGCGGGACTACGACGACATCCCGCAGAGCGCGCGGGACAACCTCGAATTCATCTGGCTGGAGCGCGTCGACGAGGCCATTGCAGCGGCGCTCGAGTCGGTCGGGGCCAAGGTCGAAGCGGCGGAGTGAATGCGATGAAGGGACTGCTGGAAACGGCGAAGAGATCGCGGAAGACGCAGCGGCTGCGCCAGTTGCTCGATCGCGCGATCGACCGGGTTCGCGACGCACTGGCGGCGTCCGGGCCGCAGCTTCAACCCATTCCGGTCCGGGTGAAGCGCCGCAAGGGTTGAGCCCTCCGTCTCAGGCCCTCGCGGCTGCCCAAACAAAAGGCCCCCTCTGACCCGAGGGGGCCTTTGCGTTGTTAGCCCACGGCGTCCTTGGCAGCCTTGACCGGGCGGGCGCGGACGATCTTCCGGGCCGGCTTGGCCTTGAACATCATCTCTTCGCCCGTGAACGGGTTGGTGCCCTTGCGCGCCTTGGTCGCGGGCTTCTTGATGACCACGAACTTGGCGAAGCCCGGCACCAGGAACAGGCCGTTCTTCTTGAGCTCCTTGTGACCGACGTCGGTCAGCGTTTCCATGACGCTCTTGACGTCGCGCTTGGAAAGCTCGGTGGCGGTCGCAATCTTTTCGATCAACTGCGATTTGGACATTTGGGTTGGCATCGTGTCTCCTCTGATTCGTTGCCGGTTGCATATTAGACCAACCGGCGAAGGCCTATAGCCTTCTGCACAGTTTTGTCGCGGTTTTACGGGCTTTTTTGCCCTCCTGTGGCAAAAAACCCTGCTTTTTAGCTACTTCCTGAGCGGGAGAAGCCTCGGGCAGCGGATTTTGCCTTGTTTCAAAGGCCCGCACGACATCTTGCTAGAACTGATTCGCCGCTCTCGACAAGCGACGACCGGCCTCTTTGTGAAAGGAGACGCGCGATTCACCCTGGAAAACAAGGCTAGACGCGCTCGATGATGATGGCCGGCGCCATGCCGCCGGCAGCGCACATCGTGACGAGACCGCGCTTCAGATCGCGCCGTTCGAGCTCGTCGAGCACGGTGCCGATCAGGATCGAGCCGGTGGCGCCGATGGGATGACCGAGCGCAATCGAGCCGCCATTGACGTTGACCTTGGCGCGATCGAGCTTGAGGTCGCGGATGTATTTTTCCGCCACCACCGCAAACGCCTCGTTGATCTCGAACAGGTCGATGTCGTCGACGGTCAGCCCCGCCTTCGCCAGCACCTTGCGGGTCGCCGGCACCGGCGCGTTCAGCATCAGGGTCGGCGAGTCCCCCATGTTGGCCATCGCCACGACACGGGCGCGGGCCTTAAGCCCATGTGCCCTGGCGTAAGCGGGCGAGGCGAGAAGAATCGCGGCGGCGCCGTCGACGACGCCGGACGAATTGCCGGCGTGGTGCACGAAATCGATCTCGATATCAGGATATTTCTGGAGGATCAGGCCGCGATAGGTCGTGCCCTTGTCGTCGAGCGCATAGTCGGCGATCGCCGGGAATGCCGGCTTCAGGCTGCTCAGACCCTCCATCGTGGTTTGCGGCCGCGGATACTCCTCGTGGTCGAGCGCGAGGCTGCCGTCCTCGCGGTGGACGGGCACGAGGCTCTTGTTGAAGTGACCGTTCGCCATCGCATGGCTGGCACGCTTCTGGCTTTCCAGCCCGATCGCGTCGACGTCGCTTCGCGTGATGCCTTCCAGGGTCGCGATCGCATCCGCACAGACGCCCTGATGCGACTGCGGATGCCGCGCGCGCAGGCGCAGATTGCCCGAGTCCATCATCATCGGGCCGCCGCCGCGGCGGCCCTCCATCGACATCATCTCGCAGCCGCCGGCGATGACGAGGTCTTCCGCGCCCGCCATGATCGAGCTTGCGGCCATGTTGACGCTGGTGATGCCGCTTCCGCAGAAGCGGTCGAGCGTCACGGCGCTGGCGCGCACGTCGTAGCCGGCATCGAGCGCCGACATCCGGCCGAGATCGCCGCTTTGGGTCGCGACCTGCGCGCTGCAGCCCCAGACGATATCGTCGACATCGGCCGTGTCGATGCCGGTGCGCATCGCAAGCGCGCGCAGCACGGTTGCGCCCAGCTGCTGCGGATGAATGCCCGAAAGCGCTCCCTTGCCGGCCTTGCCGACGCCCCGCGGGGTCCGGCAGGCATCGATGATCAGCGCGTCAGCCATTGGCGTTGTCCTCTTGCTATGAGTGTCGAGGCGTTGTGAATCAGGGGGAGATGGGAGTCAATGCGGTGGCTTCTCTTCACCTCGCCCGCACGCGGCGAGAGCCGAAGACCCCGAGACCTCCGCTACGCTCCCGCCGCGTTTTTCGCGATCACGTTGCGGTAGAAACTGGCGCTGAGTTTCGGCGTGCGGACCTGGGTGTCGAAATTGACGTGATAGAGCCCAAAGCGCTTGTTCAGGCCATACACCCATTCGAAATTGTCCATCAGGCTCCAGAGGAAATAGCCGCGCACCGGCACGCCTTCGGCGGTGGCGCGCTGGAGCTGGGCGAGATAGTTGCGCAGGTACATGATGCGGTCGGTGTCATAGATTTTGCCGTCGGGCATGACCGCATCGTCGGCGGAGGCGCCGTTCTCGCTGATATAGATCGCATCCGTCTTCCAGATCTTGGCCGCCAGCTTCGGCACCCAGTAGATCGTCTCGGGCCCGACGCGCAGCCAGTCCGAATTCATGTGCGGGAACGATTTCGGGATCGGCAGCGGCACGAATCCCGCGCCCTGGTCGGACGCCACCACGTAATTCTGCGGCGCGTAGATGTTGAGGCCGAGAAAGTCGACCGGCGAGGAGATGATCTTCAGCTCGGCATCAGTGTATTTCGGCGCGTTGGCCCCGGCGAATTTCAGGAAAGCGTCGGTATAGCGGCCCGTCATGATGACGTTGAGATAGCCCGCGTTCATCTCGCGCAGCGCGATTGCCGCGGCGCGAACGTTCTCAGGCGTGTCGATCGCAGGCGCGCAGGCATCGATGTTCTCGGCCGGCCCCACCCTGGTGCCGCGGCGGCCATGGGCGCGCACCGCCTGCACCGCGAGCCCATGCGCGAGCGCGCTGTTGTGCCGGATCTGGTTGACCTCGGCTTGCGGCAGCGTCATGCCCGGCGCGTCGATGCCGAGACCATAGCCGAAATAGACGAAGCGGCCGCTCTCGTTCAGCGTGAACACGTTCCTGACCCGATCAGTCAGATGCGCGGCGACATAGGCCGCGTAGTCGCCGAAGATCTTGCAGGTCTCCGTCGAGCGCCAGCCGCCGAAGCGGTCCTCCAGCGATTGCGGCAGGTCCCAGTGATAGAGCGTCAGCCACGGCTCGATGCCGTTCTTGAGGAGCTCGTCGATCAGACGATCGTAGAAATCGAGCCCCTTCGGGTTGGGCTTGCCGTCGCCGTCCGGAAACAGCCGCGGCCAGGCCACCGAGAAGCGATAGGCCTTGCAGCCGAGCGCCCTGATGAGCGCGATGTCCTCCTTGTAGCGGTGGTAGTGCTCATTGGCGCGGTCGCCAGTGGTGCCGTCCTCGATCTTGCCGGGGATGCGCACGAACTTGTCCCAGATCGAGGCCCCACGCCCGTCCTCGTTGACCGCGCCCTCGACCTGATAGGACGAGGTCGCCGTGCCCCAGACGAAGCCCGCCGGAAAATCGTTCGCGTTACGCGGCGACGCTGCCGGCCTGGCGTCGGCAGGGTCGAGCGCACCGGTCATCCCGGCTGCGGACAGCCCCGCGATTTTCGCGAACTGGCGACGCGAGACCTTGTCCGGCATTGAGGCTTCTCCGCTTCCGAGCTGTTGCGGGCGCACAATGGCGAGTCCAGGGCGGTTTGAGAAGCAAGCTTTGGGAAAAAGCGGATGCAAGTTCCGCCGGTTACGAGAGGACGCCCCGTGGCTGGCGGCCTTTCGCAAGAGTGCGCTCATCCTGGCGCCGCTCCTGCCCGAATGCCTTGGCACTACGCTTGACAGGCCAAAATGATCAGATCATAATAATTGTGATGATCAAAAGTGTGACAATATCGGAGCGCAGAGCAGGAGCGGAAGCGGCTTCGCCGGCCTATCGCCGCGTTCCCGCCTACCTGATCAGACGACTGCAGATGATCTCGACCGCCATCATTGCGGAGGAGTTCGATGGCGAGGACATGCCGGTGCCGCAATGGGCGGTCTTAACGATTCTCGAAAACCATCCGGGCATCGATCAGAGCTGCCTCGCCGGACTCGTCGGCATCGACAGGACGAATACGGGCCGTCTTGTCGATCAACTCGAAGCCAAAGGCCTCGTGGAACGGCACCCCAGTGATGCAGATCGGCGAGTCTGGATCCTTCGCTGCACCGCGCTCGGACACAAGACCAGAAAGCGATTACGTCGCCGCGCTCTGGATACCCAAGAAAGGCTGCTGTCCTGTCTCGACCCGAGAGACCGTGAACTGTTTGTCGACTTGTTGTCGCGCGTAGTTGCGGCGAATGAGGAATATGTCCGTCCTGGAGCAGGCCGCAGGAAGAGACGATCGCGCTAACAACCTTGCTGGAGGCGAATGCCGTGAACAAGTCCAGTCGCTCCGTCGCTGCCGTCGGTCTTCTCCTTTGCGCCATCGCCTGCTCGTGTTCTGCCGTGGCAGCGCGCGACTGGCCGCAACGGACTGTTCGTTTGATTGCACCCGTGCCGGCGGGGAGCGCGTCCGACCTCAGCGCCCGGCTGTTTGCCGAACAACTTTCCCAACGTTGGGGACATCCCGTCATCGTCGAAAACCGGCCAGGAGCCGACGGGGTGATCGGCGTTTCCGCCTTTCTCGGCACTGCCGACGATCATGCGCTGCTTTATGCAATCTCGGCTGTCTTTACGCTCCACCCGATCACGCACGAGAAACTGCCTTACGATCCGGTTCGCGAGCTTGTCCCGATCGCGCCGACGTCGGATGTTGTCCTTGCGATAGCCGTCCCCGAGAAAAGTTCGGCCCGCTCGCTCGGCGATCTTTTTGAAACCGCTCGCGTTCAACCGGGCAAGCTGAACTGGGCCAGTTCGCCGGGGCTTCCTCCTTTCGTGGTAGGCGGGTTCTTGAAGAAGGCGAAACTGGATCTTTCGGTGGTGCCCTATCGCGACCTTGCCCCTGCTCTTCAGGATCTCGGCGAAGGCCGCATCGCCATGTTGGTTCACGCGCTCACCGTCATCCTGCCGCAAGTGCAATCGCACCGTGCGCGGCTCCTCGCCGTTGCGAGCGAGCATCGCATTCCGCTGGCAAGCGATGTGCCGACCGTCGCCGAAGCCGGTTTCCCGGAGCTTCGCATGGACGGCATCGTCGGCTTTTTCGGCAGGCGCGGGATGCCTGACGCGTTGCGCGACCAGATCTCATCCGACGTCGGCGCTGTCGCAAGCGAACCCGGCATTCGCGACAGACTGGCTGCCGTCGGACAATCCGTCCGCACGGGAAGCGCAGCCCAGTTTTCCGAACTCCTCAATGAGCACCGCCGCCGCCTTGCCGATCTTGCAATGGCGATCGACTACAAGGCGAGCCAGTAATCGCCATCGCGCCGTCAGGCAGGAGACCAACGTGACATCCACGCCCTGGCACGATCTGTTGGGACTGATCAACGGCTTTCAGATCACGCAGGCCATCCGAGTGGCTGCGACGCTCCGGATCGCCGATCATCTGAAGGACGGGCCACGGCCTGCAAAAGAGCTGGCATTTCTGACGCAGAGCAACCCCGATGCGCTCTACCGCCTGCTCCGGGCACTCGCCGCGGTCGGCGTCTTCCGGGAGGACGAGGGCCGGAGCTTTGCGCTGACGCCGATGGGCGATTGCCTGCGAGAGGATTCAGCGACACCCATAGGAGGCTGGGCGGAGCATGTCGGTAGTCCCGCTTACTGGCAGGCGTGGGGACACCTGTTGCATAGCGTGAGGACCGGGGACAACGCGTTCAGATCCCTGCACGGGATGGATGTCTGGGAATATCGCTCCCGTCACCCCGAAGCCAATTCCCTCTTCAACCGGGCGATGAGCGATATGTCCAAAGGCGGCAGCGAGGCCGTGGTCAATGTCTATGATTTCTCGAGCTTCAGTCGCATTGTTGATGTTGGCGGAGGACACGGCTCGCTGCTGGCTGCAATCCTGCGGGATTCACCCCGAGCCCATGGTACGCTGTTCGATCAGCCGCAAGTCGTTGCCGGTGCCGGCGCGCGACTGCGAGAACTTGGCGTCATTGATCGCTGCAACATCGTCGGCGGAAGCTTCTTCGATGCGGTGCCGGAGGGTGGAGACGCATACATCTTGAGACATATCATCCACGATTGGGAAGACGGCGAGGCGATCGCCATCCTCCAGTCCTGCCGCCGCGCCATGCAGAATTCGGCAAAGCTGCTGCTGATTGAACGAACCGTGGCGCCGCCCAACCAGCTTCCGGGAAAATTTAGCGATCTCAACATGCTCGTCGCGCCGGGCGGACGAGAACGCACCGGTGACGAATATGCGGCCCTGCTCGCAGGTTCGGGATTCGAACTCATGCGCGTGCTGCCCGCCGGCTCCTTCAGCGTGATCGAGGCACGGCCGCGTCGAGCCTCATTCGCAACTGGCGAACCCGGCGGTTAGAGCGCTCGGTGGTCAGCGTGGGCGCTTCGGCAACTTTGGCAGCCTGCCGGGATTGAACGGCGGGCCCTGCTCGGCTGGTTGTTCACGTGCCGGCGGCTGCCCTTCGGTGAGGATGAGCGTCCCCTGCAGAATCATTCCCGGCACTTGCTGTGCCCTCGCGGTGTAAGTCGCGATCTTGCCGGGGCAGTTTCCCTCGATGTCCAAAGTGAGCTCGTCCTCCACGCCGAACACCGTTGCACGTCCGTCGGTATGGCGCTTTGTTGACACGGTCGCGGTGAAGCGATCTCCATCGACCCGACAGGAGCCGTGATACGTCATCAGGCTGTCGCGGCCCCAAATCTGTCCGTCTGCGACATGGACGATCCCGGTGCCCTGATCGAGCGGCGTCTTGTACCACGCCGCATATGTGCCGTCCTTCAGCATGGGAGCAGTCTTCCCTGGCATTCCCGCGCAATGATCCGCATGATCAGCGCTAAGGACCAGTTAATCGCGCGGCCCGTGCCAATCCGGTGTATTCCTGCGCAGTTCGGCCTCAAGCTCCTCGATGATGCCATGAAGCAGACACGCGGCGAGCGGATCAGTCACTTCCCGCTCCAAATGCCGATAACGCGCAATCTGGAATTCCTGCTCTCTCAACTGGCGCTCGGTCATCAGATGGACCCTCCGGCGAATTGACGCGGAGATCGCCGAGCGGTTTCGTTAAAATTTTCCGATCATTTGTCATGGTTGCTGGTTGGTAAAGACAACGCCGCGCGAACCTTTCGCCGGCGCCGGGACCGTCCAAAGGGACTTCCCCCTAAGAGCACAGCCGAAGCCAGATGTCTTTGCTCGCCAACGTCCCGCTCGGGGTGGCAATCTCCATGTCCACGACGTGAAGAGAGCCGGGCTGGTCTCCATAGATGTATTTGAGATGCCACATGCGGCCCAGGTCCGGCGAAATGACAAAATCGTCCAGTCCGTCGGTAATGGCTCTGATCGCTTCGCGGTGCGTCAAGGGCGCGGAAGACATCGCATCGATCAGATTGGCGAGGCTGATGCCCTCGACGAGCAGGAGGCGCGCGACTTCATCACCGTAAACATGTCGGAGCGCTGCAACGATAGCGGCGACGGCATCCGGATTCTTCAACGACACGGCAAAGCGAGCCTCCGGACGCATGATGCCGGAAGCGGGTTATTTTACGCAAGCGATCCGCGCGCGCGAGCGCAGACAGCTCTGCCTTGACGTGCTTAAAACGTCACCCGCATCCCCGCGTAGAATGCCCTTGGCCTTGCCGGGCTCAGCGAGCGCGGGTCGGTAAAATCGTTGCCGCCGTTGGCGAAGTTGGGCACGGCTTCGCGGTCGAAGAACTGTCCGTAAGTCGCGTATCGCCTGTCGAAGACGTTGTCGATCTTGCCGTAGAGCTGAATATTCTTCGTCACCTGATAGGAGGTGTGGAGATTGAACACGGTGTATGACGGCAGCTTGCCAAACTGATTGGACTCGTCGCCGACCAGATACTGGCTGGAGACGAACAGCGCGTTGCCGCCGACCTTCCAGAGGTCGGTCACGGCATAGTCGACGCCGATCTTGACGCGGTGGCGCGGGATCGCGGGGAGCTGGTTGCCGGGCGAGACGTGGATGGTCTCGGTGACAGGATCCCTGAACGGGCTTTCCGAGCCAAGTTCTAGCGGGTCAAGGAAGCGCGCGTCGACGAAAGCGTAGCTCGCCTGAAACTGGAGCGTCGGCGACTTGATGTTGACCTCCGCCTCCAGCCCCTGCCGCCTGGTACGGCCGACATTGGAGAAATAGCCGAAGCCGGTACGTCCGACGGCGGGTATCGCAATGATGTCGTCATTGTTGGTGGCGCGAAAACCGCCGAGCTTCCAGCCGAGCGTGCCGATGTTCAGCTCCTTGGTGCCGCGCAGGCCCGCTTCTACTGTCTTGGACACGACCTGCTTCAGCGGCGGATCGGAGACGAGAAACGCCGCAAGCAGGCAGGGACGGGCTGGATCGGCACAACCGAGCTCGAGCGGCGTCGGCACGCGGTTGGCCTCGGAATAGCCGGCATAGGCGGTCAGCTCGGGCGTGAGCTTGTAGGTGCCGCCGATCACCGGATTAAACCGGGTGAAGGTGTGATCGCCGTTGAGCGCGGAGCCGAGCTGATCCTCCAGCGAGATGCGCGCCAGGTTGAAGCGGCCGCCGCCGGTGATGGCAAAGGCGTCCGTGACGTTGAACGTATCCATTGCGTAGATGCCGTTATACTGGTTGACGGTCCGCAGCGAGACTGGACCGGCAACCGGATCTGGCGTGCCGGTCGCTCCTAGGAAGACGCCGCTGCCGCTGACGACGTAGTTTTCTCCGATCGAACCGATCTCGGCGGTCGCATTATAGCGCGTGACACTGGCGTCATAGGTTGCGCCCATCACAAAGCGGTTGTCATGGCCGAACAGTTGATCGGTGTTTGTGGCCTGCCCCGACACGCCCAAGGTCGTAGATCTAATCGTGCCCCGGTCGATTTCGCCGAGGATGGTCCCCGAGGCAAAGGGGTTGACGAGCTGAAGACCATTCGTGCCGTTCGCCGGCGTCGTGTCGTTGCCGAAGCACAGCAGCCCTGCAATGGCACATTCCTGCGCATCGGTCGGATTACCGTCGACGAGCTTCTGCTCATACCTGCGCACATGGGCGGTGCCTTCGAGCGTCCAGGTCGGCGTCGCATCGACCTTTCCGGTCAGGTTGAGATAGCCGACGCGATTGCTCGTGGTCTGCGGCGTCGTGTAGGTCGCACCCCAATATTTGTCGAGCAGCTCGGCTGGCACGGTGGCGTTGGCGCCGAAATCGTTCTTGGCGACGCCCATATTGGCGTGGAATTCACTGTCGCCGGCCTTGTAGCCGACATCGCCGTAGAAGCGCCGCACGTCAGATCGGGAGAAATTACGAAAGCCGTTGTCGTGCAGGCCTTCGAGCGCGGCATAGACGCCAAAGTTCTTGTCGACCTGCTTGCCCCATTGCGCCGAGCCCTGGATGCGGCCGAACGAACCGCCCATCATGTCGATCTCGGCGCCGTGATAGCTGAAGCCGTCCTTCATTTGCAGATTGATCGCGCCGCCCAGCGCGTTGAGGCCGAAGGCGGGATTGTTCGTCACCAGCGTCACCGACCTGATCGCGGCGGTCGGGATCAGGTCCCAATTGACGACGTCGGAAAAGGCTTCGTTGATGCGGACACCGTTCTGGTACACCGCAAGGCCTTGCGGCGTGCCCGTCACGGGCGAAGCGACAAAGCCGCGGAATTCGACATCCGGCTGGAACGGATTGCCGGTGACCTCGCTGATGTTGACGCCGGCGATGTTGTCGCGAAGCGCATCGGTGACGTTCAGGGAGCCGGTGCGCTTGATCTGGCTGGCATCGACCGCGTTGATCGCCGATGGGACCTTGTCGACATCGAGACCTCGGCCGGTGCCCGGCGCCGTCGGATAGACGTAGAGGCGTGTCCGGGGACTGGCGGACGCCGTCGCCCCCACGCGCGCGACCGGCCGCACCGGCGCGGTGCGCCTCGCCACCGCCGGCGGCGGCGCTGCCACCTCGACCGGCGGCAGATTCTGGACGTTGGTCTCCTCGTCTTGCGCGGCCCCGGCAGCGCTCGCGAAAACCAGTCCAGACACCAGACCGGTCGACACCGAGGCCATCAACAAACGACGCTTGAACGAAAGAACGTTGCCCATCCCCGCCTTCCCATCCGTAACCACCGGCTGTCTTGATTTCCGCCGATTGGTCGAGACGAGTGTAATCAGGGGCCGTTCGCACGCCAGCGACAAAAGGTCGGGCAGTATCCGCGCCCGTTTTCCCGATCGAATCGGGAATTTTTCCCGACCATTCGGGGACGATCAGGCGGCCGCCGTCGGAACCAGCGCTTCCACGGTCAAGCCGCCGGCGCCGGAGACGACATTGAGCGTGCCGCCCAGCGCCAGAATCCGTTCGCGCATGCCGACGAGGCCGAAGCCGAGCTTCTGGCCCGGCTCCATGCCGCGGCCATTGTCGCTGACCCGCACCCGGGCGCAGAAGCGGCCGTCGTGCGCCGCCTGCTTGGCCGGCTCGATGACGACATTGACCGAGGTCGCGCCGGCGTGGCGGAACACGTTGGTGAGCGCCTCCTGCACGATGCGGTAGATGGTGAGATCGGCGGTCTCCCCGGTCACCCCAAGCGACGGCGAGATCACGGTCTCGATCGCGACGTCGGGATGCGACTCCCGCCACAGCCGCGACAGCGATTCCAGCGCCTGGCGCAGGCCGAGCTCGGCAAGACCGACGGGGCGGAGGCGCTCCAGCACGCGGCGATTGAACTGCTGGAGCGCGTTGATCTGCTCCAGCATGGCGCTGCCATGTTTTCGCACGGCCTCCGCACTCGGAACGCGTCCGTCCGCCTGCTTCGCCAGCGCGCTCGCATGCGCGCGCAGTGAGAACAGATACGGCCCGAACTCGTCGTGGAGCTCGCGCGCGATCTCCTTGCGCTCGATGTCCTGGAGCGACACCGCGCGCTCGGCGAGGCGCCGCTTGTCCTCGACCGCCTCGCCGAGCGTTTCCGCAAGGTGGTTGAGCCTGGTGCAGATCGCGCCGAGCTCGGGCGCACCGCCCGGCGTGACACGGGCCTGATAGCGCCCGGCCTCGAGCTCGGCCATCGCGTCCGCCAGGGACCGCAGCGGCGCGAGCGCCCGGCCGACCACATTCATCATCACCAGGAACAGCGCCAGCGCGATCACCGAGCCGACCTCGAGCTGGGTCACGATGCCATCCCAGATCTCCGCGATCTCGTCATCCGGATGCGAGGTGATCAGGAGCGAGCCGGGCCTGCCGTGGATCGAAACCGGCACGCTCACGGCGGTCTGCTCGGGATGAACCAGGCCGACGAACCAGGACGGCGGTCCGCGCGTGTCGCCATCGGCGTCAAGCCGGGGCGGCGTCTGCGGATTGCCGCCGGCATCCCGGAGCGTGATGCTGACATGGCGCAGACGGCTGAGGTCGCGCGCGATCTGGTTCAGCCTGGCATCCGGATCGGGCGCCTCGTTGAGATCGGCCACGATCATCTCGATGAATTCGCGCGCGAGCCGGATCACGCTCTGGTCTTCGGCCTGCACGCGCGGCCCGGCCTCGGCGACCTGGCGGCCGATATTGACGGCGAGCCCCAGCGCCAGCAGCAGCGCCAGCAGCAGGTTGATGCGCCCGCGCAAGGATAGATTTTGCCACATTGGTGTCGCCCGTGCCTCGCGAAGCTTTGCCGCGCCCCTGTCCGATGACGTTGACAGAGGCGAAGCGGCGGATATCTAATCGAAAGCGTACAGCAATCCCGGCCGGGTTGCATGGGGCGACATGAGACGCGTGCGACTGCTCATGTCCGGTAACATGCGACGCAGGACAGGCAAATGCTGACACGGGGAATATGCTGTCGCGAGGAACGCCTATGCGCATTCTGATCGTCGACGATCATCCCATTGTCGCCTCCGGCTGCCGTGCCGTGCTGGCCGACGAGGGCGAGATCGAGATTCTGGAGGCCGCCGACGCCGAGGATGGCGAGTGCGTCTTCATCGTCGAGCGCCCGGACCTCTGCATCATCGACATCAATTTGCCGACCGTCTCCGGATTCGAGCTGGCGCGCCGCATTCTCGAGCGCGCGCCCGAAGCCCGCATCATCATGTTCAGCATGAACGACGACCCGGCCTTCGCCGCGCGCGCGATCGAATGCGGCGCCAAGGGCTACGTCTCCAAGACCGGCGATCCCGACGACCTCGTCGAGGCGATCCGCGCGGTCGGAAATGGCGGCACCTATCTGCCGAGCGCGATCGCGCGCAGCATCGCCTTTGCGGGACCGACGCTGGCGCAAAGCCCGCTGTCCAAGCTGAACGCGCGCGAGATGGAGATCCTGCGGCTGCTCAGCGCCGGAAAGAGCCTGTCCGAGATCGCCTGGCTGGTGCACTCGTCCTACAAGACGGTCGCCAACACCTCGTCCATCATGCGCCAGAAGCTCGGGGTGAAGACCTCCGTGGAGCTGGTGCGGCTGGCGATCGACAGCGGTGTCGCCTGACGCGCGGCTGCCGCCGCAAATTCGGTCACACAAGCGTTGCAATGTTGATGTGGTTAGATGCCACTGGAGCTTTGGGCATGACGATTCAGACTGTCTCGACCAACAAATCCTACGGCGGCGTGCAGGGCGTGTACCGCCATGCCAGCCAGGCGACCGGCACCGACATGGTGTTCTCGGTCTATGTTCCCCCGCATGCCGATGGCGCCAGGCTGCCGGTGGTCTGGTATCTGTCCGGCCTCACCTGCACGCATGCCAACGTCACCGAGAAGGGCGAATTCCGCAAGGCATGTGCCGAGCTCGGCCTGATCTTTGTCGCGCCCGACACCTCACCGCGCGGCCCCGACGTGCCTGGTGATGCCAATAATGCCTATGATTTTGGCTTAGGGGCCGGCTTCTATGTCGACGCCACGCAGGAGCCGTTCGCGCGCAATTATCGCATGTGGAGCTACGTGACCGACGAATTGCCGAAGCTGGTCGCCGAGAACTTTCCGGTCGACGCCAGGCGGCAATCGGTGATGGGACATTCGATGGGCGGTCACGGCGCGCTGACGGTGGCGCTGCGCAACCCGCACCGCTATCGCGCCGCGAGCGCCTTTGCGCCGATCGTGGCGCCCTCGCTTGTGCCCTGGGGCATCAAGGCGCTGACCGGCTATCTCGGACCGAACAGGGACGCCTGGCGCAGCCACGACACGGTGGCGCTGATCGAGGACGGCGCGACGTTTTCCGGCTTCCTGGTCGACGTCGGCGAGGCCGACAATTTCCTCAAGGAGCAGCTCAAGCCGGAGCTGCTCGAAGCCGCCTGCACCAAGGCAGGCATCCCGCTGACACTGCGGCGTCAGGCGGGCTACGACCACAGCTATTATTTCATCTCGACCTTCATGGGCGATCATCTGCACTGGCATGCGGAAAAATTGAAGGGGTGATCTCTTTCCTCTTCCCCTTGTAGGAGAAGGTACAGGGGCGCACGCAGACAGAAGAGTCAGTCCGGCTTCCCGTAATTCGGCGCGAGCAGCCGGTTGCGGATCAGATAACTCATCGTGCGCGTCCAGGATTCGTCAGTGTTGCCGCGCATGTCGGCGCTCGCCGCCGTGATCATGGCGCCGGTCTTCACGTCGCGCAAATAGACGTTGAGGTTGATGATCAGGTTCGAGACCTTCTGCACCATGCCGGTGATCTCCAGGTCGGCACCGAGCTGCCCAGCGAGCTTGAGATCGCAGCCGCCGCAGGCCTGCAAGTTGGCGTGACGGGCGGCATCCCTCACCGGCGCGATGTCGAGCACCTGGAACCTGCCGGAATCGGCCAGTTCCTTGCGCAGCTGCTCGCTGATGCGCAAGAGCCGCGCCTCTTCGGGTCTGGAGCCGTAGAATTCGCCGGGCAGGCTGGTGTCGATCAGCTCGAAATCGAACACGGCCAGCTTCGGCGGATCGGCGAATGCGGCCGCCGGCATCAACAGCAAAGCGGCGATCATCGTCAATGCTCGCATGATCGTGATTCCAGACCTCGCCTGCGCGGGACGAAATGCGGGGTTGCATGCCCTGACAAATCGGTCATGCTTGAAGCAGAGACAATTCTCCACCTGCGGTCAAGCCGGGGAGATCGTTCGGAGGAAACATGATCCGATGGTTGGCCGGTCTGATCGGCGTTGGTCTTGCTGCGACGAGCGCGCTCGCGGCGGAGCCTGCCCTGATCGGCGTCGGCTATCTCGGCGTCGCCGGCACCCGATCGACCCTGTCGCTGGTCGAGCAGCCCACGGAGAATGACGGCGTCGCCGGCGCGCGGCTCGCGATCCAGGACAACAACACCACCGGAAAATTCCTCAATCAGCGCTTTACGCTGGAGGAGCGCCGCATCAAGGAAGGCGAGGACCCGGTGCAGGCCGCAACCGCGCTGGCGGAGGAGAACGGCTTCATCATCGCGGACCTCCCGGCCGATGCACTCTTGAAGGTGGCCGACGCCTTGCGCGACCGTGGCACGCTTCTGTTCAACGCGGGGGCGATCGACGAGCGGTTGCGCGAGGCCGATTGCCGCGCCAATGTGATCCATACCGCGCCGACGCGCGCGATGCTGGCGGATGCGCTCGGGCAGTACCTGGTTTGGAAGAAGTGGTCGCGCTGGCTGCTGGTGGTCGGCTCGCATGACAAGGACAAGCTGTTCGCCGATGCGCTCCGGCGCACCGCCAAGCGGTTCGGCGCCAAGATCGTGCAGGAGCGCACTTTCGAGGACAAAGGCGGCGCACGCCGCACCGACTCGGGCATCACGCTGATCCAGCGCCAGATGCCGGTCTTTACGCAGCAAGCTCCCGCCTACGACGTGCTGGTCGCCGCCGACGAGAGCGAGGTGTTCGGTGCCTATCTGCCCTATCGCACCTGGGATCCGCGGCCCGTCGCGGGCTCCGCCGGCCTCGTGCCGCGCAGCTGGGATGCGGCGCAGGACCAGTGGGGGGCGATCCAGATGCAGAACCGCTTCATGAAGCTGAATTCACGGCACATGACGGCCCTCGACATGCAGGCCTGGACCGCAGTGCGCATGATTGGCGAGGCCACCTCGCGTACCAACTCAGGTGACGTGAAGAAGGTGACGGACTTCATCAAGGGCCCGGACTTCTCGGTCGCCGCTTTCAAGGGCACGCGGCTGACCCTGCGCGACTGGAACCTGCAGCTGCGCCAGCCGATCCTCCTGGTTGACGGCCGCATGGTGGTGTCGGTCTCGCCGCAGGAGGGATTTCTGCACCAGGTCTCCGAGCTCGACACGCTCGGCTATGACCGTCCGGAGAGCAAGTGCAAGCTGAAGTGAGGGCAATAAAGTGAGGACCTGGATGTTGCGCATGTGGCGTGTGGGGCTCTTGTCCGGATTGGCGCTGGCGGCAGCGCCCGCGCATGCGTTCGTCGCCTATGTCTCGAACGAGAAGAGCAACACGGTCTCCGTGATCGATACCGACAGCTGGACCGTGACCAAGACCATCAAGGTCGGCCAGCGCCCGCGCGGCATCGAGTTCACGCGCGACGGCAAGTTCGTCATGGTTGCGGTCGGCGACGACGACACCATCCAGGTGATCGACGCGAAGACGCAAGCCGTCGTGGACAGCCTGCCCTCCGGACCCGACCCGGAATTGTTCGCCCAGGATGCCGCCGGCAAGATTCTCTATGTCGCCAACGAAAACGACAACACGGTAACCGTGATCGACCTCGAGAAGCGCGCCCGGCTTGGCGACATCCAGGTCGGCGTCGAGCCCGAGGGCATGACCATCAGCCCCGACGGCAAGACGCTGATCAACACGTCGGAAACGACCAACATGGCGCATTTCATCGACACCTCGTCGCGCCAGATCGTCGGCAACGTGCTGGTCGATGCGCGGCCGCGCTTTGCCGAGTTCAAGCACGACTCTTCGGAAGTGTGGGTGTCCTCCGAGATCGGCGGCACCGTCTCGATCATCGATCCAAAAAAGCACGAGGTGATCGGCAAGGTGACGTTCGAGATTCCGGGCCTGCGGAAAGAGGCGATCCAGCCGGTCGGCATCGGCATGACCAAGGACGACAAGACCGCCTTCGTCGCGCTCGGGCCCGCCAACCGCGTTGCCGTCGTCGATGTTGCGACGCGCAAGGTGACGAAATACCTGCTGGTGGGACAGCGGGTCTGGCACATGGCGTTCACGCCCGATGAAAAATATCTGCTCACCACCAATGGCGTCTCGAACGACGTCTCCGTCATCGATGTCGCCGCGCAAAAGGTCACCAAGACCATCCAGGTGGGCGAACTGCCCTGGGGCATCACGATCGCGCCATGACCGGCCCTGCTCCGCTCCCCGAACCGCACGAGACGCCGAGGCGAGAAGCGGCCGCGGTGCCGGCGCTGGCGATCGACGGCGTCAGCCACGCCTATGGGCCGCGCCGGGCATTGATCGATGTCTCCTTCGACGTGCGACCGGCGAGCTTCACGGCCCTGCTCGGCCTCAACGGCGCCGGCAAGAGCACGCTGTTCTCGCTCATCACGCGCCTGTTCGGCATCCAGAGCGGCCGCGTCGGCATTTTCGGTCATGACATCAGCAAGAGCCCCGGCGAGGCGCTGCGGCTGCTGGGGGTCGTGTTCCAGCCGCGCACGCTCGACCTCGACCTGTCGCTGACGCAGAACCTGCTCTACCACGCCGCGCTCCATGGCATCGGCCGCCGCGAGGCCGCCGCACGCAGCGCCGAGTTGCTCGGCCGCATCGGGCTCGAAGAGCGCGCCGGCAGCAAGGTGCGCGATCTCTCCGGCGGACAGATGCGGCGGCTGGAGATCGCACGGGCGCTGCTGCACCGGCCGCGGCTGCTGCTGCTCGACGAGCCGACCGTCGGCCTCGACGTCAAGGCGCGCGCCGACATCATCAGCCAGGTCCGCCACCTCGTGACCGAGCAAGGCATCGGCGTGCTCTGGGCCACGCATCTGTTCGACGAGATCATGCCCAGTGACGACCTCGTGGTGCTGCACCAGGGCAAGGTGCTGGCGCGGGGGCCGGTGAGCCGCGTCATTACCGAGGCCGGCGCGCAGGACGTCAACACCGCCTTCATGCGCCTGACCGGCGCGCAAACCATGCCGGGAGGCGGCGCATGAGCAGCATCACCACGCGCGAGGTGCCGCGCGGCTTCTCCGCCGCCGAGTACATGACCTGCCTCACCGGCATCGTCTGGCGCGAGGGCTTGCGCTTCCTGCATCAGCGCGAGCGCTTCGTCTCGGCGTTGGTGCGACCCCTGGTGTGGCTGTTCATCTTCGCCGCCGGCTTCCGCCAGGTGCTCGGCATCTCCATCATCCCGCCCTACGAGACCTACATCCTCTACGAGGTCTATATCGCGCCCGGGCTGATGGCGATGATCCAGCTCTTCAACGGCATGCAATCCTCGCTCTCGATGGTCTACGACCGCGAGATGGGGAACATGCGCACGCTGCTGGTGAGCCCGCTGCCGCGCGGGTACCTGCTGTTCTGCAAGCTGCTCGCGGGCACCGCAGTGTCGCTGCTCCAGGTCTATGCGTTTCTCCTGATCGCCTGGTTCTGGGACATCACTCCGCCGCCATCAGGCTACCTCACCGTGCTGCCGGCGCTGATCCTGTCCGGGCTGATGCTGGGCTCGCTCGGCATGCTGATCTCCTCCGGCATCAAGCAGCTCGAGAATTTCGCCGGGGTGATGAATTTCGTCATTTTCCCGATGTTCTTCGCCTCCTCCGCGCTCTATCCGCTCTGGCGGGTGCAGGAGGGCAGTCCTTATCTGTACTATCTCTGCGAGGCCAATCCGTTCACCCATGCTGTCGAGCTGATACGTTTTGCACTCTACGGGCAAATCAACTGGATCTCGCTGGCCGTGGTCGCGACTTGCACAATCGTCTTCATGATCGGCGCGATTTGGGCCTATGATCCCTCGCGTGGGCTGGCGCGACGAGGGCCCGCAGGAGGCGAAGGATGAAGGTTCGGGTTCTGGCGATGGCCATACTCTTGTCGACCTTTGCGCTTGCAGCCGCGAGCACGGCCGCACGCGCGGCCGATCCGCGCTATCCCAACTGGCCCTGCGCGCAAGCCAAGGTGCCGGAGATTTCGCTGGCAGCCGTCTGGGCCGGCCCGGCGCTCGACGATGTACAGAGCAAGTGGAAGGACGACGCCAAGATCAGCGCGCTGGTCGCAAAACTGTCGGCGCGCAAGACGCCGCTCGACGAGGCCGAGAAGTCCGTGAAGGAATTTCTCGCCGCCTCCGCCGACAAGACCGCGACCGCAAAGCTCCTGTTCGCCGGCCTGTTCGACACGCTCAACGCCCAGCGCTCCCAGGTGATGAACGGGCTCGAACGTGTCAGCCGCAAGCAACGCGATGCGGCCGACAAGATTCGCGAGGAGACAATTGCGCTTCAGGCACTGCAGAGCGCTACGCCCCGGGATGAAGCCAAGATCGAAGCGCTCAGCAACGAGCTGATCTGGAAGACCCGCATCTTCGAAGATCGCAACAAGGTCGTGCGATTCGTCTGCGAGGTTCCAACCACGATCGACCAGCGCCTGTTCGCGCTCGGACGCGTGATCCAGCAGGAAATGGAATAGTGTCAGCGTCTCGCTGACGGCCGCCACAGGTTCCCGGATTGGCCCCGAGGAGCGTTAACCTTTGCCTCCGCTATTTGCCGGAACCAAATCGATCAGGGACGGCTTGTCGAGGTGAACTCCAAGACGTCGGGAGGCCTCGATGGGAACCACGAGATTCATCTGCGCGGGCGCCGCGGCCCTCAGCATGCTCGCAACCAGCGCTCTTGCTGACGACATGACCGGAATGGTCACGCGGATCGATCGGCTCAACAACACCATTTCGATCCAGCAGACGCAGAAGGGCACCGTCGGCGGCAGTGCGGGCGGCGCCGGCACGCTCCAGGAATACAAGACCAAGGACGCTGCAATGCTGGACGCCGTTCATGCCGGCGACAGGGTGAGCTACTCCGCAACCGACAACAACGGCACGGGCATGCTGACGAAGTTGGAGAAGCAAAAGTAGGCCTTGCTTCGCCTCTCCCCCAAGGCGGGGCGAGGGAGCATACCTGCGCTCGATCGCTACTGCTCTGGCCGCGTCTCCGGTCGTGCCTCTTCGGTCGGGAGCTTGGCGCGCTCCCAGCCGTCGGTGCCGTCGGGATACCAGGCGATGTTGGAATACCCGTGAGCGAGAGCGCGCTTGGCGGCGTTCCAGGACATCCAGCAGTCGGCAAGGCAATAGATCACCAGCAGCGCGGCCTTGTCGCCGCCCGAGGCACGGGCAAGCCCGCGCCGGAAATAGTCCTCCATGGCCGGCGGCAAATTGGCATAGCCGGTATCCGGCAGCCAGATGCTGCCCGGAATGTTCTTGCGGGGCGCATCGCGCCACACCGTGCCGGCGGGAAGATTCTTCGGCTTCGGCGGGCGCGGCAGGACGTCGATGAACGCGCCGCTCTTCGCACGCCAGATTGCTTCGGCTTCCGCCGTGGTGAGCACGCGCGCGCCGGCGAGCGTCGCTGGCACCGGAGCGCGATAATTGTCGGCGCGATAACCCTCGGGCTCGAACGGCTCCTGCTGCCGCGCCACGCCCGGCGCCGCCAGCAGGGTCGCGACGAGCACAGCGGCAAGAGACCGCCTCGTCATGGCGTCTTCTTGGCCGCCTCCGCACTGAGCGGCCGATCACTCTCGTCGAGCAGCGGTACGCCGAAGTCGACCAGGATCTTGTTGATTTCGCCCTGGTTCTCCTGGATCAGCTTGTTGAGCTGTCGCTTCCAGTTCTGGTCGGCGGGACGCACGCCCATGCCGATACGATAGGTCAGCTTCGGCCCGGTGGTTTCCTTCACCAGCAGCGTGACGTGAAGCGAGCCGGCCTTCTTCGCGTAGTAGCCGGCCATGGGTCCCCACAGCACGCCGGCGTCGATCTTGCCAGCAGCGAGGTCGTCGATCATGGCCTGCGCCGAATTGTCGTAGCGCGTGTCGATCATCAACGGATAGGGCTTTGCATCGCGCATCAGGCCGGCAATGGCCATGTTGGTCGCCGGCGGCGTTCCGGCGACGATGCCGACATGCTTGCCCTTCAATCTCGGGTCCTCGAGCGTATCGACGTCCTCGAGCCCACTGCCGGCCTTGGCGACCAGCGCATAGGTCGTGCGGTAATAGGGATTGGTGCCCTGCACGATGTCATCGCCTTGCGGAAAGCCCATGATGACGTCGCACCGATGCGCACCCAGCGTCATCCGCACGAAGCCGGTGGCCTGCGGGAAGAAGACGTAGTCGAGCTTCTTCTGGAGCTTGTCCGCAAACAGCTCGGCCAGCTTGTTCTCGAACCCCTCGCCCTTCTCGTTCGAGAACGGCATGTTGCGCGGATCGGCGCAGACGCGCAGCACCTTGGGATCGACCAGTTCGAATGAGAGATCTCCGGTCTCATTCGTCTGCGCGATGGCAACATCGCCAAGCCCACAGGATGCAACCAGGACCCACAGTGAAAACAACCAGCGACAATGTCGTCCGGCCTCCGTCATCGCGCTTCCTCCTTGTTTTGTTTGAATGCTATCCATGCAACGCATGACGCGCCATGCTTTGGCAAGCCTTATTGGCTTCGCCTTGTTGCAGTGCAATGCAGCAAGCCCTTTGAACTGAGGCGGAAAAGTGTCTCGCATCGCACGAGTGATCGCAGCCTTGTCCCTGCTGGGGATAGCAACGCTAGCACGCGCCGGAGCGATCGAATTGCCTGTGAGCGAAGTCGCACCGGGAATCTTCGTACATTCCGGGGCCATTGCCCTGATGACCCGCGAGAACGAGGGCGACATCGCCAATGTCGGCTTCATCGTGGGCGATGATGCGGTGGCCGTCATCGACACCGGCGGCAGCCTCCGCGAAGGCGAGGCCCTGCTGGCCGCCGTGCGGGCCCGCACGGCCAAGCCGATTCGCTACGTCATCAACACTCACGGCCATCCCGACCATGTGTTCGGCAATGCTGCCTTCGCAACCGGAGACACGAGCTTCGTCGGCCATAGCAGGCTGCCGCAGGCGCTCGCGACGCGCGGGCCCTATTATCTTGACAATTTTCGCCGCATCATGGGCAGCGAGTTGATAGATCCCGTAAAGATCATTGCCCCTACCGTGCTGGTTTCGGACACGATGACGCTCGATCTCGGATCGCGCCGCCTGACCTTGCGCGCCTGGCGGGCCGGGCACAGCGACAGCGACCTGACCGTGTACGACGAGACGACCAAGACCCTGTTCGCCGGCGATCTCGTCTTTCTCCGCCACATTCCGGTCGTGGACGGCAGCATCCGCGGTTGGCTCGACACGTTGAAAGAATTGGAAGCCATCCCGGCGCGACGCGTCGTTCCCGGTCACGGACCCGTGAGCGACTGGCCTGCCGCGCTGAGCGATGAACGGCGCTACCTGTCAACGCTGCTGTCCGACGTCCGCGCGTTGAACAAGAAGGGCGAGTCGATCCGGGCTGCCGCCGACAAGGCCGCCGCTGAGGAGCGGCCGCGTTGGGAACTGTTCGGCGACTACAACGCCCGGAACGCAACCGCAGCCTTTTCAGAAATTGAATGGGAGTAGCGGTCGCGCTACGATAGGTGCGGGAGATCGGCTTCGCTGACTCCGGGGACCATGACCATGACCCGATGGACGCGCCACCTGCCCTTGATCGCCGCATTGCTCGGCATCGCCTTCGCTGCGCCGGCGCAGGCTGAAGAGGCCTACGATCCCTGGCCGGGCCTGGTGCAGGACATCTTCAATAGCCGTCCGATGAATGACGGCAGCGCCGTCATCGGCATCGAGATGCCGTATCGCGCGGAGGACGCGGCAATCGTGCCGGTCACCCTGCGCAGCAAGCTGTCACCCGGTGACGGCAGGCGCATCCGTTCGATCACGCTCGTGATCGACCGTAATCCGGCGCCGATGGCGGCGAAGTTCGAGCTCGGTCCGGATGCCAATGTCACCGAGATCTCAACGCGCGTGCGCGTCAACAATTACACCGACGTCCATGCGGTGGCCGAGCTCAGCGACGGGCAGCTCTATGTTTCGAAAGTCTATGTGAAGGCCTCGGGCGGCTGCTCAGCACCGGCGGGCAAGAACGCCGAGGAGGCGCAAAACCGGCTCGGCCAGATGCGCTACCGGCAATTCGCGCGCGAGGAGGCGCCCGCGAGCCGCATCCGCGAGGCGCAGATCATGATTGGCCACCCCAACAATTCCGGCCTGCAGATGGACCAGGTCACCCAGCTCTACATTCCCGCGTTCTTCATCAATCAGTTGAAGCTGACGCAGGATGACAGCCCAGTGCTGTCGATGGAAGGTGGCATCTCGATCTCGGAAGACCCCAATCTGCGCTTCACTTACGTATCCAACGGCGCCAAGCGTTTCCGCGCGGAAGCGAAAGACACGGAAGGGCACGTGTTCCGCAACGAGTGGGATGTGGAGAAGCCGGGGACGTGAGGCGATGAGCACCCTCCCCTGGAGGACCCTCCAGGGGAGGGTAAATCGCCGCACAACTCAAAAGCACCTCACCTCGGCTTCCGCCTGGGCACGCCGCAAATCATTCACAGCAGTGTTCGCCTGCTCCGAGGTGCGGAACTGGACGCCGAGATTGCCGCGGACCTGGGACATGCTGAGCGCGGTCTCCGCGGTCACGTAACGCGCATAGGGGATGATCGAGGCCACCACGTCGATCGAGCAGGAACATTGCTCGATCGACTGCCTGGTCTCGCCATTGGCCTTCATGCAGCCATAGACGTACTCCGCGCGCGCTGACGTTGGATAATCATTGGCTTCCTCGGCCCGCGCCACGCACGCGGTCGCCGCCAGCACCGTCAATGCGGCGACAATCGGTCGTAGCTGTCCGGCCAGTTTCATGCGCATCCTCCCGCTGGTTGCGGCCAAAGCTATGCTATGCGTATTGTCCTGAAAAGCACTCTGTCAGGGGAAACGGCTCACAAGGTGATGAGAGCACTTGGCGCGATAAGAGCACTTGGCGCGATAAGGGCACTTGGCCGAACATTGGCGCTCGCGACGACGCTGGCGCTGACGCTGGCCGCACCCGGCCGCGCCGCGGATGCGATCCGCCTTGCGGTGCAGAAAACCGGAACATTCTCCTGGGAGCTGGCCGCGATCCGCGCGAGCGGTCTCGACAAGGAGGCTGGCCTCTCGCTGGAGGTCACCGAGCTCGCAAGCACCGAGGCCGGCAAGATCGCGATGCGCGCAGGCAGCGCCGACATCATCCTGTCGGACTGGCTGTGGGTGTCGCGCGAGCGGGCGCTCGGTGCCAAGCTGACCTTCTATCCCTATTCCAGCGCACTCGGCGCGGTGATGGTACCCGCGTCCTCGCCCATCAAGACGCTGGCCGACCTGAAGGGACGCAAGCTCGCCGTCGCCGGCGGGGCGATCGACAAGAGCTGGCTGCTGCTCCAGGCGCGCATGAAGCAGGACGGCATCGACCTGAAGTCGGAGGCGACCATCGTCTATGGCGCCCCGCCCTTGATCGCCGCCAAGGCACTCGACGGCGAGATGGATGCAAGCCTCAATTTCTGGAATTTCTGCGCCCAGCTCGAGGCCAAGGGTTTTAGGCGCCTCGCCGGCATCGAAGAGATTTTGCCGAAGCTTGGCGCCAAGGGCACGGTTTCCGCAGTCGGCTACGTCTTCGACGAGAACTGGGCCGAGGGCCATCGCGACGCCCTGACGCGCTTCATCGCCATGACTCGCAAGGCCAAGCAATTGCTGGTCACGTCGGATGCGGCCTGGGACAAGATCGCGCCGCTCACCGGCACCAGCGATGCCAACCTGCTCAAGACCTATCGCGAGCGCTATCGCGACGGCATTCCGCGCCGGAGCATCGATGACGAGGAGAAAGATGCGCGCGTGCTCTACCGCGTGCTGGCCGAGACCGGCGACCGAGACCTCGTCGGCCCCGCAGCCGAGCTCGATCCCGGCACCTTCTATCACGCGGTCCCTGGAGATTGAGGTGCTGCGTCTTCTCTCGTTTGCCCTGTTGCTCGTGAGCTGGTGGATTGCCGCGCTGTTCGTCGGCGGCGCGAAGCTGCCCTCGCCGCCGGCCGTGCTCCAAGTGATGATCGCGGAAGCCTCATCCGGCGCGCTATTCCTGCATCTCGGCGCCACGCTGGCGCGCGTCGCGCTCGCCTTCGTGCTGGCGATGTCGCTCGGCAGTGCCATCGGCTACCTGATGGGACGGGTCAGGCTCGCCGATCGGCTCGGCGATCCCTGGCTGATCCTGCTGCTCAACCTGCCCGCGCTGGTCGTGATCGTGCTGGCCTATATCTGGGCCGGCCTCACCGAGGCCGCCGCGATCGCGGCGATCGCCATCAACAAGCTGCCGACGGCCGTCGTCACCTTGCGCGAGGGCACCCGCGCGCTCGATCGCTCGCTCGACGAGATGGCGAGCGTGTTCGCGATGCCGCGCTGGCGCGCGTTCCGTCACGTCGTGCTGCCACAGCTTGCGCCCTATATCGCAGCCTCGGCCCGCTCGGGATTGTCGCTGGTGTGGAAGATCGTGCTGGTTGCCGAGTTGCTCGGACGCCCGAACGGCGTCGGCTTCGAGATCGGCGTCGCGTTCCAGCTGTTCGACACGCCGCGGCTGCTGGCCTACTCCCTGACGTTCGCCGCGGTCGTGCTCGTGATCGAAACCTTGCTGGTGCAGCCGTTCGAAGCCCGCGCGACCCGGTGGCGGCCCCGTGCGGCTTGAGGTCGAGATCACAGGCAAGACGTTCACGAGTGCCGCAGGCGGGACGCACGAGGTGCTCGCGCCGCTCAAGTTCGCGCTTTGGCCCGGCGAGGTCGGCGTGCTCATCGGTCCCTCCGGCTGCGGCAAGAGCACGATGCTGCGCATCATCCTCGGGCTCGATCACGAATTTCAGGGGCGCATCGCACGGCCGCCGCAGGCGCGGATCGGCACGGTGTTTCAGGAGCCGCGGCTGCTGCCGTGGCGCTCGGTCGAGCAGAACGTGCGGCTCGTTGCACCCGACGTTACCGACGCCAAGCTGTCGGAGCTGTTCAAAATCCTGGAGCTGCAGGCGCATCGCAGCCATTTCCCCGGCGAATTGTCGCTGGGCCTTGCCCGGCGCGTCGCGCTGGCCCGCGCCTTTGCCGTCGAGCCAGATATTTTGGTGCTTGACGAACCGCTGGCATCGCTCGATGACGCTCTCGCCGGACGCCTGCGCGATGAGATTGCGACGCTCGTCGCGAGCCGACCCGTGATGACGCTATTGGTGACACACAGCCTGGACGATGCGGTGCGCCTGGGCGATCGACTGTTCTTCCTTTCGCCCCGGCCAGCGCGGATCGTGGCAGAGGTGCCTCTCGATATCCCGCGCGACACACGCGGCGAGGCCGAGATCGCGGCGCTCAAGGCCGGCCTCGCCCAACGAATTCAAGGCGACCGCGCCGAGCGAGATATCTCATAGCCGGTCGCTTGGCGGACGTGCTAGAAGGACCCGCGGCGGAGTTGATGATGACTCGGACGGTCGCCCTCTCAATGCTTGCGATACTTGGTCTTGCACTCGTCACGATGACGGCGGGCGCGCAGGACATGATGCGTGGCGTCGACCTCACCTCCCCCGCGATGGTCTCGGCCGAAATGACCAGGCCGGAGGTCGAGGCCGTGCTGGCCAAAGCCAGCGCCGCGCGGCCTGCCGATTTCACCGGCAAACACCTGTCGGGCCTCGATCTTTCGGGGCTGGACCTGTCCAACGCGGTTCTCCGGGCCGCGCGGCTCAACAAGACGATACTCCGAGACGCCAGGCTTGATCGTGCAATCCTCGATCAGGCGTGGCTGCTGGATGCGGACCTTACCGGCGCAAGCCTGAAAGGCGCTAGTCTGTTCGCTTCGCAAATGGCCCGCGCGCGTCTCGACGGCGCGAACCTGTCGGGAGCACGCATCGCCGCCGATCTCACCGGCGCA
Organism: Bradyrhizobium diazoefficiens; assembly: GCF_016616425.1. NCBI lineage: Bacteria > Pseudomonadati > Pseudomonadota > Alphaproteobacteria > Hyphomicrobiales > Nitrobacteraceae > Bradyrhizobium > Bradyrhizobium diazoefficiens. The sequence continues at coordinate 5,560,290 of NZ_CP067101.1, forward strand.
AGCATGGTCGGCGCGTCGATCGCGGACGCGAAGCTTGGCGCCGATATGCGCAACCAGTCGATGGGGTTGATGCGCGCGGTGCTGAGATCCGCCAACCTGGAACGGCTGAACGCGCGCAACGCCGATTTGTCGCGCGTCGATCTCGAATTCGCGGTCCTTCGGGGCGCCGACCTGAGCGGTGCATCACTGAAAAACGCCGATCTCGGCGGAGCCGATCTGACCGGCGCCACCGTCATCGATGCCGATTTCGACGGCGCCGATCTTGTCTCGGCGAAGCTGATCGCACCGAACGGCCTTGACCGCGCCAAGAATTTCGACAAGGCAAGGAACCGCGAGGGCCTGATCAGGGAATGACGGCCCGCCTTTGGGAGGACTGGTTGATGCGTTGGGTTCTAGCTTTGACCGCGTTGTTGACGCTTGCCGGCGAAGCCGCCGCGCAGGCCAAGGGCAAGGGCATCCGGCTCTGGAATCTGACGAGCGAGACGATCTCCGGCTTCCAACTCGCTTCCGCCGGCAGGGCCGACTGGGGTCCGAACCAATGCCTGAACGACAAGGACAAGGAGGTCGACCACGACGAGCGGCTGCGCATCACCGGCGTCGAGCCGGGCCATTACGACGCCAGGGTGAGTTATCCCAATGGCCGGCAGTGCATCGTCCGCGGCATCGAGATCAGGGCCGACGCGGTGTTCTCAATCGCCGATAAGGATTTGAAGGATTGCACCAAGTAGCGCCGCTCACGCCTTGTCGTGCGTGTGGGGATATTCGCAGCGCCACCGCACCGCGTGCCACTTCGGATGCTCGCCGACCCATTGCGCGATATAGGGCGGCGCGGCCATCGCGCATTGCCGCGGCGAACCCCCATAGTTGAACACCAGATGCTGCTCCTCGCAGGTCGCAGGCGAGAGCAACGCACACACAGTCACCACCAGATCAATCGGGTTCATGCCGGAATTCTCCCGCAAGGGCGATCAAGAAACTAGCATAAGGGCTACGTCCACAGCAGCCGGAAGTTTCAACTCCGCACGAGATGAAGCGGGAACCTGAAGGCCATGGCCCCATGCGCGACCATGCCCAGGCTGGCCAAGGTGAATCAGCGCCTTGCCGCCAGTTCATTTCGTCAATAAGCTGGTTCCCCACAACTGCTAACAGGCTGATGGCTTTCACGGAAACCTCTTGGCGCGGCGTCGCGGTCGCTGTGGGCCTGCTGGCGCTCGTCGCCGGCAGTTGGGCTACCACGGGTCAAGTCCGGCGAGCAGCCGCGGCGCCGCAGCCGGACAAGTCGAATTCGGACCGCGCCGAGCCTTCCCGCACCGCAAACAGCGACCAGCCGGCGGTCAAGCTTACGCCCAGCCAGCAGGGACAGGTCGGGCTCGAAACCGCGGTTGTGGAAGCCACTCCGCATCCTGAGCAATTCCGCGCATACGGTGCGGTGTTGGACATCTCCCGCATAACGGAGCTCACAAACAGCTACGCCAATGCGCAGGCTCAACTCCTGACAGCGCAGGCCAAGCTCGAAGTCGCGAAGAGCGCATTCGACCGGACCAAGAATCTCGTCGACTCCGCCGCGCTCCCGAGAAAGGAAGCCGAAACCGCAGAGGGAACGTTGCGGACCGACAAGGCTGCACTTGCCGCGGCGGAATCGCAGCTCAGGACTCTCGCGGCAACAGCCCAGCAGGAGTGGGGGCCGGTGATCGGCCGAGGCATCGTCGAACGCTCGCCCGCCGTTGTCAGGCTGATTGAACGCGATCATTTTCTGGTTCAGGTGACGCTGCCGCCCGGGGTAGCTGTTACGGGACCCCCGGGAACGGCCCTGGCGCAAGCGCCGACGCGAAATGCGAATATCGATCTCCAGTACATTTCCGCGGCAACGCGCACCGATCCCCGCATTCAGGGATTGAGCTATTTCTTCTCCGCTCCCGGCGATAGCGGCCTGCTCCCCGGCATGAACACCACTGTTTATGTTCCGTCAGGCAACACCTACGAGGGCGTTTTCATCGAGGATACCGCGATTGTGCGATGGCAGGGCCGATCGTGGGTTTACCTGCGCGTCAGTCCCGATAGCTTCCGACGGCATCCGATCAGCACAGATCAGCCCGTCTCGGATGATGACTACGTCGTCCGAGACATCCCATCAGGGTCCGAAATCGTGGTCCGGGGCGCACAGGTCCTATTGTCCGAAGAGGCCAAGAGCGAGCTTCGGGGCGGCGACGACAATGACTGACGGCATCGGCGCCAGCAGGTCAGGGCCGCAAGCTGCTCTTGTCGCGTTCTCCATCCGCTTCCGCGGCATCGTGCTCGCGCTTTCGTTCGCGCTGCTGGGCTATGGCCTGTTCACGGTCGGCGAGGCCAAATACGGAGTCTTCCCCGAATTCGCGCCGCCACAGGTCACGATCCAGACCGAAGCGCCCGGCCTTAGCCCGGAGCACGTCGAGATTTTGGTTACGCAACCGATCGAAACGTCGATCAACGGCTTGGCCGGCGTAGAGAGTCTGCGCTCGTCGTCAATCCAGGGCCTCTCCGTCGTAACGGTCACCTTCCAGCCGCGCAGCGATATCTACCGGGCGCGGCAATTGGTGACGGAGCGTCTCGCGGTCGTGGCCACGCGGCTGCCGCAAGGCGTTCAGCCGCCGTCGATGACACCATTGACCCCGCTGGCCGGCACGGTGCTGGTGATTGGCCTGACGTCCGACCAACGCTCGCTGATGGATTTGCGCACCGTCGCGGACTGGACCGTGGCAAGACGACTTCTGGCCGTCCAGGGCGTGGCACAAGTATCCACTTACGGCAAAGATGTCAGGTCTCTGCAAGTGCAAGTCCGACCGGACGACCTGATCCGGTTCCGGGTCGGCCTGAATGACGTGCTGGCCGCCGCGCGCAAGGCCACCGGCGTCCGGGGCGCCGGCTTCATCGATACCGCCAATCAACGCATCACGCTGCAGACGCAGGGGCAGTCCTTGACGCCCGACCAGCTTGCCCGCACCGTACTTCGCCACGAAGGCGGCGCAAGCGTGGTTCTCGGCGACGTCGCGACCGTCGTGACCGCCCCCGAGCCGCCGATCGGGGCCGCCCTCATCGACGGCGTGCCCGGCATCATGCTCATGGTCAGCCAGCAATACGGCGCGAATACGCGAGAGGTCACCACGCGGACGGAAGCCGCGCTGCAAGAACTGCGGCCCGGCCTCGAGGCCGATGGGGTTCAGCTTCATGCGGACATATTTCGCCCCGCCAATTTCATCGACGCGGCGACCGAGAACGTTCTCAACGCCTTGTTGATCGGCGGGGCGCTCGTGGTCGTCGTTCTATTTCTATTTCTGTTCGACTGGCGCACCTCGATCATCAGTTGCACAGCCATTCCCCTGTCGTTGATCGCGGCCGTGCTCGCACTGCAATGGATGGGCGAAACGCTCAACACCATGACGCTGGGTGGCCTTGCAATCGCGATCGGCGAAGTCGTCGATGACGCCGTGATCGGCGTCGAGAACGTCCTGCGCCGATTGCGCGAAAATCGCCGGGCACCGGCGCCGAAACCCGAGACTCGCGTCGTGCTCGACGCTTTCCTCGAGGTGCGGACCGCGGTTGCCTATGCGACCTTTGCGGTGCTGCTGGTCTTCGTTCCAGTCCTGGCGCTCTCCGGCATCGCCGGCCGTCTCTTCGGCCCCTTGGGCATCGCCTACATCTTCGCCGTGCTCGCCTCGCTCGCCGTCGCTCTTACGGTGACGCCGGCACTCTCCATGCTGCTCCTCGCCGGAAGGAGCGGCGAGCATCGCCTGCATGAGCCGCCGGCGGTGCGGTGGTCCCGTCGCTGCTACCTGGCCTTGCTGCGTCGTATCGGCCGCTTCCCGAAGCTGGTGATGACGGCGGCCGCGGCTCTCACGATCGCCGGCGCGGCGATGCTGCCTTTCTTCGGCGGCACCTTCCTGCCGGATCTGCGGGAAGGCCATCTGATACTGCACGTCTCCGCGATCCCCGGCACCTCGCTCGACGAATCACTTCGTATCGGCAAGCGGATGACGGATACGCTCCGACATATCCCGGGCATCCGCAGGGTGGCGCAGCATGCGGGCCGAGCCGAGGCCGGTATCGACACGGTTGGTCCGCATTCCAGCGAGTTCGAGGTCGATTTGGAGCCAGGGCTCTCTGGTCAGGCACAATCCGCAGCAGAAGCACGCATCAGGGCCGCATTGGCCGACTTCCCCGGGGTTTCCTTCTCCAGCAAGACCTATCTGACGGAGCGTGTAGAGGAAACCGTCTCCGGTTTCACCGCGGCGGTGGTCATCAACATCTACGGGCCGGATCTGGATTCGCTCGACCGTGCTGCACGCGACGTCGCGCGCGAGCTCGACGAAGTCGGGGGCGCCGCCGACGTGCAGCGACGCTCGCCTCCGGGTATGCCGCAGGTCAACGTGACGCTTCGGCCGACCGATCTGCAGCGCTGGGGACTCGATGCGGTCGAAGTGCTCGAGCTGGTGCGCACCGCCTATCAGGGCGACATCGTCGGCCAGGGGTATGAAGGCAATGCCGTCTTCAACATCATCGTGATCCTCGATGCACCTGCCCGCGCCCGACTCACCCAGATCGGCGACCTGCCGGTGCGCACACCGAGCGGCACCTACGTTCTGCTCAAGCAGATCGCAGACGTCTATGAAACGTCGGGACGCTATCAGATCCAGCACCAGAATGCGCAGCGCGTACAGACGGTCACGGCGAACGTCAGTGGACGCGATCTCGAATCCTTCGTGGCCGCCGCCAAACGCAAGCTGGCCCGCGAGGTCACGTTACCGCCGGGCGCCCATGTCGAATTTGCCGGAGCCGCCGAGGCGCAAGCCCGATCGCGGCGAGATCTCATTGTCAACTCGTTACTCGCCGGGACGGGTATCGTCGTTCTGCTCTCGATGGTCACCGGCCATTTGCGAAATCTGTTGCTGGTGATGATCAACCTGCCGTTTGCGTTTGTCGGCGGCGTGTTCGCATTGGCCTTGACGGGCGGTCTGCTTTCGCTCGGATCGATGGTCGGCTTCGTCACGCTGTTCGGAATCACGCTGCGCAACTCCATCCTTATGATCTCGCATTACGAGCACCTCGTCCTCGTCGACGGTCGCGCGTGGGGACCCGAGACCGCCATCGAGGGTGCGGCCGATCGTCTTGTCCCGATCCTGATGACGTCTCTCGTGACCGGTCTGGGACTGCTGCCGCTGGCGCTAGGCGCAGGAGAGCCGGGTCGTGAAATCGAAGGTCCGATGGCAATCGTCATCCTCGGCGGTCTGATCACTTCGATGGCGCTGAGTCTGCTGGTGCTGCCGACCCTTGCGCTTCGATATGCGCGCTTCAAGAGCGGCTCTGAGCGCACCCAAGGCGCTTGACCATCTGGATCACGTTCGCGTCGAGAGCGCCGACCAGCATCAGCGCAATACAATACGGCGATCGACGGTTGAGACCTCTGGCGCGCGTGTCGAAGCCGGTTCGGATGTGGCTTTTCGCGACGATGCGGGGCGCTCAATTGGCAGGCACTCGGATATCGAAAGACCCTACGATACTGCCGCGGCTTCGACGGCATTCGCCATCGAAGCCGCGGCAGATCGGTCTTACTTGCGCGAAGCGCAGGCGTACATGTTGATTTCCATGCCGACCGGCACTTCCACGATCTTCGGAGCTTTCCAGGCCATTCGGGTCTCCCAAGGTATTGAGCGCGACATCGCGCGGCGCAAAACCTAGGGCTGCGTCAGGTGCAGTTCAAGCCTCGATTCGACTGCCGGGCGGGTCCGTGTCGATTCTTCGCGGCTGCATTTCTCTCTCGGGCAAAGCCAGTTCACTCTTGGTCAAGCACGACCCGCAAGACGCAGCCTCGTGCGACGCACCGCGCGTCGAATCGACGCCAACGGCACCGCGCCATCGGCAGCCTTTGTCGGCCATGGCGGCGTTCGGCTTGGCACTCGGCTTGGCGCCTTCCGCCAGGTCCGATGAGTGTCGGAGCGGACATGCCCGCAACCGCCGCCCAATCACGTCTGTTCCGATTGCGGCACTCACCGCAACAATCGCAGCAGCGCGCGGCCGGCGCGCGAGTTCAACTCCTTCGCATCCAGCGTTCCGTCCTTGTCCGGATTGGCTGCATTGAAACGCTGCTCGACCAGGGACAGGTATTCGTCGAGCGTCAGCGTCCCGTCGCGATCGGGATCGGCGGCGGCGAGTTCTTTCGCCGTCAGCCGTCCGCGCAATTCGCGCGCATCGAGCGTGCCGTCGTGGTCGGCGTCGAGCTTGGCGAACAATGCACCGGCCGCCTTCTTCACCTCGGCAAGATCGAGCGTGCCGTCACTGTCGGTGTCGAACAACTTGACCGCGTTGCCGGAGGCCGACCACGCCGGACCGGACGACAATGCAATCATGAGCGCAAGCGCAACTGAGCGACGCGAGATCATCAAGACCTCCCACACAAAGAGCCTCGGTGCGAGGCGGGATAGCAACGAGATAAATCCACAAGTGGCTGCCGGTTCAAGTCCGCAATTGCAACTTGCGCGCGCGACAACCCGCGGAACCTTCCGTTCGTCCGGGCCATCTTCGATCGGAGTTGCTTCTTGTCGCGGAATTTCCCCAGCGTCTCCGCACAAGTGGAGCCGGTTTCCGCAAGGTGACCGCACCTGCGTCCGGCGATACCCGCACGACTATTGCGACTTTCATATTGACGCGTTTTGGTTTCCGACAGAATGTTGCTTTCGCAGCGTCAAAAGGCGCGCATATTGGGAGGGACGGATGAAACGCTTTGCGATGGCCGCGAGCCTCGTCATGCTTGCATCGACGTGTGCAAGTGCACAGACCACCGAGCAGCTGGTCAAGGGCGCGACCGATACATCGAACGTTCTCAACTACGGCATGGGCTACAATCTGCAGCGCTTCTCGACGCTTAACCAGATCAATAAGGACACCGTCAAGAACCTCGTCCCAGTCTGGAACTACTCCTTCAATGACGATCGCAGCGAGGAATCGCAGCCGCTGGTGTACCAGGGCGTGATCTACGTGACCTCGCACAACGCGACCATGGCCGTCGACGCCAAGAGCGGCAAGCAGATCTGGAAAACCAAGGTCGAGTATCCCGCCGAGACGCCGCGCATCGTCTGCTGCGGCATCATCAACCGGGGTGCGGCGCTCTATGACGGCAAGGTGTTCCGCACCACGCTCGACGCCAACGTGATCGCGCTCGACGCCAAGAACGGCAAGGAGCTGTGGCGGCAAAAGGCGGCCGACATCAAGGAAGGCTATTCGATGACGGTGGCGCCACTGGTTGCCGACGGCATCGTCATCACCGGCATGTCCGGCGCCGAGTTCGGCACAAGGGGCTTCATTGACGGCTGGGATCCGGCGACGGGCAAGCACTTGTGGCGCACCCATTCGATCCCCTCGCCGGACGAGCCCGGCGGCGACACCTGGAAGGGCGACACCTGGAAGCTCGGCGGCGGCTCGACCTGGATCACGGGGTCTTACGACCCCGAGCTGAACACGGTGTATTGGGGCATCGGCAATCCCGGACCGTTCAATTCGGCGGTGCGTCCCGGCGACAATCTCTACACCTGCTCCGTGCTGGCGATGGACCCCAAGACCGGCAAGATCAAGTGGCACTACCAGTTCTCGCCGAACAATCCGTTCGACTATGACAGCGTGGCCGAGATGGTCCTCGCCGACATGAATGTCGAGGGCAAGCCGACCAAGGTGCTGATGGACGCCAACCGCAACGGCTTCTTCTACGTGCTCGACCGCACAAATGGCAAGCTGCTCGCGGCCAACCCTTACGTGAAGGTGAATTGGGCGACCGGCGTCGACATGAAGACGGGCCGTCCGATCGAGACCGACGTTTCGAAGGACGCGCGCGAGGGCAAGAAGGTCACCGTCTATCCGTCGATCCTCGGCGGCAAGAACTGGGAGCCGATGTCGTTCAATCCGCAGACCGGCCTGGCCTATGCCAACACGCTCGCCTTCGGCGGCAGGTACAAGACCGAGCCCGTCACCTTCAAGCAGGGTGAATGGTACCTCGGCATGGATCTGACGGACCTCTGGGAGTACGGAGACGGCCCGCGCGGCCATCTCAAGGCGATCGATCCCCTGACCGGCAAGGCGAAGTGGGAGGCCCCTGTCGACATCCCGCGCTTCTCCGGCGTGCTATCGACCGCAGGCGGCGTCGTGTTCACGGGCGCGCTGACCGGCGAGTTCGAGGCCTTCGACGCCGACAACGGCAAGAAGCTCTGGCAATTCCAGACCGGGTCCGGCATCGAGGGCCAGCCCGTGACCTGGCAGCAGGATGGCGTGCAGTATGTCGCGGTAACCAGCGGCTATGGCGGCGTCTATTCGCTGTTCTCCGGCGACGAGCGGCTTGCCAAGGTGCCGCCCGGCGGCTCGCTGTGGGTCTTTGCGGTCAAGCAGTAATCCACGGCATGATGCTGAGAGAAATGTCTCACAGGGCGGCGATCTTCGCCGCCGCCCTGGCGTTGACCGTCGCGCTTGCGGCGACCGTTCGTGCCGCCGACGACGCAACCGGCAATCCCATGCAGGCGCAGATCGATCACGGCAAGTCGACCTATGCCGAGAAATGCTCGCACTGCCACGGCCCGAACCTGATGAACTCCGGCACCGTCACCCCGGACCTGCGCGTCTTCCCCGACGACAAGACGCGGTTCGTCACCACCGTGAAGAACGGCAAGAACAACAGGATGCCGCCCTGGGGCGACATCCTCAGCGACGACCAGATCGGGGATCTCTGGGCCTTTATCTCCAGCCGGAGGAAGCCATGAGGGGCCGGTACGTTGCATGGAGCGTCGCGGCCCTTTTGTCGACGATGGCGTCGGTCGCTGTTGCGGCCGACGATCCGCTGAAGATCTGTCTCGACGAGGACCGGCCGCCGCTCTCGATGCATCGGCGCGGCAAGCCGGATGCCGGCTTCGACGTGCTGCTGGCGCAGGCGATGGCGGAGCGGCTCGGACGGAAGCTGACGATCCAGTGGTTCGAGAGCAAGCTGGACGAAGATTCGAGTCCACAGCTCGAGGCCAACGCGCTGCTCTCGGATGGGCGCTGCTCGCTCGTCGGCGGCTATGCGCTGACGCGGGATTCGCTCGTCGTCCCCGGGATGAAGACGGCGCGCTTGCCGGATTTCGCCGGCGCCACACGCGACGATCGGCGGCGCCGCGTCGCGCTCGGCGTGCTCGCACCAAGCCAGCCTTACGTCTATTCGCCGATGACGGTGCTGCTCGGGCCGAGGGCCCGCGGCCGCAAGATCGGCAACATCGGCGATCTCGCCGGCCTTCGTCTGGTCATCGAAAGCGGCTCGCTTGGCGACGCCATCCTGATGAACTTCGACAAGGGGCGGCTGATCGACAGCATCACCCATCTCGTCCCCGGCCGCGACGATCTCCTCGGCGCGCTCCAGCGCGGCGACTATGACGCGACGCTGATCGATCTTGCCCGCTTCGACGCTCATCGCGCCGCGCATCCGGATACGGCGATCACCGCATCCGGCTATTACTATCCGATCGGCGCCAATCGCGGCTATGTCGGGCTCGGCAGCGATCCAGCGCTGATCGACACCGTCAACAAGGCGCTGGGCGAGCTTAGCGCGGACGGCAAGATCGCCGAATTCGGCAAGCAGTCCGGCCTCACCTATCTGCCGCCGCGCGAGCCGGCGATTCTGGGCGACGTGTGGACGAAGATCATCCAGCGGTGAATTGGCTCTTGAGCGGCCCTGCAATCGCCGGAGCGGCCTCGGCGCGGAGCCCGCTCGGCGCGCGCTAGTGTTCGCCCGCGCTCGCAGCGCCCTGCTGTGCCTTGTGGATCGAGGACGGCACCACGCCGAAGTATTTTCGGAACACCCGGCTGAAATGCGACGAGCTGGAGAAGCCCCAGGAGAACGCGACGTCGGTGATGGTCTTGCCGGCGTGGGCCTCGAGCTCCTGGCGGCAGTTCTGCAAACGCGCCTGCCAGATGTAGTCGCTCACCGTGGTGCCGCGCTCCGAGAACAGCATGTGCAGATAGCGCTTGGAACAGCCGAGCTCGGCGGAGATCTGGTCGATGCACAGATCCGGATCGCGCAGGTGCTCGCGGATGAAGAACTGCGCACGCACATACATGGCTTCGGGCCCGACACGGTCGAACATCGTGTCGGCTTCGCGCAGCGGCAGCAGCAAGAGATCGATCAGCGAATCGGCGACGCCGACCGCACTGTTCGCCGACAGCTTGGCCGCCTCGTCGAAGGTCGCATGGACGAAATCGTGGGCGATCCGCCCCGTCCCCGTCTTCGCCGTCAGCTTGCAGGCGGGCATCCGCTGCGACGGGAACCCGCGGTCGCGCAGCAGCGCCTTCGGCACGATCACCACGTCGTGACGCGTGAAGGCCGGGCTGATGATCGAATGCGGACAGGAGACGTCATAGGCGATGATATCGCCGGGGTTGATTTCGATGTGACGGCCTTCCTGCTCGAAATAGGACACGCCGTAGGTCTGGAAGTGGATCTTGATGTAGGGATGTTCATTAGCCTTGGCGCGCGCCAGCGTGTGCGCAATGCGATGCTGACTCACCTCGATCTGGCAGAGCTTCAGGCGCGAGACGCTCGTGTAGTCGATGCGACCTTCGAGCGAGGACGCCTCCAGCGGATCGACGTCGAAATGCCCACACAGGCTCGTCAGCCCGTCGATCCAGCTCTGGATCTGGCGCTTCGGCGTCATGCCGGTCGTCGAGAGCGTGTGAATGGTGTCGGACATTAATCCAGCCACTGGTTTGATCCGGAGCTTCGACGCAAATCGCGACCAGTGCTGCCGGAGCCCTCTGCGGTGATTGCGTGACGTTTACCTCGAAGTTGAGCGGTCTTTCGGCACGAGCGCCATCGTTCCATTGCCACCCTTGAGCATTAATCCTCCGCCTTAGTTGCAGCGCCGTCAAGGGGAACCTGAGCGCTGAAGGCGCTGTCAGAGCGACGCGGAAGCCGCTGAATTCGCTGCTGCAAAATCAAAATCTTCGCGTCCGTGCGCTGTCGAGCAAACCGGCTTCTCTCTTGGGCAAGTTTCCCGATGACGAAGTCGTTAGGGATTGCGACAGGAACAACAAGAACGGGCCGCTCCTGCACGCGGACCCGTGGCTCTCATCAGGAGGAGGAAACAGCACAGCATCGTTTCTGGTCCCAAACGTGACCGCCCTGCACGAGCAGACGCCGGACGAGAAGCCCGGTGAATCAGTAATGCTTCGGAAACAATAAACGAGACCAACGGAGGAATGACTATGCGCAAGGTGCTACTGGCGACCTTTCTTGGCTCAGCGGCGGCTCTCGCCGTCGGGAGCGCCTCAGCCAATGACGAGCTGATCAAGATGTCGCAGAACCCGAAAGACTGGGTGATGCCGACCGGCGACTACGCCAATACTCGTTATTCCAAGCTCAACCAGATCAACGCACAGAACGTCGGCAAGCTTCAGGTTGCCTGGACCTTCTCGACAGGCGTGCTGCGCGGCCATGAGGGCGGCCCGCTGATCATCGGCAACATGATGTACGTCCACACGCCGTTCCCGAACAAGGTCTATGCCATTGACCTTTCGCACGAGAACAAGATCGTCTGGAAGTACGAGCCGAAGCAGGATCCGAACGTCATCCCGGTGATGTGCTGCGACACGGTAAACCGTGGCCTGGCCTACGGCGACGGCAAGATCTTCCTGCATCAGGCCGACACCACTCTCGTCGCCCTCGATGTCAAGACCGGTCAGGTTGTATGGACCGCCAAGAATGGCGACCCCAGCAAGGGCGAGACCGGCACGTCGGCGCCCATGGTCATCAAGGACAAGGTGCTCATCGGCATCTCCGGCGGCGAGTTCGGCGTCCAGGCGCATATGTCGGCCTACGATATCAAAACCGGCAAGCTGGCATGGCGCGGTTATTCGGAAGGGCCGGACAGCGAGCTTCTGGTCGACGACAAGACCACCGCGCTCGGCAAGCCGGTCGGCAAGGATTCCAGCCTGAAGACCTGGCAGGGCGATCAGTGGAAGATCGGCGGCGGCGCCACCTGGGGCTGGATCTCCTACGATCCCGCGCTGAACCTGATCTATTACGGATCGGGCAATCCTTCGACCTGGAATCCGAAACAGCGTCCGGGCGACAACAAATGGTCGATGACGATCTGGGCGCGCAATCCGGATACCGGCGTTGCCAAGTGGGTCTATCAGATGACGCCCCACGACGAGTGGGACTATGACGGCGTGAACGAGATGATTCTCTCGGATCAGTCGATCAACGGCCAGCCGCGCAAGCTGCTGACGCATTTCGATCGCAACGGTCTCGCCTATACCCTCGATCGCACCAACGGCGAGCTGCTGATCGCCGAAAAGTACGATCCGAAGGTGAACTGGACCTCCGGCGTCGACATGGACAAGAACTCGCCGACCTACGGTCGTCCGAAGGTGCTCGACGCAGCTTCGACCGACAAGGCGGGCGAGGACCACAACGTGAAGGGCATCTGCCCGGCCGCGCTCGGCACCAAGGACGAGCAGCCGGCAGCCTACTCGCCGGACACGCAGCTGTTCTACGTTCCGACCAACCACGTCTGCATGGACTACGAGCCGTTCAAGGTGAGCTACACCGCGGGCCAGCCCTATGTGGGTGCGACGCTCTCGATGTATCCGCCGAAGGGTGAAAGCCACATGGGCAACTTCATCGCCTGGGACGGCAAGACCGGCAAGATCGTCTGGTCGAACAAGGAGCAGTTCTCGGTCTGGTCGGGTGCGCTCGCAACCGCCGGCGGCGTGGTGTTCTACGGCACGCTCGAAGGCTATCTGAAGGCGGTCGATGCCAAGACCGGCAAGGAGCTCTACAAGTTCAAGACTCCCTCCGGCATCATCGGCAACGTCACGACCTATGAGAACGGCGGCAAGCAGTATGTCGCAGTGCTCTCCGGCGTCGGCGGCTGGGCCGGCATCGGTCTGGCGGCAGGTCTGACCGATCCGACCGCAGGTCTTGGCGCGGTCGGTGGCTACGCAGCCCTCAGCAACTACACGGCACTCGGCGGTACGCTGACCGTGTTCTCGCTGCCGGACTAGGCCATCAGCATCGCTCCGGCGCGTGGATCAACTCCACGCGCCGGCTCGTCTCCCCCAAACGCCTTCCGAGGAAAATCTCTTGCGAAAAATCTGCTCTGCCATTGCCGTGATGTTCCTGGTCGCGTCCGGGGGAATTGCCGTCGCGGACGGCTCCGGTGACCCCACTGCCGTCAAGCAGAACGAAACCGGCGAATGGCTCGATAAGGAAGGCAACCCGACCTACAAGATCACCGATGGCTCGGTAGACTGGTACACCTATTCCGGATACCGCCGCTATCACTCCGAGTGCCACGTGTGCCATGGCCCGGACGGAATGGGCTCGACCTACGCTCCCGCGCTAAAAGATTCTCTGAAGACGATGAGCTACGCCGATTTTCTCGGCGTCGTCGCCTCCGGCCGCAAGAACATCTCGACTGCCTCGGAGAACGTCATGCCCGCCTTCGGCGATAACCCCAACGTCGCCTGCTACATGGACGACCTCTACGTCTATCTGCGCGCCCGCTCCAACGAAGCCTGGGGCCGCGCCCGCCCCAGCAAGCACGAGGACAAGAACGACGCCTATACCAAGAACGAGGATTCGTGCATGGGCAGGAAATGAACGTTTGGAGCCCAACTGAGACCTAGTTCTTGGCGCCCCACGAGAATCCGAGGAGTTTACGATGAAGACACGTGCCGCCGTCGCTTTCGAAGCCAAGAAGCCACTCGAGATCGTCGAGGTCGATCTGGAAGGACCGAAGGCCGGCGAAGTCCTGGTCGAGATCAAGGCGACGGGCATCTGCCATACCGACGCCTACACGCTCGACGGCTTCGACAGCGAGGGAATCTTTCCGTCGATCCTGGGACATGAGGGTGCCGGCATCATCCGCGAGATCGGCCCCGGCGTAACCTCGGTGAAGCCGGGCGACCACGTCATCCCGCTCTACACGCCGGAATGCCGGCAGTGCAAAAGCTGCCTCAGCCAGAAGACCAATCTCTGCACTGCGATTCGCGCGACGCAAGGCAAGGGCGTGATGCCCGACGGCACCAGCCGCTTTTCCTACAAGGGCAAGCCGGTCTACCACTACATGGGCTGCTCGACCTTCTCGAACTTCACCGTGCTGCCGGAGATCGCGGTCGCCAAGATCCGCGAGGACGCCCCCTTCGACAAGAGCTGCTACATCGGCTGCGGCGTCACTACGGGCGTCGGCGCCGTCGTCAACACCGCGAAGGTCACGCCGGGCTCCAACGTGGTCGTGTTCGGCCTCGGCGGCATCGGCCTCAACGTGATCCAGGGCGCCAAGATGGCCGGCGCCGACAAGATCATCGGAGTCGACATCAACGACGCCAAGGAGGATTGGGGCCGCAGGTTCGGCATGACCGAGTTCGTCAATCCCAAGAAGGTCACAGGCGACATCGTCCAGCATCTCGTCGGCCTCACCGACGGCGGCGCCGACTACACTTTCGATTGCACCGGCAATACCACGGTGATGCGCCAGGCGCTGGAAGCCTGCCATCGCGGCTGGGGCACCTCGGTCATCATCGGCGTTGCCGAATCCGGCAAGGAGATCGCCACCCGCCCGTTCCAGCTCGTCACCGGACGCAACTGGCGCGGCACCGCCTTCGGCGGCGCGCGCGGCCGCACCGACGTGCCGAAGATCGTCGACTGGTACATGAACGGAAAAATCCAGATCGATCCGATGATCACCCACGTGCTCAAGCTCGAGGAGATCAACAAGGGCTTTGACCTCATGCACGAGGGCAAATCCATCCGTTCAGTCGTCGTGTTCTAGCTCGAAAGCGTCACCCCCAAGGAGGATCGACCCATGACTGTTGCACTCCACCCCTCGATCGACAACGGCCTCAAACAGGGCAGCGGCAACTTCGCCGGCGGCACGCTCGTCTGCAAATGCAAGGACCATCCGGTCAAGGTCGGCATCAAGGGCGACGTCGCCCACAACCACGCCTGCGGCTGCACCAAATGCTGGAAGCCGGAGGGCGCGACGTTCTCCGTCGTCGCCGTGGTGCCGCGCCAGAACGTCAGCGTGCTCGAGAACGGCGACAAGCTCCAGATCGTCGATCCCTCCGCGGTGATCCAGCGCCACGCCTGCAAGGTCTGCGGCACGCACATGTACGGCCGCATCGAGAACAAGAACCACCCGTTCTACGGTCTCGACTTCATCCATCCCGAGCTGTTCCAGGAGCAGGGCTCGCAGGCACCGCAATTCGCCGCCTTCGTCTCCTCCGTGATCGAATCGGGCGTGAAGCCCGAGCAGATGGCGGGCATCCGTTCGCGGCTGAAGGAAATCGGGCTCGAGCCCTATGATTGCCTCTCACCGGCGCTGATGGACGCGATCGCGACGCACGTCGCCAAAGCCAAAGCCGCCTGAGCGGGGCCGCCAAGCCTTCGCCGGACCTTCCTCCGCTCGCTGGCGCCTACCATCGCCAGCGAGCCGAACCGGTCCCCGTCCCGGGATCATCGCGGCGATGCCGCCGCGTCTGCACCACGCGTATGTGAGGGCATCAGCTCCCTCAGTCCTGGTCTCTGAATGCCTGCGCAGTGCCGCCAACTTCCGCCTTGAAGTCCCCGGCCCCTGCGTTTCTCCCTCCCTCGACTGAGGCATCCTGCTTCGTCCGCGCAGTCTTTCTGGCGGACGAAGCCTTTTTTTTCGTCGCAATCCCTGCTTGCGATCGCGCCGTCCCGCGGCGCGATGACGCGCCCTGCTTTTGCCAAACCATCGATGCAATCTTTTGCCGGTGAGAACACCCGGCTGTGAAGGCCGGGCTGGCGCGATCTCTGTTACGATCGTGCCGTCACGATGCCGCGCGAAATACAATCAATTAAGAATAAAACGGGAGGTATCGAACACATCCGGACATCGAGATTCACATTCCTGCCTCCTGCCGGGATCTGCCCGTGCAGGATCGTGGGCTGGGACGCGACGACACGACGCAACCGGCATTGCGCCGACCGGCGTCGGCGAGTTTTGAATTGGCATGCTTATGAAGAGCGAGGGACGATCATGATCAAGGTGAAGATCAACGGCCAGGAACAGAGCTGGGACGGCGACCCGGATCTCCCGCTACTCTGGTTCCTGCGTGACGAGGCCGGGCTGACCGGCACCAAATATGGCTGCGGCCAGGCCCTGTGCGGCGCGTGCACCGTCATCGTCGACAAGGAGGCCGTGCGGGCCTGCATCACGTCGATCAACGACGTCGCCGGACGCGAGGTCACCACGATCGAGGGTCTGCATCCGGACGGCGATCATCCGGTGCAAAAGGCCTGGCGCCAGGTCAACGTGCCGCAATGCGGCTTCTGCCAGGCCGGCCAGATCATGCAGGCCGCGGCGCTTCTGATGGACAACCCAAAACCCTCGCATGACCAGATCCGCGAGGCGATGTCCGGCAACATCTGCCGCTGCGGCTGCTATCAGCGCATCGAGAACGCAGTCCATCTCGCATCGACGGGAGTGTGACATGAATTTCATCGACAATCCCGGCAAGCTCCGTGGCTTCGAAAAGAACATCAAGGTCGAGAAGGTCTCGCGCCGCAGCATCCTGAAGGGGCTCGGCATCACCGGCGGCTTCGTGCTCGCCGCCCCCGTCATGTCGCGCCAGGCGCTCGCCTATGAGACCGGCGCCGGCAAGATGCCGCACGGCGTCGTGGTCGATCCGCGCGTCTTCGTCGCGGTTGCACCCGACGGCATCGTGAGCATCGTCGCCCACCGTTCGGAAATGGGCACCGGCGTGCGCACCAGCCTGCCGCTGATCGTGGCCGAGGAGATGGAAGCCGACTGGTCCAGGGTCAAGGTGCAGCAGGCCCACGGCGACGAGGTGAAGTTCGGCAACCAGGATACCGACGGCTCGCGCAGCACGCGGCATTATCTGATGCCGATGCGCCAGATCGGCGCCTCGGCCCGCACCATGCTGGAGCACGCCGCGGCGAAGCGCTGGGGCGTGCCGGCGACCGAGGTCAAGGCCGTCAACCACGAGGTCGTCCACGGCGCAAGCGGCCGCAAGCTCGGTTTCGGCGAGCTCGCAGCCGACGCCGCCAAGGAATCGGTGCCTGCTATCGAAGGCCTCAAGCTGAAGGACCCCAAGGACTTCCGCTATCTGACCAAGGGCCAGATCGGCATCGTCGATCTCCACGACATCACCACCGGCAAGGCCCGTTACGGCGCCGACGTGCGGCTGCCGGGGATGAAATATGCCGTGATCGCCCGCCCGCCGGTGACCGGCGGCAAGCTGGTCTCGTTCGATCCCGACGCGGCGCTGAAGGTCCCCGGCGTCGAGAAGGTGATGAAGGTGCAAGGCTGGCCCTGGCCTTCAAAATTCCAGCCGCTCGGCGGCGTCGCCGTGATCGCGCGCAACACCGGTGCGGCGATCAAGGGTCGCGACGCCTTGAAGCTGGTATGGGACGATGGGCCCAACGGGAAGTACGATTCGGTGGCCTATCGCAAGGAGCTCGAGGAGGCCTCGCGCAAGCCTGGCCTCGTCGTACGCAAGGAGGGCGACGCGGATGCAGCCCTCAAGGGCGCGGACAAGGTGATCGTCGGCGAGTACTACATCCCGCATCTCGCCCATGTCAGCATGGAGCCGCCGGTGGCGGTCGCCGACGTCAAGGGCGACAAGGCGGAGATCTGGGCGCCGGTGCAGAGCCCAGGCGGCACCCGCGACGACGTCGCCAAGACGCTCGGCATGCCCGAAGGCAACGTCACCGTCAACGTGACCCTGCTCGGCGGCGGTTTCGGCCGCAAGTCGAAATGCGACTTTGCGCTCGAGGCGGCGCTGCTGTCCAAGGAGCTCGGCGCACCGGTCAAGGTGCAGTGGACGCGCGAGGACGATATCCATAACGGCTTCCTCCACACGGTCTCGGTCGAGCGGATCGAGGCCGGTCTCGATAAGAGCGGCAAGGTGATTGCATGGCGCCACCGCAGCGTGGCGCCCAGCATCGCCTCGACGTTTGCCGCCGGCACCGTGCACCAGGCCCCGTTCGAGATCGGGATGGGTCTGGTCGACATGCCGTTCGAGATCGCCAACATCTCCTGCGAGAATCCCGAGGCGGCTGCGCACACCCGCATCGGCTGGTTCCGCTCGGTCTCGAACATCCCGCGCGCCTTCGCCGTGCAGTCGATGGTCGGCGAGATCGCGCAGGCGACTGGCCGCGACCAGAAGGAGACTCTGCTCGCGCTGATCGGCAGCCCGCGCATCGTCAAGCCCGCGGTGAAAGACCTCTGGAACTACGGCGAGCCCCAGGACAGCTACCCGATCGACACCGCGCGCCTTCGCAAGGTCGTCGAGCTGGTCGCCGAAAAGGGTGAGTGGGGCCGTCAGGTGCCGAAGGGCCACGGTCTCGGCATTGCCGTGCACCGCAGCTTCGTCAGCTATATCGCGACCATCGTCGAGGTGGCCGTCGACGACAAGGGCAAGCTGACGGTGCCGCGGGTCGACACCGCGATCGATTGCGGCACCTATGTCAACCCCGAGCGCATCGCCTCACAGATCGAAGGCGCCGCGATCATGGGGCTGAGCCTCGCCAAATACGGCGAGATCAGCTTCAAGGACGGCAAGGTGCAGCAGAAGAATTTTGACGATTTCCAGGTCGTCAGGATCGACGAATCTCCCGTGGTGACCAACGTCTACATCGTGCCGCCCGGGCCCGACACGCCGCCGAGCGGCGTCGGAGAGCCCGGCGTCCCGCCATTCGCGCCGGCACTGATGAACGCGATCTTCGCCGCGACGGGAAAACGCATTCGTGCGCTGCCGATCGGCAAGCAATTGGAGGCGTGAAGGGGAACGCAAGCGGCCTCGCGCCGTTTCCATCGATCTGACAGGAGCAGATCGATGATCAACATCTCAAAGGCGCTCGCAGTCTCGTTGCTGTCGGGCGCCTTTCTTTTGCCTGCCGCAGCCGCACTCGCCCAAGCCGGTGCCAGCCCTCCGACAACGGCCACGCGCCCCACCGCGCCGGACCAGAAGTCGCTTCCCAACGCCAATGCCCCGCCCGCCTCGACGACCCAGACCACCGGGCAGACCAATGCCGATCCCAAGATTCGCGACATGAATCAGAAGGAAAAGGACAAGGTCGAGCGGCAGGGGAAATAGCGGCCATCGCGCAGCAACGTCTCATAGCAAAATGCGGCGGACGCTGCCGTCCGCCGCATTCGCCACCCCCCGTTGCTCCGCCGTCTTCGATCCGCCTGCGGAGCTACTTCTTCAGTGCGAACACCCAGACGACGCCGCCTTGCGGCACATTGGCTTCGATGCCGATGTTGTTGGTCGCCAGCGCATCCTGGATGCGCTGCGCGTCCACGCCCCATCCCGACTGGATCGCGATGTATTGGGTGCCGTCGATCTCGTAGGACACCGGCATGCCCATGATGCCGGAGTTGGTCTTCTGCTCCCACAGGAGTTCGCCGGTCTTGGCATTGAAGGCGCGGAAGTTGCGGTCATTGGTGCCGCCGACGAAGACGAGATCGCCCGCGGTCGCCGTCACCGAGCCGAACAGCTGCGACTTCGGGAAATTGTGCTGCCACACCTTCTTGCCCGTGGCGGGATCCCAGGCCTGCAGCTCGCCGAAATGATCCGCGCCCGACTTCGCCTTCAGGCCGATATCCTCCGGCTTGGTTCCGAGCCAGAGCTCGCCCGGCTTGAGCGCGACTTTCTCGCCGGTGAAACCACCGCAGAAATTCTCGTTGGCGGGCACGTAGACGAGCCCGGTCTTCTGGCTATAGGCCGCCGACGGCCAGTCCTTGCCGCCCCACAATGAGGGGCAGAACTCCACGCGCTTGCCGATCACCGGCTTGTGCGCGGGGTCCACGATCGGCCTGCCGCTTTCGGGTTCGATGCCCTTCCAGACGTCGGTGGAGACGAACGGCCAGCCGGCGACGTAGTTGATTTTGGTCGGCGTACGCTCGAGCACCCAGAAGATCGCATCGCGGCCCGGATGGATCAGGCTCTTGATGTTACGACCGTCGCGCTGCAAGTCGATCAGCATCGGCGCGTCGACCTCATCCCAGTCCCAGGAATCGTTCTGGTGATACTGGTGATAGGTCTTGATCTTGCCGGTGTTGGGATCGAGCGCGAGGACCGAGGACGTGTAAAGATTGTCGCCGGGATGGGTCTCGCCGGGCCACGGTGCGGCATTGCCGACGCCCCAATAGATCGTCTTGGTCTCCTTGTCGTAATTGCCGGTCATCCAGGCCGAGCCGCCGCCGTTCTTCCAGTCGTCGCCGTGCCAGGTGTCGTGACCGGGTTCGCCTTCGCCCGGAATGGTGAAGGTTCGCCACAGCTCCTTGCCGTCCTTGGCATCATAGGCGGCGACATAGCCGCGCACGCCGAATTCGCCGCCAGAGCCGCCGACAATGACCTTGCCGTCGACGATCAGCGGCATCAGGGTCATGTACTGGCCCTTCCTGTAGTCCTGCACCTTGGTGTCCCACACGACCTTGCCGGTCTTGGCATCGAGCGCGACGACGTGGTCGTCCGTGGTGGCGAGGTAGAGCTTGTCCTC
Organism: Bradyrhizobium diazoefficiens; assembly: GCF_016616425.1. NCBI lineage: Bacteria > Pseudomonadati > Pseudomonadota > Alphaproteobacteria > Hyphomicrobiales > Nitrobacteraceae > Bradyrhizobium > Bradyrhizobium diazoefficiens. Next base: position 5,580,829 of record NZ_CP067101.1, read on the forward strand.
CCAGAGACCGACGCCGCGGCTGGTCGGATGCAGCTGGAACAGATCGTCGGGAAGCTGTCGCTTGTAGCGCCAATATTCGTCGCCGGTCTTTGCGTTCAGCGCGATCACCTGCCCCATCGGGGTTGCCACGAACATCACGCCGTTGTTGACGATCGGCGGCGCCTCGTGGCCTTCGACGACGCCGGTGGCAAAGGTCCAGACCGGCGTGAGGTTCTTCACGTTGGAGGCGTTGATCTGGTCGAGCGGGCTGTAGCCCTGCCCGTCATAGGTGCGCCGATAGAGCATCCAGTTGCCAGGCTCCGGATTCTCCAGCCGCTGCGCGGTGACCGGCGTGTAGTTCTCGATCGGACCCGACACGGCGGCAGTCGAAACGAGGCAGGTGAAGGCGACGAAGCCGGACAGTAACCATTGCTTCCTGGTCATGGACGTTTTCATGGACGTTCCCCTTTTTCATCCGTTTGAATTCTTGTTTTGAATTCTTGTTTTGAATTCTTGTCGTTCGTCCCGCCGTCCGCCCAGCGGCGGATACGGCCTCTCGTGAGGCGGGCACGACCCGCACCGTCCGTTTATCCTGGCTGCGCGGCACCTACCTTTCCGATGAAATTGCCGGCGACGCTGAGCGAACCGTCAGCGAGCGCCAACGGCAGCGCCGCGAGCCGTCGCGGCGCCGGCCCGAACACGACCTGTGCGCCCGCACGAGGATCGTATTCGGAGTTGTGACACATGCACTTGAACACCTTCTTGTCGCCGACATCGCTCTTCACCCAGGCGGTGACGGGACAGCCGGCATGAGCGCAGATCGCCGAGTAGGCGATGATGCCATCGACGGCGCGCGCACGGGTCTTCTCGTCGAGCTCGGCGGGATCGAGCCGGATGATCAGGATCTCGTTGAGCCGGGAGCCGCTGCGCACCACCGATGTCTTGGGATCCTTCGGCCAGGCATGCACCGGCGGTCCGCCAGCCGGCAGGTCAGCCGCGGTGATGAGCTTTCCCTCCTGGTCGCCTTCGGAGAAGACGAGCACATCGCCTTTCTGAGGCCGCTCGTCGGAGCCAGGCGGATCCTCGTCCGCACGCGCGTACGCGGAACAACCGAGGCAGGCGGAAGTGACGAGCGCGCCGAGCAGGACAGTTCGCCGCGTCTGCTCGGCGCAGGCGTCGTCTTCGGGTTCCCCGGAGCGTTCAGGCGATGAGGAATTGATGGTGAGCGATGCGCGGGACATGTCCACAAGCAGGCGCTGGAACTCTGCCGAAATCAAGGCGAAGAGTTGGCACCGCAGTGCATCAATATGGCTTTGCTCGCGTTGATTGAACGACGATAAACGCATTCATGCGCATTTTCGCAGTTCAACGTCACGCCGCGCGATTGGCATGATGATTTTGCAGATCAGACCGATGATGTCGGAATTGGTGCGGCGCGCGATTCATTGCGCTGCGCAAACGCTATACGGCTGCAGGCAGCCAGTCGTCGTCAGGATCTGAGCACGTGGCGCGGCGCGGCGATAGAACCGGCGACGGTTGCCGATGCCATCTCGAAACTGTCGGCGATGCGGCGCGCCTTGTCGATGAACAGCGCAGCCGCCGGTGGCGGGCAGACCTCGCGCGCGGTCTGCTCGAACAGATCGAGCCAGCGGTCGAAATGATCGCTCACCAGGCTCAGCGGCAGATGCGCCCGCATCGGCGAGCCGTGATAGCGGCCGCTCATCAGCACGACCGAAGACCAGAAATCCCTGAGCTTGGCGAGATGCTCGTCCCAATTCTGCACGACCCCAAACAGCGGTCCCAGCCGTGCATCTTCGCGCACGCGCCCGTAGAAGCGGGTGACGAGCTCCCCGATCATCTCTTCGGTGATCCCGGTGCGCTCGATCGCATCCTGGGTCAACAGGTTCCGCCGCGCGGCCGCCGCGTCGCGTTCGGCCTTCAGTCGATCCGACATGTCCTCTGTGTCCGTTCCGTTGTTCCCACGGGCCGCCCGTTCAACATTGTCGGGTCAATTGCGCGCGGCGTCTTTGTCGCAGCGCAAAGTGCGGGAATCCGGCGGCGGACGCCAAGTGCCCGCCGCCGATGCCCTCATCAGGCGCTATAGGTGTAAAAGCCCTGCCCGGTCTTGCGGCCGAGATGGCCGGCATCGACCATCTCTTTCAGCAGCGGCGCTGGCCGATATTTAGGATCGTTGAAGCCCTTGTAAAAGACCTCCATCACCGAAAGCATGGTATCGAGCCCGACCAGATCGGCCAGAGCCAGCGGCCCGATCGGATGGTTGCAACCGAGCTTCATGCCGGCGTCGATCTCCTCCGCCGTTGCGATCCCTTCCTGGAGCGCGAAGATCGCCTCGTTGATCATCGGGCACAGGATTCGGTTGACGGCAAAGCCCGGGCTGTTCTTGGCCGTGATCGCCACCTTGCCGACGCGCTGGGCGAAATCGAGCGCCTTGGCGTGCGTGTCATCCGAGGTCTGCAGGCCGCGGATCAGTTCCAGCAGCGCCATCACCGGCACCGGGTTGAAGAAGTGCATGCCGATGAAGCGATCGGGACGGTCGGTCGCGGCGGCGAGCTTGGTGATCGAGATCGACGAGGTGTTGGTCGCGACCAGCGTGCGCGGCGACAAGGTGGCGCAGAGGTCCTTCAGAATCCTGACCTTGAGCTCCTCGTTCTCCGTCGCGGCCTCGATGACGAGGTCGCAGTCCGACAGCTTCGCCCGGTCGGTGGTGCCGGTGATGCGCTTGAGCGTCGCCTCGCGGTCGGCCGCCGACATCTTCTCCTTCTTGACCAGGCGCTCGAGGCTGCCGCCGACGGTCGACAGCCCGCGATTCACCGCCGCCTCGGAAATGTCGACCATCACGACCGAGAGCCCGGCCGCCGCGCAGACCTGCGCGATGCCGTTCCCCATGGTCCCTGCCCCGATGATGCCAACGGTCTGGATCATTGCCTCTTATCCTTCATCCTTGCGGGCGTGCCGGCACGGCACGGCCCATTGTTCCTGCACCAGGGTCTAGCACCGCCACCGGGCGGCTGCGACCTGATCCTGCCCCTTCGATAAAGCATCCGAGGCGGGAATAAAGCCGCCATTCGGTTGCGAACGGGTACGATTTTGAGCTTCCGTCTGCCGGATTCGCGCCGGGCGAGCTGACGCGCCAATCAAGGCTTGGCACTCAGTTCGAGACCGGCGGGAGGCCGGGCTTCGGGACCCGGATTGCGACCTCTTGATTGTGGCGGCCGCAACGGCCAGAACCGGTGCAGTTGCCGCGCGAGGATCTGCATGCAGGGGGGCCGGCCACCGGTCGAAGCCTTTGGGGGCAAGCTGTTGAGGCGAAGGATTTCGCGATGGACGTGAGCAGGATCGACGGCATCGAGCCGGCCCAACACCGTCAGGCCGGATGAACGATTTCGCGCAATCCATCGCTGCCGCCTTCACGCTGATCGGCGAGGCCGACGCCGAGCTGCTCGGCATCGTCGCACTGTCGGTTCGCGTCAGCCTGACCGCGAGCATCGTTGCCCTGCTGATCGGTGCACCGATCGGGGCCTTGCTTGCGATTACCCGCTTCCACGGGCGGCAGGTGATCATCGTGCTGACCAACGCGCTGCTCGGCCTTCCGCCGGTCGTGGTCGGCCTCGCGCTCTATCTTCTGCTGTCGCGATCCGGCCCGCTCGGGGCGTCCGGACTGTTGTTCACGCCGGCCGCCATGGTGATCGCGCAGACGCTGCTCGCCACGCCGATCGTGGTGGCGCTGGTGCACCGGCCCGCGAGCCTGCTGTGGGCGGAGTATGGCGATCTGGCGCGGATCGACGGACTGTCGGCCTTCCGCAGCATGGCGCTCCTGTTCGCGCTCGGTCGGACCTCGCTGCTGACGGCTTTTCTGGCAGCGTTCGGACGCGCCATCGCCGAAGTCGGCGCCATCATCATCGTCGGCGGCAATATCCGCGGCTTCACGCGCACGATGACGACAGCGATCGCACTGGAAACCAGCAAGGGCGATCTGCCGCTGGCGCTCGGACTCGGACTGATCCTGCTCGCACTCAGCGTGGCGGTGTCGACCGTCGCGTTCCTGCTAGTGGGACGCGTTGGGGAAAAATAGCTGCTCGCCGCCGACCTTGTACCCGGCGATCGCCTCCTGGCCCTTGGGCGAGATGAGCCAGTCGATGAAAGCCTGCCCGTCCTTCGCCTTGACGTTCGGATGCTTGGCGGGGTTCACCAGCATGACGCCGTACTGGTTGAACAGCCGCTTGTCGCCCTCCGTCAGGATGGCGAGTTCGCCGCGGTTCTTGAACGACAGCCACGTGCCGCGGTCCGACAGGAGATAGGCGTTCGACGACGAGGCCATGTTCAGCGCCGGGCCCATGCCCTGGCCGATCTCCCGATACCAGCCGTCCTTGCCCGCACTGAGATCGACGCCCGCCTCCTTCCACAGCCTCAGCTCGGCCGCGTTCGTGCCGGACTTGTCGCCGCGCGAGATGAAAGGCGCCTTTGCCGCCGCGATCTTGCGCAGCGCATCCGCGACGTCCTTGTCGCCGGCGATCTTCGCGGGATCGCTCTTCGGCCCGACGATGACGAAATCGTTGTACATGACGTCGTAGCGCTTCACGCCCTGCCCTTCCGACATGAACTTGTCTTCGGCAACCCGGTCATGGACGAACACCACGTCGGCATCGCCGCGCCGCCCGATGTCCAGCGCCTGGCCGGTGCCGACGGCGACGACCTTCACGCCGATGCCCTCGGCCTTTGTGAACAGCGGCAGCAGATACCCGAACAGGCCCGATTGTTCCGTCGAGGTAGTCGAGGCCACCGTGATGGTGCGATCCTGCGCGAACGCGATGGTGGACCAGAGCAGAACCACTCCGATGGCGACTATCCTTTTCATGCCTCCTCCTTGCACCAGTTGCCGAGTTTTCCAAACTATCCCGAACCCCGCATTCGGAGCAATATCCTCGGTATCATCCCTGCGGCGCGGAACGAGGTGGAGAACTCATTTTGGCATCGGCATGCATCATGGCGCTGGCGCACAGGTGAGCGCGACGAGCATCACAACGAGCCCTGTCTTGAAGATCGTATCTTGGAGATCACGAGTTCGCTCCCTTTCGACAGAGCGTATCGAGCGGCGGCTTATTGTGGAGGCGATCACGCGCGCGCCGGTCGACCTTCCACTTTCATGATGTGCGGATGTTCTGCTATTGATCTCGCCTACATTGACACGGGTATGACGGCCGGGGCAGTTTTTCACATTGCTGGCGAATCAGCGATTGCCCTCACGCCGAGTACCTCTTGGACAACTCCTAGTGCTTTCGAGACTGATATCGTTGCTGCGCCGCATCCCCGGGGTGAAATGGGCAATCACCCGGCTTCAGTCCGTGCCGCACAGCGGCAACGTTGACGTCACGCCGGTCGCCGCAGACGTCTCGCCTGCCGTCAGCGAAGACATCGCGGGGGCCACTTCGGCTCATCTCATCGATATCAGCACGGTACCGGCGTGCGACGACGTCGCGATCACAGGCGCGGCTCCGTCCGCCGAGGATCATACCGCGATCTCTATCATGGCAGAGAGCCGGCCGGCATCGCCGACCGCTGCCAGCGGCATCGGCGACGGGTCCCGGGAGACGCCGGCAGAAATTGAACCGGTCGTCGTGGAGAAGGATTCGGTCTCGACCATCGAGATCGAAATCGCGACAGCCGATACTCCCGAGCCCGTCATCAGCCATGATCCGGCTGTAGATATCCCGACGAGCATCGAGTCCGTCGACGCGGAGCCGGTCGCGGTCGACGTCGTCATCGAACCGGTCGACGCCGCCGAACTCGTCATCGGCGACGATCCACTTCCCGCCCTCCCGACCGACGCTGAGCCCGTTGTCACGGAGGGGGCCTCGCCATCGTCCGTCGATGTCGCGAGCACACCGGTTGATGCCCCCGCTCTTGTCGTCAACGACAATCGTTTCCCTGACGTCATCGTGGATGTCGAGCCGGCTGCTGCGCCCGTCACAGCGGTGGCTGTGGCGCACTGCTCCGCCGACGCAGCCAGCGTCGTCGCGGACATCGAGCCGGCTCCGGCTCTGGTGTGTCCCTCTCGGGAGAACCGCAGCGCACCGAAAGTTCGCTCAAGGGCCGCGGAACCTGCCGATCGCGCCGCACTGATCCGGCAGCGCTGGGCGGAAACCGGGATCAGGATGTGGAATCCGCGGCTTCACGGCACCGGCGAAGCCACGCTGAACATCCAGGGAAGCGTCGGGCTGCTTCCGCCAGCGCCCGGCGAGACGATGCCGCGCTACGAGAAGCTGGAATTCAGGACGCTCGACGGACAGATCGTCTGTGAGGGCATCATCGTCGAGGCGCCCGCACAGGCGAGCCATCGCAGTTTCACGCGGCTCGCCGAGCCCGGGAAACCCGACCGGGTCCGCGAGCCGGCGCGGGAACGCCAAGCCGCTCTCGCCTGATCCACTCTTCCGCGGCGTAAGTTCATTGCTTCTGGTCGTGATCGCCGGGCCAGACTACCGTGCTGACGCGACCAGTCCTCGACGACATGAACGCGACCAGCCTGAGAGGCGCATGCGCTCGACCGCCGGCGAGACGATCGGGCGTTAGACGTCCCGCGCGGCTTTCGGCCAACACCTGCTACGCCAGGCTCGGCAGATCGAGTCCCTTGTCACGGGCACAGTCGATCGCCGTCTCATACCCGGCGTCGGCATGGCGCATGACGCCCGTGGCGGGATCGTTCCAGAGCACACGCTCGATGCGCTTGGCCGCTTGCGGCGTGCCGTCGGCGACGATCACCATGCCGGCGTGTTGCGAATAGCCGATGCCGACGCCGCCGCCATGGTGCAGCGAGACCCAGGTCGCGCCGCTGGCGCAATTGAGCAGCGCGTTGAGTAGCGGCCAGTCGGACACCGCGTCCGATCCGTCCTTCATCGCCTCGGTCTCGCGATTGGGGCTCGCCACCGAACCGCTGTCGAGATGATCGCGGCCGATGACAATCGGCGCCTTGAGCTCGCCGCGCGCCACCATCTCGTTGAAAGCGAGGCCCAGACGATGGCGATCACCGAGGCCGACCCAGCAGATCCGCGCCGGCAGGCCCTGAAACTTGATGCGCGCCTTGGCCATGTCGAGCCAGTTGTGCAGATGCTTGTCGTCGGGCATCAGCTCCTTCACCTTGGCGTCCGTCCTGAAGATGTCCTCGGGATCGCCCGACAGCGCCGCCCAGCGGAACGGGCCGACACCGCGACAGAACAAGGGGCGGATATAGGCGGGAACGAAGCCGGGGAAATCGAAGGCATTCTTCAGGCCCATGTCCTGCGCCATCTGGCGGATGTTGTTGCCGTAGTCGAGCGTTGGAATGCCCTGCGCGTGAAAATCGAGCATGGCCTGGACGTGCTCGACCATCGACGCCTTTGAGGCGCGCTCGACCGCCTTGGGATCAGAAGCGCGCCTGGCTTCCCAATCGGCAAGCGTCCAGCCTTTCGGCAAGTATCCGTTGATCGGATCGTGCGCGCTGGTCTGGTCCGTGACGATGTCGGGCTTGACGCCGCGGCGCACCAGCTCGGGGAAAATCTCCGCGGCATTGCCGAGCAGACCGACGGAGACCGCTCTCCTGGATTTCGCCGCCTCCTCCATGATCGCGAGCGCTTCGTCCAGCGTCGCGGCCTGTCGATCGAGATAGCCGGTGCGCAGCCGCATCTCGATGCGGCTCGGCTGGCATTCGACCGCGAGCATCGAAGCCCCAGCCATGGTCGCGGCCAGCGGCTGCGCCCCGCCCATGCCCCCTAAGCCGCCGGTGAGGATCCACTTGCCGGCGAGGCTGCCGCCATAGTGGCGTCGGCCGACCTCGACGAAGGTCTCATAGGTGCCCTGCACGATACCCTGGCTGCCGATATAGATCCAGGAGCCCGCGGTCATCTGGCCGTACATCATCAGGCCCTGGCGATCGAGCTCGTTGAAATGATCGAGCGTCGCCCAATGCGGCACGATGTTGGAGTTCGCAATCAGGACGCGCGGCGCATCCGCATGGGTGCGGAAGACGCCGACCGGCTTGCCGGACTGGACCAGCAGCGTCTGATCGCCTTCGAGCTTGCGCAAGGCTGCAACGATCCGGTCAAAGCTCTCCCAATCGCGCGCCGCGCGGCCGATGCCGCCATAGACGACGAGCTCGCTCGGACGCTCCGCGACATCGGGATCGAGGTTGTTCATCAGCATGCGGAGCGGCGCTTCCGTCAGCCAGCTCTTGGCGCTGATATCGCTGCCGCGGGGCGCGCGGATGGTGCGGTCATTGTCCAGTCGGCGGTTCATGCGGACCTCTTCAGCCAAGTCGTGTCTGGTCGAGACTCGGAAACGGGTCGGTTGGAAGCGCTGCAAGCGCCGCGATCGGCAAAGCATCTGCTTCGATCAGTGCGGCGGCCTTGGCGAGATCGCCAGCCATGTAGCGATCCGCACCGAGCGCGGGCACCTGCTCGCGCAATGCGGCGATGACGGCGGCCAGTGGCCCGCTCGTCGCATGCGGCGCGCGCAAGGTGATGCCTTGCGCAGCAACCAGGAGCTCGATGCCGAGGATGGCGGCAAGATTGTCGGCCATGTCCGACAGGCGCCGCGCGGCATGCGCGGCCATCGAGACGTGGTCTTCCTGGTTGGCGCTGGTCGGCGTCGAGTCGATCGAGCAGGCAGCCGCGCGCTGCTTGTTCTCGGCATAGAGCGCGGCCGCCGTCACTTCGGCGATCATGAATCCGGAATTGAGACCGGGATCCGGCGTCAGGAACGGCGGCAGGCCGAAATTCAGCGCGGGATCGACCAGCGTCGCAATGCGCCGCTCGCTGATCGCGCCGATTTCCGACAGCGCCAGCGCGATCGCATCGGCAGCGAAGGCCACCGGCTCGGCGTGGAAATTGCCGCCCGAGATGATCTCGCCGGTCTCGACCAGGACGAGTGGATTGTCGGTGACGGCGTTGGCTTCGACGATCAATGAGCGCGCGGCCTGCGTGATCAGGTCGAGCGCGGCACCCGCGACCTGCGGCTGGCAGCGCAGGCAATAGGGATCCTGCACGCGCTCGTCGCCCTCGAGATGCGACAGGCGGATGTCGCTGCCGTCCAGCAGCGCGGTCAGCGTCGCGGCCGCGGCGATCTGCCCGCGATGACCGCGCAGCGCCTGAATTTCGGGACGGAACGGTGCGGTGGAGGCCATTGCTGCGTCGACCGACAGCGCCCCGGTCACGAGTGCGGCGCGCGCCAGGCGAAATGCACGCAGCACGCCTGATATGGCGTAGGCGGCAGAGAATTGCGTGCCGTTGATCAGCGCAAGCCCCTCCTTCGGGCCGAGCGTCAGCGGCGCTAGACCGGCGGCCGCCAGCGCTTCACCGCCGGACATGGTCCTCCCTTCGACGATCGCCTGCCCCTCGCCGATCATGACCGCCGTCATATGCGCGAGCGGCGCGAGATCGCCGGAGGCGCCGACCGAGCCTTGCTGCGGGACCAGCGGGGTGACGCGCCGCGCCAGCATGGCCTGCAACTGCTCGATCACCTCGCGACGCACGCCGGAGGCGCCGCGCCCGAGCGAGACGATCTTCAGCGCCATCATCAGGCGGACGATCGGCTCCGGTGTCACCGGACCGACGCCGCAGCAATGCGAGACGATGAGGTTGCGCTGGAGCAGCGCGGTCTGGTCCGGCGGAATGCGCTTGGAGGCCAGCTTTCCGAAGCCGGTATTGATGCCATAGACCGGCGCGGCATCCCGTGCGGCCTTCGCGACGATCGCTGCGGCCGCCTCGACACGCGGCCAATATGATGGATCCAGGATGACGGACGCCCCCGCGAGCACATGTGCGAGGTCATCGAGACTGACCGTTCCCGGCCTGACCACGATCGATGCGCCCGGCTCCATCACTGCCCCCTCCACACCCGGCGGTGCAGCGGATTGAAGCCGATGCGGTAGACGAGTTCAGCGGGCCGCTCGATATCCCAGATCGCGAGGTCGCACCATTTCCCGGCTTCCAGTGTGCCGGCCTCATCGAGCACCCCGAGCGCCCGCGCGCCTTCACGGGTGACGCCGGCAAGGCACTCGGCCACAGTCATCCGGAACAGCGTCGCGCCCATGTTCATCGCGAGCAGCAGCGAGGTCAGCGGCGAGCTGCCGGGATTGCAGTCGGTCGCGAGTGCCATGTGAACGCCGCGCTTGCGAAACACCTCGACCGGGGGCTTCTGTGTCTCGCGAATGAAGTAGAACGCGCCAGGCAACAGCACGGCCACAGTGCCGGCCTTCGCCATCGCGGCGGCGCCGGCTTCGTCGGTATGCTCCAAATGATCGGCCGACAGTGCCGAGAATCTTGCGGCAAGCGCCGCGCCGCCGAGATTCGACAGTTGATCGGCATGAAGCTTGACCGGCAGCCCCAGCTCCCTCGCCGTCGCGAACACCCGCGCAGTCTGTTCGGCCGAGAACGCGATGCCCTCCATGAACGCGTCGACGGCGTCGGCGACGCCAGCCTTTGCAACAGCCGGCAGCATCTGCCTGCAAACGAGATCGATGTAGCGGTCCTTGTGGCCGTCCGCTTCCACCGGCACCGCATGCGCACCGAGGAAGGAGGTGCGGATCGCAACCGGCCGCTGCCGGCCGAGGCTGCGCGCGGCAGCGAGTTGCCGCATCTCGGTCTCGCTGTCGAGACCGTAGCCCGACTTGATCTCGACGGTGGTTGCGCCCTCGCCGATCAACGCATCGAGCCGCGGCAGCGCGCTTGCGACGAGCTCTGCCTCACTCGCCTTGCGTGTTGCGGCCACCGTCGAGACGATGCCGCCGCCGGCGCGCGCGATCTCCTCGTAGCTTGCGCCCTTCAGGCGCAGCTCGAATTCGTGCGCACGGTTGCCGCCATAGACGAGATGGGTGTGGCAATCGACGAGGCCGGGCGTGATCCAGCGGCCCTCGCAATTGATCCGCTCGACGGCGTCCGCGTCCGCCGGGAGGTCCGCGGCGGCACCCACATAGACAATACGGCCGCCGCGCGCGGCGATCGCGCCGTGCTCGATTGCGCCGAAATCAGAACGATCCGCCCGCATCGTTGCGAGGTGGGCATTGTGCCAGATCCGGTCGAAGCGCTCTGCCATGCAACGGTCCCTTCGCGGATATTCCCTGCGCCTTGGAGATGCTTGACTTATATGTCTAGACATATAATCGTAAGGCGGTTCTGTCCAGCCGGCATGGAAACATGACACGACTGCATTTCGCCTCCGCGCTCCTGCCCTCGGGCTGGGCCAATGACGTGCAGGTGGTGATCACCGCCGGCGCGATCGCCGAGGTGACGCCGGGCGTGGCACCGTCCGCCGGCGACGAGCGCCACGGAATTGCGATTCCGGGACTGGCGAGCCTGCACAGCCACGCCTTCCAGCGCGGCATGGCCGGACTTGCGGAGCTGCGCGGCGACTCCACCGATACATTCTGGACCTGGCGCGAGGCGATGTATCGCTTCGCCCTCGCAATGACGCCGGACGACGTCGCGGCTGTTGCGACGCTGCTTTATGTCGAGATGTTGGAGCAGGGATTCACCCGCGTCGGGGAATTCCATTATCTTCATCACGATCGCGACGGCTCGCCCTATACCGATATCGCCGAGATGGCCGCGCGGATTGCGCAGGCCGCCGAAGCCTCCGGCATCGCGCTGACGCTGCTGCCGAGTTTCTATGCGCACAGCTCGTTCGGCGGTGCGGCACCGCATGACGGCCAGCGTCGCTTCATCTGCTCGGTCGATCAATTCGCGGCATTGATGGCTGCATCGCGCAAGGCGATCAGCGCATTGCCGGGCGCCAATATCGGCGTCGCGCCGCATAGTCTGCGCGCGGTGACGCCGGACGAGCTTGCGGCGGTCATCCCGCTGGCCGACGGCGGGCCGGTGCATGTTCATGCCGCCGAGCAGGTGAAGGAAGTCGAGGATTGCCTGGCCTGGTCGGGCCAGCGCCCGGTGCAATGGCTGCTGCAGCACGCGGCCGTCGACCGGCGCTGGTGCCTCATCCATGCGACCCATGCGACGGATGAGGAAGTCGCGGCGTTGGCGAAAACCGGTGCGGTGGCAGGCCTATGTCCCATCACCGAGGCAAGTCTCGGCGATGGCGTTTTTCCGGCGCGCGAGTTTCTCGCCGCCGGCGGTGCGTTCGGCGTCGGCACTGATTCCAACGTGCTGGTCGGCGTCGCCGACGAGCTGCGCCAGCTCGAATATGGCCAGCGGCTGAAGCATCGCGAGCGCAACGTGCTCTCCAGCGGCGCAGGCCGCTCGACCGGGCGCACGCTGTTCGACCACGCTCTCGCAGGCGGCGCGCGCGCGCTGGCGCAGACGTCGGTCGGCCTCACGCCCGACGCGCGCGCCGACATCGTCACGCTCGACGGCGCACATCCCTCGCTGGCAGGCCGCCGGGGCGATGCCGCCATCGACGGCTGGCTCTTCGCGGCGGGCGGCGCTGCGATCGATTGCGTCTGGGCCGGCGGCGAGAAGGTTGTCGAAGGCGGGCGGCACAGGCTGCGCCGGGCCGCACGCGAGCGTTTCAACGCGTCCGTTCGGAGGCTCGTTGCATGAGCCTCGTCGCCGATGCCGCCGACAAGCCGACGCTCTACAAGCGGATTCGCGCCGACATCGAGGAGCGCATCCTGACTGGCGAATGGCCGCCCGGACATCGCATCCCGTTCGAGCACGAACTGGTGGCGCGTTACGGCTGCTCGCGCATGACGGTGAACAAGGCGTTGTCGGAGCTGGCGCAAGCCGATCTGATCGAGCGGCGGCGACGCGCGGGCTCGTTCGTACGCCGGCCACAGCATCAGTCGGCGGTGCTCAAGATCGCCGACATCCGCGCCGAGATCACCGCGCTCGGACGCGCTTACGGCTATGAGCTGATCCATCGCAAGCTGCGCGCCGCGACCGCCGCCGACCGAGACCGCCTCGGTGTGAAGAAGGCCGGCAAGGTCGTCGCCATCGCCTGCCGCCACAGCGCCGACAACGTGCCGTTCGCCGTCGAGGACAGGCTGATCGACCTGTCGTCCGTGCCGGATGCCGCGACCGCGGATTTCTCGCGCGAACCACCCGGCTCGTGGCTGCTTCATCATGTCCCGTGGACGGAGGCCGAGCACACGATCAGCGCCATCGTCGCGGACGATCGCATGGCGGACGCGCTCGCGATCGCTGTCGGCGCGCCCTGTCTCGTGATCGACCGCTACACCTGGCGCAGCGCACGCACGATCACCGCCGTGCGCCTGCTCTATCCCGGTGACTCTCACCGCCTTGTCGCGCGATTCAAGGGAGGTTGAGAAGATGTGTCGGCACAAATCGTGCAACGCTTCGGGCAACGGCCCATACCGGGCGACATTAAGAGATCAACAGGACGTCAATCCACCGATCGGCAGAGGACGACAATCATGCGTAGTTCGAAAGTATTTGCGACAATCATTGCCCTGGCGGCCGCCACTCCCGCGCTCGCCGACGACGTCAAGGTCGGCGTCGGCATCTCCGGATGGACCGGCTTCGCGCCGCTGACGCTGGCGAAGGAGGCCGGCATCTTCAAGAGGAACGGCCTCGACGTCACCATCAAGAAGATTCCGCAGAAGGACCGCCATCTCGCGATCGCCTCCGGCGACGTCCAGTGCGCGGCAACGACTGTCGAGACCTGGATCTCCTGGAACGCCAATGGCGTTGCGACCAAGCAGATCTTCCAGCTCGACAAGAGCTTTGGCGCCGACGGCATGGCGGTACGCAACGATCTCGCCTCGATCAAGGATCTGAAGGGCAAGACTGTCGCCGCCTCGGCGCCCGGCACGTCGCCCTATTTCGCGCTGGCCTGGATGCTCAAGAAGAACGGTCTGTCGGTGAAGGACGTCACCGTGGTGAACCTCGAGCCGGCCGCGGCCGCGCAGGCCTTCGTCTCCGGCCAGAACGACGCCGCGATGACCTATGAGCCGTATCTGTCGACGGTGCGCGCCGCGCCCGACAAGGGCAAGATCATCGCCACCACGCTGGACTATCCGATGGTCATGGACACCTTCGGCTGCACGCCGAAATTCCTGACCGAGAATCCCAAGGCCGCCAAGGCGCTCGCCGACAGCTATTTCGAGGCGCTCGAAATGATCGCCAAGGACCAGACCAAGGCCTACGAGATCATGGGCGCCGACGTGAAGCAGACCGGCGAGCAGTTCGGCAATTCCGCGAAGTATCTGCGCTGGCAGGACAAGGCCGCGAACCAGAAGTTCTTCGCGGGCGACTTCCTGACCTTCAACAAGGAGGCCGCCGAGCTGCTGCTCGAGATCGGCATCATCAAGGCCGCACCGAAGATCGATGATCTCTTCGACGCGAGCTTCATCAAGTAACGACTTCAAGACGCCGGCCCCGTCTCGCGGTGGGGCCGGCAATCTCGTTCTTCGCCCGGATAGATTGTTGATGCGTCCTCTGGATCCCGTGACGTCGAAGCAGCGTGTGGCCTACGGCCTTGCGTTCTTCGTGGTGTTCGTTGCCCTCTGGTCATGGGCGACCTTCGGCGGACATGTGTCGAAGGTGTTCCTCGCCAACCCGCTGACCATGGTGCAGGAAGGCGTCGATCTGATCGCCAAACAGGGGTTCCTGTACGACATCGGCATGACGGTCTGGCGCGTGGTCGGCGGCTTTGCGCTCGCCGCCATCATCGCGGTGCCGCTCGGCGTGCTGATGGGCGCCTACAAGCCGGTCGAGGCGTTCCTTGAACCGTTCGTCTCCTTCGCGCGCTATCTGCCCGCCTCCGCTTTCATCCCGCTGCTGATCCTGTGGGCCGGCATCGGCGAGCTGCAGAAGCTGCTCGTCATCTTCATCGGCTCGGTGTTCCAGGTCATCCTGATGGTCGCCGTGACCGTCGGGGCGACGCGGCGCGATCTGGTCGAGGCGGCCTATACGCTCGGGGCCGCCGATCGCGGCATCATCCGCCGCGTGCTGCTGCCCTCCTCCGCGCCCGAGATCGCGGAAATCCTGCGGCTGGTGCTGGGCTGGGCCTGGACCTATGTCATCGTCGCCGAGCTGATCGGCTCGTCCTCGGGTATCGGCCACATGATCACCGACAGCCAGGCGCTGCTCAATACCGGCCAGATCATCTTCGGCATCATCGTGATCGGGCTGATCGGTCTGCTCTCGGACTTCATGTTCAAGGCGTTCAACGCCTGGCTGTTCCCGTGGAGGCTCGCATGACGATCCTCAAGGTCGAACAGGTCTCGCGCACCTTCCCCGCGCGCCACGGCAATGCGCCGACCAGGGCGCTGGAGCCGACCGACCTCGTCATCGGCAACAACGACTTCGTCACCATTCTCGGCCCGTCGGGCTGCGGCAAGTCCACACTGCTGCGCATCGTTGCGGGCCTCGATCGCCCGACCGGCGGGCGCGTCACCCTCGACGGGCGCGAGGTGACCGGCCCTGGCGCCGATCGCGGCATGGTGTTCCAGTCCTACACGCTGTTTCCCTGGCTCACCGTGCGCGAGAACATCGCCTTCGGCCTGCGCGAGCGCGGCGTGACGCCGGACGCGCGGAACAAGATCGCGGACGCCTTCATCCGCCAGGTCGGATTGTCCGGCTTCGAGAACCATTGGCCGAAGCAGCTTTCCGGCGGCATGCAGCAGCGCACCGCGATCGCCCGCGCGCTCGCCAACGATCCGAAGATCCTGTTGCTCGACGAGCCTTTCGGCGCGCTGGACAACCAGACCCGCGCCTTGATGCAGGAGATGCTGCTCGGCATCTGGGAGCGCGACCAGAAAACCGTGCTGTTCGTGACCCACGACATCGAGGAAGCGATCTTCCTTGGCAGCCGCGTCATCGTCATGAGCGCGCGTCCCGGCCGGATCAAGGCCGAGATCACGGTGGACCTGCCGCATCCTCGCTCCTACAAGATCAAGACCACGCCGGAGTTCGTCCAGCTCAAGGAGCGGCTGGTGGAGGAAATCCGCACTGAGGCGCTGAAGGTTGCCGAACATGCCTGATACACAGCCGCGCGCCGATGGAAGGCGCGTTCTTGCCGATCTCAATGCGCTCCGTGCCATCGGCGCCTACAAGTCCGGCGTGCACAGACCGACCTTCTCCGAGCCGCACAAGCTTTCGCTGGAATGGCTCGTTCAGAAGCTGCCCGAAGCCAACCTCTCCGCGGCGATCGACGGTATCGGCAATGTCTTCGGCACCAGTCCCAAGCCCGGCCCGAAGCTGCTGGCCGGCTCGCATCTGGAGAGCCAGAACTATGCCGGTTGGCTCGATGGTCCGCTCGGCGTCGTCTATGCGCTCGAAGCGGCACGCGTACTCAATGGCGATCCCGCCGTGACAGGCGCCGTTGAAGTCGCCGCCTGGTGCGACGAGGAAGGACATTTCGGCAGCTTCCTCGGCTCGCGGTCCTATATCGGGCAGGTGACCGAGGCCGACATCGACGCCGCACGCGACCGCACCAGCGGGCGCACCATGCGCGATGCGCTCACCGAGATGGGGCTCGCCGGCCGCCCACGGATCAGCGTCGAGCCGGGCCGCCACCTCGGATATCTGGAAGCGCATATCGAGCAGGGCGATACGCTCGAAAGCGGCAAGCTCGCGATCGGCGTCGTAACCTCTATCGTCGGCATCTGGCAGTACCGTATCAATTTCACCGGTGAGCAAAATCACGCCGGCACCACGCGCATGGCCGTGCGCAAGGATGCAGGGCTGGCGCTGGCCAAATTCTGCGTGGCAATCGACGAGCGTTTTCCCGCGGCCTGCGGTCCGCGCACGGTCTGGACCACCGGGCGCATCACGCTCGATCCGGGCGCGCCGAGCATCATTCCCGGCACGGCCGAAATGCTGTTCCAGATCCGCGACGACGATCCAGCCGTCATTGCGCGGCTCGAGCAGCTGCTGCGGACCATGGCTGACGAGGCCGGTGCGAACGGCCCCTGCACCGTCGCCGTTACGAAGCTGCGCACCGGTGCGCCTGCCATGATGAATGCCGGCTTTCAGGATGCGATCGAAGCCGCAAGCAAGGCCATGGCCGGTGGACGATCCGTTCGCATGCCCAGTGGCGCCGGCCATGATGCGCAGATGCTGGCAACGGTCATGCCCGCGGGCATGCTGTTCGTGCCGTCGATCGGCGGCATCAGCCATCACTGGACCGAGAACACTGCCGAGGCCGACATCGTCACCGGCGCGCAGGTGTTCGTCGACGCCTGCCGGCGGATCCTCGGCGGTTAGTCCAACGTCCTTCTTCTTGAGCATGAGCTTCGCGGGCCTTTGGTGCACGTTCTCTCATCCTCGTTATCGCGAGCGAAGGGAAGCAATCCAGAGTCTTTCCACGGAAGGATTCTGGATTGCTTCGTCGCAAGGGCTCCTCGCAATGACGGGTATGGGGGGCAGCTTGCTTCTAAAACTGACGCTGTCATTCCCCGCGAAGGCGGGGAAACCAGTACGCCCCGGCCCCTCGATTCAATAGCCGCTGTCTCGGAGTACTGGATCGCCCGGTTGAATGAACCGGGCGATGACAGCGAGCGTGGGCTACAGCTCGTAGGATGGGTAGAGCGAAGCGAAACCCATCACACTGTCATCCGCGCCGAAACATGATGGGTTTCGCAAGTGCTCTACCCATCCTACGACCTCGCAGACACGCCTTCGCGTTCTCGCGGCTGATTTCGCCCGAGCTTTGCTTGGTCGCTCCACCCTCTGAAAGCCAAGAGGGCGCAGGGAAGGCCGGGTGCCGGCTCGCACCCGCGGTCTGCTGCGCGAAAGGCACACGCAGAAGAACCGCACAGCAGCATACAGGTGTAGCCGAACACTCGACCTTCCCTGCGCAGTGGTCGGACGGCTTATGCCGTGATCTCCCGGGAGCCGAGTTCGTTCTGGCCTCCCTCGCCCCGCGAATTCATGATGCAGTCTGCCCGGTTGGGCTCGCTCGCACCTTCGAAGGGCCTGACCGTAGCAACGACGGCCAGGACCACACGGTTTTGCCGTACGCGTTCAGCGCCGCTCGTCCGCACGCGGGTATCAAGCTCACAGGGACTACCCGCCCTGCCCGCCCCATCTCGTGCCGACGCTGCCGCGTCCACCGCAACCCGGCCCGCGTTTCGAACGACTCGCGAACCGCCCCTCTTTCGGGCCGGGCTGCTTCGACTTATGCCGCAATTCCGAATTTCGGTAAAGTGGAATATTTTTGCGAAGAGGTATTGACTTTGCTCCGCAAGGAAATGGTCGGGTGTTTTGCCCGGGCGGGCAGTATTGCGTTCCGTCATTCTTCGGGGCTCGCCGAACGGGCGAGCGGAAGGAACCTCCCGGTGCGGCCGTGACACCTCGTGCACGCCACAGACATAAAGTCGCGACAATCGTCAGGCTTGTCGGCCGCCCTGCCCTGCTTTCGCGGAGTTTTCATGTCTTCTGCCGACCGGCCTTCGACGCGCCTTGCGACCCGGCTTGCGTTCCTCGTGGCGGGCTTCGGCATCGCGTGCTGGGCGCCGCTGGTGCCGTTCGCGAAAACGCGGCTCGGCGTCGACGACGGCGTCCTCGGACTGCTCCTGCTCAGCCTCGGCATCGGCTCGGTCGTTGCGATGCTGCTGACCGGAATCCTCAGCGCGCGCTACGGCAGCAGGCCGATCATCGTCGCGGGCGGGTTCGGCCTGGCGCTGGTCCTGCCCCTGCTCGCGCTCGCAAGCTCGCCTGCAACACTGGCGCTGGCACTCTTCGCATTCGGCGCCGCGCTCGGCTCGATCGACGTCGCCATGAACATCCACGCCGTGGAGGTGGAGCGCGCCGCAGGACGCCCGCTGATGTCCGGCTTCCACGCGCTGTTCAGCATCGGGGGCTTCGCCGGATCCGCGCTGATGACGGCGCTGCTCTCGCTGCAATTCGGCACGCTCGCCTGCACGCTAATCTGCTCCGCCCTGATGCTGGTCGCGATGGTCGTGACCTGGCCGCGCCTGCTCCGCTCCTTGCAGGTGCAGGAGGGTCCGCTCTTCGTGCTGCCGCACGGATCGGTGCTGCTGCTCGCGCTGCTCGGCGCCATTACGTTCCTGGTCGAGGGCGCGATGCTCGATTGGAGCGCACTGCTCGTCATCGGCGCGGGTCTCGTCACCGAGGCGCAAGGCGGAGCCGGCTACATCGTGTTCTCGATCGCGATGACAGCGGGCCGGCTCGGCGGCGATGCCGTCGTTGCGCGCATCGGGGACCGCACGACCTTGTTCTGGGGCAGCATGATCGCGATCGCGGGCTTTGCGGTCCTGCTGACGGCGCCCGTCGCGGCGGTCGCCATCGCCGGATTCCTGCTGATCGGGCTCGGCGCGTCGAACCTCGTGCCGGTGCTATTCCGCCGTGCGGCGCGGCAAACGGTGATGCCGACGGGGCTTGCGGTGGCGGCGATCACGACTGCGGGCTATGCCGGCGTCCTGATCGGCCCCGCCGGCGTCGGCTTCGTTGCACGTCTTGGCGGACTGCCGACCGCGTTCTGGCTGCTGGCCGCGCTGATGGGTCTCGTCACGCTGTCGGCGCGCATCGTCACGAAGGACGCGCGCCAGACCGTTGAGAGCTAGGACGCGGATTCACTAAGCCGCAGCCACAACCTGATTGATGCGAGTTGAGATGCGGGCTGAAGCAGATCGGATCGCTGCGGTTGCTTTTCGGCGGGATGTTGGCCGTGAGCAATGCTGCGAGCCCGGTCCTTCTGGTACGGCGCTTCCAAGCAAAAGCGGGACATAAAACACGACCGACGATCTCTTCCGAAGAAATGATCCTGAGCAGACGATCACAGCCTGGAAAAGACAAACAAAAACGTTCCGGCGCAGAGCAAAAACGAACCAATAGTTAGCAGCGGAATGATGTACGCACCTCGGGTGTGGGCGTAGAGCCACAGAATTGGGGAAGCGACCTGCCCTATGGCAAGAGCGGGAAGGCCGACAAAGTATGAGACTACAAAGATCGTGAGCGCAATTTCTTTTGTCGTCGGATTGCTCGGGCCGTCCTGAAAGCCGAGCCCCAACGGCGACAAAAGCCAAACAAATATGCAGACGCAGGCGACTAGCGTAGTGACTATCAGGAAGGCAAAGTACTGCTGACGAGCTCCTGGCGGCGGACCATCCATCATGACCATCTCAGCTCCCGCCTTCCCCCAGTTCAGTTAAGACCAAATGGGCGTGCTTGGATAGTGCCGGTTTAGGCTGCCTCTGTCGCCCGTTGGCCCATCGCGACTCTTGCGACAATTTCACAAACGCGATCGGCATCGGAGTGAAGCGAACATCGACGAAATTTTATGAGTACACGCCCTAGCCCCTTCCGTCCCAGGCCACGCACAGCCTGGCGAACCCATTTCGCCGGCGTTTAGGCTTCCGCCGCAGCCGCGCGGCGCGGCAGCTTCCAGCCGGGCCGGATGAAGTGGCAGGTATAGCCGTCCGGATAACGTTCGAGATAATCCTGATGCTCGGGCTCGGCCTCCCAGAACTCGCGGGCGGGGGCGATCTCGGTCACCACCTTGCCCGGCCAAAGGCCCGACGCCTCGACATCGGCGATGGTGTCTTCGGCGATCTTTTTCTGCTCGTCGCTCGTGTAGAAGATCGCCGAGCGATAGCTGGTGCCCCGGTCATTGCCCTGGCGATTGAGCGTGGTGGGATCGTGGATCTGGAAGAAGAACTCCAGCATGGTCCGGTAGCTGGTCATTGCGGGATCGAACATGATCTCGATCGCCTCGGCGTGGCCTTCATGGTTGCGGTAGGTCGCGTTCTTCACCTCGCCGCCGGTGTAGCCGACGCGGGTTGAGATCACGCCCGGTTGCTTGCGGATCAGATCCTGCATGCCCCAGAAGCAGCCTCCGGCCAAAACTGCGCGCTCTGTCGTCATTTGTCAGCTCCAAATTGGTCTTGCCGCCCGCCCCACCTGCCCTCGACGCTCGCAATTACCAGGCGCGACCTTCTCATCCATTCGCTACCAAAGCCTGGACGGCTGCAGTGTTCCCGATCCGGACCGGATCGGCAACTTGCCCGAGGCCGACGGCGAGATCAATTTTGCGTCGAGCGCGGTGATATCCTTCTCCGGCGAAGGGCTGGACCGCCGCCGACGCCGCCGCACCCCTACGCCGGATCGAACGCGCGGATCGGCGGCAGGTTGCCGGTGAACTTCTCCACCTCGACCGTGGTCAGCTGACCGGTGCAGCCCTGCGCCAGGGACGAAGTTCCGACGTCGCGGGTCAGCACGTTCGGATTGCCGTGAACGCAGAGCGGCGCCTCGTCCTCGGGATCCATCGGATCGTACCAGGCGCCGGTCGGAAGCTGCACCACGCCGGGCGCGATGCCGTCGGTGACGCGGACCGCGGCGAGGCACGCGCCGCGCTGATTGAACAGGCGGATGATGTCGCCGTCCTCAATGCCACGCGCGGCCGCATCGCGCGGGTTCATGCGCGCGACCTCGCGGCCGCGATGTTTTGCGGCAAGTGAATGGCCGCCGAAATCGAGCTGGCTGTGCAGCCGCGTCACCGGCTGGTTGGCGACGAGGAAGCACGGCGCCGCGGGCTTGGGCATGTCGGTCTTGTCGAGCCAGACCGGATGTCCCGGACAATCCGCATCGCCATGGCTCGCGATCTTGGCCGAGAAGATCTCGATGCGGCCGCTCGGCGTCGGCAGGGCGTGATTGACGGGATCCTCGCGGAAGCGGCGCAGCCGGCCGCCGTCGTCGGGTTGCTGCGGCACGACCAGGCTGCCGCGCGCCCAGAATTCGTCGAAGCTCGGGGCCTCCAGGCCGCGCCTGGCGAGCGAGGCGCGGGTCGGTTCGTAGAGATGCTCCAGCCATTGCCGCGACGTACGTCCTTCGGTGAAGGGTTCGCGGGCCCCGAGGCGCTCGGCGAGATCGGCGAAGATATCGTAGTCGTCGCGCGACAGGCCGAACGGTTCGGCGACCTGATGCATGGCGACCATCAAGGGGTCGTTGCTGGAATAGCCGATGTCCTCGCGCTCGAGCGTCATCGTCGATGGCAGCACGATGTCGGCGTGCCGGGCCGTTGCGGTCCAGGCGAGCTCATGCACGACGAACGTATCGAGCTGTGCAAAGGCCTTGCGCAGGCGGTTGATGTCCTGGTGATGATGGAAGGGATTGCCGCCGGCCCAGTAGACCAGGCGAATGTCCGGATAGGTGCGCGTCTCGCCATTGTAGCGGTAGGTGCCGCCGGGATTGAGCAGCATGTCGGCGATGCGCGCGACCGGAATGAAATCGGCGACACCGTTGCGCCCCTGTCCCAGCGTCGGGCCCGGCACGTCGTTGACGCGGCGGCCGTAATAGCCGATCGCCCCGAGCGAATAGGCATAGCCGCCGCCGGGAAGGCCGATCTGGCCGAGCGCAGCCGCGAGCACCATGCCCATCCACACCGGCTGCTCGCCATGTTCGGCGCGCTGCAGCGAATGCGAGACGGTGATCAGCGCGCGCTTTCCGGCGAGCCGGCGCGCCAGCTTGCGGATCGTGCCCGCATCGACGCCGGAGATCGCGGCGGCCCATTCGGCGTGCTTCGCCTGTCCGTCGCTCTCGCCGGTGAGGTAGCGCAGGAAAACCGGCCAGCCCTCGGTGTAGCGATCGAGAAAGGCCTGATCATGCAGACCTTCGCTGACCAGCGTGTGGACGAGGCCGAGCATCAAGGCGGTGTCGGTGCCGGGGATGCAACTCATCCATTCCGCGCCGGCCTCGACAGGCAGGTCATCGCGGAGCGGGCTGACCAGGACGAATTCGCAGCCGCGCCGGCGCGCCGCTATCATGGCGCCACGCTCGACATGCTTGCTGATCGAGCCGCCTGCGACCATAGAGTTCTTCAGCGCCATGCCGCCGAAGGCCAGCACGATGTCGGAACGATCGGCGATCTGCTCCCAGGTGACGTTGCGCTTGGTGATGTCCTCGTAGCCCGCCAGAATCTGCGGCAGCAGCACCGAGGACGCGCCTGACGAATAGCTGTTGACCGAGCGCACATAGCCGCCCATGGCGATGTTGAGGAAGCGATGCACCTGGCTCTGGGCGTGGTGAAAGCGGCCGGCGCTCGACCAGCCATAGGAGCCGCCGAACACGGCGCCCGGCCCGCGCGTATCGCGGATGCGCGACAGCTCATCCCCTAAGAGATCGAGGGCCTTCTCCCAGCTGACGGAAACGAACTCGTCGCGACCGCGGCGATCGTCAGGACCCGGCCCGCGCTCGAGCCAACCGCGGCGGATCGCCGGCTGGGCGATGCGCACCTGGTGACGGAGCGCACCGGGGAAATTGTCGATGATGCCGTTCGGATCGGGATCGCCCGTATAAGCCCTGACCTCCAGCCCGGCCGCGCCCTGACGCGCAGAAAATACGCCCCAATGCGAGGTGTGCGGCTTGAACCCATCCGACAGGTCGAGACCGGGGTCGGGGAAGCCAATCGTATCGTCCATCGTCTGATCCTTGTTCCGGTAATCGGGGTTATTATACCGATCCGTTCCGGATGTCGTCGAGATCAGCGTCGACGGAAACGCTGGGCTGCCCCGCGCCATGCCAGCTTTGGTGCGGGCCTCTTGATGCTGGCCTTTTTGGTGCAGGTTCTGGCGTCAAACTCTTGGCCTCTTGGCGTCAAGGTCCTGGCGTCAATTGCGGTGGCCGGGCGTTCGCCTCGCCGTGCATTTGCTGTGGGCCGCATCTTTCGTTGTCGTCGTGGGCGAGCCGCCGGAGCGGCATCACTCGCCTAGGCAGCAATCGACCAACAGCTCCCAGATCCGCTGTGTCTCGTCCCTCTCGCGACCCTCCGGCACATTCTCGGCGCTGGACTGACCGTATCCGGCGATGGTGCGCGTTTCACGCGGCACGATCCACCGCTCGGAGATCGGATCGTACCATTTTCCGATGTTCATCTCAGTCACGTCGAACGACTCACAGTTTGACCACGGTTGAGCCATGCACTTTCCGCCGTCTCACCCGAATCGTTCGGTAGCGCATCACTCGATTTACCAATCAGGAGCGTGCGCGATCGTTCCGCTCCGCCGCATCATCCCGGCCGGGCCGGATGCTGCGTGCGCGGATGCCGCTCGTGCAGCAGCCGGGCGAGCTCCTCGCGCTCGCTCGCGCGTCCCTTCATGGCGGTCTCGAACAGCGCCTCCTGGATATCGCGAGGCATGTCGCCCCACACGTCCATCGCCGCGCGCCCGAGCAGGCCCGCAAGATGATCAATTGCATCGCTCATTTGGCCCTCCTGGTCTGCATACCGGAATGGAACAGTTGCGGGCGTGCAGCGTTCCCGTGTCATCATTATGAAAAGGAGGCGTCTCTTACGGGACTCTTCACCAAAGATATCAGATCGATGGAAGAGCTGCTGCTGCCCGGACTGCAGGACATCTATGACGCGGAACGGCAGATCCTGAAGGCGCTGCCCAAGATGATCGGCAAGACGAGCAACAGGGGATCTCGCCGCCGGACTGAAAGCTCATCCGGATGAGACCAACAAGCAGGTCGAACCTGGTGACGGTCATCCAGCGCTTACCCGATAAGCTGTTTCGCTGGAACGATCGGTGGGCCTCTTCAGCCTCGACGGCCCTTCGGCCGCTCTCGATCCTTTACCGGTCAGCGTGCCTTCCTGCTCCCACGGCCTCCACACGCCCGCGGACTGCCATCGATACGCCTCCACGTCACGTCCTTGGGCTCTCCATCGAATTTGATGGTTGCGCCGCAATCCGAGGTGTTTGCAGCCGTGAAGGTCCATCTGGATGTCGTCGCAAAGTAGACGGTGCCGGTACCGGCGGTCGTCAGAACGCCCGTGGTCGAGGCGCCCTGGCCGTTGATGAATCGCCACCTCTTATAGCCGGTGGCGTATTCGGGCAGATCGCAGATGGAAGCCGTATAGTTGCACGGTCCCTCGCACTTGTAGGTGCCCTGCAGTTTGGCCCAGGGGTCCGGGCAACTATCCTCAGCGGATGCCACACTTGCCGAAACAAGTAACGCCAGGGCAGTCGCACCAAGCGCGACCGCGATGCCAATTTTCATCCTACTCTCTCCCCTGCCTGCCGTATCGACATCTTGCGTTTACTGGATGCCATAGCCAGCAAACTCGTCGACAATGGCTGGCTGGATGTGTTTCGCCGCATTGATATCTGTCTTCGCGCTCGCGGCTCTGCCGCTGCGCCGTGCGGCGATCCCCCGGCCGTAGAGCGCGGATGCGCGCTTCGGATCGTGCGACAGCGCCGAGGTATAGTCGGCAATTGCCTTGTTATAATAGCCGAGCTTTAGGTTGACCAAGCCGCGGCTGTCGAACGCGTCCGCGAAATTCGGGGCAATTCGCAACGACTCGTTGCAGTCCTTCAGCGCGGCCTGCACCTCGTCGAGCATTGCGAGCGCCCAGCAGCGATTGTTGAGCGCACCAGCATGTCGCGGATCCCGGCGGATCACCTCGTCAAAATCCTGGATCGCGAGCTCGAAATCGCCGCCAAGCGCCCGCTTTAAGCCGCGTCGGAAAATACCATCCAGATCGGTCGGCTCACCCGCGCCGGCGTCCAGCGGCCGGGCGGAAGTGATTGATGCCGAATCCCCCGGATTGGTGTTCGCCGACTCGCCAGGGATTGCCATTGCCGACTTTGCGGGAGCCGTCTGGGGGGAATTGTCAGAGCTCACAGCGGCTGATTTTTCCGGCGTCACCGATATTGACTGGTCGGGAGCAACGGCCGCCGGCTTGCCGGGCGCGACCGGCCCGGAATTTTCCGGCTGGTCTGTCGCCGTCGTTTCAGGCGCCGGGGCAGCGAGCCTCGCAAGCTGCTGCACCGCCAGATCATGGTAGTGGCCCGAAGGATGACTTGCAACGAAGTCGTTCCAGGCCTGTTTCGTCCCAGTCCCTGCCGCGATGTCGTAGTCTACGCGCACCTTGGCGTCCGGATCCAGCGATGGAGTCTCGGCGTCCGGTGCCGACGCAGTCGGTCTTTCAAAGGCGACCGGAAGGGCCGGCTTCGGCGCAGCCGAGCTGACGTCGGGGACATGATAACCGTGGCAGAGCGTGCAGCTTTCCCACGCGGTCTGTTGGCTGTGGCATTCGGCGCAAAGGGCCTTGTCCAGGTGCTTGAAATTCGGCGTGTAGTTGACCGGATCGCCTCCTTCGTAAGTCTTCAAGAATCCGCTGTCGGTCGGCTGCAATTCATGACACCTGACGCATGTCTTGGCGCCGATCAGTTCAACGTGCGGCTTGTGAGAATAGTTGGTGAAGCGGTTGTTGATCGCATTTGGATCAAAAGGGTGCCAATTCACAACCTTGGCTCCGGCTTCGTCGTCAACGCTGTGGCATTTGGTGCAACGGCCGACCGCGTCCTTTGGTGCCAACTCAGCGAACACCGGCGTCATTTTGTCGTGCAAGCCGGCGCCGTGGCCGCGGCCGGCGAGATCGAGCCAGGTCTGCAGGAACTGATCGGCATGACCGGTCGGGCGATACCGGATCGTGAAATCGTCGCGATACCAGCCGCCGGTCTGCGCCCAGGCCTCGGGATCGAACGGGACGGGCGTCGCATCGGCCGGCGTCTTTGCTTCGGCACTTGCGCTCGCGTCATCCTTTTTGGAGCTGTCATCGGCCGTTGCCGACAAGATGTTACCGGCATCGGACTTGTTCCCCGAAAGGATGTCATCCTTGTCGGACTTGGTGGGGCCGTCATCCTTGCTGCTCCCAGCGAGGATGTCGTCGCTCTTGCTTGCCGCGGAAGCGTCACTCTTGTCCGGGCCCAGAATGTCATTCTTGTCGGAGCTCAAAATGTCGGCGTTGCCGCTGCCGCCTCCCGCAGGTGCAAGTATATCGTCGGAAGACGCAGCGCCGGGCGCCTTGGTCATTGCAGCGGCATTCCCGCCAGCGGAAGGCGGGGGCATTGCTGCGTCGATCTTCGGCTTTGGCGGCGGCGTGAAACTGCGCGTCGGCTCGCCGCGCTCATGCCGCTGCAGATCGTCTTGCAAATCGGGGAACCATTCGCGATTGCCAGCCATGACGACGTCATGCGACATGCCACCGGCCAGCGCCGCCATTTGGAGCGGATCGACCTTATTGCCGGACTTGGCGCCGGCGCGAGCCCTCCCCGCCGCCGGATTGGTGGTCTCGAGGCGATTGAACAGGCGCTTGATCGCCCACGCCAGCGCCGCGACACGCGCGAGGTCCTGATCACTGGCCTTGCTCAGGTCAAGCAGATTAAGCCCTGCCACCGCGGATACGACGTTCTCGCCGTTGGATTCCAGCAGCAGCCCCATGAAGGGTGTCACCGCTGCTTCCGAATCCTTAGGCCAATAGCCGATGTCGATGCCGTGTTCTCTCAAGGTCGCAACGTCGAGTGCCGGCACGGCGATGACGTCGATGCCCTTGGGCCCGCTGACCTGCGTGACCCCGGTAATGTCGCCGTTGTGGCAGCCGGCGCACATGCTTTCGAACGACTTGACCACCATGTATCGCTTCCGGACTCCCGGCTGATGGCAGTCAGCGCAATTGTCGGGCGCGACCTGCCCCGCAATCGCGGCTTTCACCGCGTCAGGAAAATGTTTCGACATATGCGATTGGTGGTCGAAGATGATGCGCGGACGCCGCTGATACGGATATTTGTCAAACTGCGGATGTGAGCTCGCGAACGAACCGAATCTCGACACGTGGCAGCTCTGGCAACGCTGGTTCGAGACCGCCTTCAGGTCCGCAAATACGCCCTGATGCTCCTTGTGACAGGTCGCGCACGGGACCTCCGCTTCGGCCCCGCGTGACCGTGCGGGAAACACGACGCGCTGTATCGGACTCTCGGCCGGAGCATCCTTCGATTTGAGGCGAAGCGTTTCGGTGAGCCGCTTCAAGTCGTCGATGGGATGCGTGTGCGGGGTGAAAGGCTCCGCTCCCATGACGTGGCAGGTCACGCACAAGTTGGAGTTCTGCCGCGGTTCGACCGTCGTAACCAGACGGTGCAGCAGATCGACTTTCCCCGAGCGCGCGCCGGCATGGCAGGTGGAACAGTCGGTCAGACCTGCGTGGTGTGAAGAAAGCCTGCCCGGCATCATGAAGTGCCGCCCCGCTTCGCCTCCCATCGCAACTGCCAAGACACCGACGATGAGCGCCACTGCCGCGAGTGCACCGCGCTTGCGCTTCGCGCGCAGGCTCGGACGCGGCACACAGCGCTCCAGGGTCATGCAGCACTGCCCGTCTGGCAACGGACCCGCCTGACAGGGGCCGCCAGCGTTGGCAGATCGCCGGCATTGCCACCGATCGCCCTCCAGGCGCGGCTGGCAGACGGTGGTCACGCGGCAGCGACCGTCACCGCCCGGGCCCAGATCGCACGGCTTGCCATCTGCCAGACGCCCGCAAACCCACGCATCCTGCGGACGTTCGTACCTGCTTTCCTTGAAGCCGAATTTCTGGAGGACGATCATGCCGGCCTAGCCCGTCGCGAAGGCGTATTCCAACGCCACATGGACTACGATCGCCACCAGAAGGGCATAGGTCGCTGGAACGTGCATGAAAAGCCAAATGCGCAGCAGCCCGCCATTGCTGTAATGAAAATCGAGACTGCTCTTGGCCTCGACGAGATCGCGCATCTTCTGCAGGCGCGCCTTGCCGGGTTCATCGAGATATCGCTCAATGGCGGCAAGCTGCCCCAGAATTCGCGCCTGCGGTACCTTCGACGCCGCCAGATGCGCGAAGACGTTACGTGGTCCAGCGAAGAAATCGCTCAGGGAGTCCACATAGAGCTTGGCGATGCTCTTTGTGTTGCCGTCCTGGACGGACTCCCGGGCGATCGCCTCGGCCTGTTCCGCCAGTTGCGCCCTGAACAGCGGGATACGGTCGAACAAGATGCGTTCGCCCTGCGCCTCGAGGCGCGGCGGCAAAATCTTGCTCACGATTGCGCCTGCAAGCCCGCTCAAGGTGACAAGCACAAGCAGGCTCCAGAGCAACCAATGCAGCAGAGAGCCCGGCAGCTCATATCTGACGTGGACGATGAAGATCGCGACCGTCAGGAAGCCGACGTAATAGTGCACAAGCAGCCAGAACCTGACGCGGCCGAAGGGAATGATGATGACCTTCTTGCGCCAGCTCAGCAGCATCATCACGAAGATGCACGCAAACAACGTCCACCCGCTGAAGAATTGAACGTCGTGCAAGGCAATATCGCGCCGCGCGTGCTCCACGAAAAACAGCACGAACGCGACACTCACGACCGCAAGGTTGATGGCCGTGTTTCTGCTGAACAATGAGGTCAACCAAGCCACGCCAATAACTTTCTGGAATCGCGAATGTCGACACGAATCAAGGCATCGTGGGGACAGGCCTGGACGCAGGCCGGCCCGGTCAATTGGTCCACGCAAAGGTCGCACTTGGTGGCGCGACTGATCGTCAGGCCTTCGCCGTCGAGCAGGAAGGCGCCCGTCTTGTCGCGGATGTCCACCATCTGAATATTGTCGTACGGGCACGAATTGGCGCAGGTGGCGCAGCCGATGCAAGTGCCGTCATTGATGACGACGGTTCCGGACCCCTCCTCGCGGTGGATGGCGCCGGTCGGACAGCCGATCAGGCAGACCGGATCGGTGCAGTGCATGCAGGCATTGGTGACCATCAGATTGTTATGCGAGAAGCCGTGCCGCCGAAAGCGTGGGTTGTTGTCGTGCGCGGTGGCGCAGGCCCTCACGCAATCGTCGCAGCCGACGCAGCGATCGAGATTGATCGCCATGGCTTTCTCACCGTTGATGAAGCGATGATCGACGAGAAAATCCATCATTTCCTGCTGCATCTTGAGCGCGACGGGTTCCGTGCTCGACACGACCCTCTTGTCGCGGCGATGGTGGGCAGGAAGGCCGGGCAGCACATACTTGCAGATCAGGTTGGTCGGAATGCGAATGACATCGACATAACCAATGGCGCGCAGAGTTGCCTTCAGCGCCACGCCGGCTTCTCCGGCTGCGATGGAGGCGATTTCATCCAGGCCGAAGACGTCGTTGACAGACAGATGGTCGATCGCCTGCTCGCCAAAGTCGACGCGTTCGGTCACCCTGGCGAAACCCCGGCTGATCAATAGCAGCCCGTCGACATGGTCGCCTTGCTCGCAAATCAACGTCTCCTGCTCGATCACGCGGCTGACGTCGGTCTGCCGCTCCTTCTTGAATCGATGCATCCAGTCAGTGTTGCCGTAAGTCTCGAACAGCGATTGTCTCGCAATCTCGTCGAGTGCCCGTTGATCCAAATGATGAAAAATCGGGCATTCCTGCAACCGGCCGACGAGGCCGCGCTCGCGATAGATCTGATCGATGCGCTGGCGGAACGCCGTGGACCAGGTTCGGATGTCCCGCACCCCCTGCCAGCGCAGTTCGAACAGAAGCGTATCGTCTTCGGCGGCAACCACCGTGGCGGTGCGCGGCCTCCCGGTCAGGGCCGCGAGCTCGCCAAAAACCTCGGTCGTTTGAAGAGCGACTGCCGGATAGCGGTGCCTGGCGTCGTCGACATCGATATTGCCCAACCCACTCGGCGCGGGCTCCTGGGGTACCGGCGTTCGACGTCCGCGCCAGCGCCGCCGTGTCGGCCGAAACTCCGGAGGCTTGGCGGACGCAAACAACCGTGCGACCGATCGCGACCAGCTTGCCCTGTGCTTCGGGGCCTGGCCGTTCGTCCCGATCTTGATCGGTTCCGCGAACGCCAGGACGCCGCCCGAGAGGATGACAAACAACGAACTGCCGTAGTCGCCTTTGCAAACGATCACTTCACCGCGCTGGCATCTGCGCAGGCGGCCGTCATTCGCGATAATCTGATCCAGCGGCAGCCGCGCCTGAAACTCCGCCGGGTCGACATCCGCAAAAATGGGCAGCGAGAGAATGCGGCTGACCGTATCCGCGTCGACGGGCTCGTCCCCGAACGGTTCATCCCACCGCCGGTTGCGCTCTTCGACAAGCTCTGTCGCCGACTCAGACATTTTAATTTCGAGACCTCTTCAGTTTGAAACCTGACCTTTGAACTTGTCGGCACCGGGGATGTACTGGTCGATGGCAGCAAAGCCCGAGCCGTCGTAGCTCTTGGAGAACTTTTGGCCCAGCTCGGAAACCTTGCCGGCCGCGGCAACAAGCTCGGCCTCGTTGTTCAGCTTCAGCCCGGCGCCCTGGCCGACGTCGGAAATCGCCTTGAGTTCCGGCGCATTGGGCAAGAGGTTGGCGAGCGCAGCGACGGCCTTGCGGGCCGCATCGGCGCGCTGTGCCATCTTCAAGGCATAGTTATCCTTGGCCGTGGCCTTGCTGACGCCGATCAGCGACGCCTCCAACTCGACCACACGGCCGACCACAAACAGCATGCGCTTGCGGGCTTGCGAGGCTTCCGGATTGGACGCTCCTTTGGTGAACCAGACATTGTGACGAACCTCTCCCTGGCTCCAACTGACGAGTTCGAAGCTGCTTCCTGCTGCGTGCCCGCCGACATTGACGAGCTTCTCGTTCGGCACGACGTGGCAGGTGAGGCAGTTCTTGGCGAGAGCGTAATAGTTGGTCGGGCGGATCATGCCGGCCGCCTCGGACTTCTCCCACCTTGCGGCGATCTCCGCCTTTGTTTCCTGGCCTTCCTTCTTGCCGCTGAACCCCGAATGCACCTTGACCCAGTCCCTGGCTCCGGAATGGCAGGATTCACACGAAATTCCGGCAATGACCTTGTCAGGCGCCTGCACGGTGAAGTGGCAGTTCAGGCATAGGCTCTCCGACTTCAGCCGCTTGACGCCCATCTTCTCGGCTATGGCATCCGCGTCCTTGTTGTTGGGAAGATCCCGGAACGTCGTGAAGTGATGGGTGCGCTGCCAGATCGTGGCTTCCTTCTTGTGGCATTCGGCGCAGGCGTTGGGCCCGACCACCAGTTGGGGATCCGCCGCGCGCGCGGCGGAAAATCCGATTCCCGCGAGAAGCAACACCGCCGCGATCCGCCCCAGCCAGACAGGCGCTACCAGATTGGTCGGCATGATCGTCATTTTCATCTCCCATCCATCAAGCGGGCAGCCACCTTGCTCACGGTGGCAAATCTGAAGCCGTTATGCGTCGAGTGCGATGTCCGCGGTCGGATGCGCGATGCAGAGCAACGCCGATCCAGCTGCCGGATTGCTCGCAGGTTTGACCAGATAACTTACGTTGCCATGTTTAACAGCCGTAACACAGGTTCCGCAGTTGCCCGCTCGGCATCCCGAATTGATCCTGATGCCGTTTGCCTCGGCCAACTCCAGCAAGGTCCCGGCCTCCCTCGTCCAGACCAGAGACTTGCGCGAGCGCATGAGCTCGACCTTGAAGCCCGCGCCCGCAGCCGCTGCCTCGGGTTCTGGCTTCTGAACCTTCTTGACCGATCCTGGCCCGAACGCTTCGAAGTGAATGTCCGGCTCAGGTACGCCCCACTCGGTGAGCGCTTTGACGACTGCTTCCATCATCGGCGGCGGACCGCAGATATAGAACTCGTAGTTCGATGTCTTCAGATATCGTTTGAGCAAATCGACACTTAGAAATCCCTTGCAGTCGTAATCCTTGCCTTCGATGCACTGCTCGGTCGGATCGGAATACACGGTGACCGTATGGAACTGTTGCCTGTTCTTGTCGGCGATATCGCGGATTTCGTCGCGCAATGCGATGTCATTGCTGTTTCTGACTGCGAGAAAAAACCACGCCGTCCGTCGGCTGCCCGTTTCGGCCAGCCATTTGAACATCGACAGAACCGGCGTAAGTCCTATGCCGCCGGCGATGAAAACGGCGGGACGTTCCGAAGCCGTATCGAGACAAAAGCCGCCCGCCGGAGCCCTGACATCGACGATGTCGCCCTCCTTGAGGATGTCATGAAAATAGCTCGACGATAAACCCGAAGGGACGTCGGGCCCCGCCCTGGGCGGTGGCGGGATACGCTTAATGCTGACCCGATACCGATCGCGCGCCAATGGACTGTCGGAGAGGGAATAACAGCGGACCACCGGAACCGGATGGTCAGGCACATTGAGTTCGAACGTCAAAAATTGCCCCGGCAGAAACGGCGGCAAGGCGCCCCCGTCATGCGGCTCCAGAAAAAAGGAACAGATATCCCCTGCGCGGTTTTCGATCCTCCGCTTCGCCACCCGGAACTTCCGCTTTCCGGACCAGGTCAGTTCGACGCGCTGACGCGAACTCTCGGCCCGCCGAATCAAGACGTCCGTTTGCGCGGTGAAGGCGGCGAGCCTTCGACGATCCAGCTGACGCCTGCGAATGGCATGACCGACTTCGGCAAACACGGCGATGCCCGCCTGCAAGAGCACGGCGCCCACAATGAACAGTCCGCAGAATTGTAACACCACAGCCAGCATGAACAGTCCTTCCGAAGGGCCGGGTCATTCCAGAGTCAAAAGCGTGTTCTCGTTCCTACGGCGGCGCCGTATCCGAAGTGCCGTTCGCTAGTCTCGAGCAGAAAGCCGTTCACCTGAACGCTGGTTCTGCTATCGATCGCCTGCACATATTGACCGCCGAAAGCCACGACGCTTTCTTTGACGCCCCTGATGTCGCCGTCGGTAAATCCCTTGCCGGCGAGTTCAAGCGTCAACTGCTTCCTGGGGCCGAAGAACTTTTGGTAGCCGATGGCCCCGCCGACGGCGGAGTTGTAAGCATCGCCCGGAATTGGTGACCCGGCCAAACCGGCAGCCAGCGGGGTAAAGAGAATGCCGACCCGCTCCAGCGGGCCGCCGACCTGGGCGCTGCGGGCAGCGGAGGTGTAGTTGCCGAGCGATGTGAAAAAGTTGGCGTAGATGATGTCCGTCGAACCAGGCATCGTTCGGGAGATTTCTGCCAACAGGAGGACGCCGTCGTTGACCCACGGCCCCTTCGCATCAAGCGCCGTCGAGGTGTTGATCCTGAAGGCGGTGTTGATGTCCCCGAAGCGCTGTGTGCTGGAAGCGCCCCAGAAAACGCCTGACCCGCCCCTTTGCACCCCCGCCCAATCCCGCGGATTGTCGCTACCGACATAGGCGAAGTCGAACGTCACGATGTTCCTGCGGAAGTCTGTCTCGGTGAACACGCCGAGCAGTTGCGCGGAGTGATCGGGCAGAGGTTGCATGTCTCCGCGCCTGATATCGCCCCAGCCGTACACGCCGGTGACGCGCATGTCCTGAGTGAGCCCAGGTATCTGCATCGTATCCTTGGTAATCCCCAGCGCCTGGATGTTGTCGTTGATCATGATTCCTTCTTGGAAAAAGATCTGCTGCTTGCCCACCGCAAAACCGAAATCCAGGCCCCTTCGGTCGTCGGCGTCGATGCCTGGAAACAGTTGGCGTGTGTCGCCTTCGAAGAACAAGGTCTGGATATTCGGGTTGAGTGCGTCGACGAATTGCGTGCCCTGCCCATCGACGTGCAATAGCCCGGTGCCCAGACTGGAGCCTTGCGAGAGGGGAGAAAACCCGATGACGACTCGTTCAGTGGGTGTGAGCTGCAGGTGACCGAAGATGTCCGCCCGACCGGACACGTATTCGCGGCCGGGATTGACGCCGTTGTTGAAGACCCCGGCGCTGGTCTGGAGATCGCCGAACACCCAGAATGCCGGCTGCCAAACGGCACCAGTGGGGATCTTGAAGCCCGATTTGATGTTTCCAGGCCCCAGGAACGGCTCGTTCCATTCGATGATCGGCGGATTTCTCTCCGGCAGCTGGGTATGTTCCTTCAGAAGCGGTACCGGCTTTTCGCTCAGGCGGCTCTTGCTGTGGGCGAGTTCGGGATGTTCCAGCTTCTGACTTCCCGGCGCCGGCTTGGAACGCCTCGGCTTCTTCTTGCTGTGATCCGTCTCGGCGACCTCTGGCGACGCCGCAGCGAGGGCGGCGACCTCCGTGGGCTGCTGTGCAGCCGGGTCGGCCACAGCGGGCGCGGCCAAGCCGGCCGCCTGAACCAGCGCGACCCCGCAAGAAATAAGCAATCGATTCGCCCGCATGCCCAACCCTCGTTGCCGAACCTAAGGCAAAACCACTTCGACGGTTCGTGTCCTGACAGCTACGCTTCCATTGACGACTGCACGGGCGATCTCTGCAGGGCTCATGTTGTAGTCAAAACCGCCGTCCTTGATCGTGTCGATCAAATTGCTCGGTATCATCTGCGCGATGAACCGAACCGTGATCTTGTAGCGCTCGCCACTCCTGAGTTTGTCGGCAGGCACGGCATAGGTGGCCGTTCGCCGCCCCAAAGGCTCGATGGTCTGCTTGTGCTTACGCGCACCGAGCGGATGGCCGACGAGGGTCGTTGCCCTCGTTTCCGGCCGCACGAAGGGCAGCACGTCGACCGAAAGATTGGTTGGCAGAACCTGCTCACGCTCGCCGCCGCGAAGCGTGCGCACCAGGAAGAGCGACTGCAGATTGAACAGGTCCTTGTCTTCTTCCAACTCGCCATTGTGCACGTAGATGGAGTGCGAATCGCGCACGTCGCCATTGGGATCGCGATCTCCCGAGACATAGACCTTGTTGCCGCGGCTGTCCGCGACCGTCACCTCCAGGAAGAACAGGCGCTCGGCGTCGAAGCCGGTCGGCACGGCGTGACCTTGCGTCGCGTTGATGACATCGACGGAGAACTGCAGGCCGCTGGCATCCCTCTTGAGGACATTGATGTCGCTGAGCTGGATGCCGTTGCGCAGAACCTGCAGCCGCAGCCGGCGCACCTTTGCCAGACGCTCGAACTGAGTCTTGATGATGGCTCGCGCATCATAGCGTTCGTCGCGGGATTCCCAGGCCTTGGGAAACTTGTAGTCCTTCGCGACCGATTTTTCGAACTCGTCGGTGCCCCATCCGGCCTTGTAGTTGAACTGCAGCCATTCCGCGAGGTTCTTGAGCTTCTGCGCATCGACATTGAAAGGGAATATCCCGGGATGGATCACCGAATAGTCAGGGCCGGCAAAGGTATGGTTGGTCAGCTTGCGGTCCCTGGTCGGCACGCCGCCGACGATCGCGGCGGGCCCGAAATCATAGCCCGACGCCACGCCCTGCACCCGGCCCATATGGCAGTCCTGGCACTTCTCGCCCCTCTCCTTGATCGCCGGCGATGCCTTGAATTCGGTGAAGGCTTCCTCCAGCCTGAACCCATTGAGCAGCGTGACGTCGTGGCAAGTTCCGCAGAACATTGGCTTCGTGAGAAAGAACGCCTGCTTCACAGCTCCGTGGATGGCGCGTCCGGGCTGATCCTTCGAGGTCGAAACGCGGTACTCCTCCGGCTTGCTCAGAACTCGTTTCAGCTCAGCGCCGCCCTTCGGCCCGTACACCGGCGAATAGATGTCGCCTTCCACGGTGGCCATCCGCGCGCTGATCTTGCCATAAGCCTGATTGACCCGGTGGCAGGCGACGCAGGTTATGCCTTCCCGCGACGCCGGCGAGCGGTCGAGATTGGAGCCATAGACCGACTCGTTGAGATTCATTCCGAGCGGGGTGTGGCAGCGAATGCAGAAATCGCCATTGGTCCCGCCGGAATTGATGTTGATCTTGGTCTGCATCGCGTTGAACACGACGCTTACCTGAGCATAAGCGTGCTGCGATACCGACCACTCCTCGAATTGCTTGACGTGGCAGGTCGCGCAGGTGCTTGCCGACGGATACTTGGTTTCAAGGAACAGTTTCTCGTGCTCGGCATCGGCCGCCTTTCGCCTGGCCTCGTCGTCCGCCCGCTTCTTTTTCGCTTCCTCCGATTCGGTGGCGGCAGCGGGAGCGACCTTCAGAACGTCATCTGGAGGCTTGGCACCCGGGGTCAGCAGATCATTGCCACCTGGTGCAGCGGGCGGCGTCAGCAGGTCGTTGCCGGAGGGCTGGCTGGATCCCGATGGCGCAGGCGCCGGCGCGGAGCCGCCCGGCGCGGTCAAGAGGTCGTCATTATTGCCTTGGGCGACAACCGTATTCGATCGGCCCTTGCGCGCCTTGATGTCAGCCAGATAGTTCCGAAGCCGGCCGATATCGCCAGGGGTCGCATCGCGGCGCGAGCCGGACGATTGGCGGTCGTTGACTTCGAGCAAATAGCTCTGAAGCCGCGCAACATCAGCGGCTATCGCGCCGGCATCGCGGATTGATGCAGATAATGGAACGGCTTGCGCTGCGGCAGCCACCAGCAGCAACGAACTTGCGAAAACGGCGATCAGCGCGCCCCCGCGCCGAACTCGCATTCCAAACGCGCGAGCCATAAATCAACTACCAGCTTAATTATAAATCGCTACATGGCGCTTCACCCGGCAATCAACGCAGAAACAAATCCGGTGAAGCGTCTAACAGATCGAAACATAATCTTCGAAGATGACGCGACGCAAACGAATTTTGCTGCGGAGCTCATCGAGCGACGGGATCGCGCCGGTTTCTCCGCGAGCTGTGTTTGTTGAGCCACGGACGGGAAAGTAGAGTGCTCGACTGCAACACACGGGGCGACCTCGTTTGTACGCTATCGTACAATCCATGCGCGAATATTGAATCATGCGGCCTCTACATCTTTAAGATGTAGAGCCAGGCGAGGCAAGCTGCCGCTCGTATTGCCGCTGAATCAAGCGGAAGCAACCACAGCAGACTTTTACCAGATCGTCCGGCTGACGGACCGTGATCCGCCCGCGGTTGGTGTCGATCAGGCCCTGACTTTCAAAGTGCTCCAGAAACTGAGTAATGCTCGCTCGCCGGACGCCAAGCAGTTGGGCCAACACAGTGTGGGTCAACGGGATATCGTCCGAGCCCAGACAAGATCGAGCGACAAGGAGCCATCGCGCAAGACGGTATTTCAAACCATGCGTCGAATTGCACGCGCCCGATTGAGATGTCTGCGCCAGAACAACGTTGAGGTATGCGTAAAGAGTTGCGCGAAATATTGGAAGGCTTTCCATTGCTTCGCGGAATTCGCGGGTTGTTATGCGCAATGCCTGACCGCCAACCTGAACCGTCCTGCGGTGCAGCGGCTCAGTCACTGAACCCAATACAACCGGCGCTCCCACCATCCCCTCTGAACCGACCAGCCACACTTCGACAAATTTTTCATGGCCGACGTTCGCCGCAACAGAGACCAGGCCGCTTTCGACAAAATAGACATGGTCCATCGGCGTGTTGTAGTCGTGAAGTATCTGTTGCGGGAGGAGCGGCTCCCTCTCAGAAATTGAAAGGATCCGCGAGAGTTCGTCGGCAGGGATTGCGCGCAACAACCTGTTTCGTGTGCGATCAATATCTGATGCGCCAATTTGCGGTATCATTCGCCCAGGTCACCTAACCAAGATAGCAGGACCTCTTTGACTCGACATCGTACGAGAGCATCCAGCCAGGCGCAACAATTCCAGAAATTCCGGACCTGCCTTCCATTTGCATCGATTCAGCAGCCGGTGACTCAGGGGCAGGCCGGTCGGCATCCGTCGAAATGACCAGGTTCGATCGCAATCCTGAGCTGCGGCTTGCTACACCAACAGAAAGCCGCTTAACTGAAGCCATCCGATTGAGCAGGGCGTCGACACCGATGCTGTAAGATTATTATGATGTATTTGATGGCCGACTGCCGGCCAAGCGCTACCTGTCGAAATCGGAGGGGTGACACCGGCCGCAGCGCTTACGGGTTTGAAAGAGTTTGATGACGCTTTGGCTCGTTCTGATATTGATGACGATGGTAGCGCTTGCCGCTGTCGTTTGGCCATTTTTGGTCGCACGCGCCAGTACGCCGTCCGGCAGCGACGTCGCCGTATACAAGGATCAGCTCGTCGAGATCGAGCGAGATCGTGAGGCCGGCTTGATCGCCGTTGCAGATGCAGAAGCAGCACGCATCGAGGTCTCGCGCAGACTTCTCAATGCAGCTGAAACTGCCGACTCCTTTCGCCAGCCCTCACTCACCGGCGACACGTTTAGGACTCGACGGCTTGCGGTTGTTGCCGCCGTGCTGGTGTTCTTGCCCGCGCTCGCCGCCGGCATGTACCTCCGACTCGGGGCGCCCGGCTTGGCTACGGTCGAGAGCATGCCCGACCAGAGCGCACGATCGTCCGACGATACGCTGATCGACACCATGGTGGCACAAGTCGAGGGCTATCTGAGGGAGACGCCGAATGATGGCCACGGTTGGGAAGTTCTTGCACCAGTCTACATGCGCCTGGGCAGGTATGAGGATTCGGCGCGAGCCTGGCGAAACGCCATTGCCGATCTCGGCGACAGCGCTGATCGAGAGGAAAATCTCGGCGAGTCCCTGGTCGCCGCTGCTAATGGTATCGTAATAGCAGAAGCCAGGACGGCATTCGATCAAGCTCTTTCGGTCGATCGCAACAGGGTCATGGCACGTTATTATATTGGCCTTGCGGCAAAGCAGGACGGCCGCCGTGACGAGGCCGCAAGGATCTGGCGCGATCTCGTGGCGGCAGCTCCACCTGACGCCGGGTGGATCGACACCGTCCGCAATGCGCTCGCGCGGCTGGACGAGGCGGCCGGCGCCATGGCGGACAGCGCATCGTCTTCCGAAGTTCAACAGAACGCCATGATCCGGTCAATGGTCGAGGGATTGGCGGCGCGCCTCAAGGCCGATGGAGGAGACGTGGACGACTGGCTCAGGCTCGTGCGGTCCTACAGCGTGCTTGGCGAACACGAAAAGGCGGATGCCGCTTCGGCGGATGGGCGGCGCGCGCTCGCAGACGATCCTGACAAACTGGCTCATTTCGAGAACGGCTTGACGAACCTCGACCGGCAGACCGAGAGCAGCTCCCGCGCGACTGCGGCGCCGTCAACCCCGACCGTGACCGCAGCACCCGAGCACGACGCCCCGACTGTGCAAGCGATGGTCGCCAATCTGGCCGAGCGTCTCAGGACAAAAGGAGGCGGTCCCGACAGCTGGCTGATGTTGGTGCGCTCCTACGAAACGCTCGGAGAACGTGAGAAAGCCGCCACCGCGATAGCCCAGGCCCGGTCGGCTTTTGCCTATGATCCCGAGAAGTTAGCCCAATTCAATCAACTCTTGAGCTCAGTCGACAGTGCTTCGAGCGTGCCTGTGGCACCGAATGCCTCGCAACGGCGGGATGTTCGAGAATCGGCCCGCGCCGACACAGCTCCGACTGAGGAACAGGCGGCGATGATCAACAGCATGGTCGATCGCCTGGCCGAGCGGCTGAAGGCAAATGGCAACGACGTCGACGGATGGATTCAACTGATGCGCTCTTACGTCGTGCTCGGCCGGCGGGATCAAGCATCCGCTGCGGGTCGCAGCGCCCGTATTGCTCTTGGCGACAACAATGACGCGCTGCGTCGGCTCAGTGAAGGGGCAAGGGAATTGGGCGTCGAGCTACCATGAGATCGAGGCCTGAAGCGGTCTCGGACTTCGCCCTGCTGTGCGGCAAGCGACCAGTTTGCAACTCGTGATGCGATGCTCGCCTGTTCGATGCTTGTTCGTCGTGCGCGCCAGCCGCTCCTTCTCATTCGGCCGCAGCGGACGCCGATTGCGGCTTTCGATCGTTCGGTCCAGTTCGCGCCATCTCCTCGTCGAGCCACAGGCTATGGTGTTCGCGCGCCCAATTGAGGTCGACCTCGCCTGAGCCCATGGCCTCGAAAGCCCCCTCCATTCCGATCGTGCCGATATAGATGTGCCCGATCATTGCGGCAACGAACAGCACGGCCACCACCGAGTGGATGATCTGGGCCATCTGCATGCCTTCGATACCGCTGATGTAGAATGGGAACATCAACTGGTATCCCGTCGCCGCAACGAGGCCGCCCCCGATCACGACGATCCAGTAGATCATCTTCTGACCGGCATTGAAGCGATAGGCCGGCGGTTGATCATGGCCAACGATGCCTCCTCCGCGCTTGATCCAGGCAACGTCCACCTTGTTCGGGATATTTCCCGCGATCCACATCAGGAAGATCAGGACAACGCCGATGGTGAACGGGAAGCTCAGATAGTTGTGGGCATACTTGGCCCATTGCGACCACTCGGAGAAGGCTTCAGGGCCAATCAACGGCAACAATAGCGGCCGTCCGAAGGTGATGTTCAGTCCCGAGATCGCGAGGATGATGAAGCAGGTGGCTGTCATCCAGTGCACGAAGCGCTCGAACAGGGTGAAGCGCACGATGCGGCGTCCCGATCGCCCGCTTTCGAGCCGCACCATGCCGCGGGTCAGGTAGAAGATCAGGAGAAGCACCAGCACGCCGACGATCGCGACGCCGCCGATCCAACGCAGCGTGACGTTGCGAAATTCCCGCCATTCGCGTCCCTGCGGCTGCTCGAGCACCCCCGACCTCTGGTCCGGAATGCTGACACGACCCTGGATCCGGTTGAACTGCTGCAGCAGTTGCTGCTCCTTGACGGAGCTTGCGGTCGGGTTGACCTGTTGGCCCCACGCTGGAGCCGCTGCGATCACCAGAAACAGCGCGCCTGCGCCAAACGCCAGGCGAATGATCCTTCCAAATGACGCCATCTGCGCCTCCTGGTATTGCGTCCTCGACGGGGGTACGCGTCAGGACACGATCGTTTCGCGATACGCGGTCTTCCAGCCCCACGCGCCGGAGCCGTAGCCGCGCTTCATCACGCGTTCCCTGTAGATCTGGGCGATAATTTCCCCGTCGCCCGCGAGCAACGACTTGGTCGAGCACATCTCGGCACACAGCGGCAGCTTGCCCTCCGCCAAACGGTTCGCGCCGTATTTCTCGTATTCCTCCTTGCTGCCGTCGGCCTCCGGGCCGCCGGCGCAGTAGGTGCATTTGTCCATTTTGCCGCGCGAGCCGAAATTTCCGACCTTGGGGTATTGCGGCGCACCGAACGGACAGGCGTAGAAGCAATACCCGCAGCCGATGCACAGATCCTTGGAGTGCAGCACCACGCCGTCGGCGGTGGTGTAGAAGCAATTCACCGGGCACACCGCCGCGCACGGCGCGTCGGTGCAATGCATGCAGGCCATCGAGATCGAGCGCTCGCCGGGCTTGCCATCATTGATCGTGACCACGCGGCGCCGGTTGATGCCCCAGGGCACCTCGTGCTCGTTCTTGCAGGCGGTAACGCAGGCATTGCATTCGATGCAACGGTCGGCGTCGCAGAGGAATTTCATACGTGCCATCGTCGTTGCTCCTTATGCCGCCGCGATCTGGCAAAGCGTGACCTTGGGCTCCTGCATGCCCGTCGCGGGATCATATCCGTAGGTCGTGATGGTGTTGGCGCTTTCGCCGAGAACGATCGGATCGGTCCCCTTCGGATAGGCGCTGCGGAGATCCTTGCCCGCGAACCAGCCGCCGAAATGGAAGGGCATCCAGGCGACGCCCTTGCCGACGCGTTCGGTGACGAGCGCCTTCATCCTCGCCCTGGAATTGTTCTCGGCACCGGTGACCCAGACCCAACCGCCGTCCTTGACGCCGCGATCGGCCGCATCGGCAGGATTGATCTCGATGAACATGTCCTGCTGCAGTTCGGCAAGCCAGGGATTGGTACGCGTCTCCTCGCCGCCGCCTTCAAATTCGACCAGACGGCCCGAGGAGAGGATGAGCGGGAACTGCTTTGCAATCCCCTTCTCCACGGCAGCCTTCTGCACCGAGAACCCGATATTGGGCAAGCGGAACTGCTTGGCATCGGGCAGCGTCGGATATTTCTCAACGAGGTCGACGCGTGGCGTGTAGATCGGCTCGCGATGCACCGGGATCGGATCAGGCAGGCCGAACGCATTCATGCGTGCCTTGCCATTGCCATAGGGCACGCAGCCGTGCTTGAGCGCAACCCGCTGGATGCCCCCGGAGAGATCGAGCGACCACGATACTGAATCCGGATTGGTCGAATTGACCTTCATGATGGTGGCCATCTCCGCTTCGGTGAGATCGGTGTCCCAGCCGAGCTTCTTCAGGCTCGCCAGCGTGAATTCGGGATAGCCGTCCTGGATCTCGGAATCCTTGGAGTAGGATTTGTCGGCCAACATGCTGACCTTGCGCGTGGTCCCGTCCGGCAGCTTCTCCTCGCGCTCGATGCCGAAGCGCGGCCGGAACGTGCCGCCGCCGTCCATCACCGCAAGATTGGTGTTGTAGAGCAGCGGCGTGCCGGGATGCTTGACGTCCGGTGAGGCCCAGCACGGCCACGGCAGGCCGTAATAGTCGCCGCCGACCTCGGGATCGTCCTTGGGCGCACGCATCGTCAGCATGTCGAACTTCGCCTGGTTCTTCATGTGCGCCTTGAGCCGCTCGGGCGACTGCCCGCAATAGCCGGTCGACCAGCTGCCGCGGTTCATCTCGCGCAGCACATCTTCCGCTTCAGGCAGATTGTTCTCGACTTTGATCTTCTTGAACATCTGATCGGCGAAGCCGAGCTTCTTGGCCATCAGATAAATGACCTCGAGGTCGTCCTTGGATTCGAAGATCGGCTTCACGATCTGCTCGCCCCATTGCAGCGAGCGGTTCGAGGCGACGCGCGATCCCTTGCTCTCGAATTGCGTGGCGACGGGAAGAATATAGACGCCATCCTTGCGGCCGGCCTCGACCGCGAGCGAGGCCCAGGTCGTCGGATGCGGGTCGGCGATGACAAGCAGGTCCAGCGCCTTCAGGCCCTTGAGCGACTCCGGAATACGCGTGATGCTGTTACTGGCATGTCCCTGCACGAACACCGCTCGCACATTGTCCTTTTGCGCGACCTGATCCTTCGGCAGTATCACCGCGTCGAACCAGCGCGTCAGCGGGATGCCAGGGGTTTCCATGATCTGCTTGGAGTCGAAGCGCGACTTCAGGAACTCGTAGTCGACATCCCAGACCCGGGACCAGTGCTTCCACGCGCCCTCGGCGAGGCCGTAGTAGAACGGCAGCGTCACGATATCGAGCCCGACGTCGGTCGCGCCCTGCACATTGTCGTGGCCGCGGAAGATGTTGGCGCCCATCCCCGGTCCGCCGACATTGCCGGTCAGGAGCAGCAGGATGCAGCTCGCCCGTACGTTGGCCGTGCCGACGGTCTTCTGGGTCTGGCCCATGGCCCAGATCAACGTCGACGGCTTTTCGGTGGCGAACATCTTGGCGACCCGCTTGAGCTGCTCGCCGGGAACGCCGGCGACGC
This sequence comes from Bradyrhizobium diazoefficiens, assembly GCF_016616425.1. NCBI lineage: Bacteria > Pseudomonadati > Pseudomonadota > Alphaproteobacteria > Hyphomicrobiales > Nitrobacteraceae > Bradyrhizobium > Bradyrhizobium diazoefficiens. Next base: position 5,624,670 of record NZ_CP067101.1, read on the forward strand.
GCTCGACCTCCTGCGGATTCCATTTCTCCACCTCCTTGCGGAGATCGTCGAAGCCGTAGACGCGCTGTCTGATGAACTCCTTGTCCTCCCAGCCGTTCTGCAGGATGTGCCACATGATGCCATAGAGCACCGGAATGTCGGTGCCCGGACGCATCCGTACATATTCCGTCGCGTGCGCCGCGGTGCGCGTCATGCGCGGGTCGATAACGATGAAGTTGGCCTTTTGCAGCTCCTTGCCCTCGAGCAGATGCTGCAACGAAACCGGATGGGCCTCCGCCGGATTTCCGCCCATGATCATCTGGGTCTTGGCATTGCGAATGTCGTTGAAGCTGTTGGTCATCGCGCCGTAGCCCCAGGTGTTGGCGACGCCGGTGACGGTGGTCGAATGGCAGATTCGTGCCTGGTGGTCGGTGTTGTTGGTGCCCCAGAAAGCCCCGAGCTTGCGGAACAGATACGCGCCTTCGTTGGTCATCTTGGCCGAGCCGAGCCAATAGACGGAATCCGGTCCCGATTTTTCGCGAACCTGGAGGATCTTGTCGCCGATCTCGTTGATCGCAGTGTCCCAGGAGACCCGCGTCCATTGCCCGTTCACGAGCTTCATTGGATAACGCAAGCGCCGTTCGCTGTGCACCAGTTCGCGTACGGAAGCACCCTTCGCGCAATGAGATCCGCGATTGATCGGGGAATCCCAGCTCGGCTCCTGGCCGATCCAGACCCCGTTCAACACCTCCGCGGTTACGGTGCATCCGACCGCACAATGCGTACAGATACTTTTCTTGATCGTGGCGCCGGTGGTCAGCGGACCTGCCGCGGCCGCTTCCGCCTTGCGCACGCCGGAGACCGGCATGGCGCCGAGTGCCGCGAGCGCACCACCGGCAAGGCCGGACCGGCGCAGGAAGGTGCGGCGATCGAGGCCGCTGGTCTGGCTTGCCAGAGCGTCCGCGACACGGCCGCAGCGGCCAGATGGGGAATGCTGATGTGTTCGCTTGATAAGCACGGCAGCCTCCCTCAGGCGGGATAGCGGTTGACGCGGTAATAAGTCTTCACGTGATCGGATTCCTTGTAGCGCGCCTTGCGCTTCTCATCGTTGTTCTCGCTGTCGGCCTCCGCGGAGCCGACCAGCGGCGCCGCCAGCGTGGCGCCAGCGCCCACCGTGCCGATGCCAACCTTGCGGAGGAAGTCGCGCCGTCCGACCGTCGCTTTCTTTTCATCACTCATCGCATCTCTCCCGGACCAACCCGTGTGGTCACTTGGCGAACGAGAATCCTTGCCGCTCGATCTCGATAAACAAGCGGCCCAGCGTACCGACCGCGCGATAGAACCTTGCGCTGGTCGCCTGCTCCATGTCGGCGAACAGACGTCCCATCCAGGGTGAGACGTGTGCTTCGAACAGCGCGCGCTGCGCATCGCACGACCCTTCCAAGCGGCCGTCAGCCATCCCGGCCATGATCTCGCACAGGATGGCGGCATGATCTTCGGGCTCGGAATTGCTCTCGGCGCGCTCGATGCCGAGCGCCGAGAGATCGGATCGCAGGCGGGACAGCGGCCGTTCGTTGAGGAAGCCGGTCAGATAGTACGAGGCATAAGGCAGCAACTCACCGCGGCCGAGACCAACGAAAAGCTCAAAATATTCGCGCTCGACCTGAGCCGCATTCGCGCGCGCAGCGGCTTCCGCCAAGGCCGCGTGAGCCTGACCGAGCGGCGTCCCGTCTCCTTCCAAGCCTGCAAGCCGATCGAGCAACCTCTTGGACGGCGCAGCGGCGAGCAAGGCGGCGAGAAGAGTATATTCCTGCGCTCGCGCGACATCGATGGGATCGATGCCGTCTTGCGACACCGTGCGCGCGTGATGGTGGTCAGAAAAGAGATCGGGCCGGAGCTCGGCACGGGGAACACCCGTCGCCATTTCCACCGCAATCACCCGCTGCGCGGGTATCTTGCTCCAGTTTGAAACCGAGGGCTGGCTGATATGGATTTTGCGCGCGAGTTCAGCTACGCCGCCTGCGGCGACAATGGCGCGATCAAGCCCTGCGTCACGCACATGGACCTCCGCCGAGCCCCCCGAGTGACTAATCTTGCTTGCGTAACAAAGCGCTAGCGAAGCGTAGACCCGGTGCCCCCGACGGTCAACCGCCGACACATAGCTCAAGGCTATAGCCTTTGGTCGAAGGACCTAGCGAGGTAGTGCACCGCCATGTGTGCGGCGCCGAACGCTATCGGCTGCCGTCGTCGGTTGCGGCGCGACGGAGGTCGCCGTCTCCGCGACGACCGCTTGTGCAGATTCCTCGGTAAGCTCAGCAGCGTGCACGAGAACGTCCGAGGATTCTTTTTCTAGGGGCGTCGGCGTGTCAGGCGCCTCTGCGGCGCAGTGCAGGCCACCGACGATCCGCTCGACCCAGGCAACCAACTCGGCCGGCGAGCAATCGAGCGGTCCGAACCCGGGCATGGCATTCGGATCGTTGAAGTCCCAGGCGTTTTCGGCCAGCCCTACGAAATCGCGGATCGCGGGATCAGCCGACCAGGCGCGGCGAAGAGCTCCACGCATCAACTCCTGCGGGACACCTTTGCGCAGGAACGCGGTGATGTCGGTCCCGGCCGTGATTGAATCGACTGACGGCAGACTGCCGAGATCGACTTCCGCTTCGACCTCGGCTGCCGGAGATCGGACAGCGGCATCGCTAGCAGGCTTGGCTGTCTCCGCGGGCGGAGCATCCGATTTTGAGGCGCGCTTGCGGCGCGACCAACGTGCGAGGAATTCTTCGTCAGTCATTTTTGCCCGCCTTCATGCTGCCGACCCGCCAACGCCTCCGGATCGGCGCGCCGTCGCTCGCGTTTGACGAATTCCCTTTCGACGTGGTGTTCGGCGACGAAGCTTTCAATCACCTCACGCACCGCCTCAGGCATGGGTACGGCTTCAACCAGATTGTCAGGAGCCTCGGTAAATCCCTCTCCTTCCGCAGGATCGGCGGTCGCGGCAGCGATCGTATAAGGCCACGGCCCCTCGGATGGGCTCATCACCACCCAGATGCTCGGAGTGCCGGAGGTGAGATTGTCGCGGTAGCGCGGGGTTTCCGACACGTACAGATCAACCGTTGCACTGCCGGCATAGAATAAGGTGGTGCCGTCCTGCTCGCGCAGGATTGTCCAGGGCTTCGTCTCCGGCTCGTCCGGCAACACCGCGGCGCTCCGCCAGATGAAATCCGCCCACGGCGAGCCCGCCTTGAGCCGTTCGACGACGATGCCGACGGGGATACGCAGGAGTGGCAGCACAGCGCTCATGAGACGGCTTCCAGGCGTCTGATCGGGAGTCCTGTCAATAGATTCTGCGGCTTCATGCGGAGCGTCTGATCGGCCGTCATCGCCAGGATCAGGTAGACCGGTTCGCCCCGCAGTGTCTCCAGGGCGAGACCAGGATCCGCAAAAGTCAGGCGAAACAGCGAAAGCACCCGCGCTGCGCTGTGCTTGTCGACCTCCTCGCCGTGCCAAAGCCGATCGCCCAACCTGGTGGCGTCAGCATCCAGCCCAACATACCAGCTCAGCCTCACCTCGCGCAGTTCCGTCAACGGTTCAATGGCAACCTCGATCCCGAGCAGATGGGCAACCCAGCGCGTCATCACCTGCGCCAGTGCGCGCGACCCTCGCGCACCTGCGGAGAGATCGAGGGCCATATCAAACCGGTCGCTGCGTTCCCAATAGGCCTCGGCGTTCTCTTCGCTCAACACGTCGAGCGGGGCGTCCGCCTTGGCATCCAGCATCGAGATCAACGACAACATGGGCGTCGGACTGCTACCGCCGACAACCTCTTCATCGCCAAGCAGCGTGGCCTGTTCATGCGGAAGGATCCGCTGCGGCCGGAAGAAGAGCTCAGCGGCGCGTAGCACGAACGCATCGTCGATGCCATCGAGGGCGTTGCGCAGGATCACGTGCACGAGCTGATTGATGAACAGCGGCGGCAGATCGTTTGACCCCGAGTGCAGGGCGGCGAGATACGAAGCTTCCAGCGTAGGGTGCCGCAACATCAGGTCGCGAAACGCCAGCACGAGGCGCCAGTTCTCCCGCGCGTCCGGGTCGGCGATCGCAGCAACCTCGTCCGTACTGACCGGCTGGCGCGGGTCGGCGAGCATTTCGCGATGCAGTCGTCGTTCGACCGGACACGCATCCTTCGGCGGCATCAACTCGGGACGGGCAAAATAAGCCTTCAGGAATTCGTCGGTGACACGGAGCCCGCCGCCCGCATCTCGATCGAGCAGATGATGGCCGCATGCGATCCAGAAATCATTCATCTTCGACTTCCATGAACGAGAATGCCTTGCCATGTCGCTGCCCTTCCCGCAGTTGCAGCCTGCGGAAGGCCTCGTGGACTTCGCCGTCACTCGCCGAACGATGGACCGCAATCAGCGTGCCGGCCGGGTGCGTGCAGAGGGACTGCGCAAAGGTGACTTCCTCTTCCGCAGCGGTCCTTGCAACGTACATGTCCGGTGCGCCGAACCGATCAACGAGTTGCCTGGCAAGCAGTTCGATCAGCGCCTGGCAATCGTCCTCGGTTGCCGGAACAATCTGCACCAGTGTCGACCATCCCCAGGATTGCACACCGAGAAAGCCGCTGCGGAAGGCAGCGCGCTCCTTTCCGCTCAGCTTCACCGGATCCAGATCGCAGAACCGGAAGGCGCCGGAGACGGCCCACTCGCCTGATACTGCCGGCACGTCGAACACGAAGGTATCGGAGGCATCTAGCGCGATGGTGCGCAGAAATTTCACCGCCTTTCTCACGACGCTGGCCCTCCGAGCTTCGGATCGAGCCAGGATGGTGTGGCGAGGGCTTTGACAAGGTCTGCCCGCTCGACCGCGTCACTGCCGATGCGGCGTGTGAGCAGATCGCCGCAATCATCGATGCCTCGAACCGTCTGCCGCTCGCGAGGGATGCGGCTGAGATAGTCGCGCGCGACGCTGTCAAATCCCTCGACCTGCCAACTGTCGATCGCCCGCATCAGATACCGCGCAAAGCTCTCGGTCACCTGCATGGCGCCGGCCTCGCCAAACCCTTCCTCATCCAAGGCTGAGGCCAGGGGATGGAGGCCGGGATCATCGGTCATCATGACTGTCCGGATCATGGCGCCGAATACGAGCCAGCCCGGCGGTTCATCCTCGTCCGCAGATGGGGGCCAGCCCAACCGTCCCCCTCCAACCTGCCCTCCGTCAACCCTCACTGCATCCGGCCAACTGACCGCAACCTCCTTGGCCGGCGGCGCGTAGGCGCGCAGGGCATCCGTCAGGGCCACCATGCCGGCGTAGAAGGCGCGGCGCGCGATGATCAGCGGCTCGGCCGGCTCCAGCACCACCGCGAACTCGGCGAGGTCGAACCGTCCGACATAGACCAGCGTGCCGGCACCGCTTTCGGGTGCAATGCGGCATGCATGGGCAAAGGCGTCTCCGCTCTCGCGCAACCGGACCAAGGTGAAGGGTGGCGGCAATCGGATTGGTTCCGCCGTGGAAACGTGGCTGGTTGGGATCGACCGCAGGCCGTCCTCCACTTTCCCTTTTTTCCCAATTGACAATATCTATACGAGGCAAAGGATCAGCGCGAGCCCGCCATTCGTCGCCTTCTCGGGAGGGATGAACCTGGAGCAGCCAGCGAAGACCATCCTCATTTGCTCGTGTGAAGACACGATGCGGCTTGATGCAGCCGCAATCAAGCGCGGCTGCATCAATTGCGATATCAAGAGCTTTCATCACCTGTGCGGGCCAGAGCTCGATCATTTTCGCGCAGCTGCAAAGACCGAAGGCCCGCTGACCGTTGCCTGCACATATCAGCAACCCTTGTTCGAGGCGGAAGCCGGCGAGCGTTCCGCGCCTATCGCTTTCGTGAATATTCGCGAAACTGCGGGCTGGTCCACCGAAGCTGCGCAAGCGGGCCCGAAAATGGCGGCGCTGCTCGCGGCGAGCGCCGTGCAGGCGCCCGATTATCCGCTGGTCACGCTTGCGAGCGAGGGGGTCATCCTGATCTACGGCCGGGACGAGGCGGCGATCGAAGCCGGGCGGCTGTTGTCGGATCACCTCGATGTGACGGTGATGCTGAGGCCACTGGGTGAGATCATCTCGCCTGCGGCAACCCCCTTCCCGGTCGTGAAAGGCGCTATCCGTCACGCCAAAGGACATTTTGGCGCCTTCGAGCTCACTATCGACGACTACGCCGACCCGCGCCCCTCTTCGCGCGACACTTACGCCTTTGGAAATCCCCGCAGCGGCGCCACCTCGCGCTGCGACATCATCCTCGACCTGTCGGGAGAGAGACCGCTGTTTCCGGCGCATGATCTGCGCGACGGCTATCTGCGGGCCGATCCCAGGGATCCTAGCGCCGTGCTTCGGGCCGTCCTGAGCGCACGTGATCTCGTCGGACGTTTCGATAAGCCAAAATACATCGATTCCACGCCCGATCTTTGCGCCCATTCGCGCTCCAATCTGATCGGCTGCCATCGCTGCCTCGATCTATGTCCCACCAGCGCGATCACACCGGCCGGCAATCAAGTTGTCATCGATGCCGAGATTTGCGCCGGGTGCGGCCAGTGTGCCGCGGCCTGTCCGACCGGAGCGGCGTCCTACGCGTTGCCGCCCGCGGACACGCAGCTTCAGACCATCCGCGCCATGCTGCTCGCCTATCATCAGGCCGGCGGATCGAACCCGGTTCTGTTGCTGCACGACGGCCAGCATGGCGCGTCCCTGATCGACGCACTTGCGCGGCACGGGGATGGCCTGCCTGCCGAGGTCATCCCTCTGGCCGTCAACGAGGTGACGCAGGTCGGGCTTGAGGCTGTCATCGGCGCCTTTGCCTACGGAGCGGCCGCGTTCCGGTTCTTGCTCCGCGGCAAGCCGCGGCATGACGTGACCGGACTCACCCAGACGATCGACATGGCAGCGACGATCCTTGCCGGGCTCGGATTTGAAGGACGCCGGGTCACTGCGATCGAAACCGGCGATCCGGATTCAATGCTGGAGCAACTGAACGGTATCGGGACACTCGCTGCGGTGAATGCGCCTGCGACGTTCAAGACCGTCGGCAAGCGGCGCGACTTGCTTCGCTTCGCGTTGAGCGAACTGCATCGCCTCGCATCGAAGCCGGTCGACGTCATTGCCTTGCCTCAGGGGGCTCCGATTGGCGCAGTGAGCGTTGATACCGGTGGATGCACGCTGTGCCTGTCCTGCGTTTCCGTCTGCCCGACCGGCGCGCTCCGCGATGATCCTGACCGCCCGGTGCTCAAGTTCGTCGAAGATGCCTGCGTGCAATGCGGCCTGTGCCAGAGTACCTGTCCCGAGAAGGTCATCACGCTGAAACCCCAGATCGATTTCCGAGCAGGCCGCGCGGCCGCTGTCGTGATCAAGGAGGAAGCGCCTGCGCTTTGCATCCGCTGCGGCACGGCGTTCGGCGTGAAGAGCACGATTGACCGGATCGCGGCCAAGCTCGAGGGCCGGCACTGGATGTATCCGGCCGGCGACAAGCGCCTCGACGCCATCAGGATGTGCGCGGATTGCCGCGCAATCGTGATGAGCGAACAGCAGTTCGATCCGTTCGAGGGCGTGCCCGAACGCGCGCCGCCCCGCACCAGCGAAGATTATTTGCGCCGGCCCGACAGCAAGACCTGAGCGCGAACGTCCCTTATTGGCGTTGGGATCTTCACCTATTGCTGCGGATGGCTACGCGCCGTGCGGGTGCTCCTGATCGCTCCAGATCCAGCGGCCCGCGGGTCCTCGCCTTTCCTTGTCCTCACGGTCGTCGTGCTCATACTGCTCCTCGCCAAGCTGGAAGTCGACTTGCATAGCGCCTATCTTCAATCGATCGGCTAAGAGCCCTTAGTTAGAACCAGCAGGAAGGGCAGGCGAATTTCGGATCGTTCGTCACAGTTGCTCAAAGCAAGCGGCATCGTAAGATGCGTGCGAATTGCAAGTGATGGAGTTTGCGCATGAAGGCGTTTCTGCTCGGTTGTGCTGCGGCCATTGTGATCGCATTTGCTGCAATGGCAATCCTGGATCAGGTGCAGGAGCCCGTTGCCCAGGCGTTTGCGACAACCGGTGTGCGACTGTAAGACCGCCTGCCGCAAGAGGCGCCGGGGCGGCCCGCTTGATGCTCGGCTCCACAGGAGGGCGCGGGTTGGATGACCGCGCGACAATGCACCCACTTGGACGTCAGGACAATTGCGCCCCGCATCTCGAGGCTGGGCCGGTGAAGCCGGCTGGCGCAAAATCCGAGGCATTGTCGGGCGATCCCTACAATTCGGTCTTTGGCTTCCGTTTCGCTGCCGCCTCGCGCTGATGCCATCACCCAGGTCGACGTCCGCGAGCAGCGTCCGACACCGCTGCCGGCCCTCGCGAAAGGTGGACAGGGCCGCCTCCCGAATGGACCGGGCAGGCCTCAAAACCGCCGTCCGACAAGGCATCCTCGACGAAGCTGCAGATCAGCGCTTCATCCCCCACGACGAGAACACGGACGGCATCACTCAGTTTCGAGTCCCCTCGGCGACCCAGGCGGGTCGCGCCGTGGCGCAGGCCTCCTCCGGAGGGAGCGAACTCCGCCTCAAGGCGAGGCAAGCACCAGAGTACCGTGCCCCTTGGTGGTGATCTTCCAGCCGCCCCGCGCGACGAGGCCTTGCGAAAAGACATCGAAGTCCGGCACGCGCGCGGCCAACCGCTGGGTGCGATCGGCTCAGTCCCTGGCCGCCGGTCTGGAGGCGCTAGTCTCCGACCGCCGCGACCAGCACGATCAAGGCGGCAGGTCAGACGACCAGGTGAAGAACCGCAGCCACCCTGCGAGGGAGCGGGCGCGGGATGCATTCGCATAGCGTTCGCCACGTTAAGGCTAGCTGCGGTTCGCTCTAGCTATGGGCCGGTGAACCAGTGCTATGCTGCAGCCCCGCAAGGACCAGCACTTTGACCATCTACCGAATATTGCAGAACTTGCCTCTGGGGCCGGAAGAGATTGCCCGGCTTTCGACGGCTTACGAACAAGCCTTGCGCACTCTCGGTGTAAAAGATCGGAACGACCCTCTCACCGAGCTGATCGCCAAGAAGATCATCGAGATCGGTCAGACCGGCGTCAAAGACCCGGACCAAATTTGTAGTCGGGCCGTCGAAGCGTTGGACCTGCCGGAAGGATGATCACGGACCGGGTGGATCCGTGCGGTTATCCTGTCGAGTTGCCGAGCGCTTCAAGGCCGACCTGTGCGAACATTTCTCGATCGGCGGTGTGATGTTTGCAAGACCGTCGATCGCGGTCAAGCACGGCGCAGGTCGTGGATGTTGTTCGGTCCCTGCGAAGGCGGGCCAGATTTTCGTCGAGCATCATCGTCAGTCCTGACGGTCGTCACCGTCCTTTGGTTTGAACGGGAAGCCCTCTTCCTCGACAAAAAACTTATGCCCTTCGGTGCCAAGCCTGATCTGCGTGGAGCGAGAAAAGCGACCTCAGCGCTCGGCGCGTGGGCGGCTCCGCGGCCGAACTGTAGCCCCGGCACGGGAACCATATCTGTGGTAGCCAGTTGGCTCGCTGTTGAGCTGGGAGTCTGCAGAGCAGCTCGACACCGGCATGCGTTCAAGTGCCGGGCATCCGTCGGGGGCCAGTCCCATGGTGGACCACCTGACTAGAGTTGGTAACCGGTTGTTAGCAGCGTTGCCGCCAGCAGATTTTGCTTTGCTTGCGCCCCATCTGCGGAAAATCGTGATCGAACGCGATTCCGTGCTCGTCCGATCGGGCGATCGGATTGATCATCTTCTCTTCCCCCTCAGCGGCGCGATCGCCACTATCATGGAGCTGCCGAACGGGCAGACGGTCGCCACGGCGATAACCGGCCACGAGGGGGCTATAGGTCTGACGTCAGCGCTTGGCGCATCCCGCTCGCCCGTGACGGCGGTCGTTCGCATATCAGGGGTTGCGCTGCAGATCTCGCCCGCGCAATTCCTGGCAGCGCAACATCGCAGCCTCCCAATCGCAGCCATGGTGCAGGTCTTCACGAGATCGTTGTTGACGCAACTTCACCACGTGGCGGCCTGCAATGCACTGCATTCCGTTGAAGCCCGCCTGGCGCGCTGGCTGCTTCACATTCACGACCGGGCAAATGGCAACGAGCTCCTCCCGCTGACCCAGGAAACATTGTCAGAATTGCTGGGCGTCCGCCGCACCACCGTCACGCATGTCGTGAGCACAATGCGCGCATCAAGAGCGCTGAAATCCAATCGGCGCGGCCAGCTCGAGATTGATCGGCCGCGGCTCGAAGCCGTGGCGTGCGAGTGCTACAAAGTCATGAACCGCAGAATCGATCGGATAGTCTCGCACGGCGCGGTCGGGCTCGTTCATGGGGCTCCAGCGCGGAGCGCCCCCGCTCGCCCGGTAGCCGGGACGTAAACCCTCGATCCACGTCGAAATGGCGCTCCCCGTTTCCGGGCGCTCAATCATCATTACGCCCAGCTTCAATTCCTGCAATCCCGTTGCCGGCCCTGGGCTCGCCAGCCCGCCATCGGCTGGACCGCCTCTCCTGTCGCGGAGAGTCTTGTCCAGCCGATCCGCGTGGCCGGTAGCTTCGATAAGGACCTCTTATGCGACGGTCGTGCGCAATACCCGGCTGAAGCCGGTCTTGATGGGCTCGGTCGTGTCGAGCGCGACTTTCTGCGCGAGCTGCCAAAGCTCCCTATTCTGTGCGGAAACGGCTTCGAAAGTCTCGCGGCTTTGGACAGTCGAAAGACGTACGAGATCCAGCAGCGATCTGGTCTCGGCGAGCCGAGACAAGAATTCCAGGGTGGCACTGGTATTATCTTTGGAGATCTCGAGGATTCTTGCGCTGTAGTCGACAGCACCCTTGACGTTCGTTGAACAGGCTTCGCGGAGAACGTCGCTGATCTCCTCGGACGTCGCCTTCATGCTCTCAATGTTTTTCCTGGCCTGCGCGGCGCCCTGCTCGGCAAACCCGCGGAAGAGTTCCTGGAAATTCAAGAGTGGCAAATCGAACCTTGGCTTTGCCCCGTTCGCAGTCTCATTCACCGGATCGGCATGCGTTTCGACTTTCACATCGGCATCATTCACGGGCATTCATCCTTTCAAGCGAAACTAGGTAATGGATTGAAGACCCCCAACAGCTCCCAACGCGTGCAGCGCCGGGAGACTGCCCCCGCTCTCGGTGTGGTAGGATGCTGCTGCGGATGAACCGCTCCCGCCACCAAAGCCAACTATGGTCGATTGAGATCGAGCCATCTGTTCGCTTTCGGACATTCGTCGCAAACAATTGGCTGCGTTTGCGACCACGCGGCGCAGCGACGAAATTTTAAGTCCGCCAAGTTGAAACGGCCGCTCGCTTGCTCTCTGAGCTTGCTCGCTTCGCCGGAATAGTCGGCTTGCGCAGGTCGCCCCGACGGTTCTCTTCCCAGTCTACCCGGTCTCTGAGACTCTCAAGTTCTGCGAGTTGGGAGGCGAGCGCTTCGAGACGCTGGCGAAGAACAGCAGCAGTTTTGTCCGCTGGAGCACCGATCCGCATGGCAGGTCTCCTACTCGACATTCCGGGAGAATTCGCCAACCTTGACAGCCGGGAAAACTATGCAATGGCTCGGGACAACGCGCACTAACATTTGGCATGCTGCGCCGCCAATCCGGATATGGCGGCGCTAAGAAAGTGCTCGGGTGCCCAGGGGGCGCGCATGCGTCCATTCAGGCAGGGCTGCACTAACGCCCAGATCCGGGCGCGCTCGAAACTCGTGACAGGTCGCTTGCAATCGGGATTGCGCTTGCGCGCATCATCTTCGTCTGCGCAATCGAAGCCACCATTTGCGCTTCGATTTCCAGAGCTGCCTCCGGTCGCGAACGGCCCTTTGCCACCGGATCCGCCGCCACCGCCGGATGTCCCTCCGGCACGCGATGATCCGGCAGAGCCGCCTGGCCGGCGCAATTTCCGTGGCCCCCGACTCCCTGGCGCACCTCGCCCGCCATTGTGCGATTTCGAGTTGCGCCCATAATTTAATATGATTAAATTTCTATTTAACTCGGCCGCGCAACGTCTCGACTAAAATGGATTATTGCGATGCCACTGCAATTCCACCGGTCCGTCCAAGACATGGAGATCTGGAGCGCGAGCAGCGGTGGCTTCTCGTTCGTGATCAGTTTCGGAAGCCCCAGAGGTTCCGGCTTTCACGGACGCTCCGGCTACTTGGCGAGCTGGCGTCCGCTCCACAAGAACCAAGCCGCAATCAAGATTGGCGGCTCGCCCTTTCGAACATTAGCCGAGGCGGAAGGGGCCTGCCGCAACATGATTGAGCATCTGGCGCGACGATAGCCCACGCTGCACCAGACCTCCTCGTCATTTCACGCTGGCCGGATCCTGGTCCAGCAGATCGGGGGGATCCAGCTCATATGGCGCCGCATGCAGGTCGTTTCGCGAAATCGCCAATGCCGCGAGAACCGTACGATTGCTGATATCGAGCTTCTCGAAGATGTGATGAAGGTGGACTTTGATCGTACCGTCGGCAATGCTCAAGCGACGCCCAATCTCCTTGTTCGATAGCCCCTCCGACACGAGTCGCATGATCTGGCGCTCCCGGTCCGTCAGTTGCGTCAAGGGCTTCTCACCGGCGCGGGACTCCCCGTTGACCTGTCCGGTGCCGGGCGAGGCCGCTGCTTGGCCGCGGGCAGCCTTCCGCAGGGTCGCGATCAGAATCTCCGGATTCGCGTCCTTTGCGAGGACGATGCAGGCGCCGTGCAAGGCCAACCTTTGCAACGCACTGTCGCCCGCGACACCGGCGAAGAAGATTATCGGGGTACCGGGGCATGCAGCGTTGGCACGTGCGAGGATCTGCCGTCGGCTGACATCGGGCAGTGCAGCATCGACGAGCGCGATGTCCGGCACCAGAAATCGGATTGCCTTGAGGCAGCTTGCACCATCGCTGCAAGACGCAACGATCGTAAAATCACGCTGTGTCGCAAGAACGCTCCTGATGCCTTGCAAGACGATCGGGTGTCGATCCGCGATGACAGTTCTGATGCGGCGCATGCTTCCCTTGCCCTGTGCTTCCCTTGCCCTGTTGCTACCGCCCGTGCAGCCGTTTATTCTGACAATCTCCTTTTGAGACGCGCGAAGCATAACCAGTCAGCCCGGCCAAAATGTCGTACAGCCTTAAGTCCACGTAGCGACAACGCTCGATGGGCGCACACTACGTTACCGTAAACTCGCCCAGAGAATGCGTGCAGCACCGTAGCAATGCGATGCTGCACGCAAAATTCAAAATTGCGAATTCCTCGACGAAAGCGACATCGCTAACGCCTGATAGATTCTCCCCCGAAAATCTCCAGAGAATGTCATCGGTGCTCTGGTCGGCTGCCTTGTTATTATGGTCCAATATCGAACTTTACCGGGGGCAGGTATTACGAACGATATATAGGGACATTGACGATTCAAATCTAACATTCGACGAAGTTTCAATGAGACGAGGCCATTTGAAAAAGCCTCGTCTTCCGGGGAGGGAGGGGCAAAAAGTATTACTATTCGTCGAGGCGAGGACTGGTAATCACCGATGAAAAACCTGTCACCGAAGTTGGAGCTGCATTTCTCATCGATTCAGCAACTTCAATGAGCGGTCACAGGCCTCATCGTTGGCAATGAGTAGGTGGTCACATGTATTCTTCCGCTGTTTTGCGTCAAACCCAGCAGGCTCTCATCGTTCAATTCACCGAATTGCAGAACCTACGTAGTCGCGTGTTGAAGGCCGAGCAGCGATTGCTTGCGCCCAGGCGACGAGTCCGCGGGCGGAGGGCCCGCCCACTCGGTCGGAGGCATGAGCCCAACCGGTAGCACCAAGGACTGCGCTGCACACTGACGCCGCCACGCGCCCGGATCGCGCTTGCCCGACCCCGGTTTGACCTGATAATCCCCTCCTGTTTCGGTTCGGAAGTAGCTGGGGACGGCTTCCATGGGGAAAGACGACTGGGCAAGCGTGACCACGGCCGAGCTGTGGCGGCTTTATGATGAGGTCACGGCTGTTCTTGGTCGCAGGATGGCCGCGGAAAAAGCCAAGCTCGAAGAGCGGCTTCGCAGGATCGAGGGGATGGCCGCTCCGACCCAGAACAAGGAACGTCCGCGCCGTCCCTACCCCCCGGTGTTGCCTAAATACCAGAACCCGAAGAATCCGTCCGAAACTTGGTCCGGTCGTGGCAAGCAGCCCCGATGGCTGAAGGTGCAGCTTCGAGCCGGTAAGAAGCTGCACGATCTGCTGATTGACCGTGCGTCTGGGCAAAGGCGTCGCCGGACCGGCTGAGCCGGCTATGTTTGATTGGCGTTCGTGTCACCAATGGCCAGCCTTTTCACCAACGGCCAGCCATTTTTCTTTGCGACTAGGCTCTTACCTTCAACGGTTGTCATCCGGTTTCCCATTGGGACTGCCGTCATTTCCGCCGTTGCCGAAGCCGTTGTTGCCATGCACAATTCGGCCGCCGGAACTCGCGATTGCAGCAGAGGTCAGAGAGGTGGATAGCAACAGCGTTACAGTCGGAGGGGTAACGACGGCAAATTTTCCGCAGTTCTTCAAGAACTCACGACGATCATCGCCTTCTGCATCGAGATGGGTCATCTGGCTCGTCCTGCTATAATTCCAGCCCGTCTTCAAGGTAGGCCGCAATTTATCGCAACTCAAATTAAATCTGTTAATAGCGCGATCTAATTTCCCGGCTAGCGATCACAATTTAGTTCGGGCTTGTCGGCATCTCATTAATTCGACATTCCTGTCGCAGCAAACTTCAAATGCCGCGAGCTTGCTTAAACTATTTATTTTGACATTTAATGTTCAGCCGATTAATAATGGCATTTAATTTATGAGATCGGCGGACTTGGAGGCGAACTCCAAGCACGACAGCCCGGAGTCTGCGGAATTGCAGGTCGATTTCCAGCTTCACTCGTTGAGCGGCCTCCTTGCCCGAGCCATCGCCCTGCGCGCTGAATACGCAGCTGCAAAACCTTGGCCGCACATTGTCGTTCATGACGCCTTTCCCGAGAGGCTCCTGGACATGGTCGCGACCGAATGCGCAGCTCTCCAGGAAACCCGCCTGGTCACCACGAACAACGATCGGCTGGTAAAGCAAGAGGCGTCGGACGCTTTGGGGCCAGCCACCCAGCACCTGCTGAACCTGGTGGATAGTGCTCGCTTCCGAGAGTTTATATCGACAATCACCGGCATTCGCGATCTTCTTTCCGATCCGACGCACAAGTTTGCGGGAGTGCATCGCACGCCTCCAGGGGGCTTCACGAAGATTCACCGTGATTTCGAGGTTCACCCGACCACCGGACTGTTCCACAGGGTCAATCTACTGATCTATCTCAATCGGGATTGGCCCGAAGCTTACGGCGGCAGTCTTGAATTGTGGCCTGCGGACATGTCAGCGCTCGGATGCCGTATCTTCCCGCGGTTCAATACCATGATCCTCTGGGAGACTCACGGCGCCACCCTCCACGGACTTCCGGATCCGGTCACCTGCCCGCCTGGTCGAATGCGCCTTTCGGTCGCATCCTATTACTACACGAGGACGCGCCGCGTCGCTGCATCGGGCGAACGCCGCGTGCGGTATTGGGCCGCGCGGCCCGGTGAAGATCAATGCATCGAGCGGATGAGTTGGCAGGATCACCTGCGCGCGCTCATACCCGATCCGGTCTACAATGTGCTCCGAGCGGCGCGCGATCGGATGGCCAAAGCGCGCCGGCCGAAAACACCATGAAGCCGGCGTCTTCCGGCAACAGCGGGATCAATCAATGACCGGGACCGGAACATCGGTCGCGCAATTGCGATCTGGCGATGCGGATACGAGAGCACCTCGCAGGCCAGGCTTCTCACCTGTGCGACTGCGCATGCTGATGAAGCTCGCCGTCGCTGAAACGGGACTGGACATGTCGGGAATGACTGTGCTGACCGAAGCCGCGACTGGCGCTTATGCCGTGACCCCAGTCCTCGCTGCAATGGCCGGAGCCAAGCACGTCTACGCGTTCACAAGGTCTGGCCGCCATGGGACTGTGTCCGATGCCAGACGGGAGACTTTGGAGCTCGCGGCCCCCCTTGGCCTCGCTGATCGCATCGAGATTCTGGAGAGGCTCAGTCCTGAGGTGCTTCACAACGTCGACATCGTTACCAACAGTGGCCACCTTCGTCCGCTTACAGCGGAGCTGATCGCCCAGCTACACGGCGATGCCGTGATTGCCTTGATGTTCGAGGCCTGGGAGTTTCGTCGCGGGGACCTGGATATCGAAGCGTGCGCACGGCGCAAAATCCCGGTGGTCGGCGTCAACGAGCGACACCCCGCCGTCAATGTCTTCTCATTCCTTGGCCCGCTCGCCGTAAAGCAGCTGCACGACTGCGGTCTGGCGGTAGTCGGCAACGAAATCGGTCTGCTCTGCGACAATGACTTCCTCGCCCCGCTGCACACCGGGCTGGCAAGGCTGGGGGCGAACGTCAAGACGTTCCACAGCGTTGCGGCGGTCCATCCCGGCGCATGGGATGCCCTTGTTGTCGCCTTGCAGCCAGCGGCCACGCCGCGCATCGGCCATGCGGAGGCTGCTCATCTGGCCGCATGCGCGCCCGCCGGCGCCGTTGTGGTGCAGTTCTGGGGCGACATCGATCGAGCGGTGCTGGCCGCCAATGGTCTTGCGGTCTGGCCCACACAATCTGTCGGAAAGGGCCATATGGGCACTCTGCTGTCGGAGATCGGGCCCGAGCCGATCGTTCGATTGCAGACTGGCGGCCTGCGCGCGGCCGAATGGGTTCGTCGCGGCGGTGCCGTTACACAAGATGGTTTCGCCCAGCTCGTACCATGGCAGGGGTGACATGACGGAGCGGCTGCAGCCCGATGTCGTGCTCCTGGCAGACGGACCGACAGGCTTCACGGCGCTTCGCTCATTGGCTGCGCGGTGCCGCGTGGCCCAGATTTTCCGGAAACCGGGCCAGCCCGACGCGAGCGCGTTGATGGCATTTGCGAACAATCGCGGCATCCCGGTCGCGGAACTGCAGGAATTGACCCAGCTTCAGAAGGTGATTGCGGACGCACGCCCGGCGGCTGTTGTGATTTCTTCGTTCGATCGGATCATCCCGCCGCACATCCTTGCGTTGTGTAGCTTCGTCAACGTGCATTATTCGCTTCTGCCGCATTATCGCGGCCGCGCCAACGTCAATTGGGCAATTATCAACGGCGAGACGACTGCCGGGATCAGCATTCACCTTGTGATCCCGGAGCTTGATGGCGGCAATCTGCTGTTTCAGCAGGCCATCCCGATCGGCGCGAACGACACGGTGACCTCGCTCTACGAGCGCCTCAACGCGATTCAGGAACGTGAGCTCGGCGGCGTCGTCGTACGAACGATCGCTGGCTACAAAGGTACGTCTCAAAATACCGACCATGCTTCATATGGCTGCGCCCGGGTTCCGGAAGATGGAGAGATAGACTGGCGGCAGCCTACCGATAGCATCGATCGGCTGATCCGCGGCTTAACGCCGCCATTTCCTGGTGCCTTCACCTACCTTGACGGGCAGCGGCTCATCATCGCCAACGCGTCCCCGCGCCTCGATGCTCCCCGCTACATCGGCCGCATACCAGGCCGGATCGTGGGCCGGTCACCTTCCGAAGGCTGGGTGGATGTGCTGACTGGCGATGGCGTCCTACGCATGTTCAGCGTCCTTCCTCCCAACGCCGAGCAGCCATATGCTGCCGCCTCCGTCATCGGATCGACACGAGCCACACTGGGGCTGTCCCGCCTCGATCTTCTCCGCCGGATCGTCGCGCTTGAAGACAGGCTCGCTTCGCTCGAGCAACTCAAATGCGCTCACGAGGCAGCGACGGTTCTGGCCCGGGAAGGCTCAGGCCTCCAGCGCTAAAATGCCTCACGACCCGTGTCCTAGATTATATTTTATAAAATAAATAAATTGATAAATGGACGACAATTGAATAAGGGCAGAGACCGTGCGCAAAGAGCCGTAGCGGCCATGGTATTGCCGTGAGAAGGATTTGGAATAGCGCGAAGTCCTGATCGGGTGGAATACCGGGGCCTCCTCAGTGCACTCGGAAGAAGCCTCTCGTATCCGCAGCAGGGGGCGGCAATTTAAGGCCAAGTAATCGCGCGCGGTAGGACGGATATCAAATGCAAGATGAGCTACTCGTCATTCTGGGAGCCGAAGCCACGATACTTGCGTCCGTGGCGGCGATGACCCTCTACGCCAAACGAATGGACGTCCTGAGCGGACGGTCGTTCGAGCGATCTGTCGCCTCGCCCGCCGACAACGGGCCCCGGTCGCTCCGTCGAACGCCGCGCGATTTAATATGGTTGCTCAGGAGGTAGGGCCACCTCGCTGCGTTCGCCCCGCCAAATCTCTTGCGGCGACCTGACGTAACCAGAACCAGACCGCAGACTCCGTCCCGGCTCGTGACACACTTTCGTCGGTCGGGTATGCCCGCCGCTGATGGTCCAGAGGACCGGCCCTGCTTTCCGAGGCTGGTCGCAACGCTGACGCCCGTGGATAGGCGTCAGCACCCGATGCAGGCAGTCGAGCGCCGCTATCTTTCGCGAAGCCTCAGCGCTCCTTAAATGCACGCTCCGCCTGATCGTGCAGCGGCTTGAGCAGGTAGGACAGCGCGGTCCGACCTGCCGTCTTGATGAAGACCTCGACCGGCATGCCTGGCAGCAGCTTGGCCGAGCCGAGCTTCGCCAGCTCTTCCGGCTTCAGCAAGACGCGGCCCGTGTAGTAACTCGTGCCGGCGCGCTGATCCTGCGTGATATCCGCCGAGACCATGCTGACCTCTCCGTCGATCTCCGGCGTGGTCTTCTGGTTGAACGCGGCGAAACGCATTGTCGCGGTCTGGCCCACATAGACCTGGTCGATATCGCGCGGTGCGATCTTGACCTCGACCGCGAGCGAGTCCGCGTCCGGCACGATCAGCATGATTTGCTCGCCGGGAGAGATGACACCTCCGACCGTGTGGACGCTAAGCTCGTGGACGCGGCCGGATTGTGGTGCCTTGATATCAATTCGATTTAGCTGGTCGACCGCCGCAGTTTTGCGCTCGCTCAGTTCGGCCAGTTTCGAGCGCGTTTCGATCAGATCCTTGCCCACCTCCGTCCGCAGATCCTGGTCGACCTGAATGACCTGAAGCCCGATTTCGGAGATCTTGCCCTTCGACTGGGCAATCATTCCTGCGAGCTGGCTGCGCTCGCCTTCGATACGGGCGGAGTCGCGCTCGAGGGAATTGAGCCGCGTGATCGGCACCAGATTCTTCTGCCAGAGGCTGCGCACGCCCTCGAGCTCCTGGTGGATGAATTCAAGCTCCTTCTGCTTGGCCTCGGTCTGCCCCGTATAGCCCTTGATCTCGTTTTCCAGCTGCGTACTTTTCTCCTGCAACTGCGCTTTCTGGCCGCTCCTTGCCTGACGGCGCAAGTCGAACAGCTTCCGCTCCGCAGTGATGGCACGGTTTGCCTCGGAGTTGCTCTCCTTGGCGCGGTCGAGCAGCACCTTGGGAAACACGACCTGCTCGGCACCATCGCGCTCGGCCTCGAGACGAGCCTGCCGCGCAAGCAGCTCATCGATGCTGTTCGTGACGATTGTCGCGTTCGCGAGCGTCTGAGTCTCGTCGAGGCGGATCAAAATGTCCCCCGCACTGACCCGGTCGCCTTCCCGCACGCGCAACTCGCCCACGATCCCACCGGTGGCATGCTGAACCTTCTTGACGCTCGAATCCACCACGACAACGCCTTGGGCGATCACCGCGCCCGATAATTGGGTCGTTGTCGCCCAGCCGCCGATCCCAAAGGTCACCAAAGCGAACATGATCATACCGACGATCATGTAACGCTGAATGGATTGCAACGCCGGCGCTATCTGACCGTTCATCACCTGACCGTTCATCGGCCGCCTCCTTGAGCTTCCGCGACGACCTTGAGCGGAACGGAATTTCGCAACACTTTCTTGAGAACCTCCTCTCTCTTGCCGAAGGACTGAACCTTGCCTTCCCCGAGGCACAAGACATGATCGACGCCTTCAAGCGCCTTCGGACGATGCGCAACAACGGCGACAATTCCGCCCCGGCGGCGCACGTTCAGGATCGCCTCGGTCAGCGCCTCCTCGCCCTCGGCGTCGAGGTTGGAGGAGGGCTCATCGAGCACGACCAGGAAGGGCTTGCCGTAAAAGGCGCGCGCGAGCCCGATCCGCTGCCGCTGACCCGCCGACAGCGCCAGCCCTCCCTCGCCGATCTTCGTGCCGTAGCCGTCAGGAAGGGAGAGGATGAGGTCGTGCGCGCCCGCGGCATGCGCGGCCTCCAGAACAGCGGCGGCGGTTGCCTGCGGGTCGAACCGCGCAATGTTCATCGCAATGCTGCCGTCGAACAATTCGACGTCCTGAGGCAGGTAACCGATGTGCTTGCCGAGGGCGTCCGATGACCAGTGATCGAGCGCGGCCTTGTCGAGCCGGATCCTGCCTCGCATGGACGGCCACACTCCCACCAGCGCACGCGCCAACGTCGACTTGCCGGATCCGCTCGGACCAATGATTCCAACCGCCTGCCCGCTGCGCAGCTGGAACGACACTTCGCTAAGGGTGGGCCTCTCGGAGTTTGGAGCGCCGATATAGAGATTCTCGGCGGTGAGGGTTTCAACGGGCGCAGGCAATGCCAGCCGCTCCTCCTCGTGGGGCAGAAGCTTCAGCAAGCGGTCGAGCCGTTGCCCCGATTGCCGCGCGGCGACGAATCCTTTCCAGTTCGCGATGGCCATTTCGACGGGCGCCAGGGCTCGCGCGGTGAGGATCGATCCGGCAATGATGATGCCGGCCGTCGATTCCTGATTGATGACGAGGACGGCGCCAACGGCAAGAACCAGCGATTGCAAGATCGCCCGAAAAATCTTGGAGGCGCCACCGAGTCCGTTTGCGACATCGCTGGCCCGCTCGTGCGCGGCGAGGTATTTCGCGTTGACCTCCCGCCAACGCAAAGCCGCCTGTTGCCGCATGCCCATGGCCTGCAGAACTTCGGCATTTCGTCGGCCCTCGAGCGCCAGCGCAGTTCGCGAAACTGCGAGACGCGAGGACGCCTTTGCCGGCCCTCGGGTGCGTGCTTCCGTGAGCATCGTAATGCCAACCAGCACCAGCGCGCCGACCAGCGCAGTGACGCCAATCCAGAAGTGAAAGAGGAAGCAGACGCCGAGATAGATCGGCATCCAGGGCAGATCGAACAGCGCCGTCGGCCCTCCGCTCGACAGGAAGCTGCGGACCTGATCAAGGTCCCGCACCGGCTGCAAGCCGTCGCCATCCGCCCTGGTCTTCAAAGGCAGGCGAACAAGCGCGTCGAATATGCGAACGCCGAGCCTTTCATCGAAATACCGGCCGACCCGGCCGCTGATCCTGCTCCTGACGAGGTCGAGCCCCCCCTGGAACAGGTAAAGTACCGCGGCCAAAACCATCAAGGCGACCAGTGTCGGTATGCTGCGCCCGGGCAGCACCCTATCATAGACTTGCAGCATGAAAAACGAGCCGGTGAGCATAAGGAGATTGCTCATCCCGCTGAAGGCCGCGAGAGCCCAGAAAATCCGGCGGCAAGACCGCAGGAAAGCCGACATCTCTGACTGCGCTTCGTCATAGTGCTCTGCCGGCCGAGGGCGACCAGCGAATATCCGTTGCCGAAGGGCTTCAACCAAGCGCCTCACCCAGCCGACGAGCCGCGACGTCGGCCGTTCGGCATCGTTCGCCAGCCGGCGCCCGGCCGACCACAGTCCCGACAAATGCATAATTGGAATTCGATAAAGATTCGCGGGCGGGAGGATCATCCCCCGCCGTCCAACGTCAGTCATGGCGCCTGCCCTTTAGTCATGCCTTCGGGGGGGTCCCAAGAGCCCCCCGAGGCAGTTGTTGAGTATCAGCCTGTGTGTGGCTGATCCGTTCCTTACGCGAAGTGGAAGTCGTGGCTGTTCAGCTTGTCGAGCTGCGTGTTCTTCAGCGTGAGAGTGTCGCTTCCCGCCGCGAGAACGACGTCGTGGCCTGACTGGGCCGCGTGGGAGAGAACGCTCGCAAAACTGTCGAATACGTTTTTGCTGAACTCGATCGTGTCGTGAGCGGGTCCGCGGGCAGCGAAGTCCTTGATGACGTCGTGGCCGAAGTTCGACGCAAACTGGAACGTATCCGCCCCCGCTTTACCAACCATGACATCGTTGCCCGTGGTGCTGGACAGCGTATTGCTGCGGCCCGAGCCGATGATCGCCTCGCCGGAGCTCGTCCCGACCACGTGGCCGGTCGTGTCGACCTGCTCTGCGGTAAAAGCGTGGGTCTTGCCCGACAGATCGGAGGTGTGGAAGCTCCACTTGCCGTGCTCGCCCGCTGTAACCGAACCGACCGAGGTCGTGCCGTCAAACAGCTTAATCTGGCTGTTGGGATCGGCCGTGCCCTTGATCGTTGCGGTGTGATCCCAATGCTGGCGCACGTTGGTGACTTCCACCGTCGAGGTGCCGTTAGCGCTGTGCGAGCCAATCGGCGGATCGATTGGCTGCGACAAGGCACTGGTGTTGCCGGCTGCGTCGGTGGCCGTCGCGGTGAAGGTGTGTGACCCGTGCTTGAGATTCGGGGTCGTCACGCTCCAGTCGCCGTCGCTTGCAACGGTCGCGGTGCCAAGCAGGGTCGAGCCCTCATAGAGCTTGATCGAGCTTCCCGCTTCCGCCGTTCCGGACACGGTGGCATGGTTATGCGTGGTCGGATCGCTCAGCAGAACCGGAGCAGCGGGAGCAGCGGTATCCACCGTGAC
This sequence comes from Bradyrhizobium diazoefficiens, assembly GCF_016616425.1. NCBI lineage: Bacteria > Pseudomonadati > Pseudomonadota > Alphaproteobacteria > Hyphomicrobiales > Nitrobacteraceae > Bradyrhizobium > Bradyrhizobium diazoefficiens. Next base: position 5,647,435 of record NZ_CP067101.1, read on the forward strand.
ATCCAGCGCAGTCGATGCCTTGCTGATAACGCCAGAAACCGTGTCGGTCGCAGTGAAGCTGTGCTTGCCGTCGGGCAGCGCGGCGGTCGTGTAGTGCCACGCTCCGTTTGCATCCGCCGTGACCGTGCCGAGCTGCGTCGTGCCGTCGAGCACTTTGACCGTGCTGTTGGCAGCCGCAGTCCCCGCCAGGGTCAACGTCTTGTCGCTCGTGATGTGATCGCCGGCGACACCGCTGTCTGTCGAGAAGGAGGCGATCTTCGGTGCGGCCGGCGCAGTGGTGCCGGTGCCGGACGTACCTGAACCGGACGTACCCGAACCGGTGGAGCCAGTCGTCCCAGAACCAATGACCGGATCCACAGCCGTCGACGCAGCGCTGACGTTGCCGGCGACGTCAATCGCCTTCGCCGTCAGAACGTGCGAACCGGACGACAACGCAGACGTCGTGACGCTCCACGCACCGCTCGAGTTGCTTGTGGCTGTCCCGACCTGCGTCGTTCCATCAAACACCTTGATCGCGCTGTTTGCTTCCGCAGTTCCCGACACCACGGCCTGATTGGCGCTATTCACGGTATCGCTCACGATCGTCGGTGCGGCCGGCGCCTTGGTGTCGACAGTGACCGCTACTGCAGCCGACGCCACGCTGGTCTGAGCCGACGCGTTGGTCGCGGTCGCCGTCAGCGTATGCTTCGCATCGGTCAAGACCTTGGTGATGTAGTCCCAGCTTCCGGTCGAAGTCGCGGTCGCCGTACCGATCTGCGTCGAACCGTCGTAGACCTTTACAGTGCTGCCAGCCGCGGCGGTGCCGTGCAGGGTGATCTGGCTGGCGTCGGTGATGCCATCTCCGGCCACACCGCTGTCAGGCGACCATGACGCAATGACGGGCGCGCTCGGGGCCGTGGGCGGTGAGGTCGTCGTCGTACCGCTGTTTGCCGACGTATTGAGTGCCGACGCCAGCGCTGCGCCGTCCGTGTAGTTCCCGGAGAACACCGAGTCATTCCCGCGGATCATCGCGTCACCATACTGCGCGCCACCAACGTGATTATTGGTAAACGACACACCGGTAATCGAGGCGGTACCCAGGTTGGAGTCGGCGTATACGGTGTAGGCGCCACCAGTAAGTAGGTTATTGGTGACCGTGACATTCGAGACTGGCCCGAAGCCGTTGTCGATCATAACCGCCGAGGTCCAGCCCCACTGGTTAATGATCGAATTGCCGGTGATCTGAATGTTGGAGAGGCCTCCATCGATCTGGATGCCGTCATAATGAGGCGATCCGCCCGCCTGGAGATCGTGGATGTAGTTGCCCTTGATGACGGAGTTGCTTCCGGGAACGATGCCATTCTCCACGTTGAAAATGTTGTTCCCGATAAACGTGCCGCTCCCCATGATGCCCTGATTGCCAGTGCCGTCCGGCGCCCTGCCGGTACCATCGATCGTGCAATTCTGGACGACTGCACCCGCGACTCCGGAATCAATGGTCACCACAGACCAATTGCCGGATGTGATCTTGCAGTTCTCGAGCGTCACATTATCCGCCCTGATGTAGACGCTCCCGGTGATGTTGAGTCCGGAAACCACGGCTCCCGCTTGCGTGACGATCACGTCTCCAGAAGCGGTGAGCGTTACCCCCGCCGGCACCCCGGTGCTCGTCGCGTCGGGCCAGGCATTCGTTGTCGTTGTCAAAACAGATTCTCCGTCTTCTCTGTATTATCCCCGTTAATTGACACCAGCGCTTATTGTGCTTTTTCACTCTCGATTTAATCGCGATCGAGATACGCCAGTGCCGTGCTTGCGCGGCGTTAATGGTCGTCCGCAGACGGCCTTTTTTTGACGAGACCACGGCTCCGCTAAGGCCATTTCACCGCAAGTGCCGCCAGATTCATGTGTCCGGAAATGCGATCCGGAAATCTACGGTACGGAAATCAAAAGCGATTTCGTTATAGCCGCGATCAAAGGGCCGCAAAATGCACACGGCGCTCACTTCACAGAAAAATTCTTTCAAACCTGCGATCTGGCCAATGGTCGCAATGGTCGAGCGGGCCCAAAGCTCAATCCGACTCGACGTCGGGGCAACATTAAATAAACCATCGGATGTATAAATAGCACGACAGCTCACGTTTAAATGCAGCGTGCGATTGTCCTCCGCTCCGCGACAGCGACTCGATGATCCGCCCGAGTTGTGGTGCTTCCCGTTCGTCGCGATGCGCGTCTACCGACAGCACCAGACCCGATACAGGATGACGTAATGAGTGGGCTTTTAGCGATAGAGCGCGCGATCGCGTCGACTGCACGCGAACGCAGAGGAACAGAAAGAAGTGTTCACTCGATACATCATCGCGTACGAGCGTCGTCGGCGAGAGTGCCGCTCCGAGGTCTGCAATCGACGGCTTGATTTCGCGAGGCAACATCAAAGCATTGCCAAGCCTCTAAGTCTTCCGGCACAAAAATACCTTTTCACCGCGGATGAGCCCATATTGCGCAACCCGCGGCTCGACCGCCGTATATTCATTGACGACAAAGCCCGCGCGCTCGAGCCGGCGCCGGAAATCACGACCGAAAAAGCGCACGTGATCGTGCTGATTGAAATACAGTATCCGATCTTCTACTGTTTTCTGCCTCGATCGATCCTCAAAAGTTTCTTGCCATCCCTCAATAAGCGGGATCATCGCAATCAGCGTCCCGCCTTTACGCAAAATCCGAAAGAGTTCGGGCATGGCCAGGCGATCATTCACGTGCTCCAGGATATGGCAGCAGACGATCAGATCGAACCTGTCACTTTCGATGTCTATCTTTTCGATATTGATGTCGAGATCAGCGCCTTTGCCTCCGAATTCGCAACTAACATAACTGCGGGGCTTTCTCGCCTCTATGTACCTTGTGAGCCCCTTTTCAGGCGCGAAGTGAAGGATATCTTTCCCCGCAAACAGGCTCTGCTCGGCGTCGCAAAGCGCCAGCAACCGGTGCCGCTCGTGCGACAGACAATTCGGGCAGAGCGAGTCGAAGTTGATTCCCAACGCCAGCGGATTTGCGTAGGCAAAGAATCGGCCGCGATACCCACATACCGAACAGGTTCTCTCAAATCGTCCGAAGAGGAAGCGGATCGTCCGAAGCCCACTGCGTAATGACCAGACATAGGGCCGCAAACGTCCCTTGATGCCGCCGATTGACGATGGTGCCACGTCAAAATTGCTCATCTTGCGCTCCCAACATCTGCCATTCCCTCAGCGAAGCCCGCACGCCGATGCATACGCCCCAAAACGTCCACATGTAGTTCCAGAAATGCACCGTCAAACCCGTGAACAGGAAGACCATGCAGGCGATCGTAAATCCCCTTTGAATGTCGGTTGGACGATGCCCGGATACAGGCAGTACTGCCGAGAGATTCAAAACGATCAGCAAGATGGTGACCGGTATGCCGTAATGCAGGCTCGTGACGAGCCACACGCTGTCAACGGTACGATCGAGCAGGTAGTAGCCAAACGTCACGAACCCCGCTCCCGTCAAGGGCGACTGCCACACCTGCGCCGAGACGGCGTCCCAGATCATGAGACGATAGAATCCTGTCTGAGGCTCCAGGGTTGCGTGCGACAGCAGCCAGCTGAGAGGGTTGTTTGTCACGGCAATGATGGCCACCAGGGACGTGACCGCCCCCGTCCAAAGGAGAGGCCATCGCCAGGAGTAGCGGAACAACAATCGGTCGTAGGCGTAGCTCGACATGACGAGGGCCATCCCCATGACGGCGGCCGAGGAGAGCGACAACAATCCACCGAAGAGGCACAGACATGCCCAGGAGAACCGCTTGACGGTGCTTGTCGTCGAGAACAGCCCGATGGCTGCAGCCAGCGAGCAGAACACGCCATAGAGAATAGGATGATCGAATGTCGATATCGCGCGTCGCAGACCCGCTCGCACGCCATCCTCGCTTGACGTGCCGTCGTCCACGAATGTTTCAGGCTGCGGCATTAGTGCCGCCATGGCCTCGCGGACGATCCAATGCCCCGTCAATACGTCCGCTAGCGCAACGCATATCGCAATGACCGTGAATGCCTTGAGCAAGCGAACGAGTTGCTGGACCGCTGGCGGCTCCAGAACGAAGGCGCGCGCGACAAAGTATGCTCCGACAAAGTCGAGGGCCTCTGCAACAGCGGAAAACGCCGATTGAGGTCCGGCAGCATAACCGGCCGCTCCCACCATGGCGAGCACGAGCGTCCCCGCCAGCCCATCCGACAGCAGAAGCCGCCGGGTGGGCTGCAGCAACCGGGCGAGCGCCGGCAACAGCAGGAGTATGAGACTAATCCTGGTCGGCGTCAGCTTTGCCCCGGCGATCAGCACCTGGAGGCTCGACGGCAAGACGATGCCCGTGAGAAGGAGTGGGACGGCGAAACCGACCCGTTGGGGGCTGGTCGATTGAACCCGTGCCCCCGTCGCGCGAATACGCGGCTGCCCCGCGAGGAGGGCATCGCCAGGAGAACTCATGAGGCAATCTCCTCGGAGAGGTCGCAACGGGTCCTCAAGTGCGCCAAGCCTCTCAACTGGTGCGAAGTCCGTCGGCGCTTCATCTGATTGCCCCCCGCGCCGCGACGTCGCCAAAGTTCAGATTGCGGACCAGTTGCCAGCCGTCAGTCGCATTCCGAAGAAAGGCAGGCCGGTTTCTCCTAAACAGGGTGGGGCCATACTGTCCGGAACCGATGTGATTGTCGGTGATCGAAACATCCAAGATCGGATTGTCATTGAACTTCGCATCCGAGTAGATCGTATAGCTGCCGCCTACGAGAAGATTGCCTTCGATGACGATGTTCGAGACCGGGCCAAATTCGTTGTCGATCATGATAGCGCCGGCCGCGCCATGAGAGTTGATGATCGTGTTGTGTCTGATGACTGTGTCCGAGATGCCGCCATCGATCTGGATCCCATCGTAGTGTGGTGCGCCGCCGGCATTGAGATCGTGAACGAAATTGTCTTCGATCAGGTTATCCTTGCCGGTCAGCACGATGCCGTTTTCGACGTTGAAGATGTTGTTCCGCTGGAACGTTCCCTGCCCCATGATGCCCTGGTTGCCATTTCCATCGGGACCAGCACCCTGGCCGTCGATCGTGCAATCCCTGACAACAATTCCTATCTGACGCGGATCGATCTTGATGACGGCCCAAGCGCTGGCCGAGATACGGGACATCTCGATCGTCACGTTGTCGGCGTTGACCGTTACGCCGCCCTGGATCTCCAGTCCCGAAATCGTCGTCCCCGCGACGGCAATCGTGAGCGGACCCGATGGCTTCAGCTTGAGATCACGAGGCGGCCCCGTGTTGCTTGCGTCGGGCCATTGCGAAGCGAATGCCGGCTTTGACGGGCTGCCCGGTTCAGCTGCCAGGGCGGCTGGGATTTCGAGCGCCGCGACCGCAACCGCCACTCGGGCCGCGTCGAGCAAAACCCCGGCCCAGCAGCGCTTGCGGCCACGCGCGAGCCCTCCGGCTCCTCGCCATCTCCGCACCTGCTCCGCTGTGCTATTTGACCTCATCGCTCTTCGCCCGCCGCGACCCGACACCCTCGTGCCGGCTCGACTTTCTGTGCCTCGTAACCACCAAGCCACTCTCGCCGACGCCTCCAGACGGCTTCCCAGTACGCCGCATTCCTTTGCCATTCCGCGTTGCGTGCCACGGCGGCTGCTAGACCATAACCGCACCAGCGTGTGAGCGGCACGATCAGGTGCAACGCCTGCCCGATCGCACGCGCCGGCCAGCCAAAATGGCGGTTGATCAAGGTAATTCTTCCCTTGAACACCTTCACCCTCTTGTCGACAGGCACGACGTCTGATGCGCCGCCATAGTGGACGATGGTCGCTTCGGGCGTAACCGCAGGCCGCGCACCGAGTGACCGTGCGCGATAGCAAAGATCCGCCTCCTCTCCATACATGAAGAACGCGGGGTCGAACCCGCCGAGCCTCTCCCACAGCAGCCGATCGATCAGCAGAAAACAGCCCGTAACGATGTCGACGTGCCGCGCGGTGCTTCGATCCCATCCACCATAGGCTTCGGAATTGAGCATCGGATTGCGACGACCGAAATAGGTGAGCCCCAGCGCGAAGCACAACAAATTCCACAGACTTATTCTTCGAAAGCACGAGGTGCGATTGAGGCTTCCGTCCGGAAACACCGTGCGCCCGCCCCAAACGTGAAATGACGGATTTGCGTCGGCGAACTCCAAAAGACGGTCGATCGCGCCATCGAGAATAATGGTGTCCGGATTGAGGAGGAGAAATCGTCGGCCCCGCGCTTGTTTTGCAGCCAGATTGTTGGCGCGTGCAAAGCCGATGTTGTCATTCAGGGCAATCAGCCGGACGTCAGGGAACTGACGGGCGATCGCGGCAGCTGATTGGTCGGACGAGTCGTTGTCGACGACGATTACCTCATATCTCGCACCATTTGTTTCTGCGGCGATCGAAGCCAAACAGTCGAGGGTCATGTCGCGGGTATTGTAGCTCACAACAATGATGGAGAGATCCAGCTGCTGATCCGGGCCCGGACGTTCGTTATCATGGTCCGCGTTGCTCATGGCAACTTTGCTCCTTTCGACAAAAACTGCAGCCCAGGTGGTCGCTCTCACCCCTCAACCTAAGATCAGGTGCTGCCGTCGTTTCACTCCACTGCGCCCGCCTCAATCGTTCCTGTCAGGTTGTTGCTCGGATCATGACGGGGCGCGGCCTTGATCTCAACGCCTCCTCCGCCACCCAGGCGCGCAACGCGCGACGCCACCCAACGTGAAACCGCCGCCTTTTGCTTCAGCGCCGGCGCTTCGACGAATCGCCAGGAGGCATACGCCAGAACGAGAGTCACGGATCCCGCTAGCAAGGCCAACGGCCAGCCGGCTGCGAGATCGAATACCGTCAGGAATGCCAATATGACCGGTGAATGGATCAGGTATACGCCGTAGGACAGATCGTGCTTGAGTGGCACTCGACCGGTGACCTCGGAGAGTCCCAGATAGACCACAAGGTAGGGTACACACAGCGGCAGCGCTACAGCTCCCACCCCTGCCGCAAGAGCGATCAGCGCAACTCCCACGGCGAGCGCTGCCCCAATTCCGGAGGACGGGATGCTTTCACGGTAGAGATAGAGGTTCGTGCCAGCGATGAAGTAGACGAAGAGACCGATGAAATCTAAGAGCCGTTGCGGACTGACGGCATGCAGCGATGGCGAAAGCGCCAGCCCAACATATGCGAGGTAGACCACGGCGAAGCTGATCATCGCCAGCACACGTCGGCGGAGAAAGCCTGCCACGCTCATCGCCGCCAGCACGGCATATGACCAGATTTCGATGTTGAGAGTCCAAAGCGGTCCATTGACCTGCACTTCGTGTCCATGCCGTACCACGCCGGGCAAGTAGTGGGACATCAGGGTGACGGCGTTCTTCAGATAAAGGTAAAGCTCGGCGCTGCTAAAATATTCAGCCAGGGAATAAGTCGTCAGGGCTGGCCCCAGCACGAACATCGACGCGACGACGACGACGAACAATGCAGGCAGGATACGCAGCGCTCTATTTATTGCGAACCGGATGAGATCCCCGGATCGGGCCAGGCCAGGCGCCAGCAGGAAACCGCTAACGCAAAAGAAAATAACGACCGCAAACAGGCCAAGCTGGATGAATCCGCCGCTGAACCGATAGAGGACGTCGTTCACTCCCCACCAAGCATGGTGAGCGACCACCGTGAGTGCGGCTACAAGTCGGATCTGGTCAAAGCCAGGCCCTCTGGCCGAAAGGACGGCAAGCCGATCACCGATCGTCGTCGTCCCGATCGAATTCATCATTTTCTCACGTAAAGCGGCCTTTCCGTCATTTTATGATTATATAATATTCAAATTTAATATCAATTAAATCTGAGGCGCGTATTGTCCGGAAGGGCTATCGCTAGTTGTTTTAGGCGAGGCCGCCAATCCGGCCGTTTCGCCATTACTTGGCCCTCCGGAGGCGGTCACGACGATCGAAGCCGCAAGCCCAAGTGAAAGAAACCTGGGGGCGAACTCGCTCAGCCTGGAAGTCATGCCGAACAGTCCATCGCCACGATCCGCCGGAACTCCGAACATCGTTTCAATCCGCAAACCTGAATCGATGCACCAGTTCGCCAGCTTGCGCGCAGAAGCGAAATGAGCGCCCGCAGCTTCGTAGCCGCTGGAGCGCCCGGATTGAAGAGTCGCTCTGAGATAAGATCGGACCCCTCTGGGGGACATCGTGTTGGGCATCCGGATCACCGCGATCGATTGCTCATGCATGAACGATCGCAACTTCCGAAGCAGCTTTCGCGGATCCGGCGCGAGGTGCAACAGGTTGAGGCATAGAACGCAGTCGTAGGTATCGCGGTCGCAACCGATACTCTCCAGATCGGCGTAGATCATCTCGATCCCATCCCCGGCAGGACCCGCCGCAATGACCGGATCAAGTGGGATCGCCGTGACGTGCAGACCTTGCGCTTGCAACCGCTTTTCTGTTTTGCCAGAACCACAACCTATCGAAAGAACGCTGCGCGCCGATGCCGGCACCAGCGAGATCGTCTCCTCCGATTCAGGTTCATAATAGTCCTTGGAAAAACTTGCTCTGCGAAGGCGCGTCTCCGTCGGAAGCAACGAGTAGGGTGAGCGACGGCCGTCCGCGATCTGCAACAGAATCTCCTTCTGCCTGCCAAGTTCTTCCGCGCCAACCCCCATCCGGCCGACATACCGGTTGCTGAGGTGGTGCACTGTAAAGTCCTCCAGGTGTGAGATTGGCACCAGCTTCCTCAAACCACATTGGGTGTATGGGTCCGTCGCCGCCGAACAGGCCAGATCGTATTTGCCCTGGTGCGGGGCTACATCGAAACCACCCGAACGCAGGGCGTTGCCCAGCTGCTCCCGGGTAAGGACAAAGCAGGCGGCGTGCTCGTTGGTAAAATGCGCCAGAACATAGTTGCCGCGCCGCTTGACCGATGAAGGATCCCAGTGAAAGTGGGCGTGTACATCAGGGTAATTTCGCTGGCCGTCTTCACCGAATTCGACGCGCAGAAATCCGGCAACTTCGTCCTGAGGCAGAGACGACGTTACATCCAGCCAGGCACGAATACTCCTCTCGGTGATCAGAATATCGTCTTCCGAGTAGATGAACAGATCATACCGGTCATGACGTTCCACGAAGAGTTTCTTGTGCGCGAACGGCAGGGACCATGGATCCCTGGTGGGCAGGCCAACAATGCATTCCACCCCGGATACCGCGCCCTTGTCGATGTCCGACAACACGACGATGTCAACGGTTAGGGACATCGACCTGTATTCTCTAATGACCCGCTGGAGATGGCGGTCGTTCGAATTTCCATGGCTTGCAATCGCGACCAGGACGCGAGGCAGCTCACGGCTGTCTTGGCTCGCAATATGTTGGACGGCATGCTCGTTCATCGCGCCGGGATTCCAATGGGGATATTATGCTGGTCGCTGATTTAATAATCCAAGAAGAGTATATAATAAATTCGGGCTAGGTCGACATTATTCTGATTTAAATTCTGATTACGTCGGGATATATTCCTGCCGAGGCCTCGCCCGTCTCAATGTTTGGCACGACACGCGGAGAATCCCATCGCATGAAGGTGCTGATCTATCCGCATTCCATGGAATTGGGAGGGTCACAGCTCAACGCAGTCCAGCTTGCGGAGGCCGTTCGAGATCTCGGTCATGAGGTCACCGTGGCCTCGGAGACCGGTCCTCTATTGGAGAGGGTAAGGGAGACGGGTCTCAGATACATTGAAATCCCCCGACATCGGGCCCGCCCCTCGCCCCGCGTCAGCCAGATGCTCCGCCGCATCGTTAGCGAGGGCGTGGTAGACGTGGTGCACGGCCATGAATGGCCTCCCATTGTCGAGGCGTTTCTCAGCGTTGGCCTATCGACGAGGGCGGCCGTGGTAGGAACGGTCATGTCGATGTCGGTTCCCTCTTTCCTGCCGCGCAGCATTCCTTTGACCGTGGGCACGGAGATGATCCGTCGCGCTGCGATCGCTGCAGGACATCAGGATGTTACCCTGCTTGAGCCACCGGTTGATACGCAATCCGATCATCCCCTCGTCGATGGCACGCGTTTTCGTGCTGCTCAGAATATTCGACCTGACGAGATCATGATTGCGATGGTCTGTCGGCTGGCGCCGAACCTGAAGCTGGAGGGCCTGCTATCGGCGTGCGATGCTGTCGGCGAAATAGCTCTCGAGGGTCAGCCCGTGCGGTTGCTGATCATTGGCGATGGGCCGGCGCGCCCCAGCGTTGAGGCGCGGGCGGCTAAAACCAATGCGTTGGTCGGCCGGAACGCCATCGTGTTGGTGGGCGAGATGTCCGATCCGCGTCCAGGTTACGCTGCCGCGGATGTCATTATTGGCCAGGGCGGTTCGGCGCTACGCGGGATGGCTTTTAGCAAACCGCTGGTGGTCATTGGTGAGGACGGGTTCAGTGAGCTGTTAACGCCCGAGAGTGCGCCGACCTTTCTGCAACAAGGCTGGTATGGATTGGGCAACGGCTCGCGTGGCGCCGGCGCCAGTGCACTTCGCTCGGCTCTCGAAACCGTTCTCGCCTCTGCGTCGCTCCGGCAAGAGCTTGGCGGATTCGGCAGACGACTGGTGGAGCACCGCTTCAACCTCGCGTACGCGGCGAAAACGATAGAACAAACCTATCTGCATGCCCTGCGCAGCAGGACTTCAACCGGGCAACGATTGGTGGATGCCGGCCGATGCGCGGCCAGCCTTGCCAACTATAAGATGCGGCGAAAATACCAGCGTTGGATGGGTTCGGCGTCCGCCGAGGATGACAATGATCGGGCCCGAATCTCTGCGGTGCTGTCCGCGAAGGCGATGGCTCCTCGATCAGACGGGACCCCGCCGGATCCGGCTCAAAAGATATCGCGGCAAACCGATTCGTGACCTACCGCCGATCGGCACCGCAGGTTCAGCGGGCAAGTTCACCCTTCACCGCGTCCACGATACGCTCCTGGTCCGCACCATCCATCTGCGCATATAGTGGAAGCAGGATCGCGTGATCCTGAGCGAATTCGGATTGTCGCAGATCATGGCGCAGCTCAGCGCCCGCATAGGGCAGCTCGCGATGCGAGCACATGATGCCCCTGCGCGTAGCGATGCCCTTGTCGAGCAGCGATTGCATCGTCGCCCGCTGATCCAATCGAGCGGGCAAGCGTACACAGTAGCTCTGCCAATTCGATCGCGCCCACTCCGGTTCGAACGGCAACTGCAGCCCCTCTATATTCCCAAGCAGTTCAGCGTAACGGGATGCCAGCGCACGTCGCCGCGCAATCAACTGCGGAAGCCGCTCGAGCTGTTTGCGCCCTATCGCAGCCTGCATATCCGTCATTCGATAATTGTAGCCAACGAGGACGTACTCCTCGAAAATGACACGTTGCGATCCGTGACGCACGATATCCGGAACGCTCATCCCGTGTTGACGTAGCAGCCTGAACTTGCGATCGAGCTCGGCATCGGAGGTGGTGAGCATTCCACCCTCACCGGTCGTGATCACCTTTCGCGGATGAAAGGAAAAGCAGGCAATGTCTCCATGCGGCTTGCCGATCGCCTCCCACTGGCCGTTCATCCGGATCTGCGATCCTGCGGCACAGGCCGCATCCTCGATTACGACGATCCCGCGGCGGCGCGCGACATCCATGAGCGCCGTCATGTCACACGGCATACCCATCTGATGGACCGCGATGATTGCGCGCGTGCGCTCGGTGATGGCTCCGGCCAGCCGAGCGCAATCCAAATTGTACGTCTCGGGCTCGATATCGACAAAAACCGGAGTGGCGCCCTGATATCGGATCACGTTCGCGGTCGCGATGAAGGAGTGGCTGACGGTGATCACCTCGTCGCCCCTGCCGATACCCAACGCTGCCAAGGCGAGTTGCAGGGCGGTCGTGCAATTCGCGACAGCGCAGGCGTGCGGTGCGCCGACAAGTGCGGCGAACTCGCCCTCAAACGCAGCCACCTGCGGACCTTGCGACACCCAGCCCGACAGCACGACGGCGCGCGCGGCGTCGGCCTCTTCGTCCGCAAGCAGCGGCGCGGCGATCGGGATCACGATGCCGCCTGCCGCCGACGGTCCGAAGCAAGATCGCGTTCTGATCGCCACCATTTCACGAGATCGGTGAGCCCCTGCTCGAGCGAAACCGTGGTGCGGAAACCCAGCAAACGCTCGGCCTTGCCCGTCGATGCCAGCCGTCGCGGCACCGGATTGATCGAGCGCTCAGGTGCGAATTCCGGTGCCAGGCCGCGGCGTCCCATCACCGACGCAAGCACCGTAGCCAGTTGCGTCAAGCTGGTCTCAGTACCGCTTCCGACGTTGAAGACCTCATCGGTAATCTTTGCTCTGGCCGCAAGGATGTTGGCGCGCGCGACGTCGCGGACGTGAGCGAAATCCATAGTCTGACGGCCGTCACCAAAGATGACGGGAGGCAGCCCGGCCTCCAGCCGCTCCATCCAGCGGATCAAGACCTCGGTATAGCGCCCGTTGATGTCCATTCGGCTACCATAGACGTTGAAATACCGAAATGCCACATAGTCGAGGCCACATGCATCGTTGAAGGCCCGCAGAAGCCCCTCGTTAAACGCCTTGGCGGCTCCATAGAGAGTTCGGTTGTTATACGGATTCTGCCGCTCGGTCGTCGGAAACTCTTCGGCCATGCCATATACGGATGCCGAAGACGCTGCGATGATCTTCTCGATATCGTGCTTGATGCACAGCTCCAGCAGGTCGTAGGTTGCGTCCACCATGACCTCCTTGGCGACGCGCGGTTCGGCCGCACAATGCGTGATGCGGAGCGCCGCTTGGTGGAAGACGATATCGGCCGCCTTGACCAATGCTTCCATCAGCTTGCGATCGCGTATGTCGCCGTGAACCAGTCTCACCGGTCCACGTCCGAGCGCCCGCCGTAGATTTTCCGGCCGGCCCCGGACCATGTTGTCGATAGCAACAATTTCAATGCAGCCCTCGTCGCAGAGTTGATCGACGATGTGCGAGCCGATGAAGCCTGCGCCGCCGGTGACCAAAACGCGCTTTCCCTTGAGCTCAATCAAGACGCCCTCCTGTTGCAGGACCTTGTTACGAAGCCTTGCGAACGCTGCGCTCGGCTGCTGACGGTCTCGCTGGGTCGCAATGCTCCGGCGTTTCTCAAAGTGGAGACAACTTCGGTCGCGCGATCCGGCAGCAACTCCGGATAAATGGGAAGGGAGAGGAAGTCGTTCGCAAGGCTCTCGGTCACCGGCAGATCACCAGCCCGATAACCGAGTTCCGCATAGGCTTTTTGCAGATGCACCGGAATGGGATAGTGAATCCCTGCACCGATGCCAGCATCCCGCAACAGTGTCAGCGCGTCGTCGCGTCGCTGCAATCTGACCGAATAGACATGATACACGTGGCGGGCATCCCGGGGCGGCTGGGGACGCGCGAATGAAAGCTCAGAAAGCAGTTCGTTGTATCGTTCAGCGAGCGACCGGCGGGCTTCGGTCCAACGCTCGATGTAATCCAGCTTGACATTCAGTACCGCGCCCTGGATCTCGTCCATGCGATAGTTGTATCCAGGGATGACGTGGTCGTATTTCGCTTCCTGTCCCCAGTCCCGCTGCAGTGACACCCGGCGCGCGAAATCAGATCGATTAGTTACGACAGCCCCACCTTCGCCGAACGCCCCGAGATTCTTGCCCGGATAAAAGCTGAAGCATCCCAGATCCCCGATCGAGCCAGCACGGAGTCCTCGGTATTCCGCGCCGTGCGCCTGCGCGGCGTCCTCAATGACGACCAGACCGTAACGCCGCGCAATCGACATTATGGGATCCATGTCTGCCATCAGCCCGTGGAGATGAACCGGCAGGACGGCTTTGGTTCTCGGTGTTATGGCAGCCTCGATCAGGGCGGGATCCATCGTCCACGTGACCGGGTCAACGTCGACGAATACCGGTTTGGCGCCGCTGTAGAGAACCGCAGCGGTCGTCGCAACGAACGTCATGGACACCGTGATGACCTCGTCACCGGGCCCAACGCCCGCTGCCAGTAGTGCAAGGTGGAGCGCCGAGGTCCCACTATTCACTGCAAGGCAATGCGCAGTGCGGCAATATTCCGCAAAGCGCCTTTCGAAGGCAGTCACCTCCGGCCCAAGCACAAAATGACCACTACTGACCACTCTGGCCACCGCGGCATCGATCTCGGGCTTGATTTGGCGATATTGGGCCTTCAGATCGAGAAAGGGTATCAAGATTCAAAGCCCTTGGGTTGGACCGGTTATATTTAAATAATTAACTCGGATTATAACATTTAATCAAGCTTCAATTTCAAGAAAATAAATGCCGATTAATTGACTTGGCCTGAAACGCCTCATTGATGAAGGCCTGATCGGCCGTTTCCGGCTGCCGATATGATCCGAGCGGGTACTCCCGCTACCGTCGTACCCGGAGGGACATCCTTCGTCACGACCGAGCCCGCGCCAACGGAGGCCCCTGCACCGATCGTCACACCACACAGAATAGTGGCATTGGAGCCGATGGAAGCGCCCCGGCCGACGTGAACGCGCTGCAATGTCCAGTCCGAAGCTTGCTGAGGACGGCCATCGCCGGTTGTTGCCCTGGGGTGTTTGTCATTCGTAAACATCACACCATGACCGATAAATACTTCATCCTCGATCGTGACTCCCTCGCAGATGAAGCTGTGCGAGGATATTTTGCACCGCGCACCTATCTTCGCTCCGGCCTGGATTTCGACGAAAGTTCCGATCCGGCTCTCGTCACCGACGGTGCAGCCATAAAGATTGACCAGTTCCGGATGGAGAATACGAACATCGCGGCCAAGTTCGACATCTTGTGTGATAGGCATGTCCGAACTCCATATTATGTCGGCGAAGCCGCTATGGCGCCGTCCGCGAAGGCCACAGTCCCGGCGCCATTCTCGCCAAGCCGATTGCGGCGTAATGACACTGCTGCAAGAGCGGGTGCCCAGTCACCATCAGTCCCAGCCACCAGCAGAGCACAGCAACGGAGAAGGCCGATACCAACCTCGCAATCGAGGTAAGGTCTTCTGCTTCCGTCAGCGCCGAACAGGCAAATACGCCCGCAACCACGAGGGCCGTTGCAACTCCGCTTCCGAGTAGGGTGCGCACAAATTCGCCAGGCCGAAGGCCGAGGTGTCGTCCGAGAAAATGAAGCGCTACCGCCGCCTGGAACGGCAACGTTACAAGAGCGGAAGCTGCAACCGCGTGCACGCCCAGAAAAGATGCGCCGAAGATCAACAGAAGCGATGGTGGCAGCGAAATCAGGGACGAGATCAGCGCATCCTGCACCCTTCCGACCGCGACAAACACGGGGTAGGTCAGGCACGCCGCAAAAAGCGCAAGATTGCCAATACAGAGAAGTTGCACGAGCGGCACGATCTCCAACCACGCCGGACCGAGCCAAATCAGAATGATTGGCCGGGCCATGATTGCCATGAAGGCCAAGAACGGCCACTGCACCGCCGAGAGCAACTGAATGGCCTCCAAATAGACGGCCTTGAGATCACCCCCTGCTCTATTTCGCGCAACGACCGCAGGCATGACGACCGGACTTATGACTTGCGTAACAAGCTTATCAAAGACCTGCGTCGACGCGGTTGCTCGGCTGTAAAGACCGACGGCCGTGAAGTCGAGCACTCTGGCCAAGAACAGCTGCGGCGCCAGGCCATAGAACACATTTACGACACTAACCGCGCCCGAGTAGAGGCCGAAACCGACGATCTCTCGGCAACCGACCAGGGATGGTCGCATTGCATCCAAATCTCTGCGCCAGATCAGCAGCATTACCGCCAGCACGGCGTTGCCGGCCACCCCTCCCCAGAGCGGGGCCATGTAGCTGAAATGCGCCATTGCGAGAGCGATCGAAACGATCGCGATCGTGGTACCGGCCGCGAGGTTACAGATCGCAAGCGTTCCAAACTGCATCTCGCGACGGAACAATGCGGCTATAGTTCCAGAGAACGGCAGCAAGAGAAGATTTAGAGTGGAGATCTCGATCCCTCGACCCACGCTGTCCAGCTCGAAGAGCCGCGCGATAGGCTGCGCAAGCATGAACAGGATGAAAGCGGTGACCGCCGAGAGTGCGAGGGTAATCGTGAACGTCGTCTGCACGTTCGCACGCGATAGCTCTCGCTTCTGGATCAGATAGCTCGCGCCTGCAAACTCCTGGAAGCAGGCCGCAATGATGGACGTGACGGCGTTCACGACAGCGTAGATGCCAAATTCCTCGGGAGACAACAAGCGGGCGAGCACGGCGGTCGCGGCGAACACCAGCAGCAGGCCGACGTAACGGTCGAGCGCGGAGAACAGGATCGAGCGCTGCACGGGCCTCATGGACTCTTCCGCCATTTCTATTTGGGTCAGCTAAACCGCCGGATGCCTCATGCTATCGCTCTTGCACGTGGCCGGATTCCGTACGGCTCCCGAAGCAATACCGGCGCACCCTGTTGTGCGATCGAGCGCGACGCCGCCTCCAACACCTCGATCACCCGGAGCCCCGAGATGCCGCTGGAGATCGGCTGCGTGCCGCTGCGCACGCAATCGACAAAATGCTCCACTTCCGTCTGTAGCGCCTCCGTGGGCGAGATATGCGGAGCCCACATGTCGCCGGCGCGATATCCGATCCGAAATTGATGCGCATCCTCTGGAGGCGCATCGAGCGTAATTCCCTTGTCATAGACCTTGATCTTCTCGGTAGGCTCGAGGTCGTCGTAGACAATCATCTTCTTGCTGCCACCGATGAAAGTCTGGCGCACTTTGACGGGCGAGAGCCAATTGACGCTGACGTGGGCCACGCACGCATCGGCGAAAAACAGGGTTATGTGCGCCATATTCTCCGGCGAGCCTGCAACATGGCACGATCCGGTTGCCGAGACGGCGATCGGCGCCTCATCGAGGATATGATGGATGATCGAGATGTCGTGCACCGCCAAATCCCAGATGACATTGACGTCCTTTTGAAACAACCCGAGACTGGCGCGTGTGCTGTCGTAGTAGTAGATGTCTCCGAGTTCTCGGTTCAGCAGGAGCTCCCGAATCTTCTGGACCGCGGGCGTGTAGAGGAAGGTGTGATCGACCATGAGCGTCAATCCGCGCCGATCTGCTTCCTCAATCAAGCTGGTCACAAGCTCAGCGCTCGGCGCGAGGGGCTTCTCGACCAGCACATGCTTTCCGGCCTTCAATGCCGCAATTGCAAGCTCGTAGTGCGTATGCACTGGCGTTGCGATAGCGATTGCATCGACCCTGCCGTCCTTCAGCAGATCTTCGTAGCGGGTGGTCGTTTCCACCGCCGGGTAAAGCTGCCTTATCGCGCAGAGCCTGCCTGGGTTCAGGTCGCTCACACTGACGACGTGGGCCGCCGGATTGATCGAAAAGTTGCGAACGAGATTGGGCCCCCAATAGCCATACCCCACGACGCCGATTCCCAGCTGACTATCTCGCATGCTAACCTCGGTGCATCAAAAAGGTACGCCACTAGTCATTTCATTACCGACGATCACGTCACGCCGGTCATTAGGTCCGCGCCGGCATGTCCTGCCATATGCCTCGTGTATCTATGACGTCGAGATGCCGTCGTTCCGACAACGGCACCATCTTGAACTCATCATGATCGACGAGAAGAATCGCGATTTCGCAACTGCGCAGAGCTTCCTCTATGTTCACGAATGCGACACGATGGTCGGCCAGCTGAGGCGGCAGACGGCGAAGGTTCGGCTCAACGATCTTGATTCGTTCTCCGTATTTTGCCGCAAGGTGCGTGGCTATCTCCATCGCGGGACTTTCACGCAAGTCGTCGACATTGGCCTTAAAGGTCAATCCACAACAGGCGATGTTTGCGTAGGGATGATCGTCGATCAGCGCCTCTGTGCGCTCGATGATCTTCTGCGTTTTGGCGTTGTTGACTTCCCGGCTGGTTCGCATCACGCGCGCAAGGTCCGGCGCAGAGTCGATGATGAACCAGGGATCGACCGCGATGCAGTGCCCGCCCACTCCCGGTCCCGGGCGCAATACGTTTACACGCGGGTGGCGGTTGGCGATGTCAATTACCTCCCAAACATTGATGTCGAACCTATCGCAAATCAGCGAGAGTTCGTTCGCGAATGCGATGTTAGTGTCGCGGAAGGCGTTCTCCGTCAGCTTGACCAACTCGGCTGTGCGCGCCGTAGTACCGACGCATGCCCCGCGGACAAACATCTTGTAGAAGCGTTGAGCACGCCGCGTGCAGGTTGGCGTGATCCCCCCAATGCACCTATCGTTGTTGATAAGCTCGGTCAGGATTCGTCCCGGCAACACTCGCTCTGGACAGTAGGCGACGTAAATCGCTCCGTCTTCCTTGCCGTTGACACCTATGTGCAGCTCCGGCCTACGTTCAATGATGCGCTTTGCGATAGCCTCGGTAGTCCCGATCGGCGACGTCGATTCGAGGATGACGAGATTGCCTGGCGCAAGGATATCGACGATATGGTCCACTGCGGCATTCACGCTTGACAAGTCTGGACGATTTTCGCGATCGATCGGTGTCGGCACTGCGATGATGAAGACGTCGGCCGGCTGCGGTTTGGTGGATGTCGTCAGGGCACCGCTCGACACGACCTTGGAAACGAGGCCATCGAGATCGGGCTCCGCGATGTGAATTTTTCCGGATGCGACCGTATCGACGATACGTTCATTGGTGTCGATACCGACCACCTGCAGCCCCCGGCTCGCAATCAGCGCCGCGGTCGGCAGCCCGATATAGCCAAGGCCAACGACATTGATCTTCTGGAATTCAGGCATCGAGAAGAACCTTCACGATACGCTCGCTGGCGTGCCCGTCACCAAACGGATTATGCGAACGAGCCATGGCAGCATAAGTCTCGTCATCGTCGAGCAGGCGAAATGTCTCCGCAACGATCTTGTCGTAGTTCGCACCGACCAGGCGCGCCGTCCCGGCCTCCACTCCCTCAGGCCGCTCGGTCGTGTCGCGCATCACCAGGACCGGCTTCCCGAAAGTGGGAGCCTCCTCCTGGACGCCACCTGAATCCGTCAGGACCAGATGCGACAACGAAAGCAGGCTCACGAAGTCCGTGTACTCCTGGGAGGAAATGAGGACGACCCTCGGATGATCCGACAACCGGGACGCAAACAGGTCGCGGACATTTGGATTGGGATGCACAGGAAGCACCACGGCAACGTCTTCCCTGCACAGGATTGTTTCCAATGCGTTCACGATGTTGACGACGCCGCCGCCGAAGTTCTCTCGGCGGTGGCAGGTCACCAGGATGATGCGCCGGTTGCCGTGACGCTTCTTGATGCCATCCCAGCGGCACGAGAGCCCCGGATCGGATTCGACCATGGCTTTCGCTAGAATGAGAGCGTCCACCACCGTGTTTCCGGTGACGTGGATGCGGTCATGCGAGACGTTTTCAGAGCGCAGCGCGCGCGCCGCGCGCTCTGTTGGGGCAAAATGCTGATCGGCAATCGAACCGACGATCTTGCGGTTCACCTCCTCAGGCCACGGGGCGAAGATGTCGCCACTGCGCAGTCCCGCCTCGATGTGAGAAACCGGTATCCGGTGATAATAGGACGCCAGTGCGCCGACCATGGCAGTCGCCGTGTCGCCTTGGACGATAACCCTGGTAGGCTTCACTTTCTCGAGGAGTTCACCGATTTCTCCGAGCAGCCGGGCGGTCAGATGATCCAGTGTCTGATTGGCCGTCATAACGTTCAGATCAAAATCCGGAACCACTTTTGCGAGCTTGAGGACCTGATCAAGCAGTTGTCGATGCTGTGCCGTTGCGCAGATCGTGAAGGAAATGTCCTTGCGCTTCTCGGCCTTGAGCCGGTTGATGACCGGAAAGAGCTTGATCGCTTCGGGGCGGGTCCCCAAAAGGATGAAAAAATGCTTGCGCACGTCTCATCCTCCGATCCGGCTCGGGCCCGGCGGGACGGCGCCCGGCACGCGAAGCGCGTGCTGAATCGCCTGCTTGATGAGCGCTTGCGCCAGGATGCCCGCAAACCTCGTATTCGTCCTGGCGTATCGCCACCACATCCGCCCAGGCTCTTGATAGATGCGGTACAGCCATTCGAGGCCCAGCCTCTGGATCTGCGCCGGCGCGCGCTGAACGGTGCCTGCCAGAATATCGAACGCGCCGCCCACGCCCATGATAAAGGGTACACCGAGATGGTCACGATAGGCGGCGAGAAAGCGCTCTTTCCTTGGTGTCGGCATGCCGATGAAGAGACAATCGGCCGCGCTGGACTGGATGTCCTGGACGACCTCACTCTCCTGCTCGGGTTTGAAATAGCCGTCGCGCCAGCCCGCGAACACGAGTGAGGGATGTCTCACGCGCGCGCGTTGGATTGCCTGGTGCAGGATGGCGGGGGTGGCCCCCAGGAAATAGGGCTTGTAGCCTTCTCGCGCACATACCGCGAGCAACTCCGCCAGGAGATCGACACCGGCGACGCGCGAAGCGGCCGGAAGGCCCAGTGCTCGAGCGCCCCAGAGAATCCCCATGCCGTCGATGCCGACAATATCGCTGTTCGCGACATCGGCCGCGAGCACAGGATCGGATCGCATATTGACGAATTTGGCGACGTTCAGCGCCACATGCTGCAGCCGTCGGCGGCCGCGCATGGCGCCGCGCGCCAGTTCGACGGTCTCCGCCATTGTCAGCAGGTCGATGGGGCACGCCAGGAACGATGCACGCATTTAATCGACCTCCAAAATGCAATTTGTTTAAGCCTGCATTTAAGATTATAATAACGATAATAATTAGCTACTATTTAATTGCAATGATTAAATACGGAACCTACTGCGTAAAATGCGCGCTACCGCTCTGGACGGCACAGAAGGCTGAGGGAAATTAAATAGGAATTATCGAATGATCTCGGTCATTATTCCTCACCTCAACCAGGCCGATGCCCTAGAGGCCTGTTTGCGAAGCCTGGATGGACAGACCCTGTCTCGGGACATGTTCGAGGTCATCGTGGTGGACAACGGCTCGGCGATGTCGCCGACGGATGTCGTTGCCGGCCATCCCGGCGTAAGGCTGGCGTCCGAATCGCATCCAGGTCCCGGTCCGGCGCGAAACGCGGGCGCGGCTTATGCGAAAGGCGACATCCTCGCCTTTATGGATGCCGACTGTCGGGCTCACCCGGACTGGCTGACCGCGATCCACAAGGCGTTCCAGCAAGTCAGGCCGGCGACAATCCTTGGCGGAGAGGTCCTCATCCGGCCCGCCGTCGAAGGACGCGTCACCGCGATCGAAGCCTACGAAAGCGTTTTCGGCTTCCGCAATCGGTTATACGTTACCAAGCACGGCTACTCCGTCACGGCGAATCTCGCAGTTCGCCGCGACGACTTTGCGAGGATCGGACCTTTCCCGGGCATTCAGTTCGCGGAAGATATGCAATGGGGACAAATGGCCATCCGCGCTGGTTGCGAATTTCGCTACGTCCCCGGGATGATCGTGTACCACCCTGCGCGGCGCTCTCTTCGGGAGCTCTATGCAAAGTGGGACCGCCAAATCGCGCATTACCGCAACATGGCACAGGCCGCGCGCGGCTGGCGGCTGCGCTGGTTGGCCACGGCCCTGCTCGTCCTCGCATCGCCGGCGGTTGGCGCGATCACCGTTCTGACGAGCGGACGGCTCCATGGGATAGGCGCTCGCCTCAAGGCGATCGCCGTTCTCTGCGCGGTTCGGAGCCATCGAACGGCCAAGATGCTGGCCCTGCTCCGGCGAGAGGGCGCAGTCGTCTGGAATCGCTAACTGATCGCGATGCGCTGCGACTCGCTGCCGGGAAGCCGCACTGGCCGTTCGAAAGCGACGTTGTGGCTGAGGTCCCGCAGGTCGGTGCGCCGGCCGAACGACCACAAAATCCAACCGAGTTCGTAGCTGCGGCACTCGAGTCGAACGCCGACGTCGGCACTGTCGATCAGCGCTCCCTTGGTTTCGAGCCAAGTGGATTTGAGCGCGCGCATTATCCGCGGAGCCTTGGTGTTCAATTCACCTTTGCGGATCTGAGAACGGATCGTCAGGTTGAGCTCGGGCACGAGCATGGTCCGGCCAAGTTGGTTGTAGCCTAGGACCCAGTTGAATCCCTTGACCAGGGCATCCCGCGCTCCCCGTCGCCCAAAACGCTCCGCCCATTCCAGCAGTGCTGGCGCCATTCCGTACTGGTGGACTGAGTAAACTTCGTAGAAATCGAGGACACGGCCGCTCATTGCATCGAAGAACCACGGCCATTCGCCCTGTGGGCCTTGAAGCGCAATCAGATCACGCACACAAGTGTCAGCTACGACGAGCGCGGATGCGTCGCCAGTGAACTCGCCATACTGATAGCAGGCGATGGCGAGATAAGTTTGCGTAGCGAATGACGCGAAACGGCGACGGAAGCCGGACGGCGCATCGAAGAACAATCCGGAAGCGCTATGGAAACGCTCCCTCAGGAAACGGTAGAGCGGGCCAGCGAAGCATAGCCACTCCCTCTCGCCTGCCCTGGCCTGCGCGATGACTCCCGTAAGCAACATGCCCAGGTCCTGCGCGCGAAACGTCCGCCATCGCGACTGATCCGAAAGAACCGCCTTCAGCTCAAACCGTACCTGCTCGGGAATGGGAAGGCGGAGCTCGGCAGCGGCCCACAGCGCCATGCCGAACGCATATTTGCGCACGGGAAGCGTGGTAAGCCGTGCGGCATTTCGATGGAAAATCTCTGGGAGATCGATGTCAGCTGGAAGCTTCGCGACTCGCGACATCCCGAGCAGGACGTTAAGGGTATAGAATACGTCGCTATGCGGTACCGACCTGTTCGGCGAAGCGCGCCCATCGAGGTGATAGACATGCGACCAACTGCGCTCTTCGGGCAGCCAGCAGCATTCGAGGCCCTTGAGCGCATAGTCCACCAGGGGCGAGTTTGGCGACGGCGCTTTCGCTGCAGCGGGCCCTATGAGTTTCACACCCGAATTCCGACTGATCATCATTGCCAGTACACCCTCGAAAAGCCGGCTCAGTACTCCCGGATACTTTCATCCAGGCCGCGAAGCAGAGGATAGAGGAAATATGAAATCACCGTCCGCTTTCCGGCCTTCATCTCGGCGGTGACCGCCATACCGGGCATCAACCGAAAGTGTTCGGACGGCAGCCGAAGGCGCGTGTCCCGCAAATCGATCAGTACGCGGTAATAGGGAGCTGACGATCTGCGCGCACCTTCGGCCTTCGCGTCTGGCGAGAATGAGTCCTGACTGATGACTCCGACCTCGCCGGTAGCGGTGCCGTACTTCTGAAATGGAAATGCCTCGAACTTCACTCTTACGGCCTGCCCGACCGCCACCTGCCCGATGTCCCTTCCCTCGACGTTGACCTCCGCCCGGAGCGCTTCGTCCCGAGGAACCAACACGAACAATGTTTCGGCCTCGCGGACCACCGAACCAACTGTCCGATCTGCAATTTCGAGCACCACCGCATCAGCCGGCGCGTTCAGCACGATCAGTTGCCGGCGGAGTTCCGCCTTCTTCAGCTCTTCGGCAGTGCTATTGCGTTTTGGCAACGCCTCGACAAGCTCCTGATAGGCGGCACGGCGAAACTCGGCCGCGAACACTTTCTGGTCTGAACGGGCCTTTTCCAGGCGATGCATGTTGTCGACGATGCTGCCACGGACTCGCGCCAGGTTACTTTCAACCTCCAACCGCGCATCCCGAGATAGCAGGAAGTTCAGCTTTGAACCGACCTCCTTGGCCATCAACGCATTTCGCATGGCTTCAATGGACTGCATGGTGTCCAGCCGCTGGGCCAGGACCAACTCCTCGTTCTGAGCCGTTTTTAGATTGGCCTGTGCAGACGCAATCTGCGCGTCATAGTTCTGGATCTGAAGGTCGTAGGCCGCCCTCCTTTGGAGGAATACCCTTCTCTGTAGAACCTGATCGGAGTTCGCCGCCTTCTCGACGACGTAGTCCACGCCGTCCAATTCGGCCCGAAGCCGGTCGATGGAGGCGTCGAGGCCCGCCAGGCGGTCGCGCAGTTGAGCAAGATCGGCCTGAGAAAATGTGGGATCGAGGATCGCCAGCACGTCGCCGCGATTCACGGAATCGCCGGCCTTAACGCGAATCTCGCGAATGACCGACGTTTCCAGCGGCTGGACAACCAGGTTGGGACGCGTCGTGATCAGCTTACCGTGTGCAGTCACAATCATATCAACGCGCGAAACGCAGGCGAAAGCTATCGCCGTAACGATGAGGGCGGCGACACAATAGAGCGTGATCCGTCCCACACGCGGTGGCGTCAGCTGCTCGATCTCGGCTGCGTCCGACTGAAATTGCGCGACGACGCGAGAACCTGTTGGCGCGGGCCTCAAGAGCCGCCGTTTTGTCCGCGAAATGAGCACAGGCCCGGATCGGCCCGGGGCGGCTTCAACTCTGGTCTTTTCAACCGCGGTCATGCGACCTGCCTCGTCTGCTGATTCCAGAGATGTCTGTAGAAGGTGCACTTCGACAGCAGCGCGTCGTGACGATCCACATCGACGATCCGCCCACGGTCGATCACCACAATCTGGCTTGCGTCCGACAGCATCGAAAGCCGGTGCGATACGATGATGACGGTTCGTCCCTCCGCGATACGTCGCAGATTGCGTCGAATGATCGCTTCGCTCTCGGAATCCAGTGCGCTGGTGGCTTCATCGAGGATCAGGATGCGCGGGTTCACGATCAAGGCCCGCGCGATCGCAAGCCGCTGCTTTTGCCCGCCTGACAGGTTCGATGCCTGCTCTTCGAGCATGGTATCGAATCCCCTCGGTAGCCGCTCAATGAACTCGTCGGCGCCGGCGAGCTGAGCCGCCCGGACAACCTCCTCGAAAGTGGCGTCGCGCTTCACGCAAGCAATATTTTCGCGCACTGTGCCCCGGAACAGGAAATTGTCCTGGAGCACGATGCCGAGATTCCGCCGTAGATGGGCGAGATCGATCTCGCGCGAATCGTGACCGTCGATCCGCACCAATCCCTGCTGCACCGGATACATTCCCGCAATAAGCCGCGTCAGCGTCGTCTTGCCCGAACCGCTCCGGCCGACAATTCCAAAGATTGAACCCGGAGCGATCGACAAGGACACGTCGTCCAGCGCCGGCGTACCCTCGCCATAGCGGAACGTAACGTTTTCGAACTCGATCTGACCGGCAAAGTCCGGCCGCAGGCCCTCACGATGACCGTCCCGTTCCAGCTCCCTGTTCATGACCTCGCCGAGCATCTTAACGGCCAGCGCAACCTCTTGATATTCGTGCACCATGGTCACCATCTGCACCAGCGGCCCCGAAACGCGTCCCGCCAGCATGTTGAAGGCGACCAGTGCGCCGATCGTCATCTGGCCGCCGAAGACGTCGAGTGCGCCCAAGGCCACAATGCCGAGTGTCATCATCTTCTCGAGGAAGCCGGTCAACGCCTGCGCGCCCGCCGAGATTTTCTCAACACCGAACCGCATCGATACCGATTGCGCGCAACGACCGTCCCATGTCCTGTTCTGGCTTGGCTCCATGGCCAACGACTTCACGGTGCGCATTCCGTGCACGGTCTCGACCAGGAAGGCCTGGCGGCCGGCCTCGGCCTGATACAGCTGGTAGAGCCGCCGTCGGAACGGGCCCATCAGAACGGCAATCACGCTCGCACTGAGGGCCGTGAAGGCCAGCACGACGCATGTCAGCTTGATACTGTAGAGCGCGAGGATCGGCAGAATAACGAACAGCGAGAGCGCGTCCAAGGCAGTCAGGAACAGTCGGCCGGTCAGGAACTCACGGATCCGTCCGGCCTGCTGCATGTGCTTCACCAAGACACCGGCCGAGATGCGCTCGAAGAAGGTTACCGGAAGTCCCAAAAGATGACGAAACGTCCTGGTTGCGACCCGGATGTCAATCTTGTTCGTGGCATACAGCAGCAGGTAACGCCGCAAGAAGCTGAATATCGCATCGAAGCAGAGCGCAAGGATCGCGCCAGCCGAGAGCACGTAGAGTGTCGTGAGACTCTCGTGGACAAGTACCTTGTCGATGACGAGCTGAAAGAAGATCGGAAGTGCCAACCCCAGCGCATACAGGAACATCGCAGCAATTGCGACATCGGAAAACAACCGCCACTCCCGCAACATTTCGGGTACGAACCAGCGCAACCCGAAGGGCCTATGGCCCCGCGATGGAGAGCTCTCGCGCTTGAACAGAACGGTCTTTCCGAGCCATCTGGCGCAAAACCGGTCCGCATCGACCAGCAGATGCTCGCCCCTCCGCTCAGCCAGTGGATCGAAGACCGTTACAGCGTCGCATTCCGGCCCGGCGCCGACCACGAGGACCCAATTCCCGTTCGAGAGCTGAACAAGCGCCGGATAGGCTTCGCCGAGCCGGCACATCGCCTTCCAATCGAGCTGCGCCGCGTGGGCACGAAGTCCCGCATCATGGGCCATGCGCAGCAGGAGGTCGGTCGAGATGCCGGAATCGTCGACAGCATAGGCGTGCCGCAACCGGTCGGAAGGCAGATCGATACCGTGATGGGCAGCGACCCTTGACAGGCATTCGAGGGCGGTTTGCGCAGCCCGACGCGGCTCGTCCTCCAACGACGGCGGTGCTGGCTCACAGCTCTCGATTTCAACGGAAGTTGCTTGAGACATTTGGAGATCGTGGGCTGTCCGAAACTGACGAGGCAGGCTCGACTCGCGCAGTCGCCTGAGGCGCGGCGATCGGCGCTCTGGGCCGGGAGCGCTGGATGACGCCGGCGTCGACCAGCCCCTGGAGCGCGTTCTGCATCACCTCCACCGAGTTCGCGAACGATTCTGCGGAGAAGATCAGTCTTTGCTGAAAGACTTTCTTGGGCGCGTTGTTGGCGTCACGTTCCGTAGGCGAAAGACTGACCAGGTCCACCCGCACGATCGACCCGCCAATCGTGACCTCGTCCACCCCATCGGTATAGATCTCGGAATGCATTGCAGTCTCCTATGCTGCGAGCTGCGGCCTGAAGAGGACGTCAACCGCGTAGCTCGTCGCGTTGAAGGTATTGGTGGGGAAGAGGCTTCCCGACCCGTATGCATAGACGCCGTTCCCGCCGCTGGACGCGGATGACGGGGCGGTCAATGGTCCGTTGGTTACCGAACTGGCAAATAGATTCGGATCGTCAGAGTAGTTTCCCGCAGTGTGGTAGGAGGCGACATAGGTCGTGCCCGCTGTGATGGTGACCGGCGTCGCGAAATTGACCTGTTGCCAGCCACTCGCCGTCTCGTTGGTGAATGTGGCGGTCGCCAACAGGGTCCCGGTGCTGCTCCAAAGATCGGCGACGTGAGTGCCGGTATTGGATGGTCCTTTATAGAAGCGCAGCCCCATGACGTCGCCCGCGGTGGACGCCTGGAACTTCATGCCGAGCTCAACCGAATTCGGATCATTCACCGTCACCACGCTGGGCGTTGGATTCGAGCTGAACAGGCTTGTTGTGCTTGCCGACGGCGCGTGAACGGCCACGGCCACACTTGCGCTCGCCGTCCCACCCCGACCGTCCGAGATGGTGTAGTTGAACGAGGCCGGTCCGGTGTAATTGTTCGCCGATGTGAACGTCACCGTATTGTTCTGGGCGCTGAAGCCGACCGTGCCGTTGACGGCTCCACTGACCCCCGTGATCGTCAATGGGTCTCCATTCGGATCGGTGTCGTTGGCAAGCAACGACGCACCGGAGATGCTCAGCGGAACCCCTTGGGTCGCGTTGAAGCCGCTATCGTTGTTCGCAATCGGTGACTGGTTGGTGCCGCCGCTCGAACTGCTGAACACCACGTCCACCCAATAGTTGGTAGCGTTGAAGGTGCTGGTCGGGAACAGACTGCCGGTCCCGTAGGTGTAGACACCATTGTTGCTCGACGGAGCCGTGAGCGGGCCATTGCTATGGGCTGTCGTGAAATAGTTCGCTGTGTCGGTATAGTGGCCATTGCTATGGAAGCTCGCGACATACGCCGTGCCGGCAGAAATGGACACGGGACTACCGAATGTGGCCGTCTGCCACCCGCTGCTGGTTTCATTCGTGAACGTTGCGCTCGCCAATAGCGTTCCCGTGCTGCTCCACAACGAGGCGGTATGCGTGCCTGTGTCACTGGCGCTCTTGTAGTATTTGATTCCGGTGATCGTACCGGCCGCCGAAGACGAGAATCGCACACCGAGATTGACCTGCGAGGCATCGGGATCCGACAGTGTCGCCGGCGTGTCGGAGTTCGAGAACAGACTAGCCGTCGTGGGAGCCGTGCTTACGGTTACATTGAACGTCTCGCTGGCCGCGAGGCCGCCCAGATCGGTCGCGACGGCCTTCACGCCGAGCGTGCCGACATCAGCTGAAGTCGGTGTACCGCTGAAGGTTCGAGTCGAGGCGTTGAAGGTCAGCCAGGCAGGAAGTGCCGAGCCGTCGGCTGCTGTTGCCGTGTAGCCGAGTGAATCGCCGGAATCGACGTCGGTGAAGGTGCCGGCCGGCAGCGTCAGCGAGAACGCCGAACCCACCGTTGCGGTCTGATTGCCGGTCTGAATCGCCAGCACCGGCGCATCGTTGGCGCCATGAATGGTGATCGTGAGCGTGGTCGACGATGTCGCGCCGGCGGCGTCCCGCATCGTGTAGTTGAAGACGTCCGTCAGCGTGTTAGTCGCAAGCCGCAAGGCCTGCACGGCGGGATCTGTCTCATTGACCGTATAGGTGAAGGCGCCTGAAGCATTGAGCACGAGGTTCCCATGCGTGCCGTTCAGCGCCGAGCCGAGCGTGCCGGAGGTCGAGCCGAAGCTGACCGCAGTCACGGTCTTGGTGTCGCCGGCGTCTGGATCGGTATCGTTGGTCAGCACGTTTCCCGTGGCGGGCGAGCCGCCGGAGCCGTTGTTGACCCCGCCCTTCTCGGTGGCGTCGCCTGTATCAGCGACCGCGGTTGGCGGCGTATTCGGAGTCGTCGTCACGGTAATATTGAACGTTTCGCTTGCAGCAAGGCTGCCGAGATCCGTTGCGGTTGCCTTCACACCCAGCGTGCCGACATCCGCTGACGATGGTGTACCGCTGAAGGTTCGAGTCGAGGCGTTGAAGGTCAGCCATGCAGGAAGTGCCGAGCCGTCAGCCGCCGTTGCCGTGTAGCTGAGCGAATCGCCGGAATCGACGTCGGTGAATGTGCCGGCCGGCAACGTCAGCGAGAACGCCGACCCCACCGTTGCGGTTTGGTTGCCGGTCTGGGCCGCCAGCACCGGCGCATCGTTGGCGCCATGAATGGTGATCGTGAGCGTGGTCGACGATGTCGCGCCGGCGGCGTCCCGCATCGTGTAGTTGAAGACGTCCGTCAGCGTATTGGTCGCAAGCCGCAAGGCTTGCACGGTGGGATCAGTCTCGTTGATCGTATAGGTGAAGGCGCCTGAAGCATTGAGCACGAGGCTCCCATGCGCGCCGTTCAGCGCCGAGCCGAGCGTGCCGGAGGTCGAACCGAAGCTGACCGCGGTCACGGTCTTGGTGTCCCCGGCGTCCGGATCAGTGTCGTTGGTCAGTACGTTTCCCGTCGCGGGCGAACCGCCGGTGCCGTTATTGACGCCGCCCTTCTCGGTGGCGTCGCCCGTGTCGGCGACCGCCGTCGGCGGCGTGTTCGTGCCGGCGGATCCGTTGAAAATCACGTCGACAAAGTAGTTGGTCGCCTTGAAGACGCTGGTCGGGAATATGCTTCCGGTTCCGTAGCCATACACGCCATTTCCCGTGGCGGGGGCGCTCAGCTGGCCATTGCTGATCGACGTGGTGAAATAGTTCTGGGTGTCCGAATAATTGCCGTTGGTATGGTAGGAAGCGACATATGTCGTGCCCGCAGTAATGGATATCGGGCTCGAGAAACTGACCTGCTGCCAGCCGCTGGCGGTCTCACCCGCGAAGGTCGCGGTGCCGAGCAGCGTTCCCGTCGAACTCCAGAGATGCGCGACGTGGGTACCTGTGTTTAGCGAGCCCTTGTAGAAGCGCAGGCCGGTTATCGTCCCGTTGACCGATGCGCTGAACTTGACGCCCAGCTCGACCGAGCTTGTGTCGCCTGAATTGGCAACGCTCGGCGTGTCGTTGGTGCCGAACAGGCTCTGTGCCGATATCGGATAGCTGACGTTGAGGAAGACCTGGCCCGTTCCACTGGCGCCAGCGGAGTCCGTGATCGTGTAAGCGAATTGTGCCGCTCCCGCGTAGTTTGCGGCTGGAGTAAATGTCACCGTCTGGGTCTGGACATTATAGCTGGCGGTGCCATTCGTAGGATTGCTGACGCCGCTGATCGAAAATGACAGGCCGGCGGGATCCGTATCATTGGCGAGCAGCGCCGATGCCGGAATATTCAGCACACCATTCTGCGTGACCGTGAACCCGCTGTCATTGTTGGCCTGCGGCAGCTGGCTCGTATCCTTGAAGATGACATCGACCCAGTAATTGTCACCTTTGGCCATCGAGATGTTGTTCGGGAAAAGCGGCCCCGTACCGTAAGCATAGACGCCGTTCAGGCCGCTCCCTGTCGCTGTCAACGAGCCGTTGGTGTGTCCTGCATTGTCGAAATAGAAGTCGGTCGTGGAATAGTGGCCCGTATTCGTGTGATACGAGGCGATGTAGGTCGCTCCGGCCTGTATATGGACCGGCGTGGTGAAATTGACCTGCTGCCAGCCGCTTCCCGTTTCGTTGGTGAACGTTGCGCTTGCGAGCAGTGTTCCGTTCGTCGTCCAGAGATCGCCGAGATGCGTTCCCGTGTTCTGGGTGCTCTTATAGAACCGGATGCCTGTGATATCACCGGAGATGGCGGCAACGAACTTGACTCCCAGCTCCACGGCGGCGCCGTCCGGAGTGTTGACGACCGCCGGCGTGTCCGTGGGACTGAAGATCGTGAGATTCGACGACGGCGTCACCGTGTAGGCAACGCCCGCGCCTGGAACTTCGAGGTTCAAGCTATCGTCGACGGCTCTGCTCCGGATCTTGAACTGTCCCGGCGCGCCTGCGGCGAATGTATAAGTCCAGGTTACATTCGACGCTCCAACGGTGCTGCTGGCCGGATGCCAGGTGCTGCCGCCGTCCGATGACACTTCAACACCACCGATCACCCCGCCGGCGTCGGTTGCCGTTCCCGTCACCGTGAGAGACTGGCCTTCCACGACGCTCGTGGCGGAGAGATTGGTGATCGTGGAGGTCGGAGTCGTGTGGTCGGTCGATTGGCCCGCAATCACCAGGCTGGCCTGCAGCGTCGCAGGCTGCACGCCCATGTCTGCGAACAAATTGACCATGGCCTGCTGGACGTTCCGATCGATCGGCGTCTGCGGGGCTATGTTGTATTGGTCATGATCCGATGAAAGACCCCAGGACCAGAACACGCTGCCGGCGCTGAAGACAAGGGCGCCACTCACGGGATCGCGAAATTCTACCAGGTTGTGGGTCGCGGTACCGCTCCCCGTCGTATTGCCGTAATCGAGTAGGTATTTTGTGGTTTGCAGAGTGGTCGACGAGACGTCCACCAGGCCGCTCGGGCGAAAGCCGTTATCCGGTGACGCATCCCATTCATAGCCGAGCAGGTTCGGTGTCAAGGACGCAGTTTGGCCTTGAGCCGTGCCGGCGATAGGCGCGTTGCGCCAGAGCCTCAACTGCGTCATTCCGTATGGGATATTGATCGTGCCGTAGGAATCCCCGTCCACCTGGAAGACCGTGCCGGTCAGTGCGTTAGAGGGAATGCCTGACATGCCTCCAGTGGACGCAAACCGTGCGTCCATGAACGTTCCCGTCGCCGTCCCTGTCGGATCAATCAATTGGTTAGCATGGGTATCCTTGTACGTGATCAAAGTCCGGTTAGCCGTGTGACTGGCATCAATGCTGGCTGCCAACCTCGTCTGCCAATACACCTCGTTTCCGCTCAGAAACGTCAGATTGACACCTGCGCGGCCGGCGGCCTGGACGTTGGCAAACTGGCTATCGGTCCAATATTCGTCGTGCCCCACATCCATATAAATCTGATGATTGAGCAGCAGCGATCCGTTGGTGGCCGCATCGACGCCTGAGATGTAGGAAACGTCGTATCCGTTCTGCTCAAGCCAGTAGATCGCCGGATACTCTGCCGAGAACACCATGTCGTTGGAAGTGCCCTCGAGCCCACCGTCGCGCGTCGTGATGGGACGATTGTAGCTTACGGCGTAAGCGGAGCCGTTCACGCCAGGTCCATTGCCGGTGTAGAGATTGGCGCCGCCCCAAGGGTTATAGGCCTGCCAGGTCTGGTCGGCCGTCTGAAACACGATTGCGCTCTGCGACGCGTCATTGCGGACCACAAAGGGAATTTGAAACACCTGCGTTCCGTCGATGACGTTGGCGATGTACACGCCGGAAACCGCGTCCGCTGGCACGCTCCACGAATCAGTCACGCTCCAATTGCCGGCATCGACGAGGCCGGTCGAGGTATCCTTCAATGGAGCCGGTTGCACCACGGAGGTCGCAGCCTGATGTTGCACGGCCGTAATCAGCCTGGCACCGTTACCGCCGTAGTAACCGAGCCGATAGATATCGATATGATAGTTCGGAGCGCCGGTCTGGTTGTTGATCTTGAATTGGACCGTCCCGCCAACGTTGGTACTTATCGCCGTCGTGAACCCCTGGATTTTCGTCGAGTCCTCACCAGGAGCAATCTGCCAGATGCTTTTCGATGTACCTTGTTTCTGGTTCTCCAGCACGATGGGGTTCGTTGTCGTCGGATCGGCAATCACGGTGCCGCCCTGGCCGTCGCTAACAAAAGTCCAGTTCGAATCCATGCCGGAGAACAGCAGGGTGACATTGCCGGCCCCGTTGCTGAAATCGACCGTGCTGATGTTTGAGTTAGGATCGTAATGAACCGACGCCGACATCGTCGATGTGAAGGCGAAGTCCCTGAGGTCAATAAGATTGCCGGCTGAAAGCGGCCGATCCGGCGACGAACTTCCGATCAGGCCATGGAATTGGGCAGAGTGATCGAGTATCAGGGTGCCGACTTCCTTCTCGAACGAGACGGTTATCCCGGAGAATGAACCGTTCGCGAGGGACCCGGAGACCGAGCCTCCGATCTCGAGCGCTGATCCGTCCGCGATCGCGAAGGCTCCCGTCCCCCGGACATCACCTTTAAAGTCCGCTGCAGCAACCCCATCGCCGCCGGACGATCCGAGCTTAATGCTGCCATCGTTTACGGCGTCACCTTGCACGACGAACGACGACTCTTGCCGGAGCGCAATCGTCACGCCCGCATCAACGATCAAACTGCCTACGTCGACATTGGCTCTGGTTGCGACAACATAGGATCCCGGCGCGTCGATGAAGGTGCCAGACGCGGCGTCCGGAATGCCCGCACTCCAGTTTGCCGCTACATTCCAATAACCACCGCTTGAACTGATCCAATGCGTCGCATCGGTACGCGAACGCGACGGCGCGACAACAACTCGCAGATCGGAGCCGGAAGGAAGTAGGGAGCCGAAGCCGTCCGGGCGCGTCAGAGCGCTTGCTGTACTCAGCAGCCGGGCAGCCTCTCTCGGAAATGCCGTCGCAAGAGGCGAGAAAACCTGCCGCGCGCGCAAATCGCTGCTCCAGGTCGCAGTCCAGAGAGGCGCAGCCCGCAAGAGCAGATCTGTCTGACCGAAATCACTCTCTTCCGAAAGGAGAGGCCTTGCTGCTCGATAAAAGATGCTCGCCCTTTGGTTTAACATGGCCAGCCCTCGAAATTCAGGACATATTTAATTTAAAGAAGCGCCACCAGTCAATTAAATATGACGTGAATAATAATTTAACTCAGGCGTCGATTGCGCTGCCGGAACGAGCGCCCGCCAGCCGCAGGATCTCACCGAGATACCGGCCGTATCCGCTCTTCTCCAATGGTTGAATCAATCCGAGGAGCTGATCTTCGTCGATGAATCCCTGCCGAAACGCGACTTCCTCGAGACAAGCAATCTTCATGCCCTGCCTCTTTTCAAGCGTCTGCACGAAGGTCCCTGCATCGATAAGCGACTCGACTGTGCCCGTATCCAACCATGCGTATCCCCGTCCCATGCACTCGACATGGAGAGCACCGGCGGCGAGATAGCGCATTTGCAGATCGGTGATCTCGAGCTCACCCCGGGCCGACGGCTCGACACGGCGGGCATACCGCACAACCCGGTTGTCGAAAAAATAAAGACCGGTGATGGCCCAGTTCGATGTCGGCTTCGGCGGCTTCTCCTCGATTCGGAGCGGGCGGCCCGCGCCGTCAAACGTAACGACGCCGTATCGTTCGGGATCGCGCACGTGATATGCGAACACTGTTGCACCTTCCTCGCGGCCTGCGGCCTTGGCGAGTAGTTCGCGCAAGCCGTCGCCGAAGAAGATATTGTCTCCGAGCACCATCGCGACGCGATCGCTCCCGATGAAATCGGCACCTACGATGAACGCTTCCGCAAGCCCGCCGGGGCGGGGTTGTTCCGCATAGCTGAGGCGAATCCCCCAATGGCTTCCATTCCCAAGCAATCGTTCAAACTGGGAGCGGTCTGCCGGCGTCGTGATGACCAGGATCTCGCGGATTCCCGCCAGCATCAGCGTCGATAACGGGTAGTAGATCATCGGCTTGTCGTAGATCGGCAGCAACTGCTTGCTGACCACACGCGTGATCGGATATAGGCGCGTTCCGCTGCCGCCAGCCAGGACGATTCCCTTCAGCATCGGTGTCTCCTTTTCCGACAAGTTGGTCGAGACAGGTTTCGAGAGAGTGACGCCAGGCCGGCAGTCGAATTCCAAACACGCGTTCCGCCTTGGATGAGTCCAGGCGGGAGTTTAGAGGCCTGCGCGCAGCGCACGGATACTGTTCGGTCGTGATCGCTTCCAGCGTCGGCGGCCGCATCCCACGACGGGATAAACCGTCGAAGATTGCCGCTGCAAAGCCGTGCCAGCTCGTTGATCCCTGGCCGGCGAGATGAAATATTCCCGCTGCGGTGCGGCGGTCGTCGGTGAGCGACTTCTCTGCGATCGTCAGGAGCGCCGCGGCCAGCTCCGCCGCCAACGTCGGGCTTCCGTGCTGGTCGCAAACCACCCTTACGATCGGGCGCGTTTCGGCTAGCCGTAACATTGTCCGAACGAAGTTGCTGCCTGTCGGGCTGTAGATCCAGGAAGATCTGACGATGGTCGCGAGCGGATGCGCTGCCAATACGGCCGCCTCGCCGGCCAGCTTTGATGCACCGTATGTGTTCAACGGTGCCGGCACGTCGGCCTCGTCGTAGGCCTCACGCTTCGCACCGTCAAAGACATAATCGGTCGACAAATGTATAAATGGGATATTTCTCTGCCATGCGATATCCGCCAACGCCGCCGCACCATCGCGGTTGATGCTGAAGGCTCTTCCCATCTCGGATTCCGCCTGATCCACAGCCGTATAGGCAGCAGCATTGATGATCATGCAGGGGGCGATAGAAGCGATCATCGTGTCGATCCCCCCACGGACCTCCAGGTCGAGTTCCTCACGTCCGAGGGCGACCACCGGCAAGCCGCTAAGAGCAGCGAGATCATGAAGACAGCTTGCCAGTTGGCCATTTCGACCAGCAATCAGTATCGATCGTTCGATCATGGATGACCTCAATGTTGGGTGGCTGGGAGGCCAAGACGCGAGCCGTCGTAGATCATGTTGCGAGCCTGTGCCCACCAGCTGCCGCTGGCGAGATACCATTCCACGGTGTCGACCAGGCCTTGCTCGAAGCTTCGAGCCGGCTGCCATCCGAGCTCCCGGTGAGCTTTGGATGCATCAATCGCGTACCGGGCATCGTGTCCTGGGCGGTCCGGCACGAACTTAATCAGCGATCGCCTTGCGGCCGGCCCGGGGTGCAATCGATCAAGCACGTCACAAATCTCGGTGACGACGTCCAGATTCGACCGTTCGCAATTGCCGCCGAAATTGTATCTCTCTCCGGGCTTGCCATCAAATAGCAGTCTGATCAGGCCTGCTGCGTGATCGTCGACATAAAGCCAGTCGCGCACATTGCTGCCGTCGCCATACACAGGCAATGACTTGTATTCAATCGCGTTGAGAATCGTCAGCGGAATGAGCTTTTCCGGGAACTGGAATGGTCCGTAATTGTTCGAACAGTTCGACACGATCACCGGCAAGCCGTAGGTCTTATACCAGGCGAGCGCGAGGTGGTCGGAAGCGGCTTTGCTTGCCGAATAGGGCGAACTCGGCCGATAAGGGGTATCTTCGCGGAAGAAGCCGCGTGGTCCCAACGAACCGTAGACCTCGTCCGTCGACACGTGAATGAACTTGAACTGTTTCCGCCGCAGGCTTGAAAGCCCGTCGTAAAATCGCCTGGCTGCTTCCAGTAGGGTATAGGTGCCGACGATGTTGGTACCAATGAACGTCGCCGAGCCAGTGATCGATCGATCGACATGGCTCTCCGCTGCCAGGTGGATGACTGCGCTTGGCTCCCATTTGTCAAATAGACGAGTGATCGCTTCCTGATCGCAGATGTCGTGCTGCTCAAATCGATAACGGCTTGTACCGTCAATGGATACCAGCGAGGCCAAATTGGCCGCATATGTCAATTTGTCGACATTGACGACCGAGGCCCCGGCTTCCAGCACCAGTTGTCGACAGACCGCAGATCCGATAAACCCCGCTCCGCCAGTCACCAGGACACGCATGCCACGTCCTCTATTCAAACACTGAAGCAAGATGGTCGAGGGTTGGAAGCTCTCGATCTTTCGGTGAAAGCTGGGCCGCCGAGGGGGTCACCGGCCACTCGATCGCCAATTTGGGATCCGCCCAATAGACGCCGCCATCGTGGTCCGGAGAATAGACCTCGTCGACCTTATAAAAGACCGTGGTTTGAGGCTCGAGCGTACAGAAGCCGTGAGCGAACCCTTTTGGTACGAGCAACTGCTCGTCACTCTCGCTATCCAGTTTGACCGAGACGTGCTTGCCGAAGGTCGGCGACCGGCGCCGAAGATCGACTACGACATCAAGGATCGAGCCCCTTAACACGCGGACTAGCTTGGCCTGCGCGAAGGGAGGCCGCTGAAAGTGCAATCCGCGAACCGTTCCGACCCTATCCGAACGGGATTGATTGTCCTGGATGAAATCGTAGGAAATTCCGTTTTCGGCAAAGGCAGAGCGGCGAAACGTCTCGCAAAAATAGCCTCGCGTATCGGAAAAGCGCTTCGATCGGACCATCTTGACATCCGGAATCGCCAAGCTTCGCACTTCCAGCATGACCGCACTCTCCTGCGCATACACGCAGCGCTGTCGCCCGGACGGTCGGCCTGATCTCCCCAATGCCCGCCAAATCGAGCAGCGCAGCGAAGCAGTTCCGCTTCGCGCTCTGTTCGCGACAATACCGGGGGTTAATTGGACAGCGCGCCTTCCGCGATCTAATTATTTATTCCGAGATTAATGCTCCAGTTCTATTTAATTGGCAATACAAAATTTATCATATATATTCTTTTAAATATGGCCGCGGGGTCGAATATCGCCTGCGGTATCCTGCTCCCGCGCGATTGTCGATAGTCGAGAGAATTGTCCGATGCTTCAGACCAATCCGATCCAGCCCGATAGGGCACGTCTCCCCTCCACCATACAAATGCAGTCGGATCGCCAGGACGCCACGGGCATCGGCGAGCTCATTAAATTGGCGCTCGTCTTTATACGGCGGCAATACCTCGTCATCATTTTCACCGCTGTCCTCGCAAGTGCCGCCAGCCTTATATACCTCCGACTGATCCCCCCCGCCTATACGGCGCAGGTTCAGGTCCTGTTCGAAAATCCAAGGGCACAATTCCTCCAGAAGCAATCGCTCCTATCCGAACCGATCGTCGACGTTACTCAGATCGAAACGCAGTTGCTGATCATCAAGTCGCAGGCAACCGCTGCGGCTGTGATTAAGCAGTTGAAATTGGCCGATCATCCAGATTTTAAAGCGTCCCGCCTGCAGTCTTGGTTGTTCAGCTGGCTTCCAACATGGAGACCAAATCCGTCACAAGGCGCGCAATATGCCACGCCAGAGCAGCCCTCAGAAGCCACGATTGCGAACTTTCTGGATCGCCTATCTGCAGGTCGAATTGGCTATAGTCACGTCATTGAAATCAACTTCACCTCGAGCGATCCGGCGTTGGCGGCGGAGATCGCGAACGCAACTGCCAAAGCCTACATCAACGATCAGCTTGAGGCGAAATTCGAGGCCAGTCGAACTGCAACAAGCTGGCTACGGGAACGGCTGCAAAAGCTCGGCCAGGAGGCGCAGACGGCCGAACGGGCAGTTGAGGCCTACAAATCTCAAAATAACATCGATTCGCCCGGAGGAAAGCCGATTGACGAACAGCAGATCACAGAACTGAACACTCGGCTGGCTGCCGCCCGGGCGCAGAGCTCAGAGGCTGCGGCCAAGCTGTCGCGTTACGAAGCCCTCCTTGCCGCCGACCCGGCAAAGCCGGCCGCGATTGGCAATCTCGATGCCATCGGCTCCGACGCGATGAACAGTACGATCATTACGTCGCTACGCCAGCAGTATCTTGAACTCGCCAGGCGGGAGGCCGAGTTGTCGGCCCGCGTCGGCCGCGATCATCTGGCGGTTGTTAACATCCGAAACAGATTGCGTGAGTATCGTGTCTCCATCCTGGATGAGGTCAAGAGACTTGCCGAAATCAGTCGCAACGAAGCCGACCTTGCAAAGCAGCGGCAACAAGAGATTGAGAAGCGTCTGTCCGTGGCCATTGCGCAGTCGCGCCTTACGAACTCGGCAGAGCTGACGATAAGAGATTTGGAAAGTCGGGCGAAAAGTCTGCGGGCCCTCTACGACACCTTCCTTCAGCAGTACATGGGCTCGACGCAGCAAGAGACCTTCCCGATCTCGGAAACTCGGGTCATCTTCCCCGCTTCCGCCGCTCAAACCAAGAGCAAGCCGAAAGCGAAGGTCGTGCTAAGCTTCGGTCTCCTGGGTGGGCTCGCGCTGGGACTGCTCCTCGGTTTTGTGAGAGACGTAATGGACCGCGTTTTCCGCACGTCCTCCCAACTCGAGGCTGCGCTGGAATTACCGTGCCTGTCTCTCGTGCCAATCCTGAGTCTGCCGAGGCAGCAGAAGCCGGCTGGCCGACCTCAACAGACACCAGAAGACTCGAGTCAACGAATACTTTCGACGACTCCAGGCATTCATCGCGCAGTGGTCGGCATGCCTCTCTCGCGGTATACCGAGGCCGTTCGTTCGATCAAGCTTGCAATCGACCATAGCCCGGCGAACACCTCCAACCAGGTGATTGGCGTGACGTCAGCCCTCCCGAATGAAGGCAAGACCACGATTGCAGCGTCACTTGCTCAGCTTATCGGACACTGTGGAAAGAAGGTCATCATAGTCGACTGTGATCTTCGGAATCCATCTCTCTCGGCCCGTGTCGTCCCCAAGGCCGTGGACGGCATTATTGAGGTCATGAACGGCGATCGCTCACTCGAGGAGGTGGTCTGGCGTGATCCGACGACGAATCTTGCTGTTCTTCCGGCCGTTCAGCGTGGGGCCGTGCTTCACTCGAGCGAACTTCTCTCCGACAGCGCGATATGCAAGCTCTTTGATCGCCTGCGACAAAGCTACGACTACGTTATTGTCGATCTTCCGCCGCTGAGCCCGCTCGTTGACGTGCGGGTCACAGCCCCTCTGATCGATTGTTACGTTCTCGTTGTCGAGTGGGGGCGCACGAAGATCGATGTCGTACAGCATGCACTGCACACCGCCCCAACGATCTCGGACTCGCTGATCGGCGCAGTACTGAACAAAACCGATATCAAGGCGATGGCGCGATACGACACCCACCGAAGCGACTATTACGACGACAGTCACTACGTTCGCTATGGCCTTTCGAGTTCGTGAGCGGCCTGTCGCCGCGCATCATCAGGAATTGTGCGTTGGACGGCCTGCCGACCTGAGCATCCTGAGGACGCCAAACCAGAGAGGTGACGTTGTATGCTCGTCAGGTTCCTGATGATGACACTCGTTGTGTCGGTCGCTGCGGCTTTTGCAATGCCCGAAATCCCGCAGAGGCAAGCTCTATGCTCCGCTCTTCTCGCGACCGCGGTGCTGACAACCGCAATCTTGATCTCATCTTCCGCAATCGCGCGCCTGGCGCGACGGTTACGAGTCTTTCTCCTCCTCATTCTCGCTGTGCCGGCGCTCTACATGGCTTTGCAGCTTGCTCCGATTCCCATCCACGGGCTCGGCAATCCGATATGGGAAACCGCATCAGCCGCATTGAATGCCCCCCTTGCCGATCGGCTCACGGTGGACGTCCGCGCAACCATGCAGGCTTTCTTGCATTACAATGCTGCCGTCGCCCTCGCGCTCATCACGGCGGTCCTCGCGCTGGACAGACAGCGCGCTTGGCAACTCCTCTCCGTGCTGGTCTCGGTCTCGGCGATCGTCAGCGCTTACTCGCTTTCGCGACAGGTGATGGGATGGTTCGGTCTCCCGCGCGGCGATACTGCTGTCCTACTCGTGACCGGCGCAGCCCCTGCAGTGCTGGGCCTGGTGCTGTCGGCAGCGATGACGGCCCGTGCGTTCGAGGACCGCCGACGTGCTAAGCAACCCTCATTTCGACAAGCGACGACCCTATCGTTCGCGCTCCTCGCAACGTTTCTCAACCTGGCGGCGATCCTTGCTGGAGAAGACGGGCCGAGAACTGCCATAGCTGCGCTGCTCGGGGTGGGACTGGTGCTCGCCGCGTTCGCGATCCAGAACTGGTTCTCTGGGGTTTGGGGTATGGCTAGCGTGCTTGCCACGGCGGCCGTGCTCTTTCTGGCGACCTTCACCCTCATGCCAGTGAGGCAGAATACCGACCTGACGATCGCCCTGTCCGAGTACAATGCAGCAGCGACTGAGCGGATGTTGCAGGATACCGGCCAGGCTGGGTCCGGTGCAGGAACATACGCGGCACTGCTACCGATCCATCGCGATATTGGCGCGCCGTTGTCACAAGAGCGCCCGACGGCTGCCGCCGTTATGGCAATCGAGATGGGGCGCCCCTTTCTGTACGGTCTGTTGGTAGTTGCGGTACTTGGCGCCGCGGCTTTGCTCAGATGTTCTCTGCGGCGAGGGCATGACTACATCTACGCGGCCCTCGGCTCCGGCGCTTCGGCGTCGCTAGCTGTGCTGGTCCTGGTCGAGAACGGCACTCTCGAGTTCGGCGCATCGCTGTTGGCTGCCGCGCTATTCGGACTGGCGATCGCTCGAAGCCAACGTGATACAGGTGATGCGACGTTGCTGCCGCTATCAACCCGAGCCGTACGTGGACCCGATAGTCCAGGTCCGACATGCGCGCCAACACGCTCATATAGCATTGGCAGCGCAGCGATGCGTGTTGGATTGGGTTCCATTGCAGCCGCGCTGATCGCGCAAACGGTTTGGCTGCTTGCTCACCCGTCGTATCCGGGCGGTTTGGCGGTTGAAGCACTTGCCGCCAGCCACGAGTCACGCCAGGCGCGTCCAAGGGCGCCGCTGCCGGACGCACTCGGCGGTGATGGCGATTTCCGCTCAGGGAAGCTCGCGCCCGCCCCACAGCTCACCGCCAATGAAGCGGCAGCCTCGAGGCCGGAGGCCGGGTTCCATCCGGCCGCGCCTACTGCATTGGCAGGGGCACTGCAGTACTCGCCATTACGAGGCGATCTTTGGATCATGCTTGCGGCAATCTCGAGGAAGCAGACTTCGGTCGCGTATGACGTCGCGACCTTGCTGAAACTATCGTACTACACGGCACCGAACGATTTGGCCTTGCTTCCGCTACGGCTAACTGTCGCTCTCGGCGAGGTCTCGGTCGTAAGCGAGCCTGAACTGCGTGAGTTGGTGCAGCGGGACGTCAAGATTGCGCTTGCTCGGCAGCCCACTCTCCGACCCGCCCTCATTGCCGCGTATCAATCGGCGTCGGCAGAAGGGAGGGCCTTTGTGGACAATCTGCTTTCGGAGCGGGATTCAGCCGCCCTTCAAAACATGCGCAAGAAAGGCCCGGTCGCTTGGCCCGGAACGGATTTACTTCTGCCGAACCGGGTATTGGGTACGGCGCGGTAGTTCCCAAGCCACTCCGCTCGTACAACAGGCGGTCGAGCATGCGCCGATAAGAAGTGCGGCACCTGGCACATTTAAATGATAATATTTTGCTTGATATATTCAATCAATTAATAATATATTAAATATCAGCCCGAGCGGCCCGCCATGAACTTCGTGAACCGACACTTCCCCGACCGAAACGATACGGCTCGTGTCAATCTCGAGCCGCCGGCGTCCTCCAGGCATAAATGGCCCCTCCGTTATGACTGGATCGAACCCGTTGCGCTCTGTGCTGATATCGCGACGATCTTGCTTGCGAGCGTCATCTCCACGTTACTGTACCGCCTCCAAAGCGGGCAAACTGAGGGAGACCATGGCAACGCATTTGGCTTGGCACTGGTCAGCGCAGCTTGTGTGGCTTCCGTACTGAAGGCTCAAGGGCTTTATCGCCCGATTGAGCTCTTCGTCCTCAAAAACCAGGTTCGGGCCGTCTTCGTGACGTGGGCGTCGTTGTTGCTCCTGATTTGGGCCGCGTACGGCTTTGCGATTCGTCCGGGCGCATCTCAGGAAGCAGGTCCACTCTTCGCGTTCCTCGGCCTGGCGTTGCTTCTGGCAGAGCGATGGATTGTCAGATCGCTGCTGCTAAGAGGTCTGAGCGAAAGAAGATTCGCCAGCACGAATATCGTTCTCATCAGCGACCAACCGCTTTCGAAGAATGCCGGCCTCCCGGAAAGCTTGGCTATGCACGGCTATTGCGTCAAGGGAAGGTTCAGCCTGCCGCCGATTGGCTTCGGTCCCGCCGGTCGGAAGCGACTCACTTCCCGCGTGATCGACCATATTCGCAACGCCCCGCTCGACCAGGTAGTGGTCGAAGCCAGCCCGGAGCGATGGCCCGAGCTCCGGGCGTTGGTTGCCGAGTTGCGGGTATTGCCATTCCCGATCATATTCGTGCCGGTCGGCACAACATCGGAATTGCTTCGACATCCTACGCGGAGCCTTGGAAGTGCCGTTTGCGTGGAATTGCAGCGCGGCTCCCTTACGCCGCTCGAGTGCGCGACCAAGCGAATCATTGATATTATCGGCGCGGGGCTCGCCCTGGCGATATGCGCGCCACTGCTTGCGCTGGCTGCAGTCGCGATCAAGCTGGATTCTCCCGGCCCGGTATTCTTCCGACAACAACGCTGTGGCTTTAATGGTCGGACATTCTTGATCCGCAAGTTTCGGACCATGCATGTGCTCGAGGACGGCAGCCTGATCGTTCAGGCCACCCCCGTCGACCGACGCGTCACCCGCGTGGGCAAATGGCTGCGTCGGACGAGTTTCGATGAATTGCCGCAACTATTAAATGTTCTCGAGGGCAGTATGTCGCTGGTCGGACCGCGTCCGCATGCCTTGGCCCACGACGGACAGTTCGACAAGCTCGTGCGAAACTACGCCTTTCGCCGCAGGGTCAGGCCAGGACTGACCGGATGGGCCCAGGTTCACGGCTGCCGCGGCGCAACTCCCACAGCATCCATGATCGAAGCACGCGTACAGTATGACCTCTGGTATATCGACAATTGGAGTCTTCGGCTGGATCTCGCAATCCTGTTGCGAACTCCTATGGAAGTATTGCGGGGGCGCAATGCCTACTAGGTCCGAGCTCCGCGCAAAGCACCAAGCTGCTGCGCCAGCCCACTGGCAAGACGATTCTCACGCCCGCTGCCGAAGCTTCGGAGCCGCTTCTCCTATGCGAAACTCCTCGATCCGGCGGCCGGATTTCATGGCAGCAACCAACCACCGCGGCCGCTTGCCGCGTCCCGACCAGGTTTCGGAAGTCTGCGGGTTACGATATTTCGGCAGCACGCGCGGATATTTGCGCCTCGGTTTGCCGGTCGGGGAGACGCCCGGCTGCCTTGTTTCGGCTAACACAGCCATCCCGCCGCCGAGAACCGCCAGGCGCTTCTCGAGTTCCTGCTTTTCCGCTTTAATCCGATCCGACAAAATGCCGGTAATTTCCTCATGAAGCGACCATAGATCGTCGAGGGACATCGCTTCTAGCTCAAGCTTCTTGGTCGACATGCTTGCACCCTGTAGTTGCGCCATATATTATTGTCCCGGCGAAGTAATCAAGAACAAATTTACAAAAAATGTGGAACCGAACGGCAAGTTGCGCTCCACATAACTGCGTCGCCGGTTCTAATCAAGATAGAAAAATGAGCTATCCGCTCAATTTAATGACTGCTGAAGTAATATCACACGTTTTGCGTGCATTGACGCCTCGACTCAAGCGAAGAATGGGACATTAAGCGGACCGCGAGATCGATCTGCCGCGCCGCGCTCCCGGCGAATATGACCGGTGCACGAGGCGCGATCCACCTGAAATGCGGCCATCGGCCCGCGGCAATCGCGAGCTTATGACCGCGATATCTCTCAGCGCGAGCCGTCGCAGCTGGATTTGTAGCTCCACGGCCTGGATGTCGGTCAATGCCGCCAAGG
Organism: Bradyrhizobium diazoefficiens; assembly: GCF_016616425.1. NCBI lineage: Bacteria > Pseudomonadati > Pseudomonadota > Alphaproteobacteria > Hyphomicrobiales > Nitrobacteraceae > Bradyrhizobium > Bradyrhizobium diazoefficiens. Next base: position 5,691,937 of record NZ_CP067101.1, read on the forward strand.
GAGCGATAAACCGGCCGATCGCGGCTTGAAGGCGCCCCAGAGGGCCGTCAACGACATCCAATGCTTCTCGTCGGGCTTGCAGCAAGGTTTCCTCGGCAAATAAATCTAAAATAATCCTTCGCTATATATATTAAATAATATATTATTTATTTATTGTCGCGTCAATTTGAAGACCGGCTTGGTCCGCTCTGCTATTCGCCAGTCGAAAACCGATATTCGTCGTGGAGACAGAGTAGGTAGGGGCGTCGGTCGAACGGTGACGAGAATGCTATGCGCAGGCAGGATCTCGAAGCCATGGATTTTGAGGAACTATGGCTCCTCCACGAGGAGCTAACAAAGATTCTTGCTGAAAAGATCACGGCCGAAAAGCGGGAGTTGGAGAAGCGCTTGGCGCAACTCAATCAACCGGATCAATTCGGAGCCGAGGGCGGGGCGACAGACACGAGCCCAGGCCAGCCCCGCCGCCGCAAATACCCAAAGGTCGAGCCGAAATACTTCAACCCCCTCAAACCGACAGAGACTTGGTCTGGGCGTGGCAAACAGCCGCGCTGGCTGGTCGCCGCGCTCCAATCAGGGCACACGTTGGAGGAGTTCAGGATTCACGAGAACGGCGAAGCATCCAACCGAAATACTGGTGGTCACGAGCATTCATAGCCCCGCCACTGCAAATGCCGGCACGCGCGAAATCGTTAACTCCACGGATCCGGGAACTACCGGCTGGCCTCGAACGCAGGTGATTGAAAATGTCCGCCTGGGGATGCTGCCCCGGCCGACGGCGCTTGCGAATTCAGACCTTCCCTGCGCGTACCGCTACGGCCGCCTTCAACAGAAACTGCAGGGTGCCCGCCCTCGGCAAGGACCACAATCCCCGCCGACGCGCGGCGGCTTGCGTGGCGCCATTTGCCGCCTTCCGGTAGTTTCCGAGATCCAACGCCATCATTGCGAGAAAGGGCACGCGTGTAGCCGGAAAGCGTGCTTGCATCAACTGTCGCGTGAACTGCAAGCGGGGAATCCGTCGGGAGCGCAACGCGTGCGGAATCTCGACGCCAAGCAGCTCGGCAAGAGCGAGCAGCTGGGTTTCAACCGCATTCTTCATTAATTCGCCCGAGACACGACAGGCAAGCTCCTCCCAATCGAGGCCCTCGGCGGAACTGTTCAGATCGCGCAATTCAACAAGGTGCCGCAAGTCGAGGTCGCCGAGCCAATATCCATAGTCTTGAAACTGATCATGGATAATCAACATAAGCGCCTGGTAGATGGGCGTCGGGATATACACGCGCCCGCGTCCCAGCGGCGCAGGTACGCAATGGTTCAGCGCATGCCCGAGGCTCTGATAGAGGCACGCAGGACCTGGAGCTGCCCGCTGCAGGTCGATGGTCCCGACGTCCTGGGATCGATTCAGCTCGACGTGCCACCTCTGGCTTTCGGGAGGGGTCTGGTATTCGATGTTGTAGCCAACTGCACATAGAGCGGCGACCGCCGTTGCGGCCTCGTCTGGCATAACCATGATATCCAGATCAGACATCAACCGAACGCCTCGTCGCTCCTCTGGCGCGGTCGCCAGTGTCGATGCCCCCTTGAGCATGATCGGCGTAATTCCCAGGTCGTTCATCGCAACGACGGCTTCTTCCAGTTGCGCGACGAGGCGATTGTTGCGCAGCACGTTTCGGCGGTGGATCTGTCGAATATATGTGCAGACGTCTTCCGGGAGAATCGAAGCAAATTTGTCGACAAAGTCGATGAGCGCCGGCGTCGTCAAAGTCTGGTTTGCGAGCCCAATTACCGACGTCCACTCCACATCGACAGGTGGCATGCCTCGCAAGCAATTGCAGAGGCTCGTCAGTGCGGCGCTATGCCTTGCCATTGCACAAATCCATGAGCAGGCGCCGAGCCTCCACGGCCTCGCAGTAGCTGAGTTGAAACGATCGCGCGCCCGCAACAATCCGCTTTAAAGCGAAAAAGCCGGCCTGCGAAAGTCTTCCGTCAGCAGCAAATGCGTTCTCGATGAGCCGCTTCATCGAACCCAACTGATCTATCGCGGTCAGTCCGGCCGGACCGCTCGCAACCCGGTTCAAGAAGATGATCCAGCTTGCGGAAAGGCACTGATTGTGCGCATTCGGAATGGGTAAATACCGCACCAGAACGCCGTCGGAGCGGCAATGGGTCGCGTCGTGCCGGTCGCCATATAGTCGCGAGAGCAAGCCCCACGATCCTTCCTTGAGGGTGAGAGCAAACGGGACCCCGCAGATCGTTCCGTCAGCTCCAACCAGCGCAACATCATCGCCGCCATACCGAAATCCGGCGTCCACCAGCAGCGTCGTGAGGGTCGATTTTCCAGCTCCCGGCTGGCCGCACAACAGCAGGCCCATACCGTCTTGCACGAGAGAAGCGGCATGAAGGGAGAAGACCCAACGATTGCTTCGAATAAGCCGCTCGGTGATATGAGCTTTGATCGTGGGGGCCAGTGCTTCGACTTCGCATCTGCAGATGCTGGAATCCTCTCCGCGAAAGAACACTTGCGCGTCCAGCATCATTGCCTCGATCGCAATGTCGTCGTCGCCGCCGGCGCTCTGGTCCGAAACACAAAATAGCGAAAGCAGCCGTCCCAAGAGGTCCCGATTTGCAGCCCGGACGCCGATTCTGTGCCGACCGAGCATCGCCGAGAAAGCACAATCGGTTGGCATTCGCCAATCGACTTCGAGCAGCGCTCGATCGATCCAGACATTTACAGCCTGTCGCGTGAACTGGCGTGCCGTGTGCTCGTCAATGCCGAGCGTCCCAAGCCCCTGATAGATATCTTCCAGAGAGGCGCCGTGCGACAACTTGCACCAAATGAATGCCCCTACTCGGTCCAGTTCGAAAATCTTCTGTGCGGCTTCGCTGAAGAGCATTGATCGACCGTCCAGCAGCGCGAACACCGCATCCGGAGCCGGTCTCAATACCATCTCTGCCGACGATCTTTCCAGCACGGCTCCAGCCAATGTGAACAGGTCTGCCTCGTCCGGTACCGACGGGGCGACGACAGCGTCTGGGATACGCTATTGTCGCGGCACCCGATAAGCGAACAGCCCGTCGCCTACGAGATTCAATCTAGCCCGGCCTGCGGCGCTGCAATTCCCGTTCAGCCGAACACACGCCACCCGATCGGGCTCGTTTTCAAACGACAATTCCGCTCGGTCATGCCGCCAGTTGACCGTCCTTGCTCCCTCTCTGCGGAGAAATGTTCAACACCGGCTCTCCAAGAAGGCCCCCTCTCGCGATCAGCCGATGAGCGTCCAATAGGTACCGATAAGCTTCGCGATCGGCAGTGCGTTCTCTCAGAATGCGCTCCTTCTCGCGAATGCTTACCAATTGCGCGCGCATCTGAGCCAATTGCGGTGTGTCGGAGGTGAGGTTGTACGTGCTAAGAATTAATTCCCACATCGTCTCCTCCAGCCGAACGAACCTAGACGAGCATAGCTTACGTGATCGGCAGCAATTAACAACGAGATTTACAAACTTACCGCATAATCAAAATTTGTTTCATATTTGAACCTCGCGTGATCATTCAATACTGGGCAGAAAAACCGAAGCGAGCATCGAGCCGATGACCGAACGGGCACTACAGAGGTCTACGAGAAAGAGCGGACATTCTCGGTGTCGACATCGCACCACCGTGCAAAAAATAAAACGGCCGAGAGTCGTAAATCGGACCGACAACGCAAATTTTTATTTGCACATTAAATCTTAACAGAGAATATTAACGACCTGTGCCAAGGGAGTGGAGCCAGTGATCCGGTCGGCTGATCTGTCCGTCAAGATGAAGATAATGGTTTCGGCGCAAGCGAAACATTCCGCACGAAGCCGCGGGGATTCGAACATGACGGTTGTTAGGAGCTTCCCAGAAGCTTTCGGTTGAGGTCGGAACATCATTCAGAGTTGCCGAGCCAAAGTCGGCGGTATCCCAAGAATTCGCCAAGCAGGAATCCGGTCGGTTGGAGAAGCGCGGTCACGAGCAAACTGCCCTTTGCTCGAACAATGACCCAGGTGCGATGCCCCCCAAAGTAACCCGCACCGACGAGAGCGCACTCCAGCCGATCGGCCCTTTATTCGGCAATCACATATTTTCAGGGGAAGCTCGCATGGGTATGATTATGGTCAACTGTCCGCAGACCGGTCGCGCGATTCCTACCGGCATCAAATCCGATCGTGAGACTTTCCTGCGGAGCGTCGTGTTTTTCGGCAATACTCGTTGTCCGATCTGTCAGGCCAATCACAACTGGTTCGCCCGCGAGGCCTGGGTCGAAGAACCAATCGTCCGAACGGTGGAAATCCGACGTGCGGCTCGCTCGTGCTAATGCAAATGCCAAGCCCGCTTCAGAGAAGGCGCCGCCGATTCCCTTTTCCGATGCACGCCTTTTGTTGCAACGCGTCAGAGAAACGCTCGAAAATATCTCCGCGTATCGAAAATATTTCCGCGTATCGTCGTATAGCGAACAGACGGCTCGAGTATCCATCGCTTAGACGTTATTGGCACGTCATCGCAAATCCGAGCTTCCCGTCACGTATTCGGCAAGGGCCTGTTTGGGGGTGTTGTAGTGAGTAGTGAGGTTTGCAGCCTGGCTGTTCTGCGTTACACGGCAATCGAGCTCGTTAGCCTGCTCGCTCAATTGCAGAGGCTCCGAGAGAAAGTTCGAACGGCGGAAGCACGACGCTCCGGACAAAGAAGACAAAGTAGGCGATCAGCGTCGGCGTCGCACGCGCGAAGGCTCCGAGCACCGAGTTGTCGCACGCGGGTGTAACCGGCCTTCGAGTTGGGTAGACTCAACTTTGCATCCCGAGGACGCCTGCTACACGACTCGTTCGGCGACAGCGTGAAGCAGATGCGAGCCGCAGGGAAGACGCAGCAGGAGATCGAACAGGCGATCGTTGGTGGACGCTTCAACGTTTTGGTCGATGAAACGGGTATGTTCATCAAGCAGAGGTTCACGCCTGATTCAGCGTGGCCAGCGCGGTGTGATGATCACCACAGCGTTGCTCATGCCGATCTCAGCGTACAGCGGAACACGGCGAACGCTAGCCGGCGATGACATGCCCGTCATGCGGATGTCATTCTTCACGATCCAGAACATCTCCTGCGCCGACCAGACAAGGGACGCTTCTTCTTCCAGGCGCGGCGGCCGCGGGGTCAAGCCAAGGCCGATCTCACCCGGATCCTTGCCCGGTGCTCCGTGGCATGTCGCGCACATCTCGGCGAAGTCGCGCGCCCCCTTTGGAGCACGCGTGGCGAGCCCATGTGATAGTCATCGACGCTTGCGCATGTCGTGCTGAAGGCGGATCGATTTATCCCGGATCTCGACGAGTGCGCTCCTGATCTCGGCAGTGTTGCCGGCCTTTTTTTCGCTTGCAGGAGATGTTCTGCTGTACCGGCGCCAAATCCGGCGCTTCGCAGCGATCATCAGCGCGTATGGTGTCGAAAGAACTATCCTACGACGGTTATGAGGTGCTGCGGAGCAAAACACCATGGGCTTGTTGCGGAGCACCGACGGATTGCTTGCGCCCGGCGAGCTACTAAATGTCCCCAAGATAGGAACTCCCAAAATTGAGGGGAATGTCCGATGGGCGAGATCACACAATCTTTCGGGAATCGACTGCTGGAACTCTTCGACCCAAATGACCGCAACGCGTTGGTTGGTCATCTTGAACCCGTAAATCTAGAATATCGACAGGAGCTTTACGCAGCGTATCGTCCTATCAGATGGGTGCATTTCCTGACAAGCGGTGTGGCATCGCTCGTAAATACGATGGCGGACGGCTCCGCTTCCGAGGTGGGGACCATAGGCAATGAAGGGCTCGTGGGTCTGCCGATACTGCTTGGGGATCAGATCGCTCCTACCAGCGTGTACATTCAGGTGCCGGGTTCAGGGCTCCGCATGAAAGCGCAAGCTTTGCAAGAAGAACTCCGCCGAAGCAATTCAATGCGATCGGTTATGCTGAAATATGCGCACGCCTTTTTCAACCAGATCGCGCAAACCGCGTCTTGCGCTCATTTCCACTCAATTGAGCAACGGTGCTGTCGGTGGCTTTTGATGACGCATGATCGCGTCCAGACAAAGGAGTTTCTCCTGACCCAGGAATTTCTCGGAATGATGCTTGGTTGTCGGCGGAGCAGTGTCACGGAAGTTGCTACGGCTTTGAAGGATCGGAAAATTATAGATTACAGCAGAGGACATGTGACCATCCTGGATCGAGCGGAACTCGAACGGTGTTCGTGCGAATGTTACCGGTTGGCGAAAGACGAATATGACCGTCTGCTTGGCTTGCCGCTTGGCTCTAGCGCATCACAGAAAGCCAAGATTAGCCAACCCTCAGGTCGCATTTCTTGAAATGACGAGCTAATCCACGTCTGAAGATCAAATCCATGGCCTGGTCTGGCCCCGCATAAAAACTCTTCGCCACGCAACACCGCCGCGGGGTCTATCCGTTCTGTCCTGCCCGTTCGTCTGATCTTCTTCTGAAGCAGGCATCATGTCGTAAGACAGCGCCTCCGCCGTCGGAAGGCAGCCGGGCACCTAGACGTCGACCGGAAGGATGCGGATGCATCCACGGACGACAGAGTACTGAATAATGATAGTAGCCGCCGCCATTGGCACAGGATGCCTTTAAACAGGATGCCTTTAAAATGACATATCGCGGCACCGGCATTTGGTCGTACGCCTTGCGAAGCGTGGCTGCCATCTTGTTGCAGAGCGTTCCCGAGACGATTGAGGGCCGGAACATTTGCGGACCGGCGGTCCAGACACCTATCCGTTCGGGTATTGACGCGCTCCTTCCGCGAGTATGAAAACCGTAAATCGCATCCAATAACGTCCGCGGCCTGAGTGGAGGAACGAAAGATTCTTCTGCCTGTTGCAGCTTCAACAGAGGAGGACGTGATGGTTAGCGAGGCACGAGAAACGGGAAACCTGATCGGTAGCGACAAGGTCGAGGGCACGTCGGTTTACGACCCTAACGGCAACAAAATTGGCTCCATCGAGCGCGTGATGATCGACAAGCTGAGCGGCAAGGTTTCTTATGCCGTCCTCAGCTTTGGTGGCTTTCTCGGGATCGGCGACGATTACTACCCGCTGCCTTGGCAGTCATTGAAGTACGACACCAATCTGGGCGGCTATATCACCGGCATCACCGAGGCGCGCTTGAAGAACGCGCCCAGATATAGCAGTGACAGCGCTTGGAACTGGAGCGATCCTGCACAAATGCGTTCGGTTAACGATTATTACGGGATCGGCTTGTAGACCCGAACGGCGAAGCTCGGACCGGCCAGCACAAAACAGCCCAGCAGGCGCTAGCTGGGCCGGCAACGGGTGCAATCGCCTATCTACCACAGTTTAGTGTCTTCTGCCGGCATTCTCATTCACCAAGGAAACGCGCAGCGGGCTATCGGACGACCAATGCAAGCAGGTTTTGCGTTCTCCAAACTAGCTGACAGGCTGGCAAGTCTCACCACTTTAACCGCCGACGACCTCGACCTGCTCGCAGACACGGCGAGCACAATTGCGTACCTCGGCAGCCGTCAGGCCGTTCTGAGGCATGGCGACAATGCCGCGCAGTGCTGCCTCCTGCTCCAGGGATACTTGGCCTGGCAGGATACGGGCAGCGCGGAGGGGCAGATTTCATCGATCTCCGTACCAGGCGACATCGCCGATCTACACACGCTTTACCGCCCGCGCGTCAGCGGCAACCTGATCGCGCTCGGCCCCGCGATCGTCGCCCTCGTGCCACATCGCTTCCTTCGCGAGCTGTCCGCGCGCTCCCCCGCCATTTCCCACGCATTGCTGCTCATGCTGCTCGCCGATCATGCCATCCAGCGCAATTGGACAATCAACCTGGGCAGCCGGGATGCGTTGACCCGTGTGGCGCACCTGCTGTGCGAGATCGCAACGCGCCTGCAAAATGTCGGTCTTGCGAAAGACTTCAGATTGTCATCGCCGTTCACCCAATCCGACCTAGCCGCGGCATGCAGCATTTCCCCTGTTCACGCCAATCGCACAATCCAGGAACTGCGCCGGTGCAATTTGCTGCAATGGCACGGCAAGACAATGACGATCACAGACTGGCCCGGCCTCGTCAGGCTCGCCAGATTCGATCCGACCTATCTGGAAATGCGGTCCGGCCATGAAGAAGCGCAGCCGGTGCATCTCGGGCCAATCAATGCAGATATCGAGGTTGCCTGACGGTCTTTAACTGGCGCATTGGAGCGCGGTCCGGACCAGCAGCGCATCGCGCACCTCTGCAATGACCGCTTGCCAGTCACCTCCTGTTTGCTGATGAAACAGTCGCAGGCTTGGATACCAAAACGAATGGGACCCGGCTGACGGCCAACGCCAGTCGCAATCGGCATGCAGCAGGACCCATGCCTCACATCCGAGCGCACCCGCAAGGTGAGCCACCATCGTGTCGACGCAAACAACGAGATCGAGGTGCCGGATGAGTTGAGCTAGCGCTACAATGTCAGGCGTGCTGACGTCTCGCGCACCGATCTCGAACACACCCTCCGTCCCGGATCCGCGTTGAAGCGAGTAGAGCGATACGCCTCTGCGGGCGAGATGACGCAACAGCGGCGCCGGAATGCTCCGACGCTTGTCCCAGTTGCCGACTTCCCAGACCAGACCCACGGCCAAACCACCGCATCGGGGTAATTTAGGCTGGCTCTCCTGTACAAGCGTCACATAGGGAGCGCGCATCTCGACATGCTCACGCCTCGCCCTGATGGCATGCGGCACCTCCATGATCTCGATATCGACGTCGAAATCGACGTCTGGCGCGCCGTCATGAAGCGCCACGGCACGATCGACACCGGCCGCCCGCTGCACAATCGGCAGAAGTTCGCCCTGGCACCAGACGGTGACACTGCGCGCGAGATCGCGAAGGGGCTGCAGGAAACGGAGGAACTGAATGGTGTCGCCAAGCCCATGATAACAGCGCACCAGCACCTTCTTGTCCGTCAGGTCCTCCCCGCGCCAGATCCGCTGAAGGTGACGCGGACCGGTGTGCTTGGGAGGATGTGCGAGCGTCGCCAGATCACGGTCGTTGATGGCCCAGGCAAGCTCGAAGTCGCCCGCCCGCATAGCGTCAATCCAGCCGCGCGCCATCTTCGGCGATCCGGCTAGCGCCGCACGAATTTGTGAAAGCGGCTCATCTTGCCGTCTTTGGTCTGGTCCTGGTGGAGAAACGCCAAGCCGGCCTCATCAAACTTCGTGAAGAACTCATCCCAGTTGATCCGGTCGAGCCCCTCATCCGGCGGATCGAAATCGATGCGCAGGACCCCGGCATGACCGTCCTCCTCCGTTGCCTTGACCGTTGCAGGTTTCCCACCCCGTTCCTCCGCCCATTTCCGGATTGCATCGTGACTGGTGGTCTGCCGGGCTTCGCTGTCTTGCGTCTTAGTCATTTGTGGCACCTCGTTGGCCGACAAGAGCGGACGATCATATCGCCAGCATATCGGGCTGTTTGCTGTGAACGCGAGCCGACGGCATTTGTTCTTCCAGCCTCCCGATAGCTGCGCCCAGACACAAGCATCATCTTCTTCATCTTCATCCCGGAAGCTCTTTGTTTCCTCGAACCCGCCCGAGATTCTATCCCAGGTTAAGCACACAGCATTTTGTCGGCCGGAATCGACCGAGCACGGGCAGTGGGGCTTCGAACGCAGGAACGAACATACCCCCTCCACGTTCGCCGACGTACTTACGTTGACATCGCGCGCTTTCCGGAGGGCTTCAATCCATGCATTCTCGTCTTCAGGACAGGCGGCGCGTGCGCGTCGGCATCGTTGGTGTCGGCAATTGCGCCAGTTCCCTGATCCAGGGGCTTACCTATTACCGGAGCGCCGAGTCCAACGCGCCAGTCCCCGGATTGATGAATGTCGATCTCGGCGGCTACCACATCAGAGACATCCAGATTGCATCGGCCTTTGACGTCCACGCCGGCAAGGTCGGGCGCGACGTCGCCGACGCCATTTTTGCGAAGCCGAACAACACGCATCGCTTCTCCGGCGTCGCGCAGACTGGCGTCATCGTCCAGCGCGGCCCGGTCATGGACGGTGTTGGCCACTATCTTGAAGACGATATTCCGATTGCGGATGTACCCGAAGCTGATGTCTCGGAGGTGCTCGCGACCTCGCGCACGGACGTGCTGGTATCCTATCTTCCCGTCGGCTCGCAACGCGCCAGCGAATGGTATGCTGCGCGCGCGATCGAGGCCGGCTGCGGTTACGTCAACTGCATTCCGGTCTTTATTGCATCAAATCCGGAGTGGCGGCAACGGTTCGAAAATGCCGGCTTGCCGGTCATCGGCGACGACATCAAAAGCCAGGTCGGCGCCACCATTCTGCACCGCGTGCTCGCCAACCTTTTCCGCGACCGCGGCGTGCGGCTCGACCGCACCTACCAGCTTAATGTCGGCGGCAACACCGATTTCAAGAACATGCTCGAGCGGGAGCGGCTGGCCTCGAAGAAGATCTCCAAGACTCAGGCCGTGACCAGCCAGTTCGACGTGCCGATGGAAGCCGATAACATCCACGTAGGTCCGAGCGATCACGTGCCGTGGCTGACCGATCGCAAGCTCGCCTTCATTCGGCTGGAGGGCACGACGTTCGGCGGAGTTCCATTGAGCGCGGAAGTCAAGCTCGAAGTCTGGGACTCACCGAATTCGGCAGGGGTCGTGATCGACGCGGTTCGCTGCGCCAAGCTCGCCATGGACCGTGGGCAGGCGGGCGCGCTGACCGGCCCCTCGAGCTACTTTATGAAATCGCCGCCGCAGCAGTTCACGGACGAGGAGGCGGGACGGCGGACGCGAGCCTTCATCGAAGACAAGGCATATGCCTGATGGCGAAGTCCATCCATCTCATTCGTCATGGGCATCATGCCCTGCTCGGCGGCACGCTGTGTGGCCGGATGAAGGGCGTGCATCTCGACGACGTCGGCTGCAGGGAAATCGCGCGTTGTGCCGATACAATCAGTCCGCGCCCGACCGCGATCCAGTCGAGCCCGCAGCAGCGATGCATGCAGTCGGCCTGCATCCTTGCGGCACGCTTCGGCCTTCCGGTCGAGATCGTTCCGGCGCTCAACGAGATCGATTATGGGGAATGGACCGGGCTATCTTTCGAAGATCTCCGCCAGGACCCGCGATGGTCGCGCTGGAACAGGCAGCGCGGGCGGAGCCGGCCGCCGGGCGGCGAGAGCATGCGATCGCTTCAGAAGCGCGTGGTGGCTCATCTTGAGCAACTGCGCAGCGATCCCAATAGCGGCAGCGTGATCGCCGTCAGTCACGCCGAGCCGATCCGTGCAGCTCTCCTGCATTATTCGCGCATGGAGCTCGACGCCTTTCTCTCGATCGAAATCGATCCTGCCAGCGTCAGCACCCTCGACCTCGACGACCGCGGGATCACCATCACGCGAATTAATCAGCGGGTGCCGGCGTGAAGATCGTCATTTTTGGACTGACTATCTCCTCCTCCTGGGGCAACGGGCATGCCACCCTGTGGCGCGGCCTCTGCAAGCATCTTGCGCGATGCGGGCACGGCATCGTTTTCTTCGAGCGCGACGTGCCTTATTACGCCGGCGCCCGAGACTTATATGAATTGGCAGGCGGCCATCTACGACTGTTCTCAAGTTGGGAAAATGTACGCTCCATGGCCCGCAGCGAGCTTCGTGACGCGGATGTCGCGATCGTGACTTCCTATTGTCCGGACGCGATCGCCGCGACCGAGCTGATACTCGCAGAATCCAGTGCGATGCCGGTGTTCTACGATCTCGACACGCCGGTCACCTTGGCTCGGCTCGAGGCCGGCGAGGCCGTGCCCTATATCGGGCCGCGTGGCCTGCGGGATTTTGCGCTCGTCCTGAGCTTCACCGGCGGCCAGCGCATTGCTAACGCATTCCGCGACAGGCTCGGCGCCTGCACGGTCCGCCCGCTCTATGGCCATGTCGACACCGACATCCATCGACCGGTCTCGCCTCGATCGCACTATCGCGCGGACCTGTCCTATCTCGGCACATATTCCGAAGATCGTCAGCCTGCGCTCGAAACATTCTTCGTCGCGCCCGCACGGTCCAGGCAGGAGCTTCGCTTCCTGATCGGGGGAGCGCAATATCCAGAGAATTTCCCCTGGTCTCCAAATATCTACTTCGTGCAGCACCTGCCTCCATCGGAACACGCCGCGTTTTTTGCGTCGTCACGGCTCACACTCAACGTGACGCGGCGGGCCATGGCGGAAACGGGCTGGTGTCCGTCCGGGCGTCTATTCGAGGCCGCGGCTTGCGGTGCTCCCTTGCTGAGCGACGAGTGGCCGGGGATCGAGGAATTCTTTACGCCGGGGCAGGAGATCCTGACCACGCGGAACGAGAACGATACGTTCGCCGCTTTGACGATGGCTGACGCCGAGCTCAAACGCATTGCTCGGCGCGCGTATGAGCGGACCATGGATCAGCACACATCCGACAAACGCGCTCGCGAACTGATCCTGCTGCTCGAGCAGGCTGCCTCGGCCGGCGCGCACCGGCAGCAGCCAGAGGAGGCTTGACAATGTGGGGCATAGTTCCGGCCGCGGGCCGCGGCAGCCGCATCCAGCCGCTGGCCTTTTCGAAGGAGCTGCTTCCGGTCGGAAGCCGGCGCGACGATGGTACCGATCGGCCCTGCGCGGTCTCGGAATATTTGCTGGAGCGCCTGCTCCTTGGTGGTGCCGACAAGATTTGCTTCGTGATCTCACCCGGAAAATCCGACATCCTCGAATATTTCGGCGATCATTTTGGTAGCGCTCAGCTCGCCTATGTGGTTCAGCCCGACGCTTCGGGCCTGTGCGATGCCGTGTTCAGGGCAAGCACGGTGGTCGGCCATGACGAAGATGCCATTGTCGGCCTTCCGGATACGGTCTGGTTCCCCAAGGCGGCGTTGCAGGCGCTGCCCGGCGCCGATCTTTCGTTTCTGCTGTTTCCGGTCGAACATCCCGAGTTGTTCGATGCGGTCGTGCTCGACGGCGACCGCGTGACGGAGATCCAGGTCAAGCAGCCGGAGGCGGCGTCAAAATGGATCTGGGGCGCCTTCAAGATGTCGGCGCGCGGGTTTCGCGAACTGCGGTCGCTGTGGGTGACGCGCGATTGTCGCGATGAATATTTCGGCACACTCGTAAACGCCTACATCGCGGGCGGCGGCCAGGGACTCGGGGTCAAGGCCGGCGAATCCTACGTCGATGTCGGCACTATTGGAGGTTATCGCACGGCAATGACTTTGCTGGCTGAAAGCTCGATCGCAAACGGGCGCTCACGATTGTTGGCCGGCGGGTCGTCTGGAGCAATTCGGCCAGCCGCGGCCATGAATAACGGAGCCATCGCATGAATCGGAGCGTCCTTTCCCGCGAGGAAATCCGCGAGCGCGTCGATGCGCTAGGGCCGTGGTTTCACAATCTCGATCTGAACGGCGTGCCGACCGCGCCTTCGCACTTTCTCGGCGACTATCCCAATGTCAAATGGCGGCGCTTCGCCGGGATCATGCCGGACCGTCTGGACGGCAAGACGGTCCTCGACATCGGCTGCAATGCCGGATTCTACGCCATGGAGATGAAACGGCGCGGCGCCGAGCGCGTCCTCGGCCTCGACACCGACGAGGAATACCTGGCGCAGGCCCGCTTCGCAGCCGAGGTCAACGGTCTCAGGATCGAATTCCGCAAGATGTCAGCTTACGACGTTGGACAGCTGCAAGAGAAGTTCGATCTCGTGATCTTCATGGGTGTACTCTACCATCTGCGGCACCCCCTGCTGGCACTCGACCTGATTCATGAACACGCAGCTGGCGACCTCCTCCTGTTCCAGTCCATGCAGCGCGGCGAGAGTCGTGTGGATCCAGTCGACAAGAACTACGACTTCTGGACCACCGGTCAGTTCGATTCGCCGGGCTATCCAAAGCTACACTTCGTCGAGAACAAATATGCCGACGATCCCACCAATTGGTGGGTGCCGAACCGCGCCTGCGCAGAAGCCATGTTGCGCAGCGCCGGCTTTGCCATCGCGGGGCATCCGGAAGATGAAGTCTATCTCTGCAAGCGGGTGCAAAGGCCGCAATCAGAAGGACCGGTCTATCCGTCGCGGGAGCGGGACCGATGATCGAGGCCGCCAAGATCTGGAACGAGCCGAACAACAAATCGCATTGGGATAACCTGATCGATCCGGATTGGGCGATGTTCGCCAATCTGGCGCTCGCTGCCGGAAAAGCCATCCGCAGCGCACATCCGGCACTCCCGCGTGTGCTCGGCGGCATATCGCCGATCGATCCGTCTTTCATTCGTAAGATGCAGGCACGGGGCGTGCTCGATCACGTCGATGCGGTGGCTGTGCACGGCTTTCCCCTCGACTGGAACCTGTGGCAGATCGCCGAATGGCCGGCCAAGCTCGCGGAGATAAAGGCCGTCACCGCGTTGCCGGTGTGGGTGACGGAGGTGGGAGTCTCGTCCTTCGGTGCCGAAGAGGTGCAGGCCTGGGGACTGACCCGAACCGCAGAGCTCTTGGCCGGCCGCGCCCCACGGATTCACTGGTACAGCCTCTACGATCTTCCCTCGAACTGGGAGGCCACCACCCGACACAAGGAAGCTGAAGGCTCGTCCTACTACAGGCACTTCCACATGGGGCTGTTGCGCGAAGACGGCACTCCGAAAGCCGCGGCAGACCTGCTCGGCGAGTGTGTGCCTGCGATGGGCCTGTGCCAGTGGTTCCACTTCGAGGACCATCGCCTCGACGATGCCGTGCGCTGGATGCGCCGGCTCGGCGTGCAGCATCTCAGGACCGGCCTCTCCTGGGCCGACAGTTTCCGACCCAACGCGCTCGAGTGGTTCGACCGCCAGATGGATGCGTTGGCTGAGTTCGAGGTGACGGTGACCTTCTGTTTCACACCCGAGCACCGGGGTATCGAGCCTCATCACACCAGTCCGCCGCTCGATGTGAACGAGTTCGCCGACTTCTGCGGGCAGATGGTCGAGCGTTACTGCACGAAAACCGGGCTTGCTTCCGCTGCTGCCTCCCCACACCTGACCAGCGCCGAGCCGACATGCGTTCCCTGATCCTGGTGATGGACTCCGTCGGCATCGGCGCGGCACCCGATGCCGCCCATTACCGCGACGAAGGCGCTGACACCGTCGGTCACATTGCGGCGGCGTGCATGGCTGGTAAGGCCGACAACCCACTGCGTGAAGGGCCGCTTCGGCTGCCCAACCTTGTTGCGCTCGGCCTTGGCGAAGCCTGCCGTCTCGCCACCGGGCGCGTGCCCCCCGGACTGGAGGGGCCGCCGAAGCATTCGCGATTTGGCTGTGCGAGCGAGACATCAAAAGGCAAGGACACGCCGTCCGGCCATTGGGAAATCGCGGGTGTGCCGGTGCCGTTCGACTGGGGGTATTTTCCCAAGATCGTGCCGTGCTTCCCGGCGGATCTGGTCGAAGGCCTCTGCGTGCAGGCTGGATTGCCCGGCCTGCTTGGAAACTGCCACGCATCCGGCACGGAGATCATTGCCGAGTTCGGTGAGCGTCATGTCCGAACCGGCGCGCCGATCTGCTATACCTCCGCCGACAGCGTGTTCCAGATCGCCGCCCATGAGGAGAGCTTCGGGCTCGAACGCCTCTACGAGGTCTGCGGCGTTGCCCGCCGGCTGGTCGATTCGCTCAATATCGGGCGGGTCATCGCCCGGCCGTTCGTCGGCACATCAGCCAGCAACTTCAGGCGAACCGGACACAGGAAAGATTTTTCCGTGCCGCCCCCGGAGCCAACCATCCTCGACTTCGCCGCGACCGCGGGGCGCGACATCGTCACAATCGGCAAGATCGACGACATTTTCGCTCATCGCGGGACCGGGCGGAATATGCGCGCCGACGGCAACGAAGCGCTGTTCGACGCCACGCTCGATGGGCTGGCTTCGCTCGCCGACGGCGGGCTGCTGTTCGCCAATTTCATTGATTTCGACACACTCTACGGCCATCGCCGCGACGTAGCCGGCTATGCAGCAGCGCTCGAAGCCTTCGATGCGCGCGTTCCTGAGCTGCTAAGCCGTCTTCGCGGCGATGATCTCATGATCATCACGGCCGACCACGGCTGCGACCCCACCTGGGCGGGCACCGACCATACCCGCGAACAGGTGCCCATCCTGGCCTGGAATGCGCAATCAACTTTTCTGATCGGCCAGCGCGCCGGCTTCGCGGACATCGGCGCGACCGTCGCAAAGCATCTCGGACTGCCGTCCCCGCTTCATGGCGCAGATTTTTAGGCATGAGCGCTCCCCGATTCACCCAGGTTATTGATCCAGGTTAGAGAAACTTTCGTTTGTACGTTTCAGAGGAACGAACATTCCTCGTGCAGCTTCTTTCTTCAAATGTGACTGGCGCGCAGGGTCGCCCGACCGAGCTGCAGGGCGCGCTTTCATTCTCATCATCGATCGGTCCCGCCGGATCCGGTCACACGGCAACACGGAGCGACGAATGGCGCGAGTATTGATCACCGGGGGCGCGGGATTCATCGGCTCTCATGCCGCCGATGCCCTTCTCGCCGCCGGCTACGAAGTCAGGCTTTTCGATAATCTCTCGCCTCAGGTTCACGGAGGCAACCGCCAGCGTCCCGCCTACCTTGCCGACGATGCAGAACTCGTGGTCGGTGACGTCACCGACGCTCTCGCCATCGACCAAGCATTGCGCGGGACCGACATGGTCCTGCATCTCGCCTCCGCCGTCGGCGTCGGTCAGAGCATGTACGATATCGAACCTTATGTCAGAACGAACGAGCTCGGCACAGCCGTGCTGTTGCAGGCCCTTTCGAAGCGGCCCGTCGAACGGCTCGTCGTGGCGTCGTCGATGAGCATTTACGGCGAAGGACTTTACCGGAACGCCGATCAGAGCATGATCGCTTGCGAGGAGCGACCGATCGAGCAGCTTGGCCGCGGCGATTGGGAGCTGCGCGATGCCGCCGGCAATCCGCTCGATCCAATTCCTACGCCGGAAACAAAGCAACCTTCGCTGAGCTCGATCTACGCGCTCAACAAATATGCGCAGGAGCGCATGTGCCTGATCATCGGCAAGGCCTATGGCATTCCGACGGTGGCGCTGCGATTTTTCAATGCGTTCGGGCCCCGTCAGGCCTTGTCCAATCCGTATACCGGCGTGCTCGCGATCTTTGCCGCGCGATTGCTCAATGGCCGGTCTCCCCTCGTCTTCGAGGACGGCCGGCAACGGCGCGACTTCGTCCATGTGCAAGACGTCGCCCGCGCCTGCCGCATGGCGCTGGAATCCGAGCATGCTCAGGACGTCTTTAACATCGGCTCAGGGCAGAGCCGCACCATTCTGTCGGTCGCGCAGGATCTGGCTGAAGTCATGGGGCGCCGCGACATCGTGCCCGACGTGACGGGGAAATATCGCGCCGGGGATATCCGGCACTGCTTCGCCGACATGGAGAAGTCGCGCGACGTGCTCGGCTTCGAGCCCCGCGTCGCCTTCAAGGATGGGCTCCAGGAACTGGCGGAATATCTCGCCGACCAGATCGCCGACGATCAGGCTGAGCGGGCCACCAGGGAGCTGCAGCAACGAGGATTGGTCGCGTGATGAGTAACCGAGACAATAAGCCCGTTCTGATCACCGGCGGCTGCGGATTCATCGGCTGCAATCTCGCCGACACTCTTGCGCAGCGTGGCGATCGCGTGCTGGTCCTGGACAATCTTGCTCGCGCCGGCGTCCAGGAGAACGCGCAATGGCTGAAGTCCCGGCACGGCGACCGGGTCACGATCACCGTGGCCGATATCCGCGAGCCGATCCCGGTGATCGATGCGGTGCGCGAAGCGCGCGCCGTCTTGCACCTGGCCGCCCAGGTCGCGGTCACCGATAGCGTGAGCGATCCCGCCGCCGATTTCGAGATCAACGCGCGCGGCACGTTGAACGTGCTCGAAGCGGTTCGATTGCACAACAGCGCCGCGCCTGTCGTCTTTGCCTCGACCAACAAGGTCTACGGACGCCTGATCGAGGATAGCGAGATCGCGCTTGCCGGCCGGCGCTACACGCCGACAAGCGCTCTGCTCGCGGCAGGCGTCTCGGAGAATGCCCCGCTCGATTTCTACAGTCCCTATGGGTGCTCCAAAGGGACGGCGGATCAATACGTTCACGACTATGCCCGGGTCTACGGCCTGCAGACGGTGGTGATGCGCATGAGCTGCATCTATGGACCGCGGCAGTTCGGCACCGAAGATCAGGGCTGGATCGCGCATTTTCTGTTGAGCGCCATCCGCGGCAACGAGCTGACGATCTATGGCGACGGCAACCAGGTCCGCGACGCGCTGCACGTTTCCGATGCCGTCAACGCGTGGCTGGCCGTGCTCGATCGGATCGCGCTTGCTCGCGGACGTGTGTTCAACCTTGGCGGCGGCCCGGCCAACGCGATCAGTCTGCTCGAACTGATCGACCGCATTGCCGATTTGACCGGCCACAAGGCCATGTACCGCTTTGCCGATTGGCGGCCAGGCGACCAGCCCTGGTATGTCAGCGATACCCGTGCCCTGTCCACCGCGCTCGGCTGGGCGCCCCAGACGCTTCTGACAGACGGCCTGCGATCGCTTCACACCTGGCTGGACGGCCGCTTCGGACCACAAGCCAATCGCGAGGCGCTGGCATGACGCGCGTTGCGCTCATCAACCCCAATTGGGATTTCCGCGGCAGCATCTATTTCGGCTGCCGCTCCCCTCACCTTCCGCTCGAGCTCGGGATATCCGATCACTACTTGAAAGCGGCCGGGCAGAAGACGCTGTTGCTTGACGCGCACATGTTCGACCTGTCTCTGGCAGATATCGAGGCCGAACTAACGACATTTGGCCCCGACCAGATCGTCATCACGACGGCGCCGACCTATTTGTTCTGGCGCTGCGCCCCACCCGAACTCCGCGTCCCGCAGGAGCTCGCGGCGGCCGTGCGCGATCTTGCGCCCATGCTGATCGCGGTAGGCCCCCATGGCTCGACCACGCCGAAAGCCGCACTGCGCAAGCTCCGCGTCGACATTGTCGTGATGGGCGAATGCGAGGCGTCCTTGCTGCGGCTCGCCAATGGCGAGCGCGACTTCCCCGGCCTGTGCTTCGCCGACGGCGCCTCGCTTCGCGTCAATGGCGGTCCGCAAGCCGTGGCCTTTTCGGATCAGCCGCCGCTCGAATGGCCCGATGAGATGATCCGGCGCCATCACCACCACCATCACCGCTTCGAGGCCGAGCCGCAGGCCCCCGGCGCCGAGCTCGAGTCATCGCGAGGCTGTCCATACAATTGCACGTTCTGCGCCAAGGAGAATTTCCGCAACGCTTACCGCAAACGGCCGCCCGCTGTGGTCCTTGAAGAAATCGATGGGCTGCGTCGACGGGGCATCGAGTATATTTACTTCGTTGACGAGATTTTTCTTCCCAATGCCGAACTGCTCGAAGGGCTGACCACGCGTGGTCTGAAGTTCGGCGTGCAAACCCGCATCGACCTCTGGAAGCCGGATATGCTGGCTCTGCTCGGTCGGGCCGGATGCGTTTCGATTGAAGCGGGCATCGAGAGCCTGACCGTCGAAGGGCGCGCTGCCCTTGCCAAGAACTGCAAGATGACGACCGACCAGCTTGCCGATCGCCTGGTCGAGGCCCGCCGCCACGTTCCCTTCGTGCAGGCCAACCTGATCGAGGTGCCCGAGGACGACGATCCGGCCGTGCAGCGCTGGCGCCGCACGATGCAGGATGCAGGCATCTGGGCCAATGATCCAGTTCCGCTGTACCCCTATCCCGGTTCTCCGGATTACCGAAAGCTGTGGGGTGAGGCCGATGATTCCGCGTGGGAGCGCGCGCATCGACACTACCTCGAGATGTTCGACCAATTCAGCGACGTTCAGAACGATCGTCCGGTGCCGCTCGATGCGCTCGAACTTCGGGTTGCGCCATGAGCCATAGCTCGTATTTCAGTATCCTGATGACGACTGACACGGTCGGGGGCGTCTGGACCTATTCCTGCTCTCTGGCCTCAAGCCTTGCCGCAACAGGGGCGTCTGTCACCCTAGTCACGATGGGCCCGCGCCCGCGGGCCGACCAGACCGAGATGCTGCTTGGCTCCCGTGTGCGCCTGCTTGAAACAGACCTCGCGCTCGAATGGCAGGACCCGGAAGGGCAGGATCTGCCCCGCGCCCGGCGCGTGCTCGAGAATCTCGAAACGAAGCTTAAGCCTGACGTCATTCACCTCAACAGCTTTCGCGAGGCCGCCTTTGCCTGGCGCGCGCCGGTGGTCGTGGTCGCACATTCCTGCGTCAATTCCTGGGCGCTGGCCTGCCGCGACACGGCCTGGCTCGCCGAACCGCAATGGTGCCGCTACACCGAGCAAGTGGCGGCGGCATTGGATCTGGCACAGGCTTGGGTTGCTCCGAGTCAGTCCTTTCATGACGTCATCATGCGGATTTACCGGCCTCGAGCTCCGGGCGCTGTCATCTGGAATGGGATCACCCCAGGGCGCGCACCCCGCCGAAAGCAAGAACTGATCTTTGCGGCCGGGCGACTTTGGGACCGCGCCAAGAACATCGGAGTTTTGGCTGCTGCGGCGCCCGGCTTGTTATGGCCAGTTCAAGTGGCAGGCCCGGCGGACGCCTGCCCCTCGGCTTCCGTCACCTGGCTCGGACATGTGCCGCACGAGGTCATGCGCGCGCACCTGCAGCACGCTGCCATCTTCGCCAGCCCTGCGCTCTATGAGCCGTTCGGCCTCTCGGTTCTGGAGGCCGCGGCCGCCGGATGCGCTCTCGTCCTGTCCGATATTCCGACGTTCAGAGAATTGTGGAGCGGGGCAGCCCTGTTCGTCAATCCCACCGACAGCAAGGTGCTGCATCAAATGCTCGCAAGTCTCTGTAGCGACGATCGTGAGCGTGCGCGGCTGCAACGTGCCGCGTTCGAGCATTCCCTCACCTATTCGCCGACACGGACGGCGAGCGCATATCTCGGCCTCTACGAGGGGCTGCTCGCATCTCATCGCGCGCCTGCCACCCCGATGGAGGTCCGCGCATGAAATGCGTCCTGTTCTACCACGCCTTCACCTCTTGCTGGAACAACGGCAACGCTCATTTCCTGCGCGGCTATGCCCGCGAGCTCCATGCTCTCGGACATGAGGTTGTCGTGTTCGAGCCAATCGACGGCTGGAGCCGGCTGAACGCGATCCGTGAGGGCGGCAATCAGGCGATGGAAGACATCCACGCGCTCTTTCCCGGAATCGAGATTCGCCAATACGACGCCTGCCTCGATCTCGACGAGGCGCTCGATGGCGCAGATCTCGTCATCGTCCATGAATGGAATTTGCCCGATCTGATCGCAGACATCGGGTCCAGGCGAGCGCATGGCGCGCCCTTTGCACTGCTGTTCCACGACACTCATCACCGCGCCGTCAGCGCGCCGGACGAGCTTGCGCAATTCGACCTTGACGGCTTTGACGGTGTGCTCGCGTTCGGGGAGGTGCTTCGCCAAATTTATATGAAGCTCGGCTGGACCGACCGGGTCTTCACCTGGCACGAGGCCGCCGATATTGCCCTGTATCATCCACTGCCGCAGATCGAACGCACCGACGATGTCGTCTGGATCGGCAACTGGGGCGACGGCGAACGCAGCGCCGAGCTCAACGAATTTCTCCTCGAACCGGTGGCCGGGCTGAAGCTGCGCGCCAGCGTCTATGGTGTCCGCTATTCCGACGGTGCACTCCAAAGCATCGAGGCTGCCGGCATTCGTTACGGCGGCTGGCTGCCGGCACACTGGGCTCCCGTCGCCTTTGCGGGCGCGCGCGCGACCGTCCATGTGCCTCGCGGGCCCTACGTCCAGTCGCTTCCGGGCATTCCCACCATTCGCGTCTTCGAGGCGATGGCTTGCGGCATCCCGCTGGTGTCGGCTCCATGGTCGGATACCGAAGACCTGTTCCCGGCAGGCGCCTATCTCAGCGCCGCCGACGGCCGCGGGATGCAGCGCGGGCTTCGTGCTCTCCTCGACGATCGCGATCTGTGGTCCACAACCGTTGCGACCGGACTCCGGGCGATAAGGGAGCATCACACCTGCCGCCATCGCGCGGAGCAACTTGTCGGGATCGTGCAGGACATCCGCGCCTCAGGCCAGTCCTCACAGCCTTTGCAGCATGTCGGAGCCTGCGCATGAAGATCTGCTTCTTCGGGTCGAGCCTCGTCTCGTCTTACTGGAACGGCGCCGCCACTTATTACCGCGGCATGCTGAAGGAGATTGCGGCCCTCGGGCACGACGTGACCTTTTTCGAGCCCGACGCCTTCGAGCGGCAGGCCCATCGCGACATCGACGATCCGAACTGGGCCAAGGTCGTCGTCTACCCGGCGACGCCGGAAGGCTGGCGCAACTCGCTCGAAGCGGCCGCCCGCTCGGCCGACATGCTGATCAAGGCCAGCGGAGTCGGCGTGTTCGATCAGGAACTGGAGAACGGCATCGCCGACACACCGTCGCAAGCAATGCGCATCTATTGGGACGTCGACGCCCCCGCGACGCTTGAGGCGATGGCGGCCAATCCGGGCCATCATCTCCGGCGCGCCATCCGGTCCTACGACATGGTTTTGACGTACGGCGGCGGTGACGGGGTCGTGTCCGCCTACCGCGCCATCGGCGCGCGGGACTGCGTGCCGATCTACAACGCGCTCGACCCGGCCGCGCACTTTCCGGTACCGCCAAACGATCGCTTCGCATGCGATTTGAGCTTGCTGGCGAACCGCCTGCCTGATCGCGAGCAGCGCATCGAACGGTTCTTCCTCGACGTTGTGCGGCACTCGCCGGGCAAGACTTTTGTGCTCGGCGGGTCCGGCTGGGAGACCAAGAACACTCCCGCCAATCTCCGCAAGGTCGGGCATGTCGGGACCGGCGACCACAACGCATTCTTCGGTTCGGGGCTTGCCACGCTGAACGTCAATCGCGACAGCATGGTGCGCTACGGCTTCTCCCCTCCGACACGCGTATTCGAGGCGATCGGCGCCGGCGCCTGCCTGATCACCGACCAGTGGGACGGAATCGACCACTTTCTCGAGCCGGGCCACGAGGTGCTGGTAGCCGCAAATGGTACGGAGGTCGCGGAGCATCTCACTTCGCTTCGACCCGACGTGGCCCGTGCAATCGCCGCGCGCGCCCGGGCGCGCATCCTGAGCCACCACACCTATCGGCATCGCGCACGCCAGTTCAACAATCTCTTTGCCACAAGCAGTTCGCAAATCGAGGCAGCAGAATGAACCTCTCCATTGTTGTCATCGGCCTTTCCGTCACGTCGTCCTGGGGTAACGGTCACGCCACGACATACCGCGCCTTGATCGACGCCTTGGCGCGACGAGGCCATCGCGTCACGTTTCTGGAACGCGACGTGCCCTGGTATCGCGATCAGCGCGATCTCACCAAGCCGTCCGCGTGGCGCGTCGAACTCTATCAGTCTCTCAAAGATATTCCCCGCCGTTTCGGCAAGCTAATCCAGGACGCAGATCTGGTGATCATCGGATCTTATGTGCCCGATGGCGTCGCGATCTCCGAATGGGTCACGACCCATGCCCGTGGGCTCACCGCCTTCTACGACATCGACACGCCGGTCACGCTTGCGAAGCTCGAAGATGGCCTGGATTACCTCTCCGCGGCAATGATCCCGCGCTTTGGCCTCTATCTGTCCTTCACCGGCGGCCCCGTGCCCGCCATGATCGAGCAGAGCTATGGCTCCCCGTTGGCGCGGGTTCTGTATTGCAGTGCGGACACCGACGTCTACGCGCCCCAACGCGCGGAGGCGAAATGGGCGCTCGGCTATCTCGGGACGTACAGCGAAGACCGACAACCGGTGCTGGAGCAATTGTTGCTCTCCCCGGCCCGGACGCTTTCGTCCGAGCAATTCGTCGTCGCCGGCGCGCAATATCCCGCAGACGTTATTTGGCCCGCCAATGTCGCACGCATCGAGCATCTCTCACCCAAACACCATCCGATGTTCTATGGAGAACAGCGCTTCACCCTGAATGCCACCCGTGCCGACATGCGCGCGCTCGGTTTTTCGCCAAGCGTTCGGTTGTTCGAAGCCGCCGCATGCGGCACGCCCGTCATTTCGGATCGGTGGCCCGGAATCGAAACCGTTTTTGAGCCCTCCAGGGAGATCCTGCTCGCGTCGAACCCGCGCGACATCGTGGAGATCCTGCGCGACATGCCGGAGGAGCGACGGCGCACGATCGCGGACAGCGCACGGCGGCGTGTTTTGGCCGATCACACCTCGGACCATCGCGCCCGGCAATTGGAGACCTACTACGCCGAGGCGTCGGCACACCGCCGCCGAAAGACCCCGCAGCTCCCCGCCTCCCGTCCCATGCAGGTCGCCCAAATCTGAAAGGCAGTACGATGACAGTTCAGACCCGCATCAATGCGTCCCGACGCTCCCCGACCGTCCTGGTCGCGGGCGGCGCCGGCTTCATTGGATCTCACCTGTGTGATGCCCTCCTGCAACGTGGCAGTTCGGTAACTTGCCTCGACAACCTGTTCACGGGGACGATCGACAATATCCGGCCGCTCCTCAATCACCCAAATTTCCGCTTCATCGAGCATGATGTGCGCGATCCCGTGGAGATCGACGACGACATCGACCGGATTTACAGCCTCGCCTGCCCGGCATCGCCGCGGCATTATCAGAAGGATCCGGTCGGCACGATGAAGACCTGCGTGCTGGGCACCAACAATATGCTCGAACTGGCGTGTCGGAAGGGCGCGCGGGTGCTGCAGGCATCCACAAGTGAGGTCTACGGCGATCCCGAGGTCCATCCCCAGCCGGAAACCTATCTCGGCAACGTCAACCCGATCGGCCCTCGCGCCTGCTACGACGAGGGCAAGCGCGCGGCGGAAACACTGATGTTCGATTACCGGCGCATGTACGGGGTCGAGATCAAGGTTGCGCGCATCTTCAATACCTACGGACCGCGCATGCTGGAGAACGACGGGCGCGTGGTCTCCAACTTTATCGTGCAAGCCCTGCGCGGAGAGCCGATCACGATCTATGGATGCGGCACGCAGACAAGGAGCTTCTGCTTTGTCGATGATCTCGTACGTGGCCTCCAGCTCCTCATGGAAAGTCGATCGTCAATTACCGGGCCCTGCAACCTCGGCAATCCGCACGAGGTCACGATCGAGGCCATTGCACGCGATGTGCTGGCGTATACCGAGTCGCTCTCTCCGCTCCGCTTCGAAGCACTCCCGAAGGACGATCCGAAGCGTCGCAAGCCCGTTATCGACACGGCCTTGGGCAAGCTGGGATGGTGTCCGCGCGTCGCGCTCAAGGACGGCCTGAAAGCGACGATTGCCTATTTCGCAATGCGTATTGCCGACGAGGCACCGACGCTTGTTCCGGCCATGGCAACGCGCAGGAACGGACGTCATACGGCGCGGGGGCGGCTGACGATCGCCGACTAGCGGTAAGGTCGGGATTGGACGGGACCGCGATTGCCGGATCGACTGGTGGCGGCTCTGGTCGAGCGCCGGCCCCATTCACCATCATGGACTGTTGACCCGAGGCATGGTCTGCGCATCAACATTGTGCCTGCCAAGCTCATGGATGGCGCCGCGACAGTCGACGGCGGGCGCGGCTCGTTCGGCACCAAGCTCGGTGACTACGTGCGGGCCTATGCGTTGCCGGACCGGCAGTGATCGTCGCGACAAACCATTGCCGTCGCCGCACCCGCAGATCGACAAGGCTGCCGATGGTCCGACCGGCCTGCTGCAGCGGATCCGCTCGGTCCCGGGATGGCTCTCCCGGCCGACGACGAGCATGCGTTCGTTTCGGTTGCGTAACCGCAATACACCGGACGAGGCGATATCCTGTTGGCAAGGTGAACGGCCCGACAGTATTTGCTTTTACGCCCTCCGTGGTGCTTTTCGATTCTCCTCGCGCAACTGCGATCGTTGCTGGCGCAGCGGTCCTCGATCAGTCGTGCCCCGTGGTGGGAAGCCGCGCCCCAGGACTCGATCCAGCAGGAACGGCTGATCGCCTCGGGCGAAAGGCCGCGGAGCCCGGTTGGCGCACGTTCTGTGCGAATCGCGTATCGCCTTCATCTCGAAACCGAGCAAGAAGTCCAAGCCGCACCTAGAACTGGCTCATTCGCGAACAGCCAAGGTTCGCACGTACGACAAAGGCCCTGGATTGCGGTCTGACCAAGATATCCGACGGCGGCCGAGACGCCGCTTGTGTGTGTGGTACGCTTGGCAGCTCAGTAGTTGGTCGCCGTCTTCTCGTTCGGGATACCGTCGATCGGGCATTCCTCGGTGCCTGCGGTCGAGCGAGTCATGGCTTCGACCATTGCGCGGGTGCCTTCCGGGTCGTTGATCCACTTCTTGTAGAAATCATAGGGACAGGCGGCAACGCCGCGCGCGTTCTCGCCGGAATTGATCATGCCGGTGTAGCCGCGGTGCACCAGCTTGTAGAGATGGTTCTGCGACTGGCCGGTGCGACGCGCGTCGCGGATCAGGGTTTTCGAGAGCTGGGCATACTGGATGCCGTAATCCTCTTCGCCGCATTCACCCAAAGTGCGGCCATCGAAGCCGATGATCGCGGAGTGGCCGAAGTAGGAATAGACGCCGTCGAAGCCGGCGGCATTGGCGACCGCAACATAGACGTTGTTGGCCCAGGCCATCGCCTTGGAAATCAGCACCTGCTGCTCCTTGGCCGGATACATGTAGCCCTGACAGCGCACGATCAGTTCGGCACCCTTCATGGCGCAATCGCGCCAGATCTCCGGAAAGTTGCCGTCGTCGCAGATGATGAGGCTGACCTTCATACCCTTCGGACCATCGGAGACATAGGTGCAATTGCCGGGATACCAGCCTTCGATCGGCACCCACGGCATGATCTTGCGGTATTTCTGAACGATCTCGCCCTTGTCGTTCATCAGGATCAGGGTGTTGTACGGCGCCTTGTTCGGATGCTCCTCGTGGCGCTCGCCCGTCAGCGAAAACACGCCCCAGACTTTTGCCTTGCGGCAGGCCTCGGCGAAGATCGCGGTCTCGTCACCCGGCACCGCGCAAGCGGTCTCGTACATCTCCTTGGCGTCGTACATGATGCCTTGTGTAGAATATTCGGGGAAGATCACGAGGTCCATGCCCGGCAGGCCCAGCTTCATGCCGACCAGCATGTCGGCGATCTTGCGGGCGTTGTCGAGCACCTCGGCCCTGGTGTGCAGCCGCGGCATCTTGTAATTGACGACAGCGACGCCGACGGTGTCGTTGCTCGAAGAAATATCACCGTGAAGCATGGGGGTTGTCTCCTGTTCTGATGTGTGCCTTGCCGTCGATCACCGACTGCGCGTTAATGGCTGATCATCCATGGCCGCGCGGTTGGAAAGCTCCTGGCGCCGCTTCGGGTCTGCTTCACCAATCGCGACGGCTTTTTGGACGAGCAACAGCCGCAACCCGGCCCGTGAGCAGCCTTATATTCGGCAAGCGTCTTCGGTGCGTTGGAGCTGCGCTCATTGGTGGCCGCCGCCTTGCGCTTATCCGAAGGCATGCAGAAGAACGCCGGCGCGGTCAAAATCACGCGCCGCGATTCGGCTTTGCAGTGGGGACAGTCCTGCGGATCGTCGCATTCCGCCATCGGCCGCATTTCCGTAAACGAGCCGCAGTCGTTACAGAGATATTCATAGACGGGCACTTTTGTTTCCTCGCGCACACACTTTCCGGGTGTCTCACGACGGCGGACGCAGGGCAGCGAGGTGCTCGACCGTCCCGCATCCCGTCGCGCAGGGATCACTTGTCGGGCGAAATCGGCATCTGGATGTCTCCCGTGATGTGCTTGATTGGACCTGCCGACGACGGCATGACGTCGAAGTCGAAGATCTCCGTCGGCAGCCATAACGTCGCGCAGGCATTGGGCACGTCGACCACACCGGAGATGTGGCCCTGGCACGGCGCGGTGCCGAGGATCGAATATGCCTGGGCGCCGGAGTAACCGAACTTCTTCAGATACTCGATGGCGTTGAGACAGGCCTGGCGGTAGGCGATGTGGACATCGAGATAGTGCTGCTTACCGGCTTCATCCACCGAGATGCCCTCGAAGATCAGATAGTCCTTGTAGTTCGGCGTGATCGGCGACGGCTTGAAGATCGGATTCTTGATACCGTATTTCGCCATGCCGTCCTTGATCACCTCGACCTTCAGATGCAGCCAGCCGGCCATCTCGATGGCGCCACAGAAGGTGATCTCGCCGTCGCCCTGGCTGAAGTGCAGATCGCCCATCGAGAGACCGGCGCCGGGCACATAGACCGGGAAGTAGATCTTCGAGCCGCGCGAGAGATCCTTGATGTCGCAATTGCCGCCGTGTTCGCGCGGCGGCACCGTGCGGGCGCCTTCCGCGCCGATCTTCTCTTTGACGTCGCCTTTGGCGCGGCCGCCATGAGCGGTCGGCGCGAACGGCGGGTTGGCAAGACCGGGAACGCGGGTCGGATTGGTCGAGATCAGTTGGGCCTCGCGCTTGTTCCACATGTCCAGCATCTTCGAATCGGGCAAACAGCCGATCAGACCGGGATGGATGAGGCCGGCGAAGTTCACGCCCGGAATGTGGCGCGACGAGGTATAGAGGCCTTTGATGTCCCAGATCGACTTCTGCGCCAGCGGAAAGTGGTCGGTGAGGAAGCCGCCGCCGTTCTGCTTGGAGAAGAAGCCGTTGAAGCCCCACAGGCTCTCCTTCAGCGGGCCGACGTCGAGCAAATCGACGACGAGCAGGTCGCCGGGCTCTGCGCCCTTGACGCCGATCGGGCCGGACAGAAAGTGCACGATCGACAGGTCGATGTCGCGCACGTCGTCTGCTGAATCGTTGTTCTTGATGAAGCCGCCGGTCCAGTCATAGGTCTCGATGATGAAATCATCGCCGGGATTGACCCAGGCCACGATGGGGATGTCGGGGTGCCAGCGGTTGTGCACCATGTCATTTTCATAGGCCGATTTGGTGAGATCGACCTTGATCAGTGTCTCTGGCATCGAGATGCTCCCCTTTTACACGGTTGGTTAGACGGACAGATATTTCGAGACCTGCGCGGCATCGACGGAGTCGCGCAAATCGTCGCGGACGATCTCGCCGTTCTCGATCACCAGCACGCGGTCGGCGATATCGAGCGCGAAGCTCAGAAACTGCTCGGACACGACGATCGACAAACCCCGCTCATCGCGGATCCGCTTCAGAGTGCGCGCCATGTCCTTGATGATGGATGGTTGGATGCCCTCGGTCGGCTCGTCCAGCAGCAGCACCTTCGGTTTGGTCGCGAGCGCACGCGCGATCGCGAGCTGTTGCTGCTGGCCGCCGGAGAGATTGCCGCCGCGGCGGCCCTTCATCTCCAGCAGCACCGGAAATAATTCGTAGATGTCGCCCGGCACCTCGGTTCCGCCGGAGACGACGAGTCCGGTCTCGATGTTCTCCTTCACCGTCATGGTCGAGAAAATCATGCGGCCCTGAGGCACATAGGCGAGGCCCTTGGCGACCCGCGCGTAGCTCGGCAGGCTGCCGAGCTCGGCGCCATCCATGGTCACCGAGCCGCTTCTGGCCGGCAGGATGCCCATCAGTGACTTCATCAGCGTGGTTTTGCCCATGCCGTTGCGGCCCATGATCGCCACGATCTCGTTGGGGGCGACCTTGACGTTGAGGCCGCGTAGCACCTCGCTTTGGCCGTAGGCGACGTGAAGATCGGAAATTGCCAGCATCAGCGCGCTCCTTAGTGGCCGAGGTACACTTCGATGACCTTGGGATCGTTCTTCACCTTCTCCATGGTGCCCTCGGAGAGGATTTGGCCCTGGTGCAGCACGGTGACCCTGTGCGCGATATCCTCGACGAACTTCATGTCGTGCTCGATCACCAGCACCGAACGGTTCTTGATGATGCGGTTGAGGAGCTCGGCGGTCTTGGCACGCTCGGAGACGCTCATGCCGGCGACGGGCTCGTCGAGCATCAAAAGGTCAGGGTCCTGGATCAGCAGCATGCCGATCTCGAGCCACTGCTTCTGGCCATGGCTGAGCTCGGACGCATAAGTGTTGAGCTTGTCCTTGAGGAAGATCATCTCCGCGACCTCCTCGACCCGCTCCTTCACCGGCTGGTCGCGCTGAAAGGTCAGCGAGCCGAACACGGTGCGACCGCGCGGAAACGAGATCTCGAGGTTCTCGAACACGGTGAGAGCCTCGAACACCGACGGCGTCTGGAATTTACGCCCGACGCCCGCCTTGACGATCTCGTTTTCCTTCAGCTTGGTCAGTTCGGCGCCGCGAAACTGGATCGAGCCTTCGGTGGCCTTGGTCTTGCCGCAGATCAGGTCGAGCACGGTGGTCTTGCCGGCGCCGTTCGGGCCGATGATGACGCGGATCTCATTCTCCTCGACATAGAAGGAGAGGTCGTTCACCGCCTTGAAGCCGTCGAAGGAGACGGTGAGGCCGGAGACCGCGAGCAGAAAGTCCTTGGGCTGATGGCCAATGAGCATCATGGTCTCCTCACTCTGCCGGCGCGCCGTCGGCGACCGAACTATCGTTCCAGCCCGCCTTCGACTTGCGCGAAGCAAACAGCCGATCAATGCGCGGCTGCGCGTAATCGGCCCAGAGTCCGGACAGGCCGTTCGGGAAGGCGAGCACGACCGCGATGAACAGCGCACCGAGGCCGAATAGCCAAAGCTGCGGGAACGATTCCGACAGGCTGGTCTTGGCGAAATTCACCAAAATCGCGCCCCACACCGCACCGAAGATCGACATCCGCCCGCCGACCGCCGTGTAGATCACCATCTCGATCGACGGCACGATGCCGACAAAGGACGGCGACATGAAGCCGACGTTGAGCGCGAACATGGCACCGCCGATCGCGGCGAAGACCGCGGCCATGCAGAAGGCGAAGATCTTGAAGTTGGCAACGCTGTAGCCGGAGAAGCGGACGCGGTCTTCTTGCTCACGCATCGCCACCAGAATGCGGCCGAGCTTGGTCAGGCGGATGAACTGCGCGATGCCGATGCAGACGAACAGCAACACCACCTCGACGAAGTACAGGATGACCTTGGCATGGTCCGGCCGGATGTCCCATCCCTTGAGCGTTCGCAGGTCGGTCATGCCGTTGATGCCGCCGGTGTAGCCCTGCTGCCCGACGATCAGGATGGTCAGGATGGCGGCGACGGCCTGGGTGATGATCGCGAAATAGGTACCGCCCACGCGGCGCTTGAACATCGCGGTGCCGATGATCAGGGCAAAGAGACCAGGGACCAAGATGATGGCGAGGATGGTGAGCGAGAGACTGTGAAATGGCTGCCAGAACAGCGGCAGTGATGTGACCTGATTCCAGTCCATGAAATCCGGAATGCCCGGCGTCGATTGGATTTTCGTGTTCTCGATGCTGGAGGCTTCCAGCTTGAGGAACATCGCCATGCAGTAGCCTCCGAGGCCGAAGAACACGCCTTGTCCCAGGCTCAGAATGCCGCCATAGCCCCAGCACAGCACGAGGCCGATCGCGACAAAGGCGTAGGTCAGATATTTCGCGACCAGGTTAAGGCGGAATACATCCAGCGACAGTGGCAGGATCACGAACAGGACGGCAGCGAGCGCGATGAAGCCGATGAGCTCGGATCGGTTGAAGAAGCGTGAGCTAATGATCATGACTTTCCTGCTTCTGCTATTTGCGGACTTTCAGAGCGAACAGACCCTGCGGCCGCAGCATGAGGATTCCGACGACTGCGAGCAGCGTCAGCACTTTGGCCATCGAACCCGACATGAAGAACTCCAGCGTCGATTGGGTCTGCGAGATCGAGAACGCGGAGGCGATGGTTCCAAGCAGACTCGCAGCGCCGCCGAACACGACGACGAGGAAGGTGTCGACGATGTAGAGCTGGCCCGACGTCGGCCCGGTCGAGCCGATCATGGTGAAGGCGCTGCCGGCCACACCGGCGATGCCGCAGCCGAGCCCGAAGGTGTAGCGGTCAACCTTCTCGGTATTGATGCCGACGGCCCCCGCCATGATGCGGTTCTGCACGACAGCACGCACCTGTCGGCCCCAGCGCGATTTGTACATCACATAGGCGACACCGACGGTGATCAGGACGGTCAGACACATCACGAACACGCCGTTGATCGGCACTTCAATGCTGTCGGTGATGTGCAGTGACCCGAGCATCCATTGCGGCAGCTCGACGCCGACTTCGCGTGCGCCGAACACGGAGCGATAGGCCTGCTGGAGCATCAGGCTAAGGCCCCAGGTGGCAAGCAGCGTATCGAGTGGGCGCTTGTAGAGATGCCGTATCAGCACCCATTCCACGAGCATTCCCAGCGCACCGGATGCGACAAAAGCCAGGATCATCGCAAGGAAGAAGTAGCCGCTGAACAGGCTTGGCAGATAGGTCTGGAACAGATTCGAGGTCATCCAGGTGACGTACGCGCCGAGAATCATGAACTCGCCATGGGCCATGTTGATGACGCCCATCTGGCCGAAGATGATCGCAAGACCGAGCGCCATCAGCACGTAGACCGAGAACAGGATCAGTCCTGCAAATCCCTGCATGACGAAGATGGAGCCAAGGTCACCAAGCGAGTAGTCGCCGAACATCGATGTCCTCCGTCAGGGATGAGGTCCCGCGCCGCGAGACGATTCGCGACGCGGGTCTTGGGCATGGACTTTGCGATCCACGCCAGGGAGCTGCTTTGCCTCGAGGGAAAATCGCGGCGGATGCCGGGCTTCCTACTGGTAGCCCTTGGGGAACGGGTTCGGCTCGACGAGATCTGCGGTCTCGTAGATCAGCTCGAACTGGCCATCGAGCTTGGCGCGGCCCACGCGGGTCTTGGACCAGAGGTGGTGGTTCTCATGGATGCGCACATAGCCTTCCGGAGCCCCCTTGAACTCGATGCCGGGCGAGGCTGCCGCGATCTTGTCGACGTCGAACGAGCCGGCCTTCTCCGCCGTCAGCTTCCACAGCCACGGGCCGAGATAGGCAGCCTGGGTGACGTCTCCGATCACCGTCTTCTCCCCCCACATCTTTTTGAAGGCGGGTACGAACGCCTTGTTGTTCGGATTGTCGAGCGACTGGAAGTACTTCATGCAGGCATAGGCACCCGCGATGTTCTCGCCGCCGATGCCGTCGATCTCGTCTTCGGTCACCGAGATGGTCAGTAGCGCCTGCTTGGAAAGGTCGATGCCGGCGGCCTTGAGCTGCTTGTAGAACGCGACGTTCGAACCGCCGACGACGTCGGTGAAGATCACGTCGGGCTTGGTCAGCTTGATCTTGTTGATGACCGAATTGAACTGGGTGTTGCCGAGCGGATAATACTCCTCGCCGACGACCTTGCCCTTGAGCACGTTCTCGACGTGCTTGCGCGCGATCTTGTTCGAGGTGCGCGGCCAGATGTAGTCGGAACCGATGAAGAAGAACGTCTTGGCGCCTTTCTCCTTCGCGATCCAGTTGAGACCGGCGAGGATCTGCTGGGTTGCCTCCTGGCCGGTGTAGATCACGTTCTTGGACTGCTCGAGGCCTTCGTAGAAGGTCGGGTAGTAGAGCATGCCGTTATACTGCTCGAGGACCGGCAGCACAGCCTTGCGGGAGGCCGAGGTCCAGCAGCCCATGATGGCCGCGACCTTGTCGTTGACCAGCAGCTTCTTGGCCTTTTCGGCAAAGGTCGGCCAGTCGCTGGCGCCGTCTTCCTGGATGAACTTGATCTTGCGCCCGAGCACGCCGCCCATGGCGTTGATCTGCTCGATTGCGAGCTTTTCGGCTTCGATCGAGCCGGTCTCGGAGATCGCCATCGTGCCGGTTGCCGAATGCAGGATGCCGACCGTCACCTCGGTGTCAGTGACCGCAAGGCCCGTGCTATTGACCGCCGAGGTCGCCGGAGCCTGCGCGAAAGATGCCCGCGGCAGCATCGCGATGGCCGGCACGGCCGCCATTCCCGTCAATAGCTTGCGCCGGAGCGGCGACAACAGGCCCTTGTTTGCTTCGTCTGACATGAGCACCCCACTTTTGTTCGAGGACACGCGATTGGTCCGGTGAGGATGGCTCGAGCTTGTGCACCGCAAACATACGCAAGATCGCGTATACTGCACCGCAAAATACCGACGTAGGGTTTTGGTACGAGATTTGCTCGAGGATCCGGCGGGTTCAGAAGTGGGGTTCGAGTGGCAGGGCGGCAGCGAATAGACCGCGTCAGGCGCCAGTACAACCAATGGGTCGCCAACCAGACGCTGGAAGACTACGCGCTGCGCTTCACCGCCAAGAGCGCACGCCGCTGGTCCGCCGCCCGCGTCGCCAACACCGCAATCGGCGCCATTTCCTTCCTGGTGCTGGAAGCAATCGGCGGCACCATCACCCTCAATTACGGCGTCACCAACGCCACCGCCGCGATCCTCGTCGTCTCCACCATCATCTTCTGCTGCGGCGTGCCGATTGCCTATTATGCCGCCAAATGCGGCATCGATATTGATCTCCTGACGCGGGGTGCCGGGTTCGGCTATATCGGCTCGACCGTCACCTCCTTGATCTACGCCTCCTTTACCTTCATCTTCTTCGCAGTCGAGGCGGTGATCCTGGCGACCGCACTGGAAATGTGCCTGGGCATTCCGCGCCCGATCGGCTACCTCATCAGCGCGGTCGCGATCATCCCGCTCGTGACCTATGGCATCACGCTGATCAGCCGCTTCCAGCTCTGGACACAGCCGCTCTGGATCATCCTGCACATCCTGCCCTTCGTCGCCATCGCCTGGGCCAGCCCTCATTCATTCACCGAATGGCACAAATTTGCCGGTGAGCACGGCGACCCCGGCGGACATTTCGATCTGTTGCTGTTCGGCGTGGCGTCCTCAGTGGTGTTCTCGCTGGTGGCCCAGATCGGCGAGCAGGTCGACTTCCTGCGCTTTCTGCCGCGCGACCGCCGCAGCTCCGGGGCGTCGTGGTGGATCGCGCTGATGAGCGCGGGACCGGGCTGGATCGTGCTCGGCGCCTTGAAGCTCCTGGCCGGCTCGTTCCTCGCCTTCTTTGCGCTGAGCCACGGCGTGCCGCCCGAAGAGGCCGCCGAGCCCGCTCATATGTATCTCGTGGCATTTCGATACGTGCTGTCGGAGCCGGACCTCGCGCTGGCATTGACCGGCATTTTCGCGGTCCTCTCGCAGCTCAAGATCAACGTCACCAACGCCTATGCCGGGTCGATCGCCTGGTCGAACTTCTTCTCGCGCCTGACGCACAGCCATCCCGGGCGCGTCGTCTGGCTGGTCTTCAACGTGATGGTGGCGCTGCTGCTCATGGAGATCGGCGTCTACAAGGCGCTGGAGCAAACACTCGCGCTCTACTCAAACGTCGCGATCGCCT